>DAOUJA010000072.1:0-3403 GCA_034423175.1 Dehalococcoidia bacterium
TCCTTCATTCGGAAGCTCTTTCCTTCAAGGGTGACTGTCTCGGCATGGTGGAGCAGCCGGTCGAGGACGGCCGAGGTCAGTGTGGCGTCGTGGTTGAAGATCTCGGGCCAGTGCTTGTAGGCGCGATTGGTGGTGATCGCGATGGAGCCGCGTTCGTATCGCTGGCTGATGATCTGGAACAGCAGGTCGGCGCCGGTCTTGTCGATGGGGAGATATCCGAGTTCGTCGAGGATCAGCAATCTTGGTCGGAGGTAGCGCGCGAGGTCGCGTTTGAGCTGCCCGGCGGCCTTGGCGGCGGCGAGGGTATTGATGGCGTCGATGGCGCTGGTGAACAGCACGGAGTGTCCGCACTCGCACGCGCGCAGCCCCAGAGCGGTGACCAAGTGTGATTTTCCCAACCCGACACCGCCAACGAGCACGACGTTGCTGGCGTCGTCGAGGAAGCGCAGTCGGAAGAGGTTCTGGACCTGGAGACGGTTGATCTTCTTCGGCCAGGACCAGTCGAACGAATCGAGGGTTTTCTTCACGGGGAATCGTGCGAGGCGGATGCGTCGCTGGATGGAGCGGTCGCGTCGCAAGTGGGCCTCGCCCTCGATGAGTCGTTCGAGCACGCTGAGGTGGTCGCATTGCTGCTCGGCGGCGCGTCGTACGACGTCGGCGTAATGCTCGCGGACGAAGGAGAGCTTGAGGGCGTCGAGATGGGCATGGAAGGCGTCGAGGTCGTGAGCGGGTTTACGGCGCGTCATCGGTGGAGTCTCCGCAGAGGTGATTGTGCTCGCTGCGCGAGCTCGCTTCGTAGAGCGAGAGGTCGGGCTTTGGGAGTTCGAGGTCGAGCAGGTCGCTGCGCCGGGTCAGGTGCAACGCCGAGGTCTCGGGGGGCGTACGGGCGCGGGCTTCGAGGAGATTGGTGATGTAGTCGCAGGAGAACGCGCCGTATTCGAAGGCGTCGTCGAGCGCGCGGGCGGTGGCCTCGGTGCCGTAGATTTCGCTGAGCGCGACGATTTTGCGCACGTGATGGATGGGGTTGAGCCGGCGCTGTTCGAGTTCGCGGTAGTACTCGTCGGCGCGGGGGGTGAGCGAGACGAAGCGCTGGAGCAGGCGCTGGGTGGAGGCCTTGCGGCGCTGTTCGAGCAGGGCGCGGGGATGGTCGGGATGCTCGAAGTCGCGGTGGCGCTCGTAGCTGCGCAGGTGCCGGGCGACGAGGCGGTCCTCGTGGTAGATGCACAGCCGCTCGGGGTAGCTCTTCAGGGTCAGGCGCTGGGAGGCGTACTCGGCGGGCACGGAATAGCGATTGGTGTCGAAGGTGACGCGGAAGCGGTTCGAGGCGCGCACGGTGTGCACGGCGCCGATGTCGTAGAGGAGTTCGGGCATCGGGCGCAGCTGCTCGCGTTCGAGGGCGAACAGCTCGACGGGCCGTTTGCGGGTCTCGCCGTGGATGCGCACGTTGGCGACGGTGTCGAGCCACTCGCGGGCGGTCGGATTGAGGTGGCTGAAGTCGGCGATTTCGAGGCCGGCGAGGAGGTTTTTCTTGACGTAGCCGACGCCGGCTTCGACGCGGCCCTTCTCGTGACCGGCGCCGACATTGCACGGGGCGATCTCGAAGCGGTGATGGCGGGCGAAGTCGGCGTAGCGGGGGTTGAACACCGGGGCTTGTCCGCACAGGCGCTGGAGCACGGCGGATTTGAGGTTGTCGGTCATGATCCGGGCGGGCACCCGCGCGCCGAAGTAGGCGAAGGCGTTGAGGTGGCAGCCGAGGAAGTGCTCCATGGTTTGGGAGACGGTGAACTCGAGGTACATCAAGCGGCTGTAGCACAGCACCATCACGAAGAAGCTCAGCCGTCGCCGGGTGTTGCCGACATTGACGCTGCCGTAGTGCCCCCAGTCGACCTGGGCGGTCTCGCCGGCGGCGAAGTGCAGGGTCAGGAACGCAGGAGCGCGTGTCGGACGCACCCGCTGGAGGTAGTCCTTCACGATGGTGGCGCCGCCGTCGTAGCCGACCTCGCGCAGGCGGTTCAAGACCTGCGCGCCACTGTAGGGGTGGTGTTCGAGGAGGCGGCGGATATAGCCCTTGAACGGGTCGAGCTTGCTTGGCCGCGCCGGGGTGATTCGGGGCCGGAACTGGGGTTCGTCGAGCCAACGACGCACGGTACGGGCGTCGAGCGAGACGGCGTGGGCGATCTGGGCGACGGTGAGCTGCTCGACGCGGTGCAGATGCTGGACCCGTTGGTAGGTGGCGTAATCGATCATGTCGTTCTCCGCAGTTGTTCCAAGACCTCGCTGAGGCGTCGGGGGGCGGCGCTGCGCTGAGGTGGTGGCTCGGCGGGCGCGTGCACGTCGAGGGAGAGCACCTGGTACAGCGGGGACTCGAAGGCGACGAGGTCGGCGCCGATGAGGGCTTGGCGGGCATCGAGGAGCGCGCGGTGGTCGAGCGGCAGGCGCGCGGTGAGCGAGGCGTCGGAGTAGTAGCTCAATCCCCGTGCGTCGGCGACGGTGACGAGGAACAGGTACAGCGCCCAGGCCTCGACGGGACAGTGCTGGAGACGTCGTTCACGCACCAGGCGGTGGTCGAGCCAACTGAACTGCGTCGGGGTGCGGCGCCGACGCTGGGGGCACAGCAATCGTTTCTCGACCATCGGGGTCTCCGGCGACGATGTCGAGGGCCAATTGTTGGAGCCGGCGCGAGGTGAGCGCGATGTCTTCTTGTAACGCGGCGCCGGTGAGATGGGCGATTAATCCTGTGAGGACGAGGGATTGGGCCCGGAAGATGTCTTGTAACGGGGACGCACTCAAGACATCTGATTGCTCATGCATATCAACAGGTTGCGCGGGTGAGTGTTCTTGTAACGCCTGGCGCTGAGAAGAGCTCTTTCGGGCATAGCCTGGATGGGCGGCGCGCCAGGCACGCACCCGAGCCACGTGCTCGGGGCCGCGGAAGTAGTCCCGGTTGGCCTCTTTGGCCAGCCAGCGCCGCTGGCTCGCCGCCTTGCTCGCACGCCGGCACGCCAGTGCCGAGCAGTAGCGCTGGTGGCGGATGTTTCGGGGGTCGGGGCGGAAAAACTGCCCGCAATGCCGACACTTGCGGCGTGTGCGTTTGCTCATCGGTGGGGTCCCTCCGACCACCGATGATGGGCCACAGGCCCCCGATCAATCCTGCGGTGCGACCCCGACGAGGAAGAAGATCAAGTCGCGAAGAAGACCGATGTCAATGAAGGTTCGAAGAAGACGCCATCGAAGAAGATGACATCTTCACACCGGCCATCCACACGCACTTTCGGAACGGCGGTGGCACTAGCCCCTCGGCCCTCATGGAATTCGACGACCGCGCGTG
Source organism: Dehalococcoidia bacterium (assembly GCA_034423175.1). Classification (GTDB taxonomy): domain Bacteria; phylum Chloroflexota; class Dehalococcoidia; order Lucifugimonadales; family Australimonadaceae; genus Bin16. Next base: position 3,329 of record DAOUJA010000072.1, read on the forward strand.
CTGTCAGTGTCTGGTTGGTCACGATGACCTTGAATTCGTAATCATGCTCATGCGGCACGAACAGGTCGAGTTGGA
>DAOUJA010000073.1:0-1991 GCA_034423175.1 Dehalococcoidia bacterium
AACGCCTGTCCCTCCGCGCTGGGCGGAGAGGCCGGGTCGAAGCTGAGCCCCAGGGTCTTGGCCTGCTTCTTCTTCCTGGGCATGTCGGCCTCCTTGCTTATCGGTTAGAACAACAGGCGGGGCCGCCCCTGTAGATGGGACAGCCCCGTGGTTGCGCCTCTCCGGGGAGGCGCAGGTCGATGGCTGATCGACCGGAATGGCGAGACGGCGACCGCTTACCCGGCGACCGGGCCCAGCGCCTCCTTCATCAGGGCGTAGGTCCTGGGCGCTGAGCCTCTCTGAGGGAGGGACTCCCCGATCTCGGAGCGCAAGGTCTCCGACAGGTGGTCCCAGACCTTCACCAGGGCGGCCCACCTGGGACACCGCTCCGCCAGGACCAGCAGTCCCTTCTCGCGGGTCTCGGGCACCGCTTCCAGGAGCAGCAGGCACCGGCGCAGGTCGGCCGGGTCGAGGGGCCACCAAGCCCGGTAGCCGGTCGGCTCCAGGCCGAGGGTGGTCAGGGCTATGGCCTCCGATGAGAGGCCGCGCTCTCCAATGGCCAGCCACATGGTCATGCTCGTTATCACGTCGGCCTCCTTCGCGTTGGATTGGAAACGAGAGCGAGGCAGCCCCCAGAGTCGGAGACTGCCCCGTAGCGTTGCGCCCGGTTGGACGGGCGGCGTCGGTCCGGTTGCCGGTTGGGTGCGCCTACTCGAAGGGCGAGGCGTCAGGCGCGTGCGCGCCGTTGCCGTTGCCGTCGAGGAACACGACCTCGGAGGCGTGGACCTCGGTGCGGTGGCGGCGCTGGCCGTCCTCCGTCTCCCACGAGTTCTGTACCAGGCGGCCGGCGACGTAGATGCGCTGCCCCTTGGCGACGTACTGGTTCACCGCCTCCGCCGTCCCGTTCCAACAGACGACGTTGTGCCAGTCGGTCTCGTCCTCGGCGTCCCTGCGGTAGCGGTCCGTCGCCAGCCGCAGCTTGGTGACGGCGGTGCCGCCGGGCGTGTACTGCATCTCCGGGTCGGTCCCGACCCGGCCCAGGAGCTCTACCTTGTTGATCGTGCGTGCCATCTTTCGTATCCTCCTTAGTGGATGTGGCGCGGTCTCCCCGCGCCCGTCTGTAATGAAGGCGGGGCCGTCGCTCTTGGTGGGGAGACGGCCCCGTCCTGCGCTTCCGCCACGGGAAGCGTCCTAACTGACCCGGACGTACTCCGATTCGCTCTCCGTCACGATGCCCGCCCTGGTCTCAGGGTCGAGGGCCTCGTTGAGCTTCTGGTAATTCGTCGAGTACCGTGTCGTCTGCACGAGGCTGACCGTCTTGCCGTTGACGGTCGCCTTCGTGTCCCCCTTCCGGCGCATCCACGCCTTCAGGGTGTCCAGGGCGGCCCTCTTGGCCTTCTCAGGCTCCCTGATGGAGTCCTGGGCTTCGGCGTACGCCGCCACCGCGTCCCGCGCCTCCTGGTCTGTCACCTCCTTTTCCTCCGTCTCCGTCTCTTCGGTCGCCTCCGCCATTCCCGGCAGGCAGATGTCCAGGAAGGGACAGCTCCGGCACTGCCAGGTGTTGGCAGTGAAGTCCCGCTCCGGCAGCGCGTCGGGGTCAGGCCCGTTCTGGACGTGGTGAGCCGCAAGCTCGCCCAGCCACCGGCAGGCGTCCTGCAGGGCTGTTTCCAGGCGGTTGGCGGGGACGACCTCGTAGTCCCAGGTGCGGTCGCCCGTGTCCATCGTGGCGATGACGGCGGACCGCATCTCCCCGAGCTGACCGAGGGTGTAGAAGGCGGCCTGGGCCACCGCCGCCGGGTGGCTGCGCTCCGCGCCCAGGGTCTGCCACCGCCGGAACGCCTCCGGTCCCCTGGTCTTGATCTCGACCACCATCGGATCCCCGTAGACGGGAGCCTCCGGCTCTCCCTCGAAGAGGAACGGCTGCGGCGCCTCGTCTTCCGAGAGCGGGAAACGCACCGTGCCGTCGGGGTGGCCGGTCACGAGCATGTTCGGCCCGACCCGGACCGCCACCT
>DAOUJA010000074.1:0-3397 GCA_034423175.1 Dehalococcoidia bacterium
CCGAAGGAGAGGCCCACTGCCACGGCGAAGAGGAACTCGCCCATGTAGTTGAAGTGGCGGGCGACGCCCCAGAAACCGCTGGTTAGGATCTTGCGGTCGCCGGCCTGGATGTAGCGGGGCTCGATGATCCCCAGGAACTTGCGTTCGGGCCAGCGCTTGAAGGTGTACTTCTGGATGTTGGCGCCCCGGGCTATGCCCCATCCGACCAGGAACAGGGCGGAGGTGCCGATGATCCAGACGTAGGTCCAGGCAGTCGAGAAGCCGGGGGCGGGGTAGGCGGCCATGCCGTACAGGGGGAGGATGTAGAGCCAGCCGTAGGCGACGGTATCGCCCCAGAACATCTTGAAGCCCATGCGCTCGTGGATGAGGTCGTAGGTGTAGAGCCGGACGCGCTCGAAGATGTGGTCGTCGAACACGTAGAAGGTGAAGATGGCTGCGTAGACGAAGACGCCGGGGTTGACTTCGTTGGTGGGGCTGAACTGCTCGTAGTGCCAGGCCGCGCCCGACATGGCATTGATGCCGAGCATCGTGCTGCTCACGACGTAGAAGGTCATCTTGAGGTCGAGGCGGTCGTTGAAGAAGCGGATCTCCTGGACGCGGCCCTGGTAGAAGTCGACAAGGGGGTTGCGGTCCCGGGTCTTCGGCTGGGTGTACACGGCGATGGCCGCGAAGAGCACTGCGAAGCCGGTGCCGCCGGCGACGGCGTAGAGCGAAGTGCGGTAGAACCAGTCCCGCTCCAGCCCGGGGATGACCTCGAAGCCCCAGACGAGGTTGGCGATGACGAAGACGAGGAGGCCGTTGAGCCGGTACCTGCGGGGCTCGCCGGTCCTCTCGTCGATGGCGTATCCGCGGACCCACCTGCCGGGCAGGAGCACCGTCACGATCGAGAGGGCGATGAAGACCACGAGGGGGGCGAAGAAGGCGGCGACCTTATCTCCCGTGGAAAGCTCGAAGAGGTGCTCGATCCCGAGCCACTCGACCATGGCTGGACCTCCTTCCCCGGTGGCGCCGGGCCCTCACGCTTAGGGGCTTGCCAACGATTCCCAGTTTACAGAACCGGCGTGGGCCTGCTGCGCCTCCGGGTCCCCGCGTTGGCGTATCACGGCTCATACCCAATAATACGTCTACTCATTCGATAGAAGCACTTGATGATATGAACATCATAGAAACAGCTTGGTACGATTGGCTGGCCTCAGATCGAAGTCCAATCCAACCATGGTCTCATTCGGATGAGTTTCGAGGTGCTGCGGTGGGCGAGTCCCCGGCGGCAATCATCAGTGGACGTAACCGCCCGTGTGCTGTTCGCCGTGCTGATGGCGGCGGGAGTTGTCCTGCCGGTTTCCGGCCAGTCGTTAGACGAGCGCACCAGCGGGAGGGTCAGCGCGGGCGACCTCAGCGTCGGTGTGTTCAAGGACATCGCAGACGCCCAGACCGAGAAAATGGAGAGGACAACCTACACCCCGACGGGTGAGACGTTCTACCTTCCCATCGAACCGCCCCGCGCCGCGCCAACCCTCGGCGCAATGCCCGGTTCGCTCACGGCGGACGACGCCGGGTTCCTGCATGACCCGCGGGTCGCGCCGCGTCCCACGCTGTTCGACGGCGTGCTCTACGCCTCCAACGAGGCGGACGCCCACAACACGCTCCTGGTCACCGCAGCCGCAGCGGACGTAACGCCGACGGACGACGGCTGCGCCACCGCGTACATCGGAAGCGCCCGCGGGTCCATCACGGTGCAGATGACGCCCACGTCCGACGGTTACTACCAGGCGTTCGTGCGCATCCTGGACGCGGACGCCGAGGAGCCTCGCTCATCGAGCGACGGCCCCTCATGCGCTGCCTACGCCGGCGGAGTAACCCACGAGCAGACCGCCGTCATCACCGCAGGCCATGGCGCCACTGTCAGCGTACGGGGGCCGGGCGCGGAGCGGGTGTCCATCGAGATCGACGGAGAAGGGCCGGAGTTCGCGTACGTCACGCCGGAAGATAGACGTGAGTCCCACAGGGGACGCATCACGTTCGAGGTGCGCGACCGCGATTCCGGCCTCCGCCACGACGGCGAGCTCACAATCACGGCTGACGGCGACTACAAGCCGGTGAACGCGGATGGCGACAACGAGACGTTCCACGAGCCGATCTCGACCCCGTCGGGAGGGCTGCTCCAGCGGAACGGCAAGGCCGCCGACATAGACCTCCGGGTGGCGATGGGAACGGACACGGATGCCCCGGACATCACCGACACGGGAGACTGGGAGATGCTGGGCGACCGCCCGGGTGTGGCCTACTTCTTCTCGGCGGATGCGGATTTCCTGGACGTGGGGAGCCACTTGCTGGGGCTGCGCGCGGTCGACCGCGTCGGCAACGTCACCACGGAGGGCGCCCTGCACGACGACGAGGCGCCCTCGGTCGTGGCTGCCTGGACGGGCATCGCCTTCGACTTCGGCCAGGACCGCGAGGTCGCCGACCGCTCGTGGATCATGCTGGACTTCGGCGAGCCGGTCCGCGGTAGCGGCGCCCTCGTGACCGCGATGCGGAGCAGAGACCACCGGGTGATCGGGGTGGTGCATCCATACACATCACGGACCGAGGCGGCTCCCGTCACCCGTCTCATCGCTCCCCCGAGCGAGCCGTCGCGGGGAGCAGTGGATGCCCGCTCGCGCGTCTACCTGCGCCTGGCGCGGGCGCTGCGGGCGGACGAGACTCCTGAGTTCACCCTCGCCGGAGGCGCCGTGCGAGACATCGCAGGCAACGCCAACGAGCCGCAGGTTATCGAACCCGAGGACGGCATCGCTCCGCGCTTCACGGTGCGGGTGACTGCCGTCGAGGAGGGCGTCGACCCCGATTTCACGGTCCGTATCGTCCCGGGCGCCGCGGCAGGCCGCCCGCTGGTCGACGGGAAGGGCTCGTTCGTCGTGGACGTGATGGCGGACGAGGAGTTGGCGGGCCGCCCGTCGCTCTACTTCACCGGCATACGGGTGAAAGAGCGAGAAGGGCGGGCGGGACACGGAGTACAGTACGACTACGCGATCGGAGAGCGGCTCCGGGAGGCAACCCCGCCCTACCGTCACGACGTAGAGCAGCACTGGCGCAGGACGTACACGGCGGCGGACCTGGGCAGCTTCGACGGGCTGTTCGGTCTCGTGATAACCGGTGAGGACGATCGCGGCAATACCGGAGCGACCGCTGGCTGGACGCCCGCGCGGCACCGGAGCGCCCGGCAGCCCGCGCCCGGGGACCCGCTCGACCTCGCGGCGATGGACAGGGCCCGGCTGCTGCTGGAGCTCGACCGGCGGTTCAACGCCGGGGCCGCACCTGAAGAGCAGGTCACGTTCCGGCGGCACGACGACGACGCGTCGGAGACGGACCTGTTCGTGCGGCTGAGCTTCCCGGAGGAGGG
>DAOUJA010000075.1:0-2743 GCA_034423175.1 Dehalococcoidia bacterium
TTTACTTCCCACGCACGTTGTTTACAGGCGCGAGGCGGGGACAGCGCCGTCGATGCCGCCGTGCGGTCGTCGCGCATTGTAGCGATGGAGCCAGCGCGGGAGCTCGCGTAGCCGCTCCTCGTTGGAGCGATATGGACGGGCGTACGCCCACTCGTCCAGCAGGATCCGGATGAAGCGCTCGGCCTTCCCGTTCGTCTGCGGGCGGTACGGCCGCGTGTGCAGGAGACGCACGCCGGCGTCCGCGGCGGCCTGGAGGAAGGCCCGGGACACGGTGTAGCTCCTGGCGTTGTCGGTGAGCACGCGACGCACGCGGACGCCGCGCGCGCGGAAGTGCTCGAGAGCCCGCGTGAGGAAGGCGGCGCAGGTCGGGCCCCGCTCGTCGGGGAGCGCCTCCACGTAGGCGTAGCGGCTGTGGTCGTCGACGGCGACGTGCAGGTAGTCGAGGCCTGCGCCGCGGGCGCGTGGCGTCGTGCTGGAGCGGCCGTGGACGCGGTGCCCGCCGCCCTCGGGGATGCGCCCCAGCTTCTTCACGTCGATGTGCAGGAGGTCCCCGGGAGCCGGGTGCTCGTAGCGCACCGTCTGGCGGCTGACGCGGTGCAGGCGGTCGAGGCGGTTGAGGCCGAAGCGCCTCAGCACGGCGTAGACGGTGGAGCGGGCGAGGCCGAGCGCCCAGGCGATGCGGTGCGGCCCGAAGCCCTCGCCGCGGCGCACGGCGCAGATGACACGCTCCAGCTCCGCCGGGACGCGCCGCGGATGGCGGTGCGGCGCCGAGCTACGGTCCTCGAGGCCCGCCGCTCCCAGCTCGCGGTAGCGGCGAACCCACTTCGCGACGGTGGGGCGCGAGACGCGGAAGCGACGGGCGACCTCGGCCTGGGGCCAGCCGGCCTCCACCTCGCGGACCAGGTCGAGACGGGTCAGCGGGGTCAGACGCGCGTTACGATGTGACACAGGGGTTCCTCTCTACTGCTCGTGCTTTGCTTTCACACGGCAGTAGACGGAGCCCCTGACCTACCGACTAACTTCCCCCTGCCAGCGCCGCTCGAGGAGCTCCGCCGGCATCCGTCTCGTGACCGTTGAGCGGCACCAGCTGGTAACCGAGCTTCCTGGCCCTGCGCTTAGCGTTGTGCAAGGCTCGCTGTTGGTGCTGTGCCTCGTAGTACTCGACTCCGGCGTCGGTGTACTCATGTCCGTACTTCAGGCTCGAGTAGATGATCCTCGCCAGCTTGTGCGCCGTCGCGGTGACGGCCTTGGGTGACCCGAGCTGTGCCTTCTTCCTCCGCAGGAACGCTCCCAGGGCGCTGTCGGAGCGGTGGAGACCGAAGGCGGCGAGACGCAGGGCCGCCGCTGCCCGGTTCGCCGAGGGGGTGGTCCGGGAGCTGATGACCTTCCCGCCGGTGACGCGGTTGTTCGGGCTCAGGCCCAACCACGATGCGAAGTGCTTCGGGGTGGGCCACCGGCTCATGTCCACCCCGATCTCGCTGACGACCTTCAGCGCCGTGTGGGCGTCCACGCCATCAATCCGCGTCAGGTCCACCCCCGTCATCTCGTAGAGATGACTCCGCACGTCGAAGTCCGGCGCGTTCTTGGCTCGCTTCGACCGCCTGGGCTTCCCGAGAGGAGGCCGGGGGTCGCCCGAATCGCCAAGCTCCTCCAGTAGCGCCTCGAGCTTCCTGTCGCACTCGGCCATCTTGTTCTGGTACACCCGGTACAGCTCCAGGGCCTGCGCCAGTTCGAAGATGTGCTCCTCCCGCCAGTGCCCGTGCAGCGACCGGGCGATGGTCGAGGTGTCCGCCCGGATCCTCGGGTCGCTCAGCTGGGCAAGCGTCACGGGGTCGCGCTCACCACCGACGATGGCATCCATGATGGCCAGTCCCGTCGTACCGGTGATGTCGCTGATGACGTGCTGGAGCTTGACGTTCATCTGGGTCAGGGCCTTCTGCATGTGCTGGACATGCCTGGCAGCGCCCTCGAGCAGCATGGCTCGCTGCCGCATGTAGCTGCGCAGCCTGCGAATGTCCTCGTCGGGGCGGAAGGCTCCGGAGAGCAGCCCGTAGGTGTGAAGCTGCTGGATCCACTGGCTGTCCAGCACATCGGTCTTGCGGCCGGGCGCATTCTTGATGCCCCTCGGGTCCACCAGCAGTACCTCGAATCCCCGCTCCTCCAGCACTCCGAAGAGCGGGATCCAGTACACGCCCGTCGACTCCAGGGCCACGGTCTCGATGCCGCACTCGGCGAACCAGTCCGCTAGGCGATACAGGTCGCCAGTGAAGGCTCCGAACTCCCGGACCGGCGTATCGGAACGATCCTCGGGAACTGCCGCGAAGTGGCTCTCGGCGCCGACATCGATCCCGGCCGCGTTCAGGTTCACCCGGGACAGTCCCGCAGGCAGCACCGGCGGTTCGCCCCGCGCTCCGTCGGCTCGCCGTGCACCCCTGCCTCGTGTCTCCATCCTCTCGCCTCCCCCCAACAGCGTGGGCGTGTGACCGGAGGGAGCCACGACCAAAACGACACTCTACCGAACGGGATCGCCCCGACGGGACGTCACCAATGATGCAGCCGCAGGACTCCCGGACCATGCTGTAAAACGGGCAGATCGCACCAATGTCATACCGGCCTCTGCCCGGTCTTCACGCCTCGCCGCGACCATACGCCGCCGCTCGCTCATCCTTGTTAGTAGCTTGCTGCACCGCCCGGCCGCCGGGGGTGAGTTGCTGTAAACAACCTACGTGGGAGTTACAGCTAG
>DAOUJA010000076.1:0-39364 GCA_034423175.1 Dehalococcoidia bacterium
CGGCCCTGGTTGAACCCGCCCGACTTCTCGCTCCGGATGATGACCGCCACCGTGCGCTCGCCGACCGTGATCTCCGTGTGGACCTCGTACGGCTTGACCAGGTCGATCTCGCCGGGGCCGACCAGCTTGTCGGACGCCAGTTGGATCTCTGCGTAGTCCGGGCGCGAGCGGTCGTCCAGCCGGTCGTAGCGCTCGATGCGCTCGTGGCCGTCCAGAACGCCGTACAGCGTGTAGATGTGGGCATGGTCGTGGATGCGCGCTCGCGCGCCCTCCCGGGCCGCGCCCTTCGTCAACCCGTTCACCGCGAAGCCGTAGTCCGGGTCCTCGTAGAAGATCAGGTTCTCGGCCCGGCCGTCGGCCGGCACGCAGTCAGGCCACTGCTTCGACGCCTCGACGACCGTGGGGTCGGCCAGCAGCTCGGCGAGGACCGGCGCGAGCGCCGTCCAGCGCTTCTCCAGGTCCGGCTCCGAGGCGAACAGCTCGCGGGTCTTCGAAACGAACCGGTCCAACGCATTCTGGGTCCTCGTCTCTACTACCATCGGGTGCCTCCTGAACTCTGCTGTTCCGTGGCGCTGCTGTTCCTGCCGTTCAGACTGCGCTGGGGACGCCTGCGATGGAGTAGAAGCGGGCGCAGTTGTCCCACAGGATCTTGCGGCGGTCCTCGTCGGTGAATGGAAGCTCGAAGAAGTTGTCGACCGCTGCCGGGTACTTCGAGTCGCCGTGCGGGTAGTCCGTCGAGAAGACGATGTTGTCGTTGCCGAACGCGTCGATGGCGTACTTCGCTGGCAGTTCGTCCGGCTCGACCGACACGTAGCACTGGCGCCGGAAGTACTCGCTGGGCGGCATCGTCAGGTCTTCCATGAAGATGTCAGCCTCGCGCTCGTACCCCTCGTCCATGCGCCAGAGCATCCACGGCAGCCACGCGCAGTTCGCCTCCAGGAAGGCCACGTTCAGCTTGGGGTGATGCTCCAGGACCCCGCCGGCCGCGAAGCTGCCGATAGCCAGCATCTGCTCGAACGGCTGCGCATAGATCCGGCGAAGCCCGAAGTTCGGGTCGTAGTTCTCGGCGCTCTGACGCGACCGCGACCCGGATGCTTCGTGGAACCCCAGCGGGATGCCCAGCTCCTCCAGCGCGTTCCACAGCGGCTCGTAGTACGGGTCGTGCCAGCTCTTGCCGTTCACGATGTTCGACCGCACGAACACGGCCTTGAACTTCAGGTCCTCCACGACGCGGTGCGCTTCCTCGACGGCGTCGTTGATGTCGTACACCGAGATCATGCCCGCGCCGAGCAGCCGCGCCGTGTCGCCCTGGCAGAAGTCGTACAGCCAGTCGTTGTAGGCGCGGGCGATGGCGGCCGCGAACCGCGGTTCGAGGTCGGGGATGGTCAGCACGCTGAGGCCTCTGCTGGGGAAGAGCACCGCGACGTCCAGCCCTTCTTCGTCCATCGCCTCGAGCTGGACCTCGGGCGACCAGCCCCGCGCGGAGTGGTCACGGTAGAGCGCCTGGTTGCGCTCGTAGTTGTGGCCCCGGTGAGGGGTCCGCGCCCCGCGCTGGGTCCGCTCCCGGTCCGGGAAGTACACCCCCAGGTCGCGCACGTTCTCGGACGTCATCCCGCGCGGCGCCGCCGACTTGAACTCAGGGTCGATGTACCGCTCCCACAGGTCTGGCGGCTCCATGATGTGCATGTCGCTGTCGAGGATGCTGAACCCGCGCTTCGCCATCGTTGTTCCTCCTGCTGGTCTGGCTGCCCCGCTGTGTCAAAGATGCTGAAGACGCCTCCATCGAGCCGCGTCGCAATCATGCGCCCGATAGTGAGATTGCGCAAGCTCCTCGAAGTCCTCCCCGGGGGCGCGTGACCGGCAGTGCCGTGGGAGCGTTTCTGCGGCATAATCGCAACGCGGACGAGACAACATCGAAGGGCAGGGATGATGCTTCCTCTCACCGGCAGCGTGTGGCTCGTCACCGGCATCCCGGGCGCGGGCAAGAGCACCGTCTCCCGTGAACTCGCCGGACGGCTCCCCAGGTCCGTCCATATAGAAACGGACCTCGTCCGGGAGATGGTCGTCTCCGGCTACCTCGAACCCGGTCAGGGCCCCATCGCGGAGTCGAACGCTCAACTGGTGCTCGGCGCGGGTAACGCGGGGCTCCTCGCCGGCTCCTTCATGGATGCCGGGTTCACGCCCGTCGTTGACGACATCGTCCTCCGGCTGCAGCTGGCCCGGTACCGCGAGGTCCTCACGCGCTGGCCGCTCCGCCTCGTCGTGCTGGCGCCGCCCGTCGACGTTGCCCTGGAAAGGGACGCAGGGCGCCCGGAGAAGCACGTGGCCGGCAGGTTCGCCTGCCTGGACGCGGCACTGCGAGAGCAGATGCTCGGCCTCGGCCTCTGGCTGGACACGTCCGGAATGAACGTCGTAGAGACGGTGGACGCTATCGTGCAGCGTGCAGACGAAGCGCTCCTGGCGCCGCATCCCTCGTCGGAGGACCTGGCCCTTGGTCCTTAGCTCATGTGCAGGATGCCCAGACGTATGCCCTTGACCACCGCGTCCAGCTTCGTCGACGCGTTGAGCCGCTGCCGCAGGTTGCGGATGTGATTGCGCACCGTGTGCCGGCTGATCCCCAGCTCTGTGGCGATGCGCTGGGTCTCCCAGCCCTGCGCCATCAGGCGCAGCACCTCCATCTCGCGGCGGCTCAGGATGGGCCTCTCCGGGGACACCGTGGTCACCCGCGGTTGGTCATGGAGCACGGCGGTGCTGGTCGCCGCCATTGCTTCCTGCGGGGGATCGCCGGACGCTTCTTCCGCTACCACGGCCTCTTCGAACAGGTGCACCAGCAGAGGCGCGTCCCTGTATATCCCGGCAACCACCATGGGACTCACGGTCATCCACTTCCGTTCACCGGAGGAGCAGAGCAGCCGCAGCTTGACCGGCGCCGGGACCAGCCCGGCGCGCAGGTAGCGCATCGAGGGGCACCCCCCAAGGCACTCCGGGGCCAGGCCGCCCGGAGAGAGTCCGGCGATCACGTCGTAGCACCGCCTGCCCATCACGTCGTCGGCGCTATAGCCCAGGATGCGCTCGGCGGAGTGGTTCCAGAAGACGATCTTCTGGTCTACTGATACGGCGTATGCGCCGCACGTTGCGGTTTCGAGTGCTGAGAGCAGTGCTTCTGTCGTCAAGTTTCACCCTTGGCTGGACCGGTTGACCGGTAGGTAGTTGGACTGAGGACTTGGGCCTGATGATAGCTCGCCGATGCCTCCACTGCATCAAGGCCAGCGTAATCGGGAAGGTACTATCCCAACTTCAGCCCGGTCTATGACACGCGGATACTAAAATGCGTGCGTATTGTACCACGGACAGCCCGACTGTATCCACAAGTCAACGGGACTGTCCTTGCTGGGTATTCCTGTACGGGAGGACCCGGTCTCGATAACAGCAGGGGAAGTCTCATTCTCGCTTCCTGGCACGAAGTGCGATCGGGGAGTGTGGATGGGAGTGGTATGCCGGTAGGGTCCCCCGTGTCTCGCTGGGAAGAATGAGACGCGGGGTGGATTGGATGTCTGAGGTCTGCTCATGCGGATAGGTACGTTCGTTTCACTCTGGCTCACTGTCCTTGTTTGGCACCTACAGCCCCGTGATGTTCCCCTTGCTGTCCACGTCCAGCGCGCGGGGCTTTCCCGGCAGGCCCGGCATCGTGACGATGTTCCCCGCGATCGGGTACACGAACCCCGCTCCCGTCGACGCCCGCACGTCCGATATCTCGAACGTGTAGTTCGTGGGCCGGTTCTTCAGCGACGGGTCGTGCGATATGGACAGCGGCGTCTTCGCCATGCAGACCGGCAGCCGGCCGAGTCCCTGCTCCTCGAAGCGGTCCAGCCGCCGCGACGCTTCCGGGCTCCAGCGAACGTCCGACGCCCCGTAGACCGTCTCGGCGAGCACGCGCACCTTCTCACGCAGCGAAGCGTCCAGCGGGTAGAGCCACCGTGCCCGCGGCGGTCCGCTCTCCGACGTGCGCACCACCGCCTCCGCTAGCTCGACCGCCCCTTCGCCGCCGTCAACGAAGCCGCTGCAGACGACCGCCTGCGACGCTCCCGCCTCGATCGCCGCGTCCTGCATCACCACCGTCTCCTCAGGCGTGTCGGTGGGGAAGTGGTTGATGGCGACGACCACCGGCAGGCCGAGCTTGCGCACGACGCCGACCAGGTGCTGCAGGTTCGCGCACCCGATCCGCACGGAGAGCGGGTCGGGGTAGTCCAGGTCCTTGATAGCGACCCCGCCGTGGTGCTTCATCGCCCGCACGGTGCCGACGAGCACCGCCGCGCTCGGGCGCAGCCCGCTCGTGCGGCACTTGATGTGCATGAACTTCTCGAAGCCGAGGTCCGCGCCGAACCCCGCCTCCGTCACGACGTAGTCCGCGTAGCCCAGGGCAAGCCTGTCCGCAACAACCGAGCTGCACCCGTGCGCGATGTTGCCGAACGGCCCCGTGTGCACGAACACCGGCTGGCCTTCCGTCGTCTGCACCATGTTCGGGAGGATCGCGTGCCGCAGCAGCGCCATCAGCGAACCGACCGCACCCACGTCATCCGCCGTGACCCGCACACCGCCGCTGCCGGTGGCGACCGTGATCCTGCCTATGCGCGCGCGCAGGTCGTCCAGCCCGGACGACAGCGCCAGCACGGCCATGATCTCCGACGCCGTCACGATGTCGAACCCGGTCTCGCGCAGCGGCGCGTTCGCCGGCCCCCCGAGGCCGGAGACGATGCTCCGCAGCGCGCGGTCCTCGATGTCCACGACGCGACGCCAGGTGATGTCGGTCGGCTTCGCGCCCGGGATGAGTCCCCGGTAGATGACGTTCTCCGCGAGCGCGCCGAGCAGGTTGTGCGCGGAGGAGACGGCGTGCGCGTCTCCCGTGAAGTGGACGTTGATCTCGTCCTCCGGGATGACGCGCGCCATGCCGCCTCCGGTGCCGCCGCCCTTGATGCCGAATATCGGCCCGAGCGACGGCTCCCGGAGCGTCGTCACGACGCTCTTCCCGATCTTCCCCAGCCCCTGGGTGAGGCCGACGCTCGTGGTCGTCTTGCCTTCGCCTGCGGGCGTCGGGTTCACGCCCGTCACAACGATGAGCTTGCCCTTCTGCTCCGGGCGCATCGCCTCCAGCGACACCTTCGCCTTCGTGTCGCCGAACGGGATCAGGTGCTTCGGCGCGATGCCGAGGCCCCGAGCAACCTCTCCTATGGGGCGTAGCTCGTCCATTCTTCTCTGCCGTCTTTCCCGCGAAAGCGGGAATCCAGGAGTGCGCGTAAGCGCACTACGCGTCCCGCAACGCCTCGTACACCTTCTCCGCAGTCGCCGGCAGGTCCCGCACGCGCACGCCGCACGCGTCCGCGATCGCGTTCGCGATGGCCGCCGCCGTCGGCGCGTTGGGGCTCTCGCCGATAGCCTTGATGTTGTACGGGCCGACGCCCTTGCCCGGCGTGTCCAGCACGACCGTCGTCAGTTCCGGGATGTCCGCGATGTTCGGTATCTTGTAGTCCGCGAACGACAGCGTCGAGACGAAGCCGTTCTCTCGCACCAGCTCCTCCTGCAGACCGAAGCCGATGCCCATCATCGCGCCGCCGTTGATCTGCCCCTGGTGCCCGAGGGGGTTGATGATGGTGCCCGTGTCGTGCACTGAGGTGAGCTTCGTCAGCCGTATCTGGCCCGTCTCCTGGTCGACCTCGACCTCCGCGATCTGCGCGCAGTACCCCGTGACCGGGTTCTCGTAGCCGCCCGAGGCGACGCCGCGTCCGACGACGGGCGTCCCCACCCGGGCGATGAGGTTGCTCCACGGCTGCGACTCGCCGGTGTCCGTCCGCACGAGCATCTGCCCGCGCACCTCCAGCTTCTCCTCCGGCCAGTTCTGCAGTTCCGCCGCGAGCTTGAACAGCTCTTCCTGCGCCTGCCCGACTGCGTCATGCGTGGCGACGGTGCCGAGGTTCGTGACCCGGCTGCCGCCTACGCCCTGGTCGTTGTCGAACAGGCCTGTGTCGGCGACGACCATCCGGACGGCGTCGGCGGGCAGGCCCAGGTCCTGCGCCACCACCTGCTGCAGCACCGTGTACGCGCCCGCGCCCTGTTCGAAGAGGGGAGTGGTGATGAGGACGGTGCCGTCCGCCTCCATCGACACCTGCGAGTTGATGCGGCCCCCGCCGGGTGGGCGCTCGCCGACCGAGACGCCGCGCCCCACGCCTGCCGCCTTCGGCGCGTTGTAGCCCGACGCCTCGACGGCGGAGCTGAGCGCCTCGGCTGCGCGGTTCTCCACGAACACGTCGCCCAGCGCGGTCGGCTCGCCGTCCTCCACCAGGTTCATCAGGCGGAACTGCACCGGGTCCATGCCGAGCGCCTTCGCCACCTCGTCGATGTGCGATTCGAGGGCGAAGACCGCCTGCGGCTCCCCCGGCCCGCGCATGTGCCCGCACGGCGTGTTGTGCGTGTAGACCATGTTCTCCACCACGCGCGCGTTTTCCGTTCGGTAAGGTCCGCCCGCCGCCTTCGCGCCGCCGAGGTGCCCGGCCGGCTTGAAGCCCGCGTACGCGCCGCTGTCGAACACGATGCTCACGTCGTGCGCCGTGATCGTGCCGTCCTTCTTCACGCCCGTCCGCATCCGCAGCCTGGAGTGATGGCGCGGGTTCGCCGCCATGAACTCCTCGGAGTAGTCGAACACCATCCGCACCGGCCTGCCGCCCACCGCCTTCGAGAGCACGTAGCCCAGCGCGACGTTCATCGGCGAGCCCTTGCCCCCGAAGTCGCCGCCGATCGTCACCGGGTGGAAGACGATGCTCTCCGGCTCCACGCCCAGTGGCCCCGCGATCTGCGAGCGCACCGCGTACGGCGCCTTGCCCGGCGTCCACACTTCCGTGGTGCCGTCCGGGTTGACGCGCACCGTGGCGTTGTGCGCCTCCATGTACGTCTGGTGCTGGGAGGGCGTCGTGTACGTGTTCTCGACGACCAGGTCGGCCTCCTGCAACCCGGCCTCCACGTCGCCCCTGCTCCACTCCCAGTGGACGATGACGTTGGTGGGCTTCTCCACTTCGTAGAGCAGGCCCTTGAAAGCGTTCATGTCCGGGTTCACGAGCAGCTCGTCCTTCATCGCCTCTTCGGGGTCGGTGACGGCGGGCAGTTCCTCGTAGTCGACGTCGATCAGTTCGAGCGCGCGCTGCGCGATCTCCTCGTCGTCCGCGACGACCGCCGCAACCTGCTCGCCGACGAACCGCACCTCGCCCTGCGCGAGCACCGGTACGTCGACGATGCGGCGTCCCCAGCGCATGTTCTCCGGGATGTCGTCGCCCGTCAGCACGGCGTGCACGCCCGGAAGCGCGACTGCGCCGGACGTGTCGATGCCGCGTATGCGCGCATGCGGGAAGGGACTGCGGAGCGTTTTCGCCCACAGCATGCCGGGGATCTCGAAGTCTGCGCCGTAGTTGGCCGCGCCGGTCACCTTGTCTCTCCCGTCGATACGGGGTACGGGCGCGCCGACGACACGTGGTGCGGTGGTCATGTGTTCTGCTCCTGCGGTGGTGGTATATGGCGGCGCGTAGCATAGCAAACCCCGCGCTCCCTTTCTCCCGTCGTTCCCGCACCGGCGGGAATCCAGGGCGCGCGGGCAGCGCGCGGGGCAGGGGGTTGGGGTAGGGCGCTCTCCTGTCCTCGTCCGATGTGGCGTTGCCTGACCTGCCTGGCCCCCGCCGGCACCAGCCGTAGTAGACTCCCCTCCACCCCAGTGTCAGGAAGGTACCGGTATGAGGATCGAGTTGACCAGCATCCACGTGAACGACCAGGACGAGGCGCTGGCGTTCTACACCGAGGTCCTGGGCTTCGTGGTGAAGGAGAACTTCCCGGTGGGGGGATTCAAGTGGCTGACGCTCGTCTCGCCGGAGGCGCCGGACGCCGCCCAGCTGCTCCTGGAGCCGAACGACAACGCCGCTGCGCAGGCGTACCAGCAGGCGATCTACGAGCAGGGCATTCCGCATGCGTCGTTCGTGGTTGACGACATCCAGGCCGAGTACGAACGCCTCGAGAGGCTGGGCGTCGTGTTCTCGATAAAGCCGATCGACGCCGCGGGCGGCGCGCAGGCCATCTTCGATGACACCTGCGGCAACCGCATAATGATCTACGAGGTGCCCCTGGGGGAGCAGGCTCGTAGAGACATCGGGGCGGCGCGGGAAGGGGGAGCGACACGTCCGTAGAAGGCAAGTGGTCGTCGTCACGGACGGCGTCCATAGTAGACTCCCAGCACCCCCAGGAGACCGCATGCGAATCGAACTCACCAGCATCCACGTGAACGATCAGGACAAGGCGCTTGCCTTCTACACCGACAACCCCGCCGCCCGGGCGTACCAGCAGGCGCTCTACGAGCAGGGCATCCCCCACGCGGCATTCGCCGTTGACGATATCCGGGCTGAGTACGAACGCCTGAAAGCGCTCGGCGTCGTGTTCCCGGCTGAGCCGGCGGAAGCCGGGGAGGTCGTGCTGGCCATGTTCGATGACACCTGCGGTAGCCACATAATGCTCTACGAGGTGTCGTAGGACGGGACGGGCCATGGAACAGCAGCGATGGTCGCCCCGGCAGGGCCGGCGCAGTGGCGTCTGCCTCTGGACCTCCCTGCCAGGAAATTCTGAGGTGAGTCACGATTCGCTACGAACCGGATGAGAAGTGTCCGCCATCGGTGGCGGTAACTTCGGCTGCCCAGATATTCGTGCCCAACACCATCGGGCTCGTGATGCTGGCGGTGCTGGTGGTGCGGGCAGCCGGCGAGTCCGACGCTTATCTGGGGTGGGCCATATTCGCTGCCCTGGTGGTCTCCGGGGCCGGCATGGTCCTGCACACCTTCCGGTTCCGGTATCTCGGTTCGGGCCGCCTCGTCGTCACCAACTTCAACGTTCCCTTCCTGGCGGTCTGCGCTTTGGCTCTCCACGCCGGCGGGCCGCGTCTGCTGGCCAGCCTGCTGGTGGCTTCCACCCTGTTGCAGTTTGTCTTGACCCTGCGGCTGGCCTCTCTCCGCCGCGTGTTTACGCAAACGGTCAGCGGAGTGGTGATCATGCTGGTGGCGGTATCGGCGGTGCCCTTCATCATTAGCACCGCGGTTGTTCCGCCGGAAGGCGCGTCCACGTTGCTCTTCGTGGCGCCGGGACTGGTTGCCCTGGCTGCCGGGGCATTGATATCTCTGCAGGGCACGCCGGCCTGGCGCATGTGGATCTTGCCGGTCACGGCGGTCGCCGGCCTGCTGGTAGCCGTACCCCTGGGCTACTACGATGTCGGCATCATCGCTGACACTCCGTGGGTGAACCTGCCCGACTTCAGATGGCCGGGACTGGACCTGGCCTTCGACGCGAACTTCTGGGCCCTGCTTCCGGCCTTCGTATTCGTGAACCTGACCGCCTTCATGAAAGCGGTGGGGGACCTGTCGGTTATCTACCGAGCTTCCTACAGGGACCATTCGGCCATCGACTTCCGTTCGGTGCAGGGAGGTCTGGGCGTCTACGGGCTGGGCACCCTTCTCTCCGGACTCCTGGGGACATTGCCCGTCGCCGCGCCGTGGGCGGCCACCGTGGTCTACATAGGTTTTACCGGCGTGGCCGCCAAGAGCGTCGGGATATACCTGGGACTGTTGACCATTCTGATCGCCCCCTTCTCCAAGTTGCTCGCCGTACTGGTCGCCATTCCCAGCCCGGTGGTCAGCGCCGTGTACGTCATCATCTTCGGAATGCTGTTCGTGGAAGGCGCAAGGACGGTCTTCGCGGGCCGGGTTGACCAGAAGAAGGCCACCATCACCGGCGTTTCCATGGTGCTGGGCCTTTCCGCCGGGACGTTCAGCGGGTTCGTTGAAGGGATCACGAGTCAGTTGGTGGGCAACACGCTCTTCTTCGGCGGCATGACTGCCATAGCCATGACCGTATTCGCCGAGTTATCGAGTCCCCGCCCCGCGAAACTGCGGACCGACCTCGCGCAGTCTTCCCTTCCTGCCGTTCACGACCTGCTCAGCCGCTTCGCGGACGAGCATTCCTGGACAGAGGAAGGGAAGGACCGCCTGCGCCTCGTGGGAGAAGAGGTCGTACTCAGCCTCCTGGAAGAAGAGGACGGCGGCACGAACGGTCAGGGGCGCAGCATGGTCGCCACGGTCCGGCCCGAAGGCGCCGCCGCCGAATTGGAGATCGTCGTCGCGTCGGACGACGTCATCCAGGGGAACATCGAGAACCGGATGGCCTATCTGGGCGAGGACCAGGCGCTGGAGGACGAGCAGCAACTGTCAGTCCGCATCCTGCGCCACTACGCCTCGTCGGTGCATCATCGCAAGTACTACGGCATGGACGTCGTCAGCTGCCGCGTGAACAAGTAGGCCCGGCCTGCCCTGTGCGAGCGGGCCCCGCAGGGCCCGCTCGCACAGGGCTGCGACAGCTGCCCTCCGCCCGACTCCCTATGACCCGTCGGGATCGCCCGGCTGGTCGTCGTAGTAGCGCGACGTGAAGAGCAGCCCGTCGTGGCGTACGGCCCACGTGTGCGCGTACAGCGTCTCTGATGACCTCGTGTTGGGGAAAACGAAGCTGATCCAGCTGCCGTCTGCAGTGGCCGCCGTCATCTCTTCGCCTACGTTCCGGATCCTGCCCGCGCCGACGTCCTTCAGGTCGGTGCCTACGAGGTGCTGGGCGAGGGGAGAGGTCAGCAGGATGTCGTTCTCATCGGCCAGGGTCAGGTTCCACTGGCCGTCGAAGCTGCCCTCGCTGCTGTAGTGGTCGACCGTGGCCTCCAGCCCGTTGGCCTCGTAGTGATCTATGGCCTGCTGCACGTAGGCCTTGGTCGTGGCCGCGGGGTCTTCGGCGCGCACGTAGTAGCCGGAGGCGAACAGCATCCCGTCCCGCCGCACGGCGTAGCCCACCTTGGGTACCTCCTTGAGCGTTACCGGGTGGGGCCACAGGTACTCAACCCAGACTCCTTCCTCGGTGGCCTTGGCCAGCTCCTCGCCCAGCCTGTATCCGTCCGAACCCACCACGTCCTTGATGTCCCTCCCTATGAGCTGTGGCAGGAGGGGGTGGACGTGATAGATGTCCGCGTCGTCGGTGGCGAAGAGATACCACTCGCCCTCGAAGCTGGCGACGCTGTTGTAGTAGTTGAGCATCGCCTCCAGTCCGTCCTGCTCGTAACGCTCGATGGCCCGGTCCACGTACTCCACCGTGTATTCCCTGGGGTCGGCGTCCCGCCAGGCCGGCTCGCCTGTCTCTGGTTCGCCCGCGTAATAGCCGGACGCGAATATCAGCCCGTCGTGCCGGATCGCCCAGGTCACCTTCTGCTGTTCCTTCCGGGAAACCGGATGGGGCCACAGGTACTCCACCCACACGCCTTCGTCGGTGGCCTGCGCTATCTCCTTGCCCAGCTCTTGACCGTCGGAGCCGACCACGTCCTTGATGTCGGTGCCGATGAGGTGCGCGAAGATGGGATGGGCCAGGTAGATGTCGTCCGCGCCGATGAGGAACAGGTAGAACTGCCCGTCCAGGCTCTCCTGGCTGTTGTAGTGAGCGATGACCGCATCGAGGCCCTCGCTGTCGTATCTGGCTATTGCCTTGTCCACGTACTCCTGCGTGGATTCCGCTATATCTTCCACCAGGGCCGAATGGCTGGAGGAGAACACCAGTCCATCGTGAAGAACGGCGAGGACCCGCCGGGGCTCTTCCTGTTTGGTGGTCGGATTGATGCCCCGGGCCGTATCCCAGCCGCCTTCTTCGTTGGCAAGGTCTATCAATTGACCGAAGGCGTTGAACCGCGAACCGGGGCCGATGTATTGGCCCATCAGGGCGGGTATGGGGCGATACGCCAGCAATACGCTTTCAGCCTCGTCTATGAGGATCAACGACCTCCCGTTCTCGATGCTCGCCTCGGACGAGTAAAACTCGACGGTGGCCTCGAGTCCGTTCTGCCCATAGAACTCTATGGCCTCCGTCACGTAGGCGAGGGTCAGGTCCTCGTCCGACGGAGCGGGTTCCGGCGTTGGCGTGGCCGTCGGCGCCGGGACCGGGGTGGCCGTGGGCGTCGGCGTTGCGGTGGGGTCGGCGCTGCAGGCGATCGCAAGGATGGATAAGGAGAGCAGGGCAGGCAGGATGAACAAGACGTTCAGCCTGTCCGTTACGCGCCGGAGCGTCCGTCCGGTCTGGTTCACCGCTGGCTTTCTTGTCTGCTTCGTTCGCACGTGCATTTCACTCCATCCAAGAATGTGAAAAATACCCTATCACAACGACACAACTCCCCTGTGACTGCAGACACCGCGGGGCGTCCTGATGCCCCCATCCTGTCCACCCTGTCCATCCGGTGTATCGATTTCCGTTTGCCTCCTGTGCGGTACACTCGCGTCGTCGAACGCTCAGCACGACAAGGAGGCGCGACATGTCGGTAGAAGGCAAGGTAGTCGTCGTCACGGGTGGCGCGAAGGGCATCGGCCGGTGGGTGGCGAAGACGTTCGCGAAGGAGGGCGCGCGGCTCGCCATCGCCGACGTCGCGTCCATGGACACCGTGATGGGCGAGGTGCACGCCCTCGGCGGCGAGGCGATCGCTGTCCGCACCAACGTCTGCGTCGAGGACGAGGTCCGCTCGCTCATGGACCAGGTCTACCGGCGTTACGGCCGCATAGACGTCCTCATCAACGACGCCGCTATCGTCACCCACTTCCACGAGGGCGCTCCCCGCTGGCCCCGCATCCGCGACATGGATGAGGCGTTCTTCGACAGGGTGATGCGCACCAACCTCGGCGGCACCTTCCTCTGCACCAAGCACGTCATCCCGTACATGGAGTCGCTCAACGCCGGGCACATCATCCACTTCGGGCAGGGGACCCTCCGCGTCCGCCAGGGCGCGGCGCCCAATATCGGCACCTGTGTCTACGGCGTCTCCAAGCTCTCGATCCGCGCGTTCGCGAAGTTCGTCGCGGAGGAGGAGCGCGAGTTCAACATCTGCGTGCTCAGCATGGGGCCGGGCGGCGGCGGCGGCGGCGAGCGTGAGAGCGGACCGGGGATACCCGGCGGCGGTGGCGGCATCGTCACTGAGGACAGCCCCCGGTGGGCCCGTGAGAGCCCGCGTCCCGCGCAGGTCGAGTCCGTCGGCGACCGCTACGTCATCGCCGCCCAGG
This sequence comes from Dehalococcoidia bacterium, assembly GCA_034423175.1. Classification (GTDB taxonomy): domain Bacteria; phylum Chloroflexota; class Dehalococcoidia; order Lucifugimonadales; family Australimonadaceae; genus Bin16. Next base: position 13,146 of record DAOUJA010000076.1, read on the forward strand.
CGCCCATGGAGTTCTCCGGTCACCAGGTAACCGTCCGCGACGGCGCCCTCGCCATCGTAGAGGACTAGCCCGTCACAGGGGAGGGCAGGCGCCCTCCGTCGTTCCTGCGGAGGCAGGGACCTCGCAGCGTGAGGGCCTGTAGCCGCACAGAGGCCTTGTTATCGAACAGGCACTTAGTCGATAATAAGCGCGCCAGTTGTTCTCACCACCGCTAATAAGGAGCTGACGTGGAACTCAGACGAGAGCGCCGGCCCCACGGCCGCTTGGTGGATTGCCCTGGAGGCTATCGTGCCTACGTTCCTGCCCCGCTTCCGCCGCTGTTGGCATGGAGCGAAGGCGTCATGGTGGCGCTCTCGTCTGCCGACCGGGCCATAGGCAGACTCGCAGGCGAAGGAAGGCGCTTACCCAACCCTCATCTTCTTATCCGTCCCTTCGTTCGTAAGGAGGCGGTCCTGTCCAGCCGCATCGAGGGCACGCAAGCGACTCTCGGGGAGCTGCTCGCCGCGGAGGCCGGAGCAGCCGTTGAGCGAAGCCCCGCCGACCTGCGCGAGGTGGGCAACTACGTGTTCGCCCTGGAATACGCGTTGGAACGCCTCGAAACACTGCCGGTGTCCCTTCGCCTGGTCCGCGAGATGCACGAGTGCCTCATGCGCGGTGTCGGCGGGGATGCCGCTACACCCGGTGAGTTTCGCCGCAGCCAGAACTGGATCGGGGCTCCGGGGTGCACACTGAACGAAGCCACTTACGTTCCCCCGCCTCCCTCCGAACTGATGTCATGCCTGGGGGCGTGGGAGCTGTTTCTGCACGACGACACGCTGCCTCCGCTGGTGCACGCGGCGCTGGCTCACGCTCAGTTCGAGGCCGTCCATCCGTTCCTTGATGGAAATGGCCGAGTCGGCCGCCTCCTCATCACGTTGCTGTTGGTCGATCGGGGCGTCATTCCCTCTCCACTGTTGTACTTGAGCGCCTACTTCGAGGCCACGCGAGAGGAGTACTACGCACGGCTGCTCGGCGTGACGGCGAGAGGAGAGTGGGAAGAATGGCTGGCCTACTTCCTCAAGGGTGTGCAGCTTCAGTCCGAAGATGCCGTAGACCGGATCCGGCGACTGGATGCCTTGCTTGAACGATGGCGGGGTGAACTGATCGGCGAGCGGTCCAGGCTTCCGGAGAGGGCGCTGGACCTGTTCATCGAGAATCCCTTCTGGACGGTGGGCGGCGCAGCCGGCAGGCTGGGCGCAGCGTTCTCAACGGCCCAGCGCGCCATCGACCGGCTGGAGACGCTGGGCGTACTCGTCCGCGTCGGGGAACGGCGGCGCAATCGCGTTTACTGCGCAAGCGCGATTCTCGACGTCATGGAGGAAACCTCCGCGCTGGCGCCTGCATCGCGTCCACCTGCGCTGGAATAAACGGAGGCCATTGCCTCCGCCCCAGCGCACTACCCCCGCCCCAGCACCACCCCCGCCTCATCCTCCGGCACCCCGAACTGCCGCAGGACGCTCTCCGTGTGCTGTCCGAGCGTCGGGGCCGGCATCCGCACCTGCCCGGGCGTCGCCGACATCTTGACCGGGATGCCGAGGTTGTTGATGACCCCGGCGACCGGGTGCTCCAGCGGGACCGTCATCCCGCGCGCGACGACGTGCTCGTTCGCGAACACCTCGTCCATGCCGTAGATCGGCCCCGCCGGAACGCCTGCCGCCTCGAACACCGCCAGCCACTCGGCCGAGGTGCGCGTGCGCGTCGTGCGCTGTATCTCCTCGGCCAGCGCCTCGTAGTTGCGGACGCGGTCCGGGTTCGCGGCGAAGCGGGCGTCGGTCAGCAGCTCCGGCCGTTCGAGCGCGGCGCACAGGCGCTCGTAGTTCGCCTGGTTCGCCACGCCGATGTTGAAGTAACCGTCGGCGCTCTGCATCGCCTGGTACGGCGCGACGAGCCGGTGCGCCGACCCCTTCGGGCCGGGCACGACGCCGGAGCCCCAGTACTCGGCCGCCTCCCAGACGGTGAGGGCGACTGCCGCTTCGAGCAGCGAGGTGTCGATGACCTGACCCTCGCCCGTCTTGAGGCGGTGGATGTAGGCGGCGAGCACGCCGTTGGCGGCGAACAGCCCGGCGCTCAGGTCGGCGAGCGGGATGCTCACTTTCACCGGCGGCGAGTCCGGATAGCCCGTGACGCTCATCATGCCGGACATGCCCTGCGCCAGCAGGTCGTAGCCGGGGCGGCTGGCGTACGGCCCCGTCTGCCCGAAGCCGGAGATGGAGACCCAGATGAGCTCCGGGTGCTCCGCCCGCAGCGTGTCCGGGCCGAGCCCGAGCCGCGCCATCGTACCGGGCCTGAAGTTCTCCGCGACGACGTCCGCCTGCGCCGCGATGCGCCGGAGCACGCTGCGGTCGGCCTCGTTCCGCAGGTCGAGGACGATGCTCCGCTTGTTGCGGTTGATGCCCATGAACGCCGCGGACTCGCCGTTGATGAACGGCGGCCCCATGCGCCGGGAGTCGTCGCCGCCGGGCTTCTCCACCTTGATGACGTCCGCCCCCATGTCGGCGAGCAGCATCGTGCAGAACGGCCCTGCCATCACCTGCGTGCAGTCGAGGACAGTCACTCCCTCCAGCGCCATTGGAGCCTGCCCCGCACTCGATGCGGGGGTGAGGGTACTGTGAGGGCGGGGAGTGGCGTTGCCCATGGCCTACTTCCCCCGGAACTGCGGGGGGCGCTTCTCCATGAAAGCCCTGTACCCCTCCTGTCCGTCCTCCGTGTCGAAGATGGAGAGCGGCAGCCGGCGCTCCTCCTCCGTGAGGCCGTCGAGGCCGGGGTTCGCGAGCACGGTCCGGACGATGCGCTTGTGGCCGGACTGCGTCAGCGGGGCGTAGGTCGCCATCTCCCGCGCCAGGGCGTACGTGTGCTCTTCCAACTGCTCGGCGGGCACGACCTCGGTCAGCAGCCCGATGCGAAGCGCCTCCTGCTCGTCGATGCGCCGCGCGGTCAGCAGGAGGTTCGCGGCGTGGCCCGGCCCCACGAGGTGCAGCAATCGCCGCATCTCGTTGTAGCCGACGAGCACGCCGATCTTCGCGACGGGCACCCCGAACGTGCTCCCGGTCGAGGCGATGCGGAGGTCGGCGGCCATCGAGAGCTCGCAGCCCCCGCCGACGCAGATCCCGCGGATCATGCAGATGACCGGCTTCGGCATCTGCTCGACGGCGTCGAGCGCGCCTTCGAAGGCGTCCGCATACGCGCGCGCCAGCTCGCTGGTACTGCGGTGTGCGGGAAAGTCCTTGATGTCCGCGCCCGCCGAGAACGCCTTCTCCCCTGCGCCCCTGAGCACGACCACGCGCACGCCGTCATCCGCGCCGAGCCGTAGCGCATCGTCGCGGAGCAGCCCCCACATCTCGAAATCGATGGCGTTGTGCTGCCCGGGCCGGTTCAACGTGATCGTCCCGACGCCCCCGGCCACCTCGACGAGTACCTTGTCACTCATGGAATAGCCCTCGTCGTTCCTGCGGAGGCAGGAACCTCGCCCCCTGCAAACGGGGAAGCAGCCCCGTCATGCCCGCCCCTCCCGTCATTCCCGCTCCTTCCGTCATTCCCGCGAAGGCGGGAATTCAGGGTGACCGACAGCCATCGCGGTGGGGCGGTGGGGCGTGGATGGTTGTCATTCCGAGCGGAGCCACAGGCGGAGTCGAGGAGTCTCTCGGGGAGCGTCCGACAACTCAACCGGCTGGACGGAGCAGCTATGCAGAGGTCGCTCATGGAGCGCAAGTATAGCCGCGATCAGCCTCGCCGCGCCCACTCGATGGCGTCAGCGATGCCCCCCCTACAGGTCCCCGCTCACCAGGTCCGTGTAGTACTTCCACACGCCGCCGACGAGCACGGGAGGCATGTTGGCCAGCGGGCGAGCGAGGTGCGGCGCCTCGCGCATGGCGGCCTGACCCGCGGCGAACTCGTCCATGCTCTCGTCCGGGATGCCCTTGTAGTCCGGCCCGAACGCTGCGAGCGCGACCCAGTTCAGGCGCGACTGCTCCTCCAGGTGCAGCATGTTCATCACGGACTGCTCCATGTTGCGCCCCGTCGTCACCGCCCCGTGTCCTCGCAGCAGAAGCGCGGGGCTGTTGCCGATCGCCTCGACCACCTGCATGCCGTCCTCTTCCGTGATGATGAGCTTGGAGTGAGGGAACACGGGAATATCGTTCCGCACGAGCTGGTGCCCCTCGTTGGACAGCGGTTTGAGCTTCACGTCGTTCAGGCCCAGCACATTGGTGAACCGGGGGTGCGTGTGCACGACGGAGAGCACCTCCGGGCGCTCGCGGTAGATGCACGAGTGCATCTTCACCTCGTAGCACTGCGAGGTCCCCTTCGGGCCATCGATGAAGTTGCCGTCCATGTCGACGACGATCATCTCCTCCGGGCGCACGACGTGCAGCGCGTCGGTCTCGTACCCGCGCCCCTTCACAACGAAGAGGTCCGGCTGGTTGGGCACGCGCATGCTCACGTGTCCGAGCGAGGCGAGGATGTGCGTGGCGAGGCCCATCTCCGCCAGGACCCGGTTGGCGATGGCGACTTCCCGTTTGACTTCGTCGATCTCACGTGACATGGGGGTTCCTCCGTGGTTATTGAGACTTCCCCGCTTGTTATCACCGGCCGCAAGGCGCGTCAAACGCAGCACTCATCCCTTCCCCCTTGATGGGGGAAGGCCGGGATGGGGTGACCCGGCAGGGGCGCGGGGCATAGCCCGCCCACGGTGAGCCTGTCGACCCCATTCGTCATTCCCGCACCAGCGGGAAACCAGGGTGCGCGGGCAGCTCACGTGGGGCGGGGTGGGGGCCCCTTACGCCACCGGCGCGTGATACTCGAACACCTCCGACGCCTCCACCGCCTCCGCCACCAGTGCCGCCACGTCGAGCCGCTCCTCGTGCTCGGCGATCTCCTCCACCCTGACGGCCGTCGCCGGCGAGCGGGGAACGAACAGCGTGCAGCAGTCCTCGTCCGGCTGGATGGATGTCTCGTACGTCCCGATGGCGATCGCCTGGTCGATGATCTCGTTCTTGTCGAGACCCACGAGCGGCCGCAGTATCGGCATGGACGCCGCCTCGTCGACCGTCGCGATGTTCCGCAACGTCTGCGAGCCGACCTGCCCCAGGCTCTCGCCCGTGACGAGCGCCTGCGCGCCCTCCCGCACGGCGATCGCCTCCGCGATGCGCACCATGAACCGCCGGTACGCGATGACTCGCAGCGGCCCCGCAACCTCCAGGATCACGCGGCGCTGCACGTCGGCGAACGGCACGAGGTGCAGCCGCGTGTCGTACTGCCACCCGTTCAGCGACTCCGCAAGCTCCTTCGCCTTGTCCCGCGAACGGCCCTCCACGAGCGGGAACGAATGGAAGTGCACGAGCGCCGCCTTGCACCCGCGCCGCATCATGCGCCACGCGGCGACCGGCGAGTCGATGCCGCCCGACATCATCACCGCAACCTTGCCGCCCGTGCCGACGGGCAACCCGCCCGCCCCGCGGTAGTCGTCCGCGTACACGAACGCGTCGTCGCGCCCCAGCTCGACCCGGAAGTCCGCCTCCGGGTGCCCGAGGTCAACGCGGGCGCCGGACGCCTCCCGTATCTCGTCGCCGAGGCGCACGTTGAGGTCGTGGGAGGTGAGGGCGAACGTCTTGTCCGTGCGGTTCGCCGAGATGCGGAACGTGCTGAACGAACGCGCCTGTGCGGTCTCGTTCAGCAGGGCGGACACCGCCTCATAGGAAGGTTCGGTTCGGGCGGCGATGCTGAACTTCACCGCCCCGAACACGGTCGCCGTTCGTGTGCGCACCGCCTCCCAGTCGGCCTCCGGCGCGAGGCGCATCCGAACCAGCATCCGCGTCGCCCACACGCGCTCGACCCCGAGTCCCGCGGTCGCCCGTTCGAGGTTCTCGACGAGGCGCCGCACGAACATCGGCTGGTTCTTCCCCTTCAGCCCGATCTCGTGGAAACGGACGAGCACGTCCCTCGGCTGCTGCACCCTGACCCTCCTGCCCCCCCTGCCTCAGGTCAGGATGTACTTAATGGCTGCCGGAATGACAGGTAACGCAGCAACCAGCACGACCCCGATAAGGATCTTCAGCATCCCTTCGACGTGGGAGACACGAGAGTCAAGCCCGCCTATGAGGTTGCGCAACTCCTTGTACTCCGCGCCGGTCATGGACTGCTCTCTCCTCCCCGTAGTGTACTGCATTCTGCCCGGCATCAGTGTAGCACGTAACACTTGCCTGCGAGGCCCCTATGACACTGAACATGACCCCGATTCCCCCGAAAACGCCCCGCGTCACGCGTGGCGTGTGGCAGCGCGTGTGGGATAATCGTATCGCGATGGCAGACGCGGAACTGCAGACCGACCTCCCGGATGCGACGGCAGATGCGCTGACCACAGAGGACCTGCTGGACATCTACGCCACCATGCTGCTCGTGCGAACGCTGGACGAGCGTGTATGGGCGATGAACCGGCAGGGCAAGGCCGCCATCGTCGCCTCCAGCCAGGGCCACGAGGCCGCCCAGCTCGCCTCTGTCTGGGCACTCCGCAAGAACGCGCCGGACTTCTTCTGCTTCACCTACTACCGCGACCTTGCAGTAACGACAGCTCTCGGTCTCACCGCGGACGAGTCGCTGCGCGGCTTCCTCGCGCGCGACGGCGAACCGCTCTCCGGCGCGCGCCAGTTCCCCCAGCACGGCGCTGCCCCGGAGCTCAGGTTCATCAATCACTCCAATGTCATCGGCACCCACGTGCCCCAGGCTGTCGGCTGGGCACTGGGGGTGAAGATGCGCGGCGAGGACACCGTCGTCGCCTGCTTCTTCGGCGACGGCACCACGAGCCAGGGCGAGGTGCACGAGGCCATGAACTACGCCTCCATCCACAGGCTGCCCATCGTCTTCTTCGTGGAGAACAATAAGTACGCCATCTCCGTGCCGCTCTCGCGCCAGATGGCCATCGAGCGCTTCGCCCTGCGTGCCGGCGGCTACGCGATGCCGGGCGTCACGGTCGACGGCACCGACGTGCGCGCTTCGTACCTCGCGGCGTCCGACGCCGTGCGCCTCGCGGCGATGGGCGGCGGGCCGAGCGTCGTCGAGTTCGACGTGGAGCGCTACCTGCCCCATACGAGCGACGACGACGACACCGTGTACCGCGACCGCGAGGAGATAGAGGAGGCCCGCAAGCGCGACCCGCTGGAGAAGCTCCACGCGCTCCTCTCCGGCACGGGGATGCTCTCGGAGGAGCGCGACGCCGCGATGAAGAAGCGCGCTCGGGACGAGGTCAATCTGGCCACTGAGACCGCCGAGGCCGCCCCGTTCCCCGGCGACGAGGACGTGTTCCGCCACGTCACGAGCGAGACGTAACGATGGCAGTCTTCACCGCCAGTACCCGTCATTCCCGCACAGGCGGGAATCCAGAGTGCGCGGGTAGCGCACACGGCGGGGCACGGGCGATGGGCAGGGCCACGCAAGGTTTGTGGGTGAAGGACTAGCGTGACAGAGTAACGATGGCAGTCGTCACCGTCATAGAGGCCGTACGCGACGCGATGCGCGAGGAGATGCAGCGCGACGCTTCCGTGTTCGTCATGGGCGAGGACGTCGGACGCCGCGGAGGCGTCTTCCTCGCCACGAAGGACTTCATCGACGAGTTCGGCGAGGCGCGCGTCATCGACACGCCCCTGGCCGAGGCCTCGATAGCCGGCATCGCGGTCGGCGCCGCGCTCTCCGGCCTGCGCCCCATCGCCGAGGTGCAGTTCGCCGACTTCATCTGGCCCACCGTGAACCAGATGATCGGCGAGGCCGCGCGCATACGCTACGGCTCCAACGGCAAGCTGCACGTGCCGATGGTGTTGCGCTCCCCGTACGGCGGGCACGTGCGCGGCGGCCTCTACCACTCCCAGAGCGTCGAGGCGTACTTCGCGCACACGCCGGGGCTGAAGGTCGTTGCCCCGGCAACCCCCTACGACGCCAAGGGCCTCCTGAAGGCCGCCATCCGCGACGAGGACCCCGTCATCGTGCTGGAGCATAAGCGGACGTACCGTTCGGTGCGCGGCCAGACGCCGGACGAGGACTACGTCGTGCCCATCGGCTCGGCGGAGGTGAAGCGCGAAGGCACGGACGCGTCCATCATCACCTACGGCCTCACGCTTCACTATTCGCTGCAGGCGGCTGCCGATCTCCAGGGAGAGGGCGTCAGCGTCGAAGTCGTCGACCTCCGCACGCTCCGCCCGCTCGATGCCGAAACGGTGCTGGCGTCGGTCCGCAAGACGGGTAAGGCGCTGGTGGTGCACGAGGACAACGCCGCCGTCTCCGTGGGCTCCGAGGTGAGCGCGCTGATAGCCGAGCACGCGTTCGAGTACCTGGACGCTCCGGTCATGCGCTGCGCGGGCCCGGAGATACCCGCGATGCCGTTCGCTCCAACCCTGGAGGCGGCCTACATGCCCACGGCGGAGAAGATAGGGGCGAAACTCAGAGAGCTGGTGGCGTACTGAGCATGATCACGACCATCGAACTGCCGCAGGTGGGCGAATCGGTGACGGAAGGCGTCATCGGCAAATGGCTGGTGGAACCGGGACAGCGCGTCGAGAAGTACGACCCGCTCGTCGAAGTCATCACCGACAAGGTCAGCATGGAAGCGCCCTCGCCGTACACGGGCGTGTTCGTCCGTGCGCTGGCCGAAGAGGGCGAGACCGTGCCGATGGGCCAACCCATCTGCGAGATGGACGTCGACGACGACTCCGTCATTCCCGCACAGGCGGGAACCCAGGGTGCGCGGGCAGCGCACGTGGTGGGGAGTGGTGCAGAGGGGGATGGCCCGTCGGCAGCGGCATCATCAGGACCAGGGGACTCAAGTGAACCCGACCCCGGACGGGTCGGCGGCGCATGGGCGATGCCCGCCGCGACACCGGGCGATGCGCATCCCGAGGAAGCCGCCCATGAGTTCGAGTTCATGGACAGCGTCCGCAGCGTCGGCCCGACCGGCTCCGGCGAGCGGGGCGAGGGCCGCCCCGACGCATTGCAGGACGAGGCGCTCGCCGGGCATGAGCACGCGGTCGCCGCGCCGAGCGTCGCCGCACCGGACCGCCGCCACGTGATCTCCCCGCTCGTGGCGAGGCTGTCGGCGCAGTATGGCATCGACCTCTCGACGGTGCAGGGCACCGGGACCGGTGGCCGCATCACCAGCAAGGACCTGCTGGAAGCCGTGAACCGGATGAACGCACCGGCGGAGCAGGAGGCGGAAGCGGAGGAGCCAGCCCCCGTCATTCCAGCGGACGCAGTCCCCGTCATTCCAGCGGACGCAGCCCCCGTCATTCCAGCGGAGGCTGGAATCCAGGGACCCCCCACTGACGAGGACGCTGCGCCGGAAGGACCAGCGGACGCAGCCCCCGTCATTCCAGCGGAGGCTGGAATCCAGGGACCCCCCACCGCCGAGGACGTTGCGCCGGAAGGATCAGCGGACGCAGCCCCCGTCATTCCAGCGGAGGCTGGAATCCAGGGACCCCCCGCTGACGAGGACGCTGCGCCGGAAGAGACCTCCGTCCTCCCCCTCACCCCGGTGCGCCGCATCATCGCGGAGCACATGGCCCGCTCCGCCCGCGAGATACCCGCCGCGTGGTCGATGGTCGAGACGGACGTGACACGCCTCGTCCGGGCGCGGGCCGCGCTCAAGGCCGCCTTCGAGCAACAGCACGGCGTGCCGCTCACCTACCTCCCCTTCGCCGCGAGCGCGGTGGCCGCCGCCCTGCGTCAGCACCCGCGCCTCAACGCGCGTTGGGACGACGGCCACATCACGCTCAACAACCGCGTCAACCTCGCGGTCGCCGTCGCAACCGACGCCGGCCTCATGGTGCCCGTGCTGCACGACGCCGACGCGCTCAGCATCGCGGCCATCGCCGTCGAACTGCGGCGCCTCACCGACGCCGCGAGGGCGGGAAGGCTCGCCATCGACGACGTGCAGGGTGGGACGTTCACCATCAACAACACCGGGGCGCTCGGCTCCGTCGTCTCGGTGCCCATCATCAACCATCCGCAGGCCGCGATCCTCACGACCGAGGCCATCGTGAAGCGACCCGTGGTCGTCGAGGGCGACGCCATCGCCGTGCGCTCCATGATGAACCTCTGCCTCACCTTCGACCACCGCGTCTGCGATGGCGCCGACGCCGCGGCCTTCCTCGCCGCCGTCAAGGCCCGTCTCGAAGTCATCGACGAGAGCATCGGGCTGGCGTGAAGGGTTGTCACTTCGAGCGGAGTCGAGAAACCTCTCGGGTAGGGTGGACCGGGGAGCGGCGTGGTCTCCGCGGACAGGGCTGCGCAATGGTCCTACAAGGGCGAGGGCCGGGGTGTGGGCCTCTGAGAACTTGACGAGGAGTAAGTGAGCATGACCGAGTCCGAGATCACGCTGCGCTACGGGATGAACCCGCACCAGGTCCCGGCGAGGGCGTTCGTCGAGCAGGGCTCGCTCCCGTTCGAGGTCCGCAACGGCTCGCCCGGCTTCATCAACCTGCTGGACGCCCTCAACTCCTGGCAGCTCGTGCGCGAGCTCCGCGCCGCAACCGGCATGCCCGCCGCCGCGTCGTTCAAGCACGTGAGCCCCGCCGGAGCGGCGGTCGGCGTTCCGCTGAGCGACACCCTCGCGCAGGCGTACTTCGTCGACGCCCCGTCCGCCAGGGACGGGGCGTCCCCGCTCGCGTCGGCCTACGCCCGAGCGCGCGGCGCCGACCGCGTCTCGTCATTCGGCGACTGGATCGCGCTGTCGGACGTCGTCGACGAGCCGACTGCACGCCTGATTCGCCGCGAGGTGTCGGACGGCATCATCGCGCCGGGGTTCACGCCGGAGGCCGCGGAGCTGCTCGCCGCCAAGCAGGGCGGACGCTACTGCATGCTGGAGGCCGACCCCGCCTACGAGCCACCGGACGAGGAGACCCGCACCGTGTTCGGCGTGCGGATGCGGCAGGGACGCAACGGCGCATCCGACTGGGCCGCGCAGCTCGCAAACGTCACCGGTGCGGACGACGGCCTGCCGGAGTCCGCGAAGCGCGACCTCACCGTGGCGCTCGTCACGCTCAAGTTCACGCAGTCGAACTCCATGTGCCTCGCGCTGGACGGGCAGGTTATCGGCAACGGGGCAGGGCAGCAGTCGCGCATCCACTGCACGCGGCTGGCCGGGAACAAGGCTGACACCTGGTGGCTCCGACAACACCCCGCAACCCTGGGACTGCGGTTCCGCGAGGGCCTCGGGCGCCCGGAACGCGACAACGCCGTCGACGGCTTCCTCCGCGACGACCTCGCGCCTGCCGAGGACGAGGTCTGGCGCGCCGCCTTCGCCGAGGCCCCCCGACGCCTTACGCCCGCGGAGCGCCGCGAGTGGCTCGACCAACTCACCGGCGTCTCGATGGCCTCCGATGCGTTCATCCCGTTCCGCGACAACATCGACCGTGCTGCCATGAGCGGCGTGAAGTACGTCGTGCAGCCCGGCGGCTCCGTCCGCGACGACGACGTCGCCGCGGCCTGCGCCGAGTACGGCATCGCCATGGCCATCTCCGGCGTCAGGTTGTTCCACCACTGAGGCTTGGGCTGAGTTCACTGCCAACCCGGGGGCCGTTGACATGCAAGGCGCGTAGGTGTCAAATGGGTTCACTCCCCCAGTGATAGGATCACTGGGCCGACGCCCCCAACTGGGGGCGTCTCTTCTTAAGTCCAAGTGGTCCGTCCGCGCCGGATGTGATGAGGCAGGGGTTCGGGATGGCAGTGGACCCGGAAACGAAAGTACGCCCTGGTGCCGTCCACTGGCTCGGCGAGGGCATCGACTACGCCTGGGCATCCGACCTCCAGCGGGAGCTGCTCGCGGAGCGTGCCGCCGGGGAGCGCGAGGACACCCTGCTGCTCCTGGCCCATGCGCCGGTCTACACCGCGGGACGCCGCTCCGTGCCGGAGCACGTCCTCGCCCGGCTCGACGCTCCCCTCGTCGAGACCGACAGGGGTGGGCAGACCACCTACCACGGCCCCGGGCAGCTCGTGGGCTACCCCATCGTCTCGCTGACCGACCTCGGCCTCGGGCCGAAGCGCTACGTGGAGGCGGTCGAGACCGCCCTCATCGCGGCGCTGGCCGGGTACGGCGTCGCCGCGCACCGTGAGGAGGGGCTGACCGGCGTGTGGACGGTGTCGGGCAAGATCGCGGCCATCGGCGTGAGGGTCTCGCGCGGCGTCACGATGCACGGCTTTGCCCTGAACGTCGCGACCGACCTCCGGGCGTACGCCCCCATCGTCCCGTGCGGCATCGGCGACAGGCCGGTGACCTCGCTGCACGCGCTCCTGGGAAGGGCCCCGGACCTGAAGGAAGTCGCGTACGTCGTGGCGGAGACGCTCGGCAGATCGCTGGGAATCGCATGGCAAGCGGGTTAGGTACGACGGACGAGCAACAGGGTCCGGCGGGACGAAGAAGGCCGCGCTGAAAGGGGATGGCATGCAGGCTACTTGCGACGAATGCCGGAAGCAGGCTGAGCAGCTGTACCGCGTGGCCAGCCTGATGGGCGGAAGAGCCGATCGTGACGCACGGCTCCTCGTCTGCTCGGAGTGCTACAAGGAGTACGAAACCTCATCCGACGGCTGGACGGAGTCCATGCGCAACGCGCCCGACCCGACCTGCGATGCGTGCTTTCGAGCGACTCGCTTTGGCGCCTATCCGCAGTGCGAGAAGCATCCTTACAGGGAGCGCTCCCGATAACCTTCGGGGAGTTCCCGGGTATCTCCCCGAGGGAGTGCAGAGGGGCTTCGCCCCGCTGCCACGGGCTTTAGCCCGCGGCGTGGGGGTGTCCCCCACAAGCGTACGGGCGGGTGGGTGAGAGACCCGTGCTGCGCCGAGCGCATCAGCCCCTAACCCGCATCCTTTTTTCATGTACAGGCAGGTTGGCGCTTCCTAGAATTCCTCCATGCCCGCGACCCGTGAACTGCTCGCACTGCAATCCGTCGACGGCGAGCTTGCCGTCCGGCATACGAGATTGGGCGAGATCGCGCCGCTGCTCGGCGACGATTCGGCGTTGCGGGCGCTGGCCGGTCGCCTCGCGTCGGAGCAGGCCGGGGTTGACTCCGCCCTGGGGCGCCAGCAGGAGTTCGACTCGGTCATCGCCGGCTTCACGGAGCGTGTGGACGCCGCCGAGTCCCGGCTCTACAGCGGCGTGGTCGTGAACCCCCGCGAGCTCCAGGACCTCCAGGCCGACGTCAACATGCTCAAGCGCCAGCGCGGCCAGCAGGAGGACGCGCTGCTCGAGGTGATGGTGGAGTTGGACACTGCGCGAGGGAACCGCGACGCCTCCGCGAAGGAGTTGGAGGAGCTGAAGGCGTCGTGGCAGGCCGAGCAGCAGTCGCTTACCGAAGAGCAGCAGCGCCTGCGGGCCGAGGTCGCCGACCTCGAACGCCGGCGGGCAGACGCGGTCTCCCGCATCCCACCGCCGGAGGTCGCGCTCTACGAGCAGGTGCGCAGGAATCACCCGCACCCGGTCGCCCGGATGCACAACAACGCATGCAACGCGTGCCGCGTCGGCGTTCCGATGCGCACGGCGCAGGAGGTGCGCACCTCCCCGGCCCCCGTCCGATGCCCGAACTGCGGGCGCATCCTGCTTCCGGAGTAGAACGATGCGAGCGTTAGGCTATTTCACCGTGGACCCGAAGGCCCGCAAGGGAAGCTCGTCCGCCAGGCGCCTGTCACAGGCGTTCGAGACGTACTGCGAGACGAGGCTGCACATCCCGCACGGAACGTTCGCCGACCGTAAGGGCGAGGACGGCCGCGAAGGCTGGCGGAAGATGACCGACTTTATCCGGGAGAGCCGCCAGGGCTACCTCGTCGTCACCCCGAACGCCGCTCACCTCGGCGCGACGCTGGAAGAGCAGGTGGAGCGCGTGCTGGAGATGGATGCGCTCTCCTCGCAGGTGGTCTGCGACGACCTCGACCTGCCGGACCCGCTGCAGAATGCGCTGAGCAGCTCCCGCAGGTCGGCGCAGCGGAGCGAGCGCATCAGGGCGGGGATGATGGCGAAGGCCGCCAAGGGCCTCGGGCTCGGCAAGCCGCCCTACGGCTACTACATCACCGCGGACGGAGCCTTCCACGTCTCACTGAAGGAGTCGCCGGTCGTCGAGCAGATATTCCGGCTCTACCTGCAGCCCGGAGGAAGCGTCCGCTCGGTGGCCGCCGCCCTGAACGCCCGGAACGTCCGCACCAGGAGCGGACGCCGTTGGAGCCTCGTGACGGTGCGCGACGTGCTCCGCAACCCCGCCTACATCGGCACCTACCACCGCTTCGGCATGCGCATACCCGGAAGCTACGAGCCCATCGTCTCGTCGTCGGACTTCCGGCAGGCGCAGGACCGGCTCCAGGAGCGCAGCCCGTCCCAGCGGACGTCGCGCCCCGCCCCGGTCTTCCTGCTTGCGGGCGTCCTCTGCTGCAACCACTGCGGCAAGCGGATGCTGGGCATCGTGCGCCGCCAGACGTGGAGCCGCCGCGACGGCGTGCGCGCACGCGCCGAGTACCGCTACTACCAGTGCCAGTCCCGCATCAACCGCAACCAGTGCAGCTACTGCACCATGCGGGCCGACGACCTGGAAACAGAGGTCGCGCGCATCGTGCGCGAGCGGCTCGCTGCCGGCGAGCGCGGCGAGGACCCCGGCGACGTCTCGTGGCTGGTGGGCGACAAGGCCCGCTCCGAGGCCGCGATCCAGTCCCTGGACCGGCAGTTCATGGAGGGCGTGCAGCGCGCCGCGAGCGGCGCGATGTCCCTGTCGACGCTCCGCGGCGGCCTGGAACAACTGCGCGTGTACAAGAAAGAGCTCGGGGAACAGGTGGAGCAGGCGGGCGACTGCGCGGCCGCGCGCGCACGGCGGGAAGCGAACGTCGCGAAACTCCTCAACGAATGGGACAACCTCCCGGACACCGAGCGCCGCGACCTCCTCCGCTCCGTCGTCTCCAGGGTCGCAATGAAGCGCGGCAGACCGGAGATAACCCTCCGCTAGAGGTCCCGTCGTTCCTGCGCAGGCAGGGACCTCGCCCCTTCGGCCTGCTCCCTATCCAGGAGCCAGCCCACGCGGGACGACGCGATACCCCATGCGAGTTGGGCGCTCAGTCTCAGCCATCGATGAAGGGACCGCCGTGGATGCGCCGGAAGAGGTCGCGGGTCGCCTCTTCCAAGCCAGGCGGGGTGTGCCTGACGAGCAACTGGTAGACGGGTTCCTCTGTCAGCCCCTGGTTGCTCTCGTGCGTCAGATAGAGCTCGCTCAGCGCTGACGTGAGCGCCGCCTCTCCCCACAGGTCCAGCAGGCTCATGAACAGGTACGCCCCCAGGTAGTATCGGCACAGATTCGCGGCGTCAAACAGAGGGGTGTCATCGTGGAGTGCGTATCGTGCCGCGTGGAGGTCCTCGAACCCTGCCTCGTAGCAGTATGCCTGCACGTCTCTCTCCAACCCAGCCATCGTGGACTCCATCGAACCTCCTGGGCGGGTTGCGAGGGTGTACCTGGTTATGAACTCAGCTCCTCCCTCATTCAGCCAGATCCGTTGTCCGATGAAGTCGAAGTAGTAGTGGGCTGTTTCGTGGGCGACGGTTCGTTCCCGCAGCTGGTCGCGCCTGACCAATATGTAGGTGTCTTGGTGGAATGCGGCTCCACCCCCGGCGATCTGGCGCTCCGGCTCGTAGTTCCACATGATGGCGTCGGTCGTGGGGAAAGGGACGCCCATGATCCGCTCGGAGGCGCGCACCGCGTTCTCCATCCACGTCAGCGGGTCGTCCGCGCCGGCATAGGCGGGGAAAGGCTCGTGATCGACCATCCAGAGGGTGACCTCGCCGGCTTGGGGCAGCCTGACTGTCCTGGACCGGATGAAGCGCTCTCTCATCAAGTCCTCGAACAACGGTTCGTCGGGACTGACGTTGCTCAGAATGGTGACCAGAACGCGCTCTTCGCGGTCCAGCCCGTCGCGGAACCAGGGCTGGCTCGTGATGCCCTCGAACTTCTTTGGATACGTGATCTGCAGGTGGCGCGCGACATAGAAGCCGAGAGCACGGTCCGGCTCCTCCAGCGTGTATCCAAGCATTTGGCGCGCGAACGCTTCGTCCGCTTCGTCGTGAGTGGACAGCGGATTCAAGAGCCTCCCTAGGACGTCAAGTTCAAATTCCCTGATGCCGTCCACGACCCAACTCGTCTCCGCCACCTGCACTCCCAGTTCGGGGTCTCCTCTCGCGAAGTCGACGAAGTACTTGAGAGCATAGAAACTCCTCTGGCTGAGACGGTCGTCGGCGAGCCAACCGAGCTTCCAGACCGCTCGCGCTACGTCAAGGTTCGCCTCGGCCAACTCCCGCAGGTGTCGAACCGCAAGCTCCTCAAGGTGGCTTCCATATGTGGTTCCATATTCGGACGGAAGAGGTTCGGCGATGCCGTCGGCGAACCATCCGAACCCGGTCATGGCCACCGCCAGTTCCGTGTCCACGTCGCCGATGAGCGCCAGTGCGACCATGCCTGAACGCTGGTGGGTGCTGTCGGTGTACAGCTCCTCCTGGAACAGCGGCATCCGGGCAGCCGCGACCCCGACGTCGGCGTTGCGGAGCCATAGTGCCCTGAGTCGCCATGGAGGGGGGCTGGGAGTGATCTGGCGCAGAGCTTCATAGGCCATCCTCTCTGGGGTCAGCGTCGGCGTGGGCCGGGGCGTCCATGTGGGGGTTGGCGCAGGCGTGGCCGTGGGCGTAGGTGTGGCGGTGGGGGTTGGCGTGACGGTCGGCGTAGGGGTTGGTGTGGGAGTCGGCGTGGCCGTTGGAGTCGGCGCAGGGGTTGAGGTGGGCGTGGCCGTAGGCGCGGGTGTGGACGTAGCCGTTGGTGTAGGCGTGGGAATGGGGACCAACGTAGGCGTGGGCTCAGGGGCTGGCGTAGGCGTGGGGCTGGAGCACGCAGCGCCGAGCGCGGCCGTCAGGAGCAGGAGCCGCGACCACGCGCCGACCCGGCTCGCGGCGGTGCTGGCGGCCCAGAGTATCGGGCTGGTGTAACCGGTCCATTCGTTCATCTCCTGCACCTCTCCCGGCTGCTACCTGCTGCCTAGGGCCCATGCGGACCTCGGCGGCCCTCCTCAGCTGTCGATGAAGGGACCGCCGTGGATGCGCCGGTACAGGCTATGGAACTCATCCTCAAGGCCGGGCGGAGTGTGCTCGAGAAACACCCTGTACACCTGCTCCTCGGTTATCGCGTCAGAGTCCCACAGGTGGAGCTCGCGCAGGGCCGGGGAGAGCGCCGTCTCCCCCAGCAGATCGAACAGGCTCAGGAGCAGATACCGCCCCAAGGCGTACTCACAGCCTCCCCATGACTCCTTGTCGAGAGTGCTCAACGCGTGGACGTTCTCCACCCCCCGCGCCGCGCAGCCGTGTTCGGGAGCGTAGACGGCCTCAGCCGCTTCCCTCAGTTGGCGCTCCAGCGTCTCGTCTCCGCGCAGCCCGAAGGGAGGATACGACCGTGGGTTGTTCAGCGCGAGGCGCCGTTCGACCAGCCCGATTCTGACATAGTCCTGCACCAGCTCAGCGATCCCTTCGACGAGCCAATCGTTGCTCCAGCCGCCGGAGGGACGCGGGGTCCAATAGTAGTGGCCTATCTCGTGGAAGACGTGGTCCGCGTCCGCGATGGAACCGTATCGCCTGACTCGTATGGAGTCACCATAGTGTTCTCCCCCGTACTCCCATTCATACTTGTCGTCTTGCACTACCATGATGATATCGTTCATGGGGAACGGGCTTCCGAACAACTGCTCGGCGCCCCGCGCCGACGCCTCCATGATGGCCAGGACCTCTTCCCCGCCTCCGGGCGGGAAGGGGTCGTGGTCGAACGCCCAGAGATTGATCTTCCCCGCTAGCGGCAGCGTGATGGTTGCCGACTGTGCGAAGTAGGAGTCAAGGAAATCCTCGAGTACCGGAGCGCTGACATACCGGAGAGCAGTGCCCAGAGCGGCTCTTTCCCTGTCGGGCCCGCCCTGGGAGACGACGAGTTCGGCCTGTTCCGGGCGATTCTCCGCGAGGAGGGCAAGGTAGCCGAGGGCTGCCGATTTCTCCTCGGTCATTTCGCCGCCACTGACCCAGTCCAGCCCCCAGACCGCTCTCGCAAGTTCGAGGGATGCCTCTGCGATAGATTGCAGGTGCCGGGCCGCCTTTAGCTCGGCGCTGAGACTCCTGCCGCGCGGGGCGTCGGAGAGGCCGTCGGCGAACCAGCCGAACTCGGTCATGGCTATCGCCAGTTCCGTGTCCAGGTCCCCGATGAGGTTCAGTGCGACCATGCCCTGGGTGTGACTGACGCTGTCCGTGTACAGCTGCTCTTGGAACAGCGGCATACGGGCGGCTGCAACCCCGACGTCGGCATTGCGGAGCCAGGAATGCTTGAGGGTGTACGGCACGACACGTGACGGTATGAGGGCGACGAGAGTCTCGTAGGCGAGCCGTTCAGGGGTCCAAGTGGGCGTGGGCAGGGGCGTCCACGTGGGGGTTGGCGCAGGCGTCGCGGTGGGCGTGGGAGTAGCGGTGGGAGTTGGTGTGACGGTGGGCGTAGGGGTTGGTGTGGGCATCGGAGTGGCGGTGGCGGTCGGCGCAGGGGTTGAGGTGGGCGTTGCCGTGGGCGCGGGTGTGGACGTAGCTGTTGGTGTAGGCGTGGGAATGGGGACCAACGTAGGCGTGGGCTCAGGGGTCGGGGGTAGTTCCGCGCATGCGGCAACTGCCAATGCGATGAGCATCGGGAGCAGGCAGCGGGCACAGCTTCTCAGTCCCGTCATGATTGTTTCATCGGTCGAGCACTGGCTAAGGGGTACCGTTCAACAGCTTGAGGCACACGGAAGCATAGGGACTTGCGGGTAACTTGTGGGTAAAGCCATGCTCCGGTTTGATAACGCATAGGTAACTTCCGGCCCCGGCGCCGGAGCCCCGCAACGCTCCGGGCGGGTGGGTGGGAAGAACCACGCTCCCTTCGAGCGTATACTGGATGCGTCAAGAGGGCCGGGCGGCCGCTCCGGCATCGCCGGGGAGGAAAGTCCGGACTCCGCCGGGCAGGGTGCTGGGTAACGCCCAGGCGCAGCGATGCGACGGAAAGTGCCACAGAGACCATAGCGCCGATGGCCTCACACCTCGTGTGAGGGACAGGCAAGGGTGAAACGGTGCGGCAAGAGCGCACCAGGTCCCGGTGCGAGCCGGGACGCTGGCAAACCCCACCCGGAGCAAGGCCAAATAGGGGGACGCCTCCGCTCGTCGGAGGACAGCGCCCGGCTGTCGTCCCCGGGTAGGCCGCACGATCCCTTCCGGCAACGGAGGGACCAGATAGATGGCCGCCGTCCCGTGCAGGCACGGGATACAGAATCCGGCTTACAGGCCCTCTTGACGCTCGTCCGGTGGCGGAGGCAACCTCCGTCGTTCCTGCGCAGGCAGGAAACTCGCAGCCCTGCGGCGTGGCGCCCGGAGCGGGGAACGCCCTTTACTCCACAGGTGTGATCGTGAGGGTATAGGGGCCCGTTACTCCGCCGTAGTTCTCCACGGCGGCATAGAAGAAGTGGGAATCGGGATTGAAAGAGAATTGCTGAGGGGCTGTCCAGAGCGCCTGGATTCCTCCATCCGTGCGCTCGGTGCGCCATGTTCCGAATTCGACGTCCCCACGGGTTGGGCCGTCTTCGTGATAGTCGTACACCCACAGACTCGTTGCCCGCAGCGTATCGTGGGCCACGCTGATGCGATATTGCTGCCCTTCCTGAGCGAGGAACTTGAACAGGTCGCGATCGAACCGGTAGTCCGGCATGCCTGCTATGCCTTCACCGAAGATTACCTCGGTTGCCGTTGCGATTGAGTCGCCGTGATCGTCCGGGACGTCCTTGAGATCGGGGAACCCGTGAAGGAGTGAATAGACGGCATTGAACGCCTCTGACAGACTCGCCGGAGCGTGCCTGCTGAACGTGTTGTATATCTCTTCTTCGGTAGGACGTCCATCGAGAGTAGACAAGTACAGATCTTTGAGCGCCGACGCCACTGCGTCTTCGCCTGCTGCGGCGTACAACTGCAACAGCAGCTCTTCTCCCAGGTGGTAAGCGCAATTCCGGTCGAAGAAGAACGGCCGCTCCGTGAAGTGCATGACGTTCTCTATTCCCGAGTCCTGTTTGCAGTGGTCCAGTTCATTTTCCATCTGCCTCAGACGGTCTCCATAGGGCGCAACCCCCTGCTTGTCTTCGATGTAGGTATGTCCGAAGTCGGCGCCCCCTTCCATCAGCCACAAGGGAAAATCTGTGAAGTAATAGTGCGCCACCTCGTGAGGGATTGCCCCGATGGCATAATCATCCATGGTGAACAACATGTGCGTAGTGACATGTGATATGGGACTATTCCCGGCGCGGGATTCATCAACGAACAGGGCAATGATGTCATTGGTGGGGAAAGGCACATCGAACAGGCCCTCGAGTATCCTGGCGGAACCTGCAAAGCGGTCGAACAGGTCGTGGTTCCCGGCGAAGGGCGCGTCGCGTACGAGCCATATCCTGACGTCACCTGCGAGTGGAAGAGAGATGGTCTCGGCCTCGACGTAGTGGGTCCGGAGCAGATAGTCGTACGCGTCCTTCTCTTGCGGAGAGGGAAGGACGGTGATGAGCGCTGCCTCTGCGCCGGTGAGTCCATCGGTGAACCACGGCTGTGCGGTCAGCCTGTCGATGGCATACGACCGGTTCCACGATGCGCCGGTGCGCCACGATGCGCCGTCCCATGCGTGGCCTCCCAGTTTGCGCAGAACGTAATGCCGCATGTCTCCGTGCAACCCGCTCGCGTAACCGGCCACACGCAGCGCGAAGCGAGCGTCTCTCGCGGCAAGCTGCACGAGTCCGGGGGCTGACCGTTCGTCGGCCATCAGTTCACTTACCTGCTCCGGCAGACCCGCCAGCAACTCCGCTGCATTCGGGTCGTCCCTGAAGTCATGCGCGATGTACAGCAGCAGGTCGATATCGAGTTGTCGCGGGTCCGTGAGCGCCTCGCCCTGATTGAAAGGCCGCGGGGGCGGCAGGATCTCCTTGACATCAGTGCCCGCAAACCTCTCCAGGCGGTACAGCGGAGACAACTCGTCATCGTGGACCCCGTCTCGAAGCCACGAGAGCCCGGCAGCTGCGCTGGTCAGGTCCTCATCCTTCAACCATGCGCCCGTGAGCAATTCGGCGCCCTTCGCATGGGCTTCGTCCGGCGGGTCTTCGACCCAGGGAAGAACAAGTGCCAGGCTGGCGCGCGCGGTATCCTGCGCGGTCGGCGTGGGCGTCAACGTCGGTGTGGGCGTTGGGGTTGGAGTGGCCGCGGGAGTGGCGGTTGGCGCTGGCGGGGATGGTGCCGTCTCGGTCGGAGCGGGGGTCGGCGTTCGGGGCGAAGCGGGTGTGGGGGCGAGGCCTGGCGCTGCAGTCGGCGTTGGCCGCGCTTGCTGCACGACCTCGGCGACGGTGGGCGGCGCCTCGCCGCACCCTGTCAGCAGAGCGATGCCCGTCGCACACAGCAGGGCGAAGGGGCTGGCTGCTGGTGGGATGCCCCGCATGCTTCCATCCTAGCACACGGGGCCTGCTCCTCCCGTCTCCCCTGTCTTGCCAGCGACTCCCCATAGTTGCGCAGGCAACACCACATCGCGTATCATGTGCTTGAACGCGGCAGCCCGCAGGCGAGGTTGAGCGCGTGGAAACCAACGGGGACGAGCCCCGGCCTCCAAGTGGCCGGGGCTCTTTTGGTTAACGAAACCTCCGTCATTCCCGCACCGGCGGGAATCCAGGTGAGCGGGCAGCGCACGCGGGCCGGGGCGTAGGGGCGTCTCTGTGAGGCGCCCGCTTGCCCCCTCTCCCTACAAGGGAAGGAGGGCTGGGGTGAGGGTGCTGCGGACGGCTGGTGTGCACGGGGGGCGCGTGGCCTGTCGGCACTCTGGATTCCCGTTTTCACGGGAATGACGGAGGAGTGCTGGGAGTGACAGAGAAGGTGGGTTCTAACGCGGTGAGAGAGATGAACAACGAAGTACGCTATCCACAATACCGGGACGACCCCGTCGGGTTCGTCGAGAACGTCCTCGGCGCGGCGGGGAGGCCCTACTCGAAGCAGCGCGGGATGCTCGAGGCGGTCGCTGCCTCGCGCCGCGTCTCCGTCGTCGGCGCGAACGGCTGCGGCAAGGGATGGGTGCTCGCCCGCCTCATCCTCTGGTGGCTCGAAACGCGCGCTCAGGCGAAGGTCGTCGTCCTCTCCTCCACCCAGCGCCAGGTGTGCGAGGTCCTCTGGCAGGAGCTCGCAGCCGTCTGCGACGCCGCGGGCGACGCCCTCAGCGGCAAGCGCACCAAGGGCCGGTACACGATCTCCCCGGAACGGTTCGCCATCGGCTTCGCCACGAACAACCCGGACAACATCCACGGCTTCCACTCGCCGGAGCTCCTCCTCATCGTGGACGAGGCCCACGCCGTCAAGGAGTCCCACTTCGACGCCGCGCTCCGCTTGAACGCGGTGAAGACGCTGCTCGCGGGCAACGCCTTCTCCACCTCCGGCACGTTCTACGAGTCCCACCACGCGCGGCGCCACCACTACCACCACATGCGCATCTCCGCCTACGACACGCCCAACCTCACCGGCAGGGAGCCCGCCGCGCCCGGACTGGTCACCGCCGACGACATCGCCGACAAGGCCCTGCAGTGGGGCTACGACCACCCCAAGTTCATCGGGGCCGTCTACGCGCAGTTTCCTGACACGCTCGAGGACTCGCTCGTCGGGCGCGCCGCCGTCGAGGACGCGATGCGCGAGGACGCTCCCTCAGGCGAGGGCGCGCCGACCGAGGCGGAGGACGCGCAGCAGCCCATCTACATCGGCGTGGACGTCGCGCGGTTCGGCGACAACGAGTCCGTGCTCTGCGCGCGCCGCGGGCAGAGCGTCGTCGCGCTCAAGTCATTCGGGCGCATCGACACGATGCGCGTTGCCGGGGAGACCGCGCTCATGGCCCGCGATCTCGGCGCGGAAGCCATCTTCGTGGACGAGGGCGGCCTCGGAGGGGGTGTCGTCGACCGCCTGCGCGAGCTGAAAGCGCCGGTCCAGGGCGTGCAGTTCGGGCGCAAGGCGCCGCATCCGACGCGCTTCGCCAACCTGCGTTCCGAGATCTTCTGGGAGCTGCGCCGCCTCATCAACGACCGCCTCATCGCACTGCCCGACGACGAGGAGCTCGCCGCGCAACTCCTCTCGCTGCGCTACGACGTCTCCAGCTCCGGCCAGGTGTGGATGGAGAGCAAGCGGGAGCTGCGCAAGAAGAAGCTCCCCTCTCCCGACCGCGCCGACGCGCTCGCGCTCGCGTTCATGACCCCGCCGTCGCTCATGATCTGGACCGGCTACGAGCCGTTCCTCCTCCCGCGTTCCGGCGCGGGCGCCCGCCCGCCCGTCGGCATCCCCGCGCCCCCGCCCGCCGGCGGCTCCGTCGTTCCTGCGAAGGCAGGAACCCCGCATCCCGGGAGTGGGGAGCAGCGAGACCACGAGAACGTAGACTCCGGCGCCCCCGCCCCGAACTTCGGCGTGTGGTAGTGACGATGGGACAGGTAAGGGACGAGATGTCTGGCCCCTCTCCCTACAAAGGGAGAGGGTTGGGGTGAGGGTACTCCGGGTTGTAGAGCGGGGCCCGCGCTTCAGCGCGCAGCATCCTTCGGGGAACACCGGCTTGACTGCTGATTGCATTAGTGCAACCATTCCAGGAGTGGATGAGATAGTCGCCAATCTGAGGAGGGAGCCTCGCAACGTCCGCTTCGACGACCTGCGGAGGGTCTGTGATTACTTCTTCGGACAACCCGGACGGCACGGCAGTCACTCGTCTACCGTACGCCCTGGCAAGGTGACCCCCGTGTCAATATCCAGGCTCGCAGGGGAATGGCCAAGCCCTACCAAGTGCGCCAGGTGTTGAAGGCGATCGAAAGACTGGAGGAGACGGAATGACTCAAGATGCGGATCACTACACCTACCGGGTCTCCTGGTCTGAGGAGGACGGGGAATACGTTGGAACCTGCGCCGAGTTTGGACTGCTCAGCCACCTCGATGACACCCCGGAGAAGGCGTTTGCAGGCATCCGCGACCTGGTGGCCTTCTCTGTAGACGACCTGCGCAAGGAAGGCGCCCCGGTCCCAGAGCCGCTCTCGGTCCGGCGCTATAGTGGGACGCTCACGCTCCGCATTCCGCCCGAGACCCATCGCGCTCTTGCGATGGATGCGGCCGAAGCCGGCGTCAGCATGAACCGCTTGGTTGCCGAGCGGCTGGCGCTGCGCCGGTGACGTTGGAGTTCTCGCGGGCTGGGGGCTTCGGACGTCACCGCGAGTGCGGCACCGCCGCCTTGGACTGCGCTCCCGTCCGGCGCTATCTTATAACCGCGCGACAGCGCCTGCTGTCGCAGCAGCGGAGCGTTCCGTTCCGAGAGGGCAGGGAGAGAGCAAAGGAGGCATCCGATGGCGCGGACGTACAACGGCCCGATCTACGACGGCGACGGCCACGTACTGGAGAACAAGGAGGCCATCATCGCGAGGATGCCGGACGAGCTCCAGGCCAGCCGCGCGGTGGACCGGATGCGGCGTCGGAACATCTTCCCGGAGCTGGACAACTACCACAACCTGCTCAGCATCTCGCCGGAGGGCTCCTTCTCCAACCCGGAGGAGGCCCGCGGGTGGTCGCGCTTCATGGACGAGCTGTCGATCGGCAGGGCGGTGCTGTACCCGACCGACGCGCTCGCGGTGGGACGCATGGTCGACCTCGACCAGATAGAGATGGCCACCAGGGCCTACAACGACTGGATGCACCAGGAGTACCTGCGGCAGGACGACCGCCTCCAGGCGGTCGCTCTGCTGCCGATGCAGGAGCCGGAGCTCGCCGCGGCGGAGCTGCGTCGCGCCGTGGAGGAACTGGGGATGTGCGGCGGGATGCTGCCCGCCAGCGGGTTGCGGGGCCACCTCGGCGCGAAGCTCTACTGGCCCGTCTACGAAGAGGCGGAGCGGCTTGGGTGCTGCCTCTCCGTGCACGGCGGCTCGTACCCGGACCTGGGCTTCAGCGACCTCAACGTCTTTGCGGCGATACACGCCATGGGGCACCCCTTCGGCATCATGATCTCGTTCATGAGCATGCTGTTCAACGGCATCTTCGACCGGTTCCCGAACGTGCGCTACGGCTTCATGGAGGGAGGCGTGGCGTGGTTCCTGATGGCGCTGGAGCGCAGCGACGGCTCCTACAAGGCGTTCACGCCGCTCGACCCGAACCGGCGATTCCTCCAACTGCGCGACGGCGAAGAGGTGCGCGACCACGTCCTGCGCCTCGTCCACGAGGGCCGGATCTTCGTGGGCGTCGAGGGCGACGAGCCGGACCTGGCCCACGCCGTGCGGACGGTGGGCAGCGACCCGTTCATCTGGTCCAGCGATTTCCCGCACGAGGTGACAGTGGAGACGTGCGCGCTGGAGGTCCGGGAACTCGTCGAGAACGAAGAGGTCCCGGACGCCGCCCTCGAGGCCATCCTCTGGCGCAACGCCTCGCGGCTCTACGGCCTGCGCACCCCCGCTACGGCGTAGGGGAGGGGCGAGGTTCCTGCAAGAGGCAGGAACCTCGGGAAGTGGTGACCTGAAGGTCCGTCTGTGCTAGCATAGGCATTGGAGGCAGCGGAATGGACAAGCAACCGAAGGGTATGCCCGAGCCACTCAAGGGAGAAGAACTCGTAAAGGCTGCACTGGCTAACGAGCAACTCGTGGCTGCCACGGAAGAGTCGTACCGCCGCGCCGAGCGCGGGGAGCCTGCCTTGTTCTTCAGGGGAAGGGACTTTCTACGCCGTCAGACATCGTAGTCGAGGACGCGGTCTGGGACCTTATTCGTGCTCTGCCTCCACGACGGCGCGGACAAGTACTGACTGCGATTCATGGCCTACTGGCCGATCCCCATCCCGATGGCGAATCGAAGGTTGCGCTGCCTTTCCCTTTCCGCTACGGCACGCTCGTTCTGAGTGCTGCAGGGTTTCTCATCACCTACAGCATCGAGAACGCGGAAGTCATCTGGGTTCGAGGTATCGAGCCACAGAGAGGCGCGTAAGGCCCACAGAACGACGCGCGCCTACAGCTGCCTGAGCCTGGGGTCGAGGTAGTCGCGGAGCCAGTCGCCGAGCAGGTTCATGGAGAGCACCGTGAGCATGATGGCGAGACCCGGTATGACTGAAAGCCACCACGACGTGACGATGAAGTC
>DAOUJA010000077.1:0-58356 GCA_034423175.1 Dehalococcoidia bacterium
GTTCCTGCCTGCGCGTGCGCTGAAGCGCAGGAACGACGGGGGCCCCAGCCGTGTGCGGGAACGACGGGGGCAAGGGCACCTCAAAAGAGGATGCCCCTACATCGGGGCCGGCGCCACGCGTCTGGATTCCAGCCTGCGCTGGAAAGACGGGGGCCGGGGATGCGAGGTTCTTGCCTGCGCAGGAACGACGGGGGCCCCACGCCGTGTGCGGGAACGACGGGGGCAAGGGCACCTCAAAAGAGGATGCCCCTACATCAGGGCCAGCCCGAGGGATGCTGTGCGCTGAAGCGCGGACTACGCCCGAGGGGAGAACGCCTATTTCGGGGCGGGGCCGAGTACGCGGTGCTTGCGGTCGGCGGTGCGCTCTGCGACCGGCAGGACCTCAACGACGACGCGGGAGAGGCCGACGACCTCGCCGTCGGCGTCGAAGCTGTAGTCGTTGCCTATGGCGCCGCTCCAGGTGATGCCGTACATGCAGTCCCGGAAGCCGTCCGCGTCCTGGTCGTCGCCGGTCTGCCGGAGGCACTCGGCGGCGATGTAGACGTCGTCGTAGGCGGAGCCGAGGTGCCAGGGGAGGGTCACGTAGTCGTAGCGCTCGCGGAAGTCGGCGAGCACCTCCTGCGCCTTCTCGTTGTCCGGGTCGAGGTCGGCGGTGATGGCCTTCACGCCGGTGGCAGCGGCGCCGGCGACGTCGAGGGCCGTTGTTCCAACGGAGACGGTCTCAGCGTAGATGGGCCCCTCGTAGCCGAGCTCACGGGCCTGCTTCATGATGGTGCCGGCCGAGAACTCGGACTGGGGCGCGATATGGAGGGCGTCCGGGCCGGCCTCGAACAGCTTCGTCAGCTGGGTCCTGAAGTCGGTGATGTCGGAGCCGTACGCCTCCGCCGCCACGACCCTTCCGCCGCGCAGTTCGAACTGCGCCACCGACGTGCGCCGCACGCCCTCGGCGTAGTCGGTGGCCTCGGTGATGGTGGCGAGCGTGCGTATCCCGTCCGCCCAGAGGGTGTTTCCGGTGGCGATGCCCACCTCGATGTCGCTGATCTGCGTGCGGAATATGTAGTCCCCGGCGTCGGCGATGTCCGGGTTGCTCGCCAGACCGGAGAACAGGATGACCCGGTCCGCTTCCGCCAGCGGCGCGACGCCGAGCATGGCGGCGCTGCACGAGGTGCCCAGGATGATCTTCACGCCGTCCACGTCGGTGAGCTTGTGGTAGGCGGCGATGGCGTCCGCGGCGCCGCACTTGGAGTCCTCGACGACGAGCTCGAGCCGTCGACCGTCGATGCCGCCCGCGGCGTTGATCTCGTCCGCGGCCATCTGCTTGGACTGGTTGGCGACCGTGCCATACGTCTCGCCGGGGCCGGTCAGCGACTCCAGCACGCCGATCCGGAACGGCTCGTCCTCCTCGCCGTCGCCGCCGCACGCGGCGATAGTCAGCGCGAGGAGCAAGAGCAGCAGGCAGAGCGCTGGGAGTGGGTGAGGGCTAGACCTGTTCAAGGGCAAGCTTCCGGTTCCTGTCGGGGTGAGTCTTGCGAGTCTAGCACAAGGGTCTCGCGCGACCGTAGGTGGTTCACGGCGGGACGCGCTTCCTGCTAGAATGGCTATTCGTTGCGCCGTGCGCTTCACCCGTGCGCGGCGCGTCGTGTGAGACTGGATATATGCTGCGTCAACTGCGCTGGAAATCACTCCTCGCCATCATCGTCATCGTCGGAGTCGCCGCCACCGCTCTCGCGGTGCCGGACTACGACATCCCCTTCATCGGCGAGCGCGGATCGGATGACATCCTCGGCCTGCGGCTGGGGCTGGACCTCGCGGGCGGCACGCAGCTCATCTACCAGGCCGGCGTCGAGGGAGAGGTCCCCACTGAAGAGCAGATGGAGGGCCTCGTCGGCACGATCACGCGGCGCATAGACCGTCTCGGCGTGGCGGAGCCGTCCATCCAGCAACTCGGCGAGGACCGGCTGCTCATCCAGTTGCCGGGCGTCGAGGACACCCAGCAGGCACGGGACCTCATCGGCCAGACCGCGCAGCTGGAGATCGTCGAGCGCGTCTGCGAGGACGCGACCTGCTCCGCGTTCGAGGACCGCCCCAGCGGTCTCACCGGGGCCGACATGGCCCGGGCGTTCCCGAGCCAGGACCAGACCACGGGCCAGTCCGTGCTGAGCTTCGAGTTGAACCGGGACGCGGCGCAGCTGTTCGCGGTGATGACGCAGCGCATCTTCGACACGAACGCCACCGACAGCCCGGACCAGCTCGCGTTCGTGCTGGACGGCGAGGTGCTCGTGGCGGCTGGAGTGCGCACCCCCATCCTGGCCGGCGTGGGCATCATCGAGGGCAGGTTCACAGCCGAAGACGTGCGGCGGCTCGCGATCCAGGTCGAGTCCGGACGCCTTCCGGTGGACATCGAGGAGATATCGTCGAGCGTCGTGGCGGGCTCGCTGGGCGCGCAGTCGCTGGAGGAGGCGCTCATCGCCGGAGGCGTCGGGCTGCTGCTCGTGCTCTTCTTCATGGTGGCCTACTACCGGGTGTCGGGCCTCGTCGCAGGCATGGCGCTCGTCTGCTACGTCATCATCGTCCTCTCCATCTTCAAGCTGGTCCCGGTCACTCTCACGCTTGCGGGGCTGGCGGGATTCATCCTCTCGCTCGGCATGGCGGTCGACGCCAACATCCTCATATTCGAGCGCCTCAAGGAGGAGCTGCAGATAGGCCGCACCGTGCAGCTCGCCATGCAGATCGGCTTCAACAGGGCGTGGCCGTCCATCCGGGACGGCAACGTGTCCACGATCCTCATCGCGCTCGTGCTGTTTTTCTTCGGGAGCGGGTCCGCCAACTCGGCGGTCACCGGTTTCGCGGTGTCGTTGCTGATCGGCGTGCTCGCCAGCATGTTCACGGCCATCTTCATCAGCAGGAACCTGCTGGGCATCGTTGCCGCAACGTGGCTGCGCCGCTCGGCGCGGCTCTTCACGCCGGACGCGGGCAGGCGCGACCGCGCAGTGCAACCCGGAGGGGGCGGCTGATGAGCGTCGCCAACTACCGGAAGATCTTCTTCTCCATCTCCGCGTTGCTGGTGCTCCTCTCCGCGGTATCGCTCATCGCGTTCCGCCTGAACCCGGGCATCGACTTCACGGGCGGCGCCGCCATCACCGCCGCCTACGAGACGGACGTCTCCTCCGCGCAGGTCTCGGCAGCACTCGATCGCGCGGACCAGCCGGACGCCATCGTTCAAGGGTCGGAGGGGAACACCTTCTTCATCCGCCTCGGCATCCTGGAGCTGGACGAGCGCGACGCCGCGGGGAGCGTCGTGCGCCGCGGCGACGAGTCCCGCGTGCGGGACGCGCTCGCGGAGATCGGCCCCGTGGAGATCGGTTCGTTCGACACGGTCTCCGGCATCATCGGGGCGGAGAACGTGCGGAACGCCACGATCGCCGTGATCGTGGCCTCGCTCGTCATCCTGATCTACGTGACCTGGGCGTTCCGGCGGGTGCCGTCGCCGTTCCGGTACGGTGTCGCGGCGGTAGTCGCGCTCGTGCACGACGTGTTCATCGTGCTGGGGGTCTTCTCGGTGCTCGGGGAGACGATCAACCTGGAAGTGAACGCCATGTTCATCACGGGCGTGCTCACCACCATCGGCTACAGCGTCAACGACACCATCGTCGTATTCGACCGCCTGCGCGAGAACGTCGCGCGGCATACAGGCTCGACGACGCGCGAGCTCGTGAACCTGAGCATCCGCGAGACGATAGCCCGGTCGCTCAACACGTCGATCACGCTGATCGTCGTGGTGGTTGCGCTGCTGCTGTTCGCCGGGCCGTCGATACGCCCGCTGCTCTACGTGCTGCTGGCGGGGGTCACGGTGGGGACGTACAGCTCCATCTTCATCGCGAGCCTCTTCCTGGTCTCCTGGGACGAGGGGGAGATCGGCCGCTTCTGGCGCCGGGTACGGTTCCGGCGGGCCGCCGCGTAGGAGCAGGAGCGAGCATGACCAGGGCGTACGACAACGAAAGACTGGCCCCCATCCATCCGGGGGCGGTCCTCAATGAGGAGTTCCTCGCGCCGATGAGCGTTACGCAGTACCGCCTCGCCAAGGCGATCGGCGTGGACGCACGGCGGATACACGCCATCATTCACGGCGAGCGTTCCATCACCGCGGAGACTGCCCTCCTGCTCTCTCGCTTCTTCGGCAACTCCGCCGGGTTCTGGATGGGGTTGCAGAGCCAGTATGACCTGGAGGTCGCAGAGGACCGTCTCTCCGAGAAGCTGAGCGCGGTGGCGTCTCCGTTCGCAGCTCCCCGGACCCGATAGCTCTGCTCCTCCCTAGGGCCGCAGCACCACCCGCCCCACGACCTCACGCCCCTTCACCGCGCTGTAGACGCGCATCACCGACTCCGCCGCGAGCGGCAGATCCTCGTGGATAAGCGGCGTCACCTGCCCTCCGGCCACGAGCGTGGCCGCGCGCTCCACGTGTATGCGCTCCACGCCCAGGCTGCCCACGAGCGTCAGCTCGCGGAAGACGGCCTCGGCGGGCGAGAACGGAGCGGCGACCGGCGACGTCTGCCCGACGAGCGCGATGCGCCCGCCGCGCCGCATCGCCGTGACGAGACGCCCCAGCGACGCTCCCGTCGTGTCGAGCGCGGCGTCCGCGCCCGCGTCGCCGGTCAGCGCGGCGACAACCTCTTCCCAGGGCTCGTCATCGAGCAGGACGGTGTCGAGCCACGGCTCGCTCTCCAGCCGACGCGCCTTCTCCGCGGAGCCGGTGATCCCGACGACGCTCGCACCGAGGGCGTGCGCGGCCTGCGCCGCGTGCGCCCCCACGCCTCCGCTCACGCCGGTGATGACGATCGTCTCACCCTCCGCGAGGCCGCAGGCCTCGAGCGCCTTGAGCGCGACGCCGATCGGCGAGGCGAGCAACGCGCCGCCCGTCGCGGTCATGCTCTGCGGCAGCGGGACGAGCGACTCCGCCTGCACGGTGAGCATCTCCGCGAAGCCGCCGTCGCGGCGGTGGCCGAGGTCGCCGGGCAGTGCGACGGCCTCCGTGCCGACGAGGCTTGCGGGCACTCCGTCGCCGACGCCGCAGACGACTCCGGCAACCTCGTGCCCGAGGACGCGCGGCAGTGTCACGCCGCGCCGGAGCGTGCCCTCCATGATGAGCGCGTCGTGGTGGGAGAAGCCGCACGCCGTCACGCGCAGCAGCGCCTCGCCGGGCGCGGGCTGCGGGTCGGGCAGGGTGGCGTCCCGCAGGTGCGGCTCCGGCACCGCGGCGTCCAGGATGACAGCCTTCATGCGGACGATTCTAATGCGCTCCGGCGCAGGAGCGCGTTCGGTGACTGCTTGTCGGCGGGTGTACGATGTGCGCGTACAGGAGGCGCGCCATGCACGTGGACGACTTCATCGAGGAACTCTGGACGTACGCGAACAGCTTCCCCATGCGGGAGCACCCGTGGTTCCGTGGCATCGCGGAGCACTGGTGGACGCGCGAGCAGATCATCGCGGGAGAGGTGCAGCACTACCTGCGCGTGCGCGAGAACCCGGTCTACTTCGGCTACATGGCGGCGCACGCGGCCGAGGAACGCCTCCCCGGCCTCACCGAGGCGGTGCTGCAGAACTACATGGAGGAGCTCTCCGGGGAGCGTAACCACGTCGACATCATGTTCCAGTTCCTGGAGGAAGGGGGCGTAGCGCGCGAGGACGCCGACAACGCGCAGCCCACGCCCGGAACGCTCGCGGCCATCGAGATGATCCTCGGCCACTGCCAGCGGCGCTCGGCGCTGGAGGGCGTCGCGATGCTGGCGTTCGTGGAGAGCCAGCACGGCGGCCCGGACGGCGCGGCGGCGTCCGCCTACCCGGCGCTCGTGGGCCACTACGGGTTCTCGGAATGGGCCGCGGAGACGTACCGCATCCACGCGGAGCAGGACGTGGGGCACGGCCAGAGCCAGATCGACGTGATCAGGCGCTACGCGACCAACGACGAGATGCAGGAGAAGATACGGCGCGCGGTGCGGCTCGGTCTGACGGCGTGGAACCTGGAGTACGACGGCCACGTTCAGGCGATGACCGGCCTCCGGGACCACTGGGACGGCGGTCACCCGCTCGTCCACACCAACCCGCCGATGCGCGTCCCCCTCCGATAGGTATGAAGGACAAACAGCTCGACGCCGCAAGCTTCTTCGGGCGGGTCGCCACGCTGGTGCTCCTGGGCTTGATCGTAGAGCGCGCCGCAACCGCCTACTTCGGCGCGGCGTGGGGCGCGGCGCTCGCCATAGGAGCCATGCTGGCCGTTCTGGCGGGAATCGTGCTCTGGGACCGGTGGAAGCGCAGACGGCAGACGTAGCGGCCCATGGGCCGTTCTAGAACGGGAAGTCTTCGGGCAGCGCTGACCTGAGCTCGGCGTACTCAGGGTCGCCGGCGTACTCTTTGCCGATGCTCTCGAGGCGCTCCACGAGCTCCTCGACCGGCGTCCGGAACACGCTCGAGACCATACCCGTGGTCTCCTCGAAGTCTCCCCTTCAGTTCCGGTATCAGCCGCGCATCCGCTCCATGAGGTAGCGGTCTTCCTCGCGCATGGCGCCATTGTAACCGCACCGGAACTGAGCGGAAGCCTACTCCTGCTGCGAGAACCCCACCGGGTGCGTTGTCGTCAGTTCCGTGGACGCCAGCGGGCTGCCGTCGGCGTCGGCCGTCACCGCGAGGCGCGCGAGCACGCGCCACTCTTCGTTCCGCCAACGAACGCGGAGTATGACGAACGCGTTCTCGACCAGTTCGCCGGGCGGCTCGTCGAACCGGACGGTGAACGCGAGCCGCACGCTCGCACCGGCTGCCAGCGGAGCCTGCCCGGTCAGCGGGACGGCCTCGGCGCGGAAGCGCCCGTGCGGCAGCCACGCTTCCAGCAGTTGCACCGGGTCGTCCCCCGCGTTCCGTACGTCGAACACGACGCGCCACGCGCCGGGTCCGACGGAGGCGCGACCGTCCTGCAGAACGGTGATGGCTGGGCTGGTCATGGCGTCAGGATAGCCGCCGCTGGCATGCTGCGCTGCGGTTCGGGGATAATGAACCATCGCTACCGAGGGAGGAGTGCATTGCGCATCGGGGCTCACGTTTCCGGATCGGGGTCGTTGGACAAGGCCATAGACAGGGCGCTGGACATAGGCGCGGAGTGCATCCAGCTCTTCCCGTCCGCCCCGCAGGGGTGGGGCTTCAAGGTGCCGGACGAGAAGGTCGTCGCGGACTTCAAGACCAAGGCCTTCGAACACGGCGTGGGCCCCAACGTCTTCCACGGCATCTACCTCGTCAGCCTGGGCGCCGACGACCCCGCGCTCGTGCAGCGCGGCAAGGCGTCGCTCGTGAAGTACATGAACGTCGCGGGCGACATGGGCGTGCAGGGCGTCATCTTCCACCTGAACAGCCACAAGGGGCGCGGCTTCGACGGCGTGTTCGGGCAGGTCATCGAGGGGATCCGCGAGGTGCTGGCGCAGTCGCCGCCGGACGTGCAACTCATCCTGGAGAACAGCGCGGGCATGGGCAACCACATCGGCTCCAAGTTCGCCGAGATAGGCACGTTCATCCGCGAGCTGGACGACCCGCGCGTGCAGGTCTGCCTGGACACGCAGCACTCGTTCGCGGCGGGCTACGACCTCCGCACGCCCGACGGCGTCGACGCCGTCATGGACGAGTTCGACCGGGACATCGGCGTGGAGCACCTCGTTGCCGTGCACTGCAACGATTCCAAGCCCCCGCTCGGTGGCGCGCTCGACCGGCACGAGAACATCGGCGAGGGCCAGATGGGCATCGGCGCGTTCGAGGCGATAGTCGGCCATTCCGCGTTCGCCAACGTGCCGTTCTACCTGGAGGTGCCCGGCTACGAGGGCAAGGGGCCCGACGAGCCGAACGTGAGCACGATGAAGTCGGTCCGCGAGCGGTCCGCACCGGACGCAGGCTGATCCGCGATGCGCAGGCGTCAGTTCGAGGAGCTGGTCAGGCGGGCCGTTGAGGAGGTCGCGGACGACTGGCCGGACGCGAAGAAGGAGGGCTGGCCGGTATTCGTGGAGAACCTCCTGGGCAACAACGTGGACATCCAGGTGCGCCGTCAGCCGACCAAACGGCAACGCAAGTCGACCGGACTGGCGCCGGACGAGACGCTGCTGGGCCTCTACGAGGGCGTGCCGCTCACCGACCGGGACGGCTACAACATGGTCCTGCCGGACGTCATCACCATCTTCCAGCTACCCATCGAGGAGATGTGCGAGACCGAGAAAGAGGTGATGGAGGAAGTGCGCAAGACGCTCGTACACGAGGTCGCGCACCACTTCAGCATCACGGACGCAGAACTCGAAGCGTGGGGCGTCGCGTAGCCGACCTGCCCCTACCCCACGCGAGCAGAGCGCGCCGCTGAGAGACGCTCCTCGGCCAGGTGGTCCGCGGCCTCCGCCGTCGTGATGCCCTCCGCGTCCGCGATGGCGAGCACCCGCTGCATCGTGTCGTAGATGGTGGCGGTGTGGGCCCGGGCCCCCTCGCGGTCGTAGGGCTGCCCCAGTTCGAAGTAGACGTTCGTCACGCCTCCCGCGTTCGCGATGAAGTCCGGGGCGTAGACGATGCCGCGCTCCGTCAGCCGGTGCGCATCGTCGGGCGTAGCGAGCTGGTTGTTCGCCGCACCGCAGATCACGTCGCAGCGAAGGCGGGGCAGGGTCTCCTCGTTCAGCACGCCGCCCAAGGCGCACGGAGCGAACACGTCGCAGTCCACGTCGTAGATCGCGTCCGGCGTTACGAGCGACGTATGCGGCAAGCCCGCCGCACGCTGCAGGGCGTCGTCGTGGATGTCGGTCACGATGAGCTCCGCGCCCGCCTCCACGAGGTGCGCCGCGAGCGACGACGCGGCGTTGCCGAACCCCTGGATGGCGACGCGCCGGCCTTCCAGCGCATCGCTGCCCCACGCCGCCTCGGCGCAGGCGCGCATCGCCTGGAAAACGCCGAAACCCGTCATCCCCGCAGGGTTCCCGCTGCCGCCCAACTCCTCCGGCAGGCCCACGACGTGCCGCGTTTCCTCCGCTATCCACACCATATTCTGCGTGCTGGCGCCCACGTCCTCCGTCGTGACGTAGCGGCCGCCGAGCGACTCGACGAACCGCCCGTAGGAGCGGAACATCGCCTCCGTCTTGTCGGTGCGCGGGTCGGCGACGATGAGGCCCTTGCCCCCGCCGAGGTTGAGGCCCGCCGCCGCGGACTTGTAGGTCATAGCGCGGGACAGGCGCAGGACGTCCATGATGGCGTCCTCGTCCGTGGGGTGCGGCCAGATGCGCGTGCCCCCGAGCGACGGCCCGAGCGTGCGGTCGTGGATGGCGATGAACGCCTTCACTCCGTTGGCGGGGTCTGTCCAGACCGCCAGCTCCTCGTGCCCGCTTGCCTGCATGTACTCGATGAATTCCATGGGTCACACCTTCACTGATGCTACGTTAATCGTAGCATATTCGGCGGATAC
The DNA here is from genome assembly GCA_034423175.1 of Dehalococcoidia bacterium. Taxonomy (GTDB): domain Bacteria; phylum Chloroflexota; class Dehalococcoidia; order Lucifugimonadales; family Australimonadaceae; genus Bin16. The sequence goes on from DAOUJA010000077.1 coordinate 9,467, forward strand.
GTGCACACCTGTAGAGGTCCAGCTTCACTCATCGTGGTGCGGCTCGTGCAGGAACCCCTGCCAGCCCTGCATCAGCCCGATGCCCTCACGAGGCAGCACCGCGACGGCAAAGACAGTCGTCGGTCCCAGCAGGACGAGGTGCAGGATGACGCCGAACCCGATCCCCAACTCGCGCGGGACGTCCCACAGCGCCAGAATCTCCACGACCGCGAGTTCGAACGTGCCGACGGCGCCGGGGAGCCCCGGCAGCGCCGTTGCGAAGAACACCGCGCCGAGCGCCACGATGGTCGCCTGGAAGATCGAGAGCTCGATCCCCATACCCTGTGCCAGCACCCACGCGCAAGGCCCCAGCATGAGCGAATAGACGATGGTCAGCGACCCCGTGGTCGCCAACTCCCGCTTCCGCTGCATCGCCTCGCTTATCGTCTTCTCGTAGGTGAGGATCCCCGGTATCTTTGCCAGCACGGTGACGCGGCGCGCCACCCGACCCAGGTTCAGCAGCAGCACGAAAAAGACGATGAGTATGCCGCTCAGGTAGATCGCGGGGCCTGCGAAGTCAGCTATCCGCGGCTCGAACACGATCGCCGCGAACGCGAACATCATCGTGAACATGATGTCCTGCACGCGCGTCATCACGATGGTGGCTACCACGGTCGCTGCGGGGTGCTTGTCCCGCAGCGTCAGCATCGTCAGTACGGCGGGCTCGTCCATCAGACGCACCGGCGCGAAGTTGTTCAGCCCCAGCGCCGCCATCTCCACATTGAAGAGCCGCCAGGTGGTGACGCGCTCGGACGTCCACATCAGCCGCCACCGGTAGGCGCGCAGGTAGCTGGAGAAGAGCATGATGCCGACGGCTCCGACCACAGCCGCGGCCGCCGTCCCGGCCAGGTGTGCGCGCACTTCGCTCCAGTCGATGCCGCGCACCGTGAGGTAGAGGAAGAACCCGCCGAGCGCAAACCCGAACGGAACGAGGAAGCGCGGGCTCCTGATGATGGAGAAGAACGTGGAGAGGAAAGCCATGGGCGCGGTCTCAGCCGAACAGGTCGCTCCTGGATGGGGTGGAGGCTGTCCCCTGCGCGGCTCCGTGCCCCGGCACGCTCATGTCCGCGTAGAACGCCTCGTCGTAGGGCCGTGTCCGCACGACCACCGGCATCGGCAGCGCGTGACCGAACATCAGCGATTGCTGCTGCGATTCCAGCCGTGACAGCACCGTCTTCAGCTCCCGCCCGCCCGCGGCGCCGTTGAGGACCGCGTCGACGTCGCGCTCGTTGTCCAGTTGGCAGACGATGCGCGTGCCCACCTGGCTCAGCACCTCGCCGTCGATACCGGACGGGCGTTGGTCCACCACCAGCAGCGTGACGCGGTACTTCCGCATCTCCCGCGCGATGGTGCCGAAGATGGTCTGCCCCGCCACGCCGGGGTCGAGGAAGCGGTGCGCTTCTTCGATGGTGATGACGAGCGGCGTAGGCTGCGGTCTGCCCTCGGCAAGCGCCGCCTCGGTGCGCTCCCGGTACTCGGTGTGGATGCGCCGCGTTATGAGGTTGGCCACCAGCAGGTAGGCCGTGATGTTATCCCCGTAGCTGCCGAACTCCAGCACGACGTGGCGGTTGTCCTTCAGGTGCTCCAGCACCTGCCGCACGGCGCTCCCGCCCGTCGAACGCTCCGACATGAACCCGAAGCGCTGCAGCTGGGAGAGCCTGCGCCGGAGCGCGCCAAGCGTGCCGGCGTTCTCGCCCATCGCGTCCGCGAGCGACGCCAGGTCCTCCTGTGAGTGGCCCAGGAACTCGAGCAGCCAATTCCGCCCGAAGCGGCGCTCCAAGGCGTAGCACGACTGCACGCCCAGGTCGGTCACGTGCAGCGTGGACGCCAGGACCGCGACGTCGTCCGGCTCGATCTCGTCGAACCCGATGACCACGTCGTAGTCCGTGGACGCGCCCCTGCGCCGCGACGACGCGGGATCGAGCGTGAATACAGAGACGCGGCTCCCGAACAGCTGCTTCAGCCCCTTCGCCGCGTAACCTGACTCGGACGTGGACTGCCAGCCGTACTCGCTGTGCATGTCGAAAACGAGGTTGATGGCCGAGCCCCGCTGCAGGATGCCCGCGAGCAGGATGCGCGTGAGGAAGCTCTTGCCGGAGCCGCTCTTCCCGAACACCCCGTTGGAGCGTTTCACGAACTCCTCCAGGTTCAGGCAGACGCGCGTGTCCTCCATGTCCAGCGGACTGCCTATCCAGATGTGGCGCGCGTCCTCGCTGCCGAACACGGCGGCCACGTCGTCGTTGGAGGCGCGGTATGTATTCGCGAAGTGCGGCGGCATCGAGCGCGCGGGCTGAGGACCCTCGTCGCCCGCGCTCATCGTGAGCATCGGTGTGACCGCCGCCGTCGAATACGCCGTCGTGCCGGAGAGCGCCTCGGCCAGCGCCGCGCCTCCTCCCGCCGCCGCCGACGCCATGCGCGGGTCGCTGCTCTCCAGCAGCAGGTCCGTCACGATCCCGAAAAAGCGGCTGAACTGCCCGTGCACGGTAACGAACGTGCCGACCTTGACGTCTTCGACCGCGCGCGCCGACTCCAGCCGCACGTCCAGCCCCCGTGAGAGCGAGCCGCCCACGATCACCCCGATGCGTACGGGAGCGTCCGGTTCCGTGCCGTTCGTGGTCACGGCAGTCACTCGATGGGGAGCCGTCGCATGATGGTGGCGAGCCGGGCAGCGTCCGTGGGCAACTGCGACGCTATCGCGCGGCACGCCTGCACCAGGAACGCGCGGGGGTCGTCGAACTCGGGAGCGGCCTCCCGCAGCGCCGCGGCCAGCACGTCGTCGGCGGTCGGCAGCGCGCTTGCGAGCACCAGCGCCGTCCAGTCGCTCCGGTCCATGAAGGCGCGCACCTCCGCGCCCGAGCAGGCGTAGAGGAACGTGTGGATGCGGGGCGGCAGCGGCGGGAGGTGCTGGAAGTAGCGCCCTCCCTCCTGGTGCCCGACGACGGTCAGCGTTACGTCCGTGCGGAGCAGCCGCTCCAGCTGCGGGTTCTCCGCGTAGACGTCCGACTCCGACGCGAGCCCGGCGCCCCGCGCGATGACCTGCCTGCCGGGGTCCAGCGCCGCCGTGCTCACGCCGTCCACGACGGCGAACAGCGTCGCCCCCACGCGCACGAGCGTTCCCAGCGGCGGCGCTCCGTACAGCGCATGACACTGCCCCACGACCCGGTCCACCGAGGCTTCGACCACCTCCCCGAACTTCGGGGGGCCGGGCTCCGCCGCGGCGAACGCAGGCCCGGTCGCGGCGGTAGGGCTGCTTGCTGGCCGTGCGGCGGACATGCGGCTATTGTAGCGTAGCAACGCCGGAGGACACGCCTATGACAACCAACAACCCCAACGAGGCCCCGCACTTCACCCGCGAGTGGCTCATCGACGCGTTGCGCTACGTGCGGCGCGACTTCGAAGCAGCCGCCTCCGGGGAGGCGGGCGTCTCCGGCCAGGCCGCCAACGACGCTCGCGCGCGCTCTCGCATGGAGGCGGCGCGTCGCATGGGACTCGATGCACTCGCGGGCGAGGCCATGGCCGCGATCGACCGCGCCGTCGACGAGGCCGCACGCCTCGAGTGGCCGGGCGGGCTGGACGTGCGTTACACGGCGCTCCTGGGCGCGCTGAAGACACTCGCGCAGGCGAGCAGCGCCCTCAACGAGCACTCGCCGGAACGCCCGCATCTCACCTACCTCGCCGAGACGATGGCGCGCGCCGAGCTCGCCGCCGCGAGCCTCGCCCGCAGGCGCAGCGCCGAGCGCTTACGCGGGTTGTACGTCATCGTGGACCCGTCGCTCACGAACGAGCGTGATCCCCGGTGGATCACGGAGCAGGCCATTGCAGGCGGAGCGTCCGCCATCCAGCTCCGCGTGAAGGAGACCGACAAGGGCCGCTGGTTGCCGCTCGCCGGAACGCTCCGCGGCGTCTGTGCGAACGAGGGAGCAGCGCTCATCATCAACGATCACCCGGACGTCGCCGTCGCCGTCGCCGCGGACGGGGTCCACCTCGGCCAGAACGACATGAGCGTCGCGGCTGCCCGTGCCTCGCTCCGACCGTGGCAGATCGCCGGGACGTCCAACGCGCTCACGAGCGAGGCCGACGTCTCGGTGCAGGCGGGCGTGGACTACGTCGCGGTGGGGCGCATGTTCCCGACGGGCTCGAAGGCCGACACCCGCCCCGCGGGGCCGGAGACGCTCCGCGCCGTGCGCGACGCCATGCCGCCGGACGGCCCCCCGCTGCTGGCGATAGGCGGCATCACGCCGGAGAATGTGGGTGAGGTCGCCCGTGCGGGCGCGGACGCCGTCTGCGTCATCGCCGCCGTCACCCAGGCCGACGACCCCCGCGCGGCGGCATCGAGGCTGGTGGACGCGTTCCAAGCCGCGAAAGGGGGCTGAGACTGACTTCTCATTTCCCGGACGGCACGCAGTCCTGCAGGCGGCGGCGCTGGTTGCCGCTGCTGTCGAAGTTGCCGGGGTCCAGCCAGCGGCGGAACCTGTCCCGGAGGCGGGGCCACTCCGTGTTGGTGATGGAGAACCAGTCGGTGTCCCGGTTGCGCCCCTTGTAGACGGTCGCCTGCCGCCAGGTGCCCTCGAACGCGAACCCCAGCCTGAGCGCCGCATTCCGCGAGGGCCCGTTCAGCGCGTCGCACTTCCACTCGTACCGCCGGTATCCCAGCGAGAAGGCGTACTCCATCATCAGGAACATGGCCTCGGTCGCTGCCCGGCTGCCCTTCAGGACCGGGCCGAGGTGGATGTGCCCCACCTCTATCGTCCCGGAGCGCGGCGTGATGCGCATGAGGCTGGCCACACCGGCGGCCTTCCCCGTCGCGTTGTCCCGCACGGTGTAGAAGAGCGGGTCATCGCCCAGGCACGTCGCCTGCGCCCATTCCCGGAACCCAGAGACGCCCTCGAAAGGGCCGTACGGCAGGTACGTCCAGTCCGACTCGATCGCTGACAGCGCCTCGAACAGGTCCGGCAGGTGCGCGTCGACGTCGAACGGCTCCACCGTGCACCATCGCCCCTGCATCGTCAGGCGGGCGGGAAGCGAAGGCGGCGTCCAGTCCGGGATTGGCAGTCCTATGGGCTGGCCGAACTCGTTGGTGAGGGTGGACATGGGGGACTCTTCCTGGCGCGGGGGTGCGCTACCCGAGGATACACGCGACAGGCAGCCGCCCTCTCCTTGACGGTCTCCTGCGCTGGCAACACACTGTGCCCCAGGTTGGGGGCGGCCCGGCAGCGTGTGCTGCACCGGCCGCCCAGGTCGTGTTCACTTGATCCTTCGGCGCTTTCGACCATCGGGACTCTGGCGGCAGGAGACCTTCCTCAAGCTCTGGGCAAGCCAGACCTTCACGCACGCCGGTTTTCAGATACAGCTTCTCGGGGTGCCGCTGATTGCGGCCCTCGTGCTCGATGCGACGCCCCTGCAGATGGGCATCCTCGCCTCGTTCGGCGGGGCTCCCGCGATCGTGGTGGGCGTGTTCGCCGGTATCTGGATAGACCGGCGGTCGAAGCGGTCCGTGCTGATCGCCGCGGCCTGGGGGCACGTGCTCGCCTTCCTCGTCGTCGCTGTTGCGGCGTGGCTCGGCTTCCTCAGCATCCCGCTCCTGTTCGCGGTCGCATTCGTACTGGGCGGCCTGCGGTTCATCGTGGACGTCACCTACCGCGCATTCCTGCCCTCTCTCGTTCAACGGAGCGAGTTGATCGACGCCAACAGCAAGCTGGAGATCGGCCGGTCCGCAACCGAGATCGGAGGGCCCGGCTTCACCGGTGCGCTGGTACAGATCGTGTCGGCGCCGTTCGCCCTGGCCGTGGGAGCTGCCGCCTACGCGGCCTCAGCGCTATCGCTCCACCGGATGCGTCCGGCGACGGACGTTTCGCCCCGGGCCGCCGCGCTCAGCGTCCGCAGCGAGTTGCGCGAGGGCCTGGCGTTCGTGATGAAGAGTCCCGTGCTCCGGGCGCTTACGATCGCCGCCGCGTTGGTCGGCGGGACCAACGCTCTGATCGACTCCGTGGGGTTGCTCTACCTCGTGCGCCACCTGGGTCTCACTCCCAGACTCGTGGGACTGGTGTTCTCAATGGCCGGTGTCGGCTGGCTGGTCGCCGCTTCTCTTGCGAAGCAGACGACGCGGAGGGTGGGGCTCGGCAGGTCGGCGGCGGTCGGTGTGTTCCTCATGGGCGCTGGCGACGTGATCATCCCGCTGGTCGGCGGGCCGGAGCCCGTTGTCATGGCGCTGCTGTCGGGAGCAGCTTTCGTGTTCGGAGCGGGCCTCGTCACCTGGATCATCGGGCGGACGAGCCTGCAGCAGAGCATGACGCCGGACCGCCTGCAGGGCAGGGTGAACGTCGTGCTCAGGATGGCCTTCCTGGGGGCGATCCCCATCGGGGCGCTGGCGGGCGGGGCGCTCGGTGAGACCATCGGACTGCGCCCCACGCTGTTCATCGGTGCGGGAGGCGAACTGCTGACCGGGGTTTTCCTGCTGTTCTCGGCGGTCGCGGCGGTCCGTGAGCCACCGTCCGTCCGGGAATAGGCTCCGGTTGCGGGAGAGGCACGGACGTGCTAGGCTGTCATACACAGGAGCTATCGATGACCCCGGGTCCACAAACGCCACCCTCCAACGAAGAGGTCCCGCGTTACTTCGCGGACTTCATTCTGGAGAACGCTCGCCAGCACGCCGAGCTTGCCGCCGAGATAAGTCAGCTGCGATCGGAAACAGTGGAGCAGTTCGGTGACATACGTGCGGAAATGGCCAAACAGTTCGGCGAGCTGCGGGCGGAGATCGCGCACCGCGAGAACCGGCTCATCAAGTGGATCATCGGCGCGATGGTCGCCTTCACGATGGCGTGGAGCGGCGCCGTCTACGGCATCGTCCGCGCATTGACCGATACCCTCGGTTAGCACCGCTGCGTCTACCCGTCCCGGCGGTCCACCCTAACTTCCCGGCCCTCCAACCCATTCCTGATACCATGCCAGCATGCCCGATTCACCCTCAGACGGTGAGACCACGCTCACGCTGGAACTGCGAGCGCTCGGCAGGCACGGCGAAGCGCTCGCTGAGACCGCCGACGGCAAGCCTGTCTTCGTCTTCGGCGGCATCCCCGGCGAGACCGTCACCGCAGAGGTCGTCGCGACCCGCCGAGGCTATGTCGCCGCTCGAGTCGTCGACGTAGCGGACCCCTCGCCGTACCGCGTCGCGCCCGCGTGCCGCTACTTCGGCGAATGCACCGGCTGCCAGTGGCAACACGTCGCGTACGAGCGCCAGCTGGAGATGAAGCGTGAGGCGCTGGCCGACGCCCTGCACCGTGTCGGCGGGCTGGACGTCGAGCCGCTCCCGACGCTGCCGAGCCCCGACGCGCTCGGTTACCGCAATCACGCACGCTTCACCGTGAGCAAGCAGGGCGGGCGGCTCGGCTACGTCCACAAGGAGCGCCGCCGTCACGTCGAGGTGGACGAGTGCCTGCTCATGGCGCCGTGGATCAACAATGCCCTCGCAAGCCTCCAGGGACACGTCGCCGAGACCACGCAGCTCTCGCTCCGCTACGGCGTGCACACCGGCGACTACCTGCTGCAGCCCACCTTCCAGGACATGGACGTGCCGCTCGCTTCGGGCCAGAAGCATTACCACGAGGCGATGCTCGGACACCGCTTCCGCGTCAGCTCACCGTCGTTCTTCCAGGTGAACACCCGCCAGGCGGAGCAGATGGCCGAGCTCGTCATGGACCAGCTCCGCCTGGACGGCTCGCAGACCGTCGTCGACGCCTACGCCGGCGTCGCCACGTTCGCTGTGCTCATGGCGGACCGAGCCAGACGTGTCGTCGCGGTCGAGGAGTCCTCCGCGGCGGTGGCCGACGCCCGCGTGAACGTCGACGGCATCCCGAACGTCGAGCTGCGGCAGGCCCGGACGGAGGACGTGCTCCTCGACCTGGCCGCCGGAGGCGTCGACGCGGTGTTGCTGGACCCGCCTCGCGCCGGGTGCATGCCGGGGACGCTCGACGCGCTGCTGGACGCGCCGCCTGAGCGGGTCGTCTACGTTTCGTGCGACCCCGAAACGCTGGCGCGCGACCTCGCCGTCCTCACGGCGGGGCCGTTCCGCATCGAGCAGGTCCTCCCCGTCGACATGTTCCCGCAGACCTACCACGTCGAGGCCGTCGCGACGCTCGTACGCGACGACGCGCGGCTCGCGCGGCTGCGCGAACGGCAGACGCTCGTGCTGGCGTCGTCGTCCCCCCGCCGTGCGGAGATCCTCGGCCGGCTGGGGCTCGCGTTCGAAACCGCCCCGTCAGGAGTCGACGAACCGGAACCGCCCCTTGGCGCGGACCCGGTGGAGGTCGCGCGCGGGCTGGCGCTCGCGAAGGCCCGCGCCGCCGCCTCCCGTCGCAGCGCCGGGAGCGTGCTCGCGGCCGACACCGTCGTCGAGCTGGACGGCGTCCTGCTCGGCAAGCCCCGCGACACGGCGGACGCCGCGCGGATGCTGCTCGAGCTGCGCGGACGCGAGCACCGCGTCATCACGGCAGTGGCGCTGGTCGACGCGGCCACCGGCGAGACGGCGGAGGCGTTCCGGGCGTCGCGCGTCCTGATGCGCGAGTACGCCGACGACGAGGTCGCGGCCTATGTCTCCTCCGGCGCGCCGATGGACAAAGCGGGGGCGTACGGCGTACAGGACGAGGCGTTCGCCCCGGCGGCCGAGGTGCGCGGCTGCTACCTCAACGTCGTCGGCCTGCCCGTCTGCGAGACCCTCAAGCTGGCGGAGCGGTTCGGGCTGCGCCTGCGCCCGAGGCCCGAAGGCGGGTGGGCCGCCCTCGAGCGCTGTCCCGCCTGCGTACAGCAGGTGCGGCCAAAGGCGCTCAGCGGACGCAGCAAGCGATGAACATCCTCGGCATCGGCAACCTGGAGCTCATCTGGATACTCCTGCTTGCGCTGGTGCTGCTGGGGCCTGGACGCATGGTCGACGCTGCACGCTCGATGGGGAAGTTCTGGCGCGAGGCGCAGCACGTCCTCCGCGCAGCCGCGGACGCGGCCACGGTCAGCCTCGACGCGCCGCCGCCCCGCAGCGCGTCCCGCGAGCCACTGCCCGGTCCGGAGGACGCGGTCTCCCGTGACGGGGAGGGGGGCGAGACAGGAGGGGAGCAAGGCGGCAGCGAGGACGATTCGCCGGAGGGGAGTCGTGCGTAGCGGCAGGCGGGCGCCCGCAAGGAGCGCCCCTACACGGGGCGAGATTCCCGCCTGCGCGGGAATGACGGAGACAAGCCTCCGTTCGGAGGGTGGTTCGACAGGCTCACCACGAGCGGGTTCGGGGGCCCGGTAGCGATGGCCGGTGAGATGACCCTGCGCGAGCACCTCGACGAGCTGCGCAGGCGGCTCATCATCGTCGTCGTGTTCGTCATCCTCGCGATGATCGCGGCGTTCGTCTTCCGCAACCCCATCCTCGAGTTCCTGCTGGCACCCGGCTTCGCAGACCTCGACGAGAAGCCGATAGCCACCGAGGTGCTGGAGACGGTGAGCGTGACGTTCAAAGTGACGCTCCTCGTGGCGTTCGCCGCGTCGCTGCCCGTGGTGCTCTACCAGGTCATCATGTTCGCTTCGCCCGGCCTCACGACACGGGAGCGGCTGTACGTCTTCCTCTTCCTGCCCGGCGTGCTCATCGCATTCGGGGCGGGCGTGGCGTTCGGCTACTACGTGCTCTTCCCTCCGGCGTTCTACTTCCTGTTCAACTTCGGCGCGGAGAACGTCAACCCGGAGATCCGCATCGCCAGCTACGTCAACGTCCTCACGTCGCTCATGTTCTGGATGGGCGTCGTCTTCCAGATACCGCTGGTGCTCTTCGGACTGGGACGCCTCGGCGTCGTGAGCTCGCGGTGGCTGCTGCGCCGCTGGCGCTTCGCCGTCCTTCTGGCATTCGTCGTCGCCGCGATGATCACTCCGACGTTCGACCCGGTGAACCAGACGCTCGTTGCCGTTCCCATCATCGTCCTCTACCTGTTCGGCATCCTGCTGGCCCGGCTCGGCGAGCGGCTGCGGCGCGGGAAGCGTGAGCGAACAGAGCGCGGCCCCGGCCTGTTGCGCCGCGTCGGGCGCAGGCTCGCATTCTGGCGGTTGCCCGGCTACCTGTGGCGCAGGGTATTCCGTCGCGGACGGGGCGAGCCGTAACGTGGGAGCGCCGGAACGACTGGCGAGAGTCCTCCCGTTCTACTACGGCTGGGTCGTCGTGGGCGTCGGGGCGGCGGCAGTCACTTCCAGGGTGGTGGGGTCCGTCGAGGCGGCGAGCGTCTTCGTCGCCGCACTTACTGCCGAATACGGATGGAGCGCCACCCTGCTCGCGGTCCCAACCCTTATAGGCAGCTCTGGCAGCGCCCTGGGCGGCCCATTCGTGGGGCGGGTGCTGGACAAGCGCGGCCCGCGCCTCGTCACCGCCGTGGGCACCGCGCTCGTGGGCATCTCCTGCTTCGTGCTGGCAGCCACGCAGTCCATCTTCTTCTACATCGCCTTCTACGGCCTGCTCCGCATGGCAGGGCAGGGCATGGTGCAGCTCTCGAGCCAGATCACTGCCGCCAAATGGTTCGAGCGCCGACGAGGACGCGCCATCGCGCTCATCACGCTCATATCGAGCGTTGGCCTGGTCGGCGCGCCGCCCGTCGCCCAGGCGCTCATCGACGGCCCCGGCATCGCCGTGGCGTGGATGGCCTTCGGCTTCCTTGCGCTGGGGATCGGGACGGTGCCGTCCGTGCTCCTCCTGGTCCGCAGCCCGGAGGACCTCGGCCTCCAGCCGGACGGCGCGCCCCGTGCGCAGGCGCTGCCACAGCGTCACAGTTTCACAGCGAATCAGGCGATCCACACGCCGGCGCTATGGGCCATCATCGTCGCCGTATTCCTCATCTCCTCGGTGATGACCGGCGTTGGGTTCCACCAACTCGCCTACTACGTTGAGCGCGGCATCGAGGCGTCCACCGGCGCATACGTCGTGAGCAGCTTCGCTTTCGGGTTCTTCTTCGGCGGCGTCACCTGGGCTCCCCTGGCCGACCGCCTGCCCGTCCGTCCCATGCTCATGGTGCTCTATCTCTCCGGGGTGGGGACCATGATGCTGATGCTGCAGGTGCACGCGCTGTGGCAGGCGTTCGCTGCGGCGCTGGCGTTCGGCGTGCTCGTCGGCGGGTCGATCCAACTGCCCATCATGCTCCTGGCCAACTACTTCGGGCGGGCGCACATCGGCGCGATAGGCGGCACGGTGCACGTGGCGAGAGGGTTCGGGCTCGGCAGCGGGCCGGTCATCGGCGGACTGATGAAGGATGCGCTCAGCTACGAGGCGGCGTGGATGGCGTTCGCGGTGTTCGCGGGATCTGCGGCGTTGCTGATGGGGCTCGCGCGGCGGCCCCGGATGCCGGTGGGCGTCTCAGCCTGACGCCTTGTCGAGCGTAGAGCTCAGGAAGACGGCTTGTCGGACGTGGACCCGGCCTTGTCCTGCTCGCCGGCGGCGGGCGCGGAGTCGGCGGCCTTGCCCTCGACGCCTTCTTTGACGTCGCTGACCGAGCCGCGGAACTCGCGGATGCCCTTGCCGAGCGCGCGTCCGATCTCCGGCACGCGGCTCGCCCCGAAGATGACGAGCACGATGACGAGGATGATGACCAGTTCAGGCCAGCCCAGTCCGAATGGCATCGCGCAGACTCCAGCTCGTTAACGAGCACAATGAGCATACCACACGCGTGCCCCAAACACCCGGAAGGTTGATGCTCGTGGAGGGGCGGGCGGCGCAAGCCGGCATATGCCTGGACCAGTGCGCGAAAGAGCTACACTACCCCACGAGAGCCCCGCACAACGAAGGAGTGCCCCATGTTCCTCAACGACGACCAGGCCCAGCTCGCGAACGACATCGCGGAGCGCCTCATCGCACGCGGCGAGACCGTCGCCGTCGCCGAGTCGACGACGGGCGGGCTCGTCTCCGCCGCGCTCCTTGCGGTCGCGGGCGCGTCGCGCTACTACGCCGGAGGCGGGGTCCTGTACACGCTCAACTCACGCACGGCGCTCGCCGGAGTCCCCGCCGAGACGTACGAGAACTACCGCGGCACGACGCCGGAGATGCTCGCCGCCCTCGCCGAGGCGATGCGCGAGCGACTGGGAGCGACCTGGTGCATCGCCGAGTCCGGCGCCGCCGGGCCGGGGACCAGCCGCCTCGGCTTCCCTGCCGGCCGCACGACGCTCAGCGTTGCGGGCCCCGTCACCCGCACCGAGGTCATCCAGACCGGCATCGACGACCGCGTCGCCAACATGGCCGAGTTCGCCACCCGCACCCTCCGCTACCTCCGCGACGCACTCAACGACGCCAGCGCCTGACCCCCGGACGCTCACCTGGCGCTCTTGCTCTATACTGGGCGCCTCTCGCGGTCACCGGCGAAAGGAGAGCGTCATGCAATGGGGATCGAGCCTCTCGCGTCAGACCGACCTGAACGCCGCTCTGGATGAGTGCGCCGCCTCGATAGGCGGCCAGATCGGGGACGCCGATGCCGTCGACTTCGTCGCGGTGTTCACGTCCCATCACTACGGCCCGGAGACGGACACGCTTGCCGCTGCCGTCGGCGCGCGCTTCCCCAACGCCGTTGTCATCGGCTGCTCCGGGTCGGGGGTCATCGGCTCCGGACGCGAGGAGGAGGAGGCGCCCGCGCTCTCCCTCACCGCGGGCGTTATGCCCGGCGTCTCGCTCAGCGCGTTCCACGTGCGCAGCGACGATTTTCCGTCCCCGGACGCAGCGCCCGATGCATGGCACGCGCTGCTCGGCGTCCCGCCGGATGTCGCTCCGGACTTCATCGTCCTCGCGGACCCCTACTCCACTGACGGCGACGCCCTCCTCGCGGGGCTGGACTACGCCTATCCCGCTGCGGTCAAGGTCGGAGGGCTGGCCAGCGGCGGCAGCCGCTTCTCGCCGCACAGCCTCGTCCTCAACGGCGCGATGCACCGCCAGGGCGCGGTGGGCGTCGCGCTCTCCGGCAACATCGTCATCGACAGCGTCGTCGCGCAGGGCTGCCGCCCCATCGGCGGACCGATGCACATCACCGGCGCGGAGCAGAACCTCATCGAGACGCTGGACGGTACGCCGCCCATGGAGTGCCTCCAGGCCATCTACGCGGTGGCGTCCCCGCGTGACCAGGACCTCATGCGCCACAACCTCTTCATGGGCATAGCGATGGACCCGCTGGGACTGACGAGCGCCGCGGGCGGGTTCCTCATCCGCAACGTACTGGGCGTCAACCAGGCCACCGGTGCGCTCGCGGTCGGCGCGCTCGTGCGCGAGGGCCAACTCGTGCAGTTCCACGTCCGCGACGCCCAGACCTCCGGCGAGGACCTGCAGCATTCGCTCGCCAGCTACCTGGACGCTGCCGGAGAGCGCACCGCCGTCGGGGCGCTGATGTTCTCCTGCACCGGGCGTGGGCGATACCTCTACGGCAAGCCCGACCACGACACGGACATCTTCCGCGACGTGGTCGGCGGGCTCCCGCTCGGCGGATTCTTCTGCAACGGCGAGATCGGGCCCGTCGCCGGGACGACCTACCTCCACGGATACACCAGCTCGTTCGCGCTCTTCAGGCCGCGGACCGCAGCAGACTAGAAGACAACGGAGGAACAACAACGATGCGAGGACTCGAAGGACGAAGAGCAGTCGTCACCGGCGGAGCGCGCGGCCTGGGCAAGGCCGCTGCCGAGCGGCTGGCGGAAGAAGGCGTGAAGGTCGGCATCCTGGACCTGCGCGGAGACGAGGCGGACGACGTCGCGAACGCCATCGGCGGCGTGGGCTTCACCTGCGACACCACGGACGAGGCGCAACTCGCCGCCGCGTGCGAAGGCGTCAACGCCGCGTTCGGCGGCATCGACATCCTCGTCAACAACGCCGGCCTCATCGCCCCCCGCAAGGAGTGGACGACCTGGACGAAGGAGGAAGTCGAGCGGTTCGCCCGGGTGAACTACATCGGCTACTTCCTCACCATCAAGGCGGCCTACCCCTACCTCAAGGAGAGCGGGCGCGGGCGCATCATCAACGTCGCCTCGCGCACCTTCTTCATGGGCAACCCCGGCCAGACGCCCTACGTCTCCGCGAAGGGCGCCGTCATCGGCCTGAGCTGGAACATGGCCAAGGAGCTCGGCGGCGACAACATCACCGTCAACGCCGTGATGCCCGGACAGGTCGCGACCCCGGGGACGCTCGAGTACAACGACGAAGAGATGTTCAACCGCACGATGCAGAACCAGGCGATCAAGTCGCGCGTCTACCCGGAACATCTCGCCGCGCTCATCGCCTTCCTCGCCAGCGACGACGCCTCCATGATCTCCGGCCAGTCGATCGTGGTCGATGGCGGCTTCCTCTTGCACTAGGAGGCCTCGTCGTTCCTGCGAAGGCAGGAATCCAGAAGTGCGCGTTAGCGCACACGGGGGCTGCCGCAAGGCTGTATTAGGAGGACAGAAACATGTCTATTGTTAAACGCATCGTGTGCTTAGCGAACGCACACAAGGATGGTGAACGATGTCTCGCAGGCAAAGAGCTGTCTGACGATGGTCCAGCTCACTGGATCCGCCCAGTAAGCGGCCAGCACAAGAGTGGAGCACTATCTAAAGCCGAACGCGTTTATCTGGACGGAATGGACAGCAGAGAGCCTGAACTCCTCGATGTTCTGGAGATTAATGTCGAGAGACCGCAACCTGACGGGTACCAGAACGAGAACTGGCTCCTGACGCCGAGCACTCATAGCACGAAGGTTGACCGGCTGGCGTGGGCTGACTTGGTGCAGTTCGTCGACCCCACAGAGGAACTTTGGGTCAACGGATTCAGTTCTCTCAGCCGAAAAAACAACAGGGTGCCATTGGACAGCACCAACACACTGAACAGATCATTGATTCTAATCAAGGTTCAGAGAGTAACGATTGACACCGACCGCTCGGACTTCAACCGGACCAGGAAGTACGGCTCTTTCGAACATGGGAAGATGGGGCATCCATACAAGTTCCCTATCACTGATCCCGCCTTTGAAGAGAAGTATGCGAATAGGACTGACAAGTTCAGTATTGGCGAGGCGTATCTCACCATCAGCCTCACCGGAGAGTCGAAGGGCTACGCCTATAAGCTCATCGCAGGCGTCATGGAGCGGGAATAGGCGCCCTACGCGTGTGCGTGGACGTGCGCCCCTGGCCCCTCGCGCTCCGCGAGGAACCCCGTGTACGGCGCCTCCGACAAGTGCAGGGCGTGCGTCTCCGGGTCGCACGCCGCCCCCACCCACACCTCGCCGTCCGCGAAGTGCTCCTTCTTCCACACCGGCACGACGTGCTTGATGCGGTCGACCACGTACAGCCCCGCGAGGAACGCCTCGAGCCGGTGCGGCGCACCCGCCGATACGACGAGGCTCACGTCGCCGATCTCGAGCCGCCCGATGCGGTGGCGGCACGACATCGCCGGGACGTCGAACCGCGCCATCGTCTCCTCGAGTATCTGGCCGATGACCTTCTCCGCCATCCGCTCGTCCGCCTCGTACTCCAGCCGCACCACCGGACGCCCGCCCGTGTTGTCGCGCGTCGTCCCCTCGAACGTCACCACCGCGCCGTTGTACGCGCGTTTCACCGCGTCTGCCGTCTCGCCCGCGTCGATCTCCTCCGTGCCGACCCACACGTCCACGCCTCCGCTCACCGGCGGATAGAACGCCACGTCGTCGCCGTCGCTGAGCGGGTACGCGAGGTTCCCGAACTCTTCGTTGACCGCGATGAGGTGCGGCTTGAAATCGCGCGGCAAAGCAGGGGCGGCCGCGAGCAGCGCCTCGACAGCATCCGCGACGACTGCGCCGTCGCTCAGCGGCAGCGTCACGCGGTCGAGGCCGGCAGTCTCGCGGTAGGACGCGTACAGGCGGATGAGCACGTTCATGGCCGGATTATACGGCACCAGAGGACGAATGCCGGGAACCGCAGGGGGCTATGCCTCGTATAATCCAATAGAGGAGACAACCCACATGCCCCGATTCCAATTGCTCTCAATACTCCTGATCGTCGCCCTCTGGACCGCCGCCTGCAGCGCAGGCCCCACTCCCACTGCCACGGCCACTCCCTCGCCCACGCCTACGCCCCCTTCTGCCCCGGTAACGCTGACGCCGTTCCCCACTCCCACACCCCGCCCCGCAACTGCAACGCCCGTTCCGCCAATGCCTACTACGGCCCCCACAGCTACGCCGCGTCCGACGGCTACGCCGACGCCCGTGCCAACCCCTACCCCCACGCCGGGCGAGCCGGAGGCGCTCTGCATCACGACTGAGGCTTACGCGACCGACTACATCATGGCCGCGATAGGGCAGGACCCGGTCCCCACGGCTTTCGACGCCATCAACGGGGGCGGCTGCGACTTCAACGTCGCCATTCACGCGGTGCGGATCGGGCTGACCGGCGGCGGGCACTCGCGGAGAGTCGACGTCAGGCTGCCGGCGCTGGCGCGCAATCTGGGCGTGCCGTTCAACGACCTCGACATCCCGCTTATCGACGCGGACCTGCCGGACGGCCGCTATGGCCGCACAGTGGCCGCGCTCGCCTGGGTCGAGGGCAACGAGGCGGAGATCGAGATACCCGGGTTCGAGGACGTCTACCTCGTGCGGGACATCGGCTCGCAGCAGGCGGACCTCTTCCGTCATCAGGGCAGATGGGAGCGCGGGGGCCTCGTCAGCTACGACTACACGGGCGCCTGGGTCTGCTTCACGTGCGACGCGAACTACGTCGCGGCTGCGGCGGTCAGCGTCCGCGATGGCGCGGTGACGTCTGTTTCCTCGGCTGAGCCGGGCATCCCGGTCATCACCGTGCCGGACCGCTTCATCCCCATAGCGGAGCTGTTTGGACTCCTACAGGACGCATTCGACCGGGGCGCGTACAGCATCGACGTCAACTACGACGAACGGTACGGCTACCCCACCGCCTTCTTCATCAATTACGAGGCGGATGTCGACAACGAAGAGCAGGGGTTCACCATCAGCAGTTTCGAGCCCCGATAGCCGTTTGGAGGCGATTAAGCTCGGCGTAGTCGTGGGGAAGGAGGGAGCATTGAGCAGGACGATGCGGAGGGCGGTTGCGGCAGCGGCTACGCTCCTTTTCATCGCAGCCTGCGCTCCCGGCGACCCGACTCCCACACCGGCACGCGTAACTCCGACCGGGACCTCCACTCCAACGCCAGTCCCACAGGCGGCAACGGCCACCCCGACTCCCGTGCCCCTGACACCTACGCCTACGCCGACACGCGTTTCTCCAACGGCCACCCCGACTCCTTCGCCTCCCGCCGCAACCCATTCGCCGACGCCCGTTCCCCCTACGGCGACTCCCATGCGGACACCCCCAACGTCCACGCCGGCGCCCCCGCCGAGCGAGCCGGTCTGCATCCTCACTCGCGCATACTCCCAGGACTTCGTCATGGCCGTCATCGGCAAAGACCCCATCCCCACGGGGTTCGACGCCATCAACACCGGCGGGTGCAACTTCGGCGAACCGATCTCCTCGATACGCCTGGAGCTCCGGCAGTGCGCCCCGGACATCTGGGAAGGCTGCACCACCGGCTCCGATGACGCGTCACAGGTAGTCGTTATCCCGCTCCGTGAGCGGCAGGACGCCCTGCCCTTTCCGCTCGAAGGCTTCCCCGTACCGCTCGTAGACCCCGGCTTGCCCGAGGGGTTCTACCACCGCCAGGTATCAGCGATCACTCCGGATGGGCGCGCGACGCGGGTACGAGGCATGGAGAACGTCCACCTCGTGCACGGTCCCGGCTCCGCTACGGCGAACTTCCTCCGGCACCAGGGACGCTGGCTCCGGCTCGGCGTCGACGATTACACGTACACGGGCATCTGGCTCTGCGCCTGTCCACCCGAGTACACGACGGCAGTGCAGGTGACCGTGCGCGACGGCCGTATAGCCGACGTCGCTCCCGAGGACCCTGCCATCGGCGCCGTCCCGGAACCCGAGCGCTACCTCGTCGAGAACGTGTTCGACCTCCTGCAGGACGCCTACGCAAGGAACGCCGACCGCGTCTCGGTGGAGTACGACGGACCGTTCGGTTATCCAAGGACGTTCCTCATCACGTACGACTTGCAGAGAGCCTGGGAAGAGGTCGGCGGGGCGCTGAGAGACCTCACGCCGGTGCGGCCCCAGGTGTAACCTTCAGCCATGACACAGCGCGGCATGCGGAAGGAACAGACGCTCTTCGAGCACGTGCGGCGACAGCACGAGGACGAGAACGCCCCGCTCGCAGCCCGCATGCGCCCCCGTACGTTGCAGGAATACGTCGGGCAGCGCCACCTCCTCGGTGAAGGCCACGTGCTGGAGCGCGCCATCCGCACCGGAGTGGTGCCCTCCATGGTGCTCTGGGGCCCGCCCGGCACCGGCAAAACGACGCTCGCGCGGGTCATCGCCGGCCTCACGAAATCGCACTTCATCGGCGTCTCCGCCGTCACCTCCGGCGTCGCCGACCTCCGGCAGGCCGTCGAGGAGGCCCGCGAGATACGCGCCACCGAGGACCTCGGCACCATCCTCTTCGTCGACGAGGTGCACCGATTCAACAAGGCGCAACAGGACGCCATCCTCCCCCATGTCGAGAACGGCACCGTCACCTTCATCGGCGCAACGACCGAGAACCCGTCGTTCGAGGTCATCTCCGCGCTCCTCTCCCGCACGCGTGTGCTCACGCTCAAACCGCTGACCGACGACGAGATCGCGGAGGTCGTCCGTCGCGCACTCGCCGACACCGAGCGCGGGCTGGGGAACGAGCGCGTCGCGCTCGATTCCGACGCGCTCGCCTTCCTTCAGGAGGTCGCCTCCGGCGACGCCCGCGTCGCGCTGAACGGCATCGAGCTCGCCACTGAGATCGCCCTGCGCTGGCCGGACGGCACGAAGCGCGTCGACCGCCCCCTCATGGAGGAGGCGCTCCAGCGCCGGGCCCTCCACTACGACAAGGCGGGCGACAGCCACTACGACACCATCTCCGCGTTCATCAAGTCGGTGCGCGCGTCGGACCCGGACGCCGCCGTGTACTGGCTGGCGCGGATGCTGGAGGCGGGTGAGGACCCGCTCTTCATCGCGCGGCGCGTTGTCATCCTCGCCGCGGAGGATGTCGGCATGGCGGACCCGCAGGCGCTGCCGGTGGCCGTCGCCGCGCAGCAGGCGGTGCACTTCGTCGGGCTGCCGGAGGGCGCCATACCGCTCGCCGAGGCCACGGTCTACCTGGCGACCGCGCCCAAGAGCAACGCTTCCTACATGGCGTTGAACCGCGCGATGGAAGAGGTGCGGACCGGGCACCAGCACCCGGTGCCGCTTCACCTGCGCAATGCGGTGACCGGCCTGATGCGCAACCTGGGCTACGGCGCGGACTACAAGTACGCGCACGACTACAAGGGGCACTTCGCAGGTCAGCAGAACCTGCCGGACGAGCTCACAGGCAAACGCTTCTACGAGCCGGGCGATCAGGGCTACGAGCAGACGGTCCGCCAGCGGCTGGAGGTGTGGTGGGGGAAGGCGAAGCAAGCCCCCGGACCCCGTCATTCCCGCGAAAGCGGGAATCCAGAGCCCGGCACCCGTTGATGCACGGGAATCGTTATTCATTTCACAAACGTGAGAGAAATCCGCAGCCAATTCGGTCGTTATAGGGGTTGCATGTCGTTGCGTAGCGTCTTACAGTGGTATGGACGGTACGGAGTGGGCGGTGGGTGGTCGTCCCCCTCCGAAGAAAACCGGAAGTGAGGAAAGGAGGTGCACCATGGGTATACGCGCGGTCTACGTGCTGCATCACCGGTGGCACTTCCCCTGTACGGCCCTCCCGGCGGCCTGAGGCAGCCGGAGGAGGGCAGACGGAAGCCGGAAGCTCCGTTATTCAGAGCAGGCAAGAGCGCCCGGAACGGCTGACGAAGCCCGAGGCGGCCTGGGTCCGGCAGTGATCGCCGGGAACGGCAACGGAGCGGAAGGTGAGCCCCGCGAGTCGCGGGGCACAAGCCAGTGCCGGAGCGGTCGAGAGGCCACTCCGGCACTTCTGTTCTACACCCCGTAGAACGCCGTCGGGTTGTCCTCTAGGATCTTCCGCGCCGCCGTGTCGCTGATCTGCCCCTCGGCCGCCCACCGGCGCACCGCGTCGATCGCGTCAGGTTCTGCCGACGTGTCGAAGTGCGAGTAGTCGGTGCCCATCATCAGGCTGTCCTCGGTCCCGTACGTCAGCACGTACGAGATGTCCTCTACCGCGTCCACCGCAACGAAGAACTTGTTCCGCTTGAAGAGGTTCTCCCCCATCTCGAACTTCCGTATCCAGGACCGCCGCTTCTTCTCAGCCTTGAGCCGGTCGACCACGTACGGTATCCAGGTCGAGCCTGCCTCGATGAAGCCCCAGCGGATGTTCGGGAACTTGTCCGGCACCTCGTAGAGCACCAGCGCGTGGAAGGCGTCCATGATGGGGATGCCGCCCAGGCTGTCGCCGTGGCCCAGCCGCGCCTCGGTCGGGTTGCCGTTGCCCGTGTGGATGCAGATCGGCATGTCCAAGGCGCTCGCCTCCTCGTACAGCGGGAAGAAGTACGGGTCGCTCACGCGCTTGCCGTGCTCCAGCCCGCGCTTGAACACGCCCACCGCACCGTTCTCCTTGGCCCAGCGCAGGTAGCTCACCGACGCGTCGATGTCCAGCAACGGCGGCACGGCCACCCACCGCAGACGCCCCTCGGTCGGCGCGCACTTGCTCGCCACGTAGCGGCTCCAGCTGTCTGTCAGCGCTCGCTCCGCCTCCGGGTTGCCGGTGACGTAGGAGAGGAAGAATGTCGGGTAGATGACGTGGACGTCGACTCCGCGCTCGTCCATGTGCTGCAGCCGCTCGTTCACGTCCAGCAACTCGCGCGAGTTCAGCGTCGAACCGGTCAGCTCGTCGTTGCGGATCATCCGCTGTCGGAGCCTGCCGTCCACGAGCCACCAGCGGCTGGCCGAGGCGTCCATCCCGCCGGGAACAACGCCCTCGGGCGGGGAGATCGTTACGGGGCGGAACCGCGCTGCGGCGCCCTCCATGTACTGCCACGCCTCTTCCGGTTCGTCGATGTGGGTGTCTGCGTCTATAACGGGCATGTCGCGCCTCCCCCTTGGTCCTCGTCCGCGCAGCCTGTGGCTGCGCGCGCAGTCTACGTACGCCCCAGTGCCGATGCAATGCCGCGGGTGGCGCCCCCTACACCCCGGCCTTCACCGTGCTCTCGATGGCGTCCAGTGCTTCGTCGATGTCCTCGGACGTGATCCCGTAGTGCGGGACGAAGCGCACCCAGTTGAAGCGCCCGTTGCCGAGGACGCCGCGCTCCTTCAGCCGCGCCGACGTGCCGGGGCCGTCGCCGTCGTCCAGTTCCGCGTAGACGATGTTCGTCTCGATGGTGTCGGGGTCGACTTGGAAGCCCGGGATGCTGGCCAGCCCCTCGGCGAGGCGCTTCGCGTTCGCGTGGTCCTCCGCGAGCCGGTCGACCATCGTGTCGAGCGCGACCAGTCCCGCGGCGGCCAGCACGCCCGCCTGCCGCATCCCGCCGCCCGCCATCTTGCGGACGCGACGGGCCCGCGCGACAAACTCGCGGCTGCCCGTGACGACGGAACCCACCGGTGCGGAGAGCCCCTTCGAGAGGCAGAACGTCACCGAGTCCGCGACCGACGCGAGGTCGGACGGCGGCACGCCGAGGGCCACCGAGGCGTTGAATATCCGCGCGCCGTCCATGTGCACGGCCATGCCGTTCGCCCGGGCCACGTCCACCAGCGGCTGCATCTGCTCAACCGTGTACGCCGCGCCGTTGCCCCGGTTGTGGGTGTTCTCCAGCGTCAGCAGCGCCATGCGCGGGAAGAATCCGCCGGGCGGAACGATCAGCTCGACGTCGTCGGGGTCCATGAGGCCGCGGTGGTCGTTCGGGAGCGCGCGCATCTGCACGCCGCCGAAGGTGGCGATGGCGCCCATCTCGTTGACCAGCAGGTGCGCGTCCACGCCGCAGACCAACTCGTCGCCACGGTTGCACCACGAGAGGGCGGAGACGAGGTTTCCCATCGTGCCGCTCGTCACGTAGAGCCCGGCTTCCTTGCCCATCAGCCGCGCGGCGGTCTCCTCCAGCCGGTTGACGGTCGGGTCCTCGCCGTAGACGTCGTCGCCGACCTCCGCTTCCGCCATCGCGCGGCGCATCGCGTCGGTCGGTCTGGTGAGCGTGTCGCTGCGCAGGTCAATCACGTTGTTCGCCATCATCCATAGTTCCTTCCCTCGGGGATGCGGCGATTCTACCAGCGCGTGCTGATAAACTGGCGGCGATGGTTACGTTTCTGAACAGACATGGGCTGGTCCTCTTCGTGGCGCTGCTCGCGTTTACGGCGGACCAGCTCTCGAAACTGGGCATCGTGCTCTACCTGCCGATGGGCTCCTCCTGGCCGCAGGAGGGGTTCTTCCGATTCACGCACGTCGCGAACACGGGCAGTGCGTTCGGGCTGTTCGGCGGGCAGAACATGCCGCTGACCATCGCGTCCGCCATCGGCATCGTCGTCCTGCTGCTCTTCTACCGCTCGCAGGGCACGCCGGGCGTATGGGTGCAGACGAGCCTCGGGCTCATGTTCGCGGGCGCGTTCGGCAACCTTGCGGACCGCATCACGCAGGGGCACGTCACCGACTTCATCGACGTGGGCCCCTGGTATATCTTCAACCTTGCGGACGCCTCCATCGTCACCGGCATCATTATCTTCGGCGCGGTCATCCTGCTCACGAGGCCGGTCCCCCGTCCCGCGCTCGTGACCACCAGCATACCCGGCGACGAAGAGTACGCCGACTAGCCTCCTCCCGGACGCACCGTCCGTCCGCCGTGGGAGCCATGCAGACCAGCGAAGCCCGATTCATCGCAAGCGAGGCCGACACCGGCTCCCGCGTGGACACGTTCGTCCAGGCGCGCGACCCCTCCTTCAGCCGCTCCCGGGCGGCCGCGCTCGCGCGGGAGGGCCGCGTCACCGTGAACGGACGCCCTGTGAAGCCGTCTGCTGCCGTGCGCGAGGGGGACCTTGTCGTGGTCGTGGTGCCTCCGCCGCTGCCGCTGGATCTCGCGCCGCAGGACATCCCGGTCGGCATCGTCTACGAGGACGGCGAGCTCATCGTCGTGGACAAGCCGGCGGGGCTCACCGTCCATCCCGCGCCGGGCCACCGGGACGGCACGCTCGTGAACGCGCTGCTGGCGCTCGTGCCGGACCTGCCCGGCATCGGCGGGGTGGAACGCCCGGGCATCGTACACCGGTTGGACAAGGACACCTCAGGACTCATCGTCGTCGCCAAGACGGACGCCGCGCACCGCAGCCTCTCCCGCCAGATGAAAGAGCGCAGCGTCGACAAGTCTTACGTGGCGTTGACGACCGGCCAACTGCGGGACGCGAAGGGCGAGGTCGACGCTCCCATCGGCCGGCATCCGAGGCAGCGCAAGAAGATGGCCGTCGTCGAGGGGGGCCGCGCGGCGCTGACCCGTTATCGCGTCATCGAGCGCTTCGACGGGCCGTTCGGCAGGTTCACGCTCGTGGAGGCGCATCCGGTTACGGGGCGCACGCACCAGATACGCGTGCACCTGGCGTCGATCGGTCATCCGCTCGTGGGGGATCCGGTATACGGCAGGCGCTCGCCGCTCGTGCCGCGCCACTTCCTGCACGCCGCGCGATTGGAGATCGCGCTGCCACCCCAGGAATCGGAGCGCAGGGCGTTCGAGTCGCCGCTGCCGGGCGACCTCTCTGACGCGCTGTCGGAGTTGCGCCGCTCCTAACCTCCCAGCAGCCTGTCCAGCCCCGTTGCGACTCCGACGGCTGCGGCGATGCCTGCGAGCAGCCACCGGATCAGCCGGTTCTCCATCTGGTGCAGGTCTGCCTTGGTCGCCAGATGTTCGTACGCCCCTTCGAGGCGACTGATGCGGTCACTGTCCGTGGTCACTGGTTCTCCTCCGTATCTTGCCGCTCGTTGCGCAGGCGAGCACGGAATGTCAGTGTTTGACACGGCCATATTACAATACTTGCCGTTCATGCAAGTAGAGGATGGCATAATAGTAACGGAATTCTTACACTCTATCGCAGGGGGACCGGTGACTCATACACACATCAGCCGGAACCGGTGAACCATTCGCGGATGAACGGCTCCGGATAGATGATGTAGAGGATGTTGTCCAGGAAGACGTAGATGAACGTCCAGACGCCCGCCGCCGCGATGAGCGCCATGAGCCACCGCCCGTGCCCGCGCAGCAGCACCACCGGCCCGGCGAGCGCGAATGCCAGCGCCCCCCACTTGAGGCCCACCGTCGTGCCAACCAGCAGGAAGAGCGCGAACAGCCCCAGCATCCGCAGCGCCGCTTCCCGCGCGCCCTCGGCGCCTGTGCTGACGAGGCCGAGGTCCATGATGGTGGAGATCTGCGGTCTGCCCCTGACGCCCCGCCACAGTTCGAAAGCCAGCAGCCCCAGCGCGATGACCGGCAGCCAGAACGGGTAGGTGGTGAAACGCCACCGGTCCTGCACGGGGTGCAGCAGGTGGTCCCACAGCAGCAGCCCGACCCCCGCCATGACCACGGTCGGGATGATGACGTCCGGGTGCACCAGGCGCTCCTTCCAGGTGCGGCGCGGGCGCTTTTCAACGCCGGCATCGTCCACGGGGATATCCGTTTCGCGCTCCATACGAGCGACGGAACGCAGCAGCACCGCCGCGACGGCGATCGCGATGAGGAGGATGGCGATCGTGATGGGGCGGCTGAGTGAGCCGGCGTACCCGTGGAGACTGACCGCGTTGAAGTGGTTCCGCTCGATGATGTCCACGAGGATGAAGCCGAGGATCATCGGCGGCCTTGGCCACTTGTAGCGCTTCATGACCAGTCCCATGGCCCCGATGCCGAGCGCCACCTGGATGCCGCGCCAGCTCGTCGTGTCCACGAATGTGGAGAGCAGCGCCACGGGGATGACAATGGCGCCGATGACGGGGTAGGGCACTGTGGTGAGCCGGGCGAGGAATCCCGTGACGCCCACGCCGATGCCGGAGATGATGAGGTTCGCCAGGGCCAGCGTGATGACGAGCAGGATGGTGATGTGCGCCTGCGACCCGAGCATCTCCGGGCCGGGCGCGACGCCGTACGGGATCATGGCGACCACGACGAGCGCCCACGTCGGCGCGCCCGGGACGCCCAGCGCAAGCGTAGGCAGGGCTGCGCCAGCCTCCTTGGCGTTCTGCGCGGACTCGGCGAACAGCACGCCGTCCAGCGAGCCCTTGCCGAACTCCGAGCGGTCCTTCGCGAGTATGATGCCGAACGCGTACGCCAGCCAGTCCACCACGGCGGAACCGACCCCGGGGATGGCCCCCAGGAAGACGCCGAACGCGGACTGCCGCACCGTCATCTTCCAGCGGGAGACGCCGTACCCCACGCCGCGCAGCACCTCGCTTCTGCCGAAGATGGCGCCTTCCGCCGCGACAGGGCGGCGGCTCATCATCAAGTCCACCAGCTCAGGCAGCGCGAACAGGCCGATGATGAACGGCACGAGGGGCATGCTGACGAACGGGTCCACCGTGAGCCGGCCCATGGAGCCGATGATGCCCAGCAGCATCCCCACGAGCGCCGAGATGAGGCCGCGCGCCATCGCGCCCCGGCTCAGCACGATCACCATCACGATGCCGACCATGCCCGTGGCCGCTATCTCCGGGAAACTGAACCGCAGCACGAACGGCCTCGCGACGGGGATGGCGATGGTCAGCAGCGCCGCGCCGACGATGCCGCCCAGCGCGGAGACGGCGTAGACCGCGCCCAACGTATGCGCGGCCCGCCCTCGCCGGGCGAGCTGGTGCCCCTCCAGGAACGTGACCTGCGTCGCGGCGCTCGGCTGCCCGATGAGGATGGCGGGCACCGAGTCCAGCGTGTTGCTGACGCCGCTGATGGTGGCCAAGGCGACGAGTCCGATGGCCGGTTCGTCGACCTCGAAGAGGATGAACGGGAACGCGAGGGCCATCACGAGGAAGGAGTTCATGCCCGGTATCGCGCTTGCGATCGCGGCGAGCGCGACGACGCTCAGGAGCACGCCCCAGTAGAGCGGGTCGACGAGGTAGCCGAGCGCCGTCGTGATGGCGTCCATGGGCTACCGCTCTGCCGATGCGTGATGGGACCCCACGCCCCGGCCCCCGTGGCCTGACGGCCACCCTGGATTCCCGCCTTCGCGGGAATGACGGAAGCTCATGCTAGAGGATGGCAATGGGGTTCAGGGGCGATCCGGTCGCCAGGGGGAAGTTCATCGGCGAAACGGTGAACATGAACTCGTAGCGCCCCGTCTGCGCACACGCCTCACCGAGCGCCTCGAAGTCGGCATTGTCCACGAGCCACAACCCCATCGCCACCTGCCCTACCGAATGGATCGGACCGAAGAAGCGGTCGTAGCCGGTCGGACGCACCTCCTGCGCGCTGTCGCACGCCAGCACGGAGATGCCGCGTTCGTGCAGCCACGGGAGGCAGGACGCGTGCAGCCCGGCGCGTCCGCCGTCGCGCGGCACCGGGCCGAGCATGTAGCGCCGCCTCGTCCATCCGAACCGCAGCAGCAGCGCGTCGCCCTCTTCCACGCGCACGCCCTGCGCCTTCTCGGCGGCCTCGAGGTCGTCCACGTAGGCGGCCTCACCCGGCTCGTACCAGAGGACGTCGCGCATCTTCGCGAGGTCGAGCAGCACGCCCTTCGTAACGAGGCCGTCCTTCATGCCGTCCACGGCGCCGAACGCGGCCTTGCCGCTGGACGATATGAGGCTGGAGGGGCGTCCGTTGTACATCTTCCCCTGCCAGAACTGGTGGCAGAGCGCGTCCAGGTGGGTCTGGCCGGGGCCGTGGATCGCCATGCCGAAATAGTCGGCGGAGCTCTGGGTCACCCACTCCTTCTCGTCGTCGAGGCAGTACTCCTCGCCGGTGTCCACCATGAAGTGGACGGGCGTTATCGGCTGGTCGAGCGCGTACCGCGTGCTGACGGGGCGCGCGCAGCCGATGCTCATGCCGTCCTTCACGAGCGCCGCAGCCTGCTTGCGCTTCTCCGGCGTGACGAGGTTCAGCGTACCGAGCTCGTCGTCGTCGCCCCAGCGCCCCCAGTTGCTGAGCGACTCGAAGTAACCGAGCACTTCCTCCTCGGTCGGCAGTTGGCGCGTGGTCATGGCGGACCTCCGTCGTGGGAGATGGGCGTAGAGAGCGAGCATACCAAAAGGAGGAACGAGGCGTGGGGAGGCGGGAACGATTCCCGCGGGAGCAAGAGGCCGCCTTGGTGCTATCTTTCGAGCCTGACAGAGCGGCTGTTGCCCGCAGATACGGAGGAAATCATGCCACGCGCACGATTGCGAGACCTCAGCCTTGGCATCGGCCGCACGCCGACCGGGAGGCACAACGCCATCACCGACGTAGACGGCGTGCTGGTGGGCCACACCACGCTCATCCACGATGAGCCGCGCATCGCCAGGACCGGGGTCACCGTCGTCGTTCCCCGAGAGGGCGCGATATGGAGCGATAACGCCTTCTGCGGTTGCTTCTCCTTCAACGGGAACGGCGAGATGACCGGCATCCCTTGGATCGAAGAGTCGGGTCTGCTGGGGTCTATCATCGGCATCACGAACACCCACCAGGTGGGCCTCGTGAGGGACGCCCTCGTGGAGTACGCGGTCGATAACGGCTACGCCGAGCGCTGGCTGCTGCCCGTCGTCGCCGAGACCTACGATGGCTTCCTCAACGACATCGACGCCTTCCATGTCACCGGGGAGCACGTGTTCCAGGCCATCGCTTCCGCCTCCGGCGGCACTCCGGCGGAGGGGTGCGTTGGGGGCGGCGCCGGCATGATCTGCCACGGTTTCAAAGGGGGTATAGGTACGTCCTCGAGGCTGGTGGAGACGAAGAGCGGCCGGTTCACCGTCGGCGCACTGGTACAGGCCAACTACGGCGCCCGCGCCGACCTGCGCGTCGATGGCGTACCCGTGGGACTGGAGATCGGTCCGGAGGCGGTCCCGCTTCCCGGAGACCCCGGCACCGGGGGCGGCTCAATCATCGTCATCCTGGCTACGGATGCGCCCCTGCTCCCCATCCAGTGCCGGCGCCTGGCCAGGCGCGCCACCGTCGGCCTGGCCAGGGCCGGAGGATCGGGGCATAACGGCAGCGGCGACATCTTTCTCGCATTCTCCACGGGGAATCACGTCACCGGCGGCGACAGGCCCCTCGACGTACGGATGCTGCCCCTGGACCAGATCGACCCTCTCTTCGACGCCACGGCTGAGGCGGTGGAAGAGTCCATCATCAACGCCCTGACCTCCGCCGAGACCATGACCGGCTTCAAGGGCCGCACGGCCCACGCTCTCCCCCTGGACGAGCTCGAACGAGTGGTGCGCAAGTACCGCACGTGAGGTCTGTATGTCATTGACCCGCCTCTGTACACGTACCCATAATGACCGCGTCGGTGGGGAAGGGGGTACCCGTCATGGTCGAATGGCTTGGCATCGAGCACCTCTTCGAGCTTTCCGGGACGGAGGCGGTCTGGGGGTTCTTCACCCCGCTCATCATCTTCGTCGTGTTCGCCGTGGCGCAGACCGTGCTGCCCGCAAGACGGGTCCCCGGCTACGTCATCGACGAGGCGACCGGTCAGCCCCGCAACTACCGGCTGAACGGCATCCTGGTGTTTGCGCTCGCCCTCATCGTGTGGGCCACCGAGATAACCGGGATGCCGCGCGAGTGGTTCTACCGCGCCTCCGTCTATTCCGTGGCCGGCGGGACGGTCTTCACGCTCATCTTCGCGCTCCTGGCGGTCTTCACCCAGCCGAAGGGCGAATCGACGAAGGGCCCGCTCGCCGAGCTGTGGACAGGCCGTGTACGGGAGATCGCGCTGTTCAACGGCCGCTTCGACATCAAGATGTGGTTCTACGTCGTCGGCGGGACGATGCTCTCGCTGAACGCGCTCTCCGGCGCCGCGTACCACTACGACCGCTTCGGCGACAACGCCAACCCCGGCGTGTTCCTGTACGCGGCGTTCTTCACCTTCTACATCCTGGACTACTTCGTCTTCGAGCGCGTCCAGCTCTACACGTACGACTTGATCCACGAGCGGCTCGGCTTCATGCTGTTCTGGGGCGGGCTTGTGATCTACGGATGGATGTTCATCCTGCCGCTGTGGGGCATGGCCGCGCACCCGGACCCCGGTTTCTCCGCTCCGTGGACGTACGTCTGGCTCATCGGGACGCCCCTGCTGTTCCTGTTCGGCTGGAGCATCTCGCGCGGCGCGAACATGCAGAAGTACATGTTCAAGCGGTTCCCCGACCGGAAGTTCCTCGGCATCATCGAGCCGAAGTACATCGAGGTCGGCGAACGGAAGATCCTGTACAGCGGCTACTGGGGCATGGCCCGCCACTTCAACTACCTGGGAGAGGGGTTCGCCTCGCTCTCGATCGCCCTGGTGTTCGGTCACTTCGGCAATCCGTGGGCGTGGATCTACTTCGTCTTCATCGTCTCGTTGTTCACCTCCCGCCAACGCGACGACGACAAGCACTGCGCCGAGAAGTACGGCGAGGAGAAGTGGGCGGAGTACAAGTCGCTGGTGAAGTACCGGATATTCCCCGGGGTGTACTGAGGCGGGTCGGCGACAACGGGCCGTGTAAGGGGATGAGCGTGGAGAGGCGCCGGTTGTGCCGCGTCCTGCTGAGCATGACGCGTCGCCTTCCCGCCCCACCGGGCTGCGAGGTCCCTGCCTCCGCAGGAACGACGAAGCCGGGGTTCAGGCGGCGTTGTTCACCGCGACCCGCCCGGCCTTGACGACGGCGAGGATACGCGCGACGTCCGCGATCTGTTCGTCAGGATTGCCGTCCACGATGAGCAGGTCTGCCTCCTTGCCCGGCGTGACGGTGCCGACCTCGCCGTCGATGCCCAGCGCCCTCGCGTTGCCTCCCGTTGCCGACGCGATCGCCCCGGCGGGTGTCAGCCCCGCGTCCACCATCGCGGCCAGCTCGAGGTCGAAGCGTCCGAACGGGTAGACGCCCCATCCGCAGTCCGACCCGGCCATCAGCTGGACGCCGTGCTCGATGAGCTTGCCCACCTGCTCGAGGGTCGTGGCGTGCCCGCGGCGCATGCGGTCCAGCATCGCCGTCTCTTCGTCCGTTGCAGTCCCGTTGTCGACGCGCTGCTGGAGGATGGGGATGCGGCTCCGCGTGATCTGGAGCGTGGGGTTTACGCATATCCCTCGCGCCGCGATGTCCTCGGCGAGGTGCTCGTCGAATACCCGCGCGCCGCGTTCGTCGGTGAACCACCCGTGCATGATCGCGTCGTACTCGGCGTCGATGACCATCCGCATCGCCTCGTTCGATCGGCAGTGCGCCACGACCTTGCGGTCGCGCCGGTGTCCTTCCAGCGCGATCGTCGTCAATTCCTCGGGGGAGAACTGCGGACGGAACGGGTCCGACCCGAGCGTGCTGCCGCCCGTCGCCATCACCTTGAGGAAGTCGGCGCCCTCCTTGATGAGCAGCCGCGCGGCGTGCCGGACGCCGTCCACGCCGTCGGCCTCGGAGCCCATGAACCAGCAGTGGCCGCCGCTGACGGTGATCGGGCGGCCGGAGGCGAGCACCCGGGAACCGTGGACGATCCCCTGCGCGAGGCCGTCCTTGAGGCGGAACGTTGTCTGGTTCCAGCCTCCGCAGTCGCAGACCGTCGTCACGCCGGTCTGGAGGGCGCGCTCCACGTTGTGTGCCGAGCGCAACAGGCGTATGGCGTCGTCGTCAACGAGGTGCACGTCCTCGCCGCGCCTGCCGTCGCCTGGCATGTTCGTGTGCGTGTGGCAGTCGATGAGCCCTGGCAGGAGCGTTGCGTTGGGGAAGTCGAGCACCTGGCCGTCGGGCGGAGCGTCACCGGAAGCGGGGCCCGCCGACACGATGCGCGACCCCTCGATCCGGACCGAAACGTCGGTCGCGGCTGCTGCGCCTGTCCCGTCGAGCATCCTTCCCGCGTGGATGGTCAGCGATGTGGTCGATCGTTGCATGGCGTCACCCCTTTCTCCGCGCGGGAAGATTAGCACTCTCGGGGCTGCGCGGGCATGTGCGGCGCTTGCGCTATGCCGTTGAGAGGAGTGCTTCCACTTCCGCCCTGGTGGGCATGGCGTTCTGCGCGCCGGGCCTGGTGACGGCCAGTGCGCCTGCGGCCGCGCCGCGCCTGACCGCCTCACTCAGCGGCTTGCCCTCGGCGAGGGCGCAGGTCATCGCTGCGCCGAAGGCGTCGCCCGCAGCGACGGTGTCCACGGCCTCGACCTCGAAAGGCGCAACGTGCCCGCTCTCCCCGTTCGACAGGTAGAACGCCCCAGCCTCGCCCAGCTTCACGACGGCCGCTCTTACGCCGCGTGCGACAAGGGCTCGGGCTGCGGCCTCGGCAGATGCGGCGCCCGTGACGTCGACCCCGGTCAGCGCGGCGGCCTCAGCCTGGTTCGGCGTCAGCACGTCGATCAGTCCGTAAGCCTCCGGCGGGAAGCCCTCGACGGGAGCGGGGTCCCAGACGACGCGCACACCCTTCTCCTTCGCGATACGGGCGGCCTCCAGCGACGTGGCCGCAGGTATCTCGCACTGGAGCATCAGGGCGTCCGCCCCGTCGAGCGCCGAGGCCACGGCATCGACCTGCGTGTCGTCGCAGCGCATGTTCGCGCCGCCGAGCACGACGATGCGGTTCTGCCGGGACGTGTCGAGCAGGACTATCGCTACGCCGGATGCCGCATCGGGGTCCTCAGCGACGCCTGCCACGTCGACGCCATTGGACGTGAGGTTGTCCAGGAGCACCGGACCGAACGTATCCCGGCCCACGCGGCCGACCATCCTGACCGATGCGCCCATGCGGGCCGCCGCCACGGCCTGGTTGGCGCCCTTGCCGCCCGGCGCCGTGGCGAAATCGTCTCCGTGGACAGTCTCGCCGGGCGACGGCAACCGGGGAGCCGTGCCGACCAGGTCCATGTTGATGCTGCCGAGGACAACGATGGACGGGGGCATGGCGATGCTCAGCCCTGCCCGACGGACAGCTCCAGGTGGTTGCCGTTGGGGTCGTCGACGTAGAGCGAATAGCCCGCTCCGTCACGGTGCCCGCGGACGTGGTCGACGACGAACCCGCGTCCTTCTATCTCGCGCTGCAGCTCGGCGGGGTCGGCCGGGCCATCCAGGTCGAAGGTGTGGTGCGGGACGCCTTCATTCTCGCCACCCGAGCCGTCGAACAGGCCGATGGCGAAATCCCCCACGCGGAGCCGCACGACGTCGACTCCCCGCACCTGGTGCCGTGTCGTGACCTCGGCCCCGAACAGCTCCTGGTAGAACCGCACCGAGTCTTCGAGGTCGGCGACGCTGTAGTTCCATGAGCGTATGCCTTTCGCTTTCATGGGGCCCTCCTTTCCATGGCGACAGGGACAACGCGGGCAGCGTAGCGTTCGGGAAGGGGCGGTTCAAGTGGGGGTGCCCCTGCGTAGTGCTTCCCGTCACGCGGACGGGCGCGAAAGAAGGGGCTCGCCAAACGGCGAGCCCCTTGCTCCCTCGTGTTGCGATGCGCCGTGTCTTACAGCACGTCGCCGACGAGCCGGGCGCGGCGTGCGTTGCCCGGGTTCTTCGCCGGGTCGTCGATCGTGATGCCTTCCCACTCGGGAAGCTTGGCGCCGCTGCCGGAGAGTTCGGCCTCGACGGTGTTGTTCACGACGATCTCCTTGAACGGTCCCCGCATGCTGCCCTCGAAACCGGGGTATTCGAAGTGCTCCACCGGGTAGATCAGGATCTCGTTCTCGTCCGGGTTGCGGTGGACGTTCATGGGGTCGCCGCCGCTCTCGACGATCTGCATCTGCTCCTCCAGCATACGGCGGAACATGATGATGCCGACGTCGGAGACGCCGAGCCGCTCGGTCGTGCGGTCGGTGATGGGGCCCTGCATGATCCAGGCGGCCTGGTCCTGTCCCAGCACCCAGTCGGCCTTGATCCGCCCGTCCTCGTTGAAGACGGGAACGCGCTCATGGGTGACCACCTCCGGCGCCTCCTGTCCGGGCTCGGGCTGCTGCAGGTCGACGACGAAATGGAGGGTGTGGGTGTCGTCCACCGGCACGCGGTACTGCAGGTTGGAGGTGATGTGCAGGACGTTGGGGAAGAGGATGGGGTGCCCCATCTGCCAGTGGTCGTCCTGCTCGGTCTCGTCGCCGACGAGCCTGCGCTTGATGACGCCGTAGTCCGTGACCTCGAAGCCGATCTTGCGGTGGTCGGCGCCGCGCGCGCCGATGCGTGCATTCCACGCGTCCCGCAATTCGGGGGGCTTGTCGCGGTTCATGACCCAGCCGCCCCAGTAGCGGTGGAGCCACTGGAAGTGGAGCGGGTCCAGCGAGTTCTCGTGGCACTGGAGCCAGTTGCACGGCAGCATGATGGACTGCGTGCGGCGGACCCCCGGCCACAGCAGGACGTCGACCCGGGGCAGCAGCGGCGCGGGCTGGGGGCCCATGTAGGCGAAGATGACGCCGCCGAGCTCTTCCACCTTGTACGCCTTGATCCGCACCTTCTCCTTGAACTTGGAGCCCTCCGGCTCGGACGGCTGGTCGACGCACTGGCCGTCCTCGTTGAATATCCAGCCGTGGTAGGCGCAGCGGATGCCGTTTTCCTCAGGGATGCCGTAGGAGAGGTTGGCCTTGCGGTGCGCGCAGGATGGTTCGAGGAGCCCTATCGTCCCGCTGGCGTCGCGGTAGAGGACGAGGTCCTCGCCCAGCAGGCGCACTTCCTTGGTGGGGTTGTCGGCGTCCAGCTCGACGCTCGCGGCGATGGGGTGCCAGTAGCGCCGCATCAGTTCGCCCATCGGCGTTCCGGGGCCTACGCGAGTAAGTCGTTCGTTCTGCTCCGCGGTCAGCATGAGGTCGCCTCCTCTCCTGGTGGCTTCTGCCCTTAACGTGCCAAATATAGCGCATCCGGTCGCGCCCCGCCACGCCTTTGGGGCGCCCCGTTGTCAGCTGAGTTCGGGAACGCGGGCGACGAGGTCGCGGCCGATGTCCTCGATGCGGGCCTTGCCGCACATCATCATGGTGGTCTCGACCTCGTCCCGCAGGATGTCCAGCATGTGCGCGACGCCCCGGTCTCCGGCGTAGGCGAGGCCCCAGAAGAGCGGCCTGCCGAGCATGACCGCCTTCGCGCCGAGCGCGATCGCCTTCACGACGTCCGTGCCGCGCCGGATGCCGCCGTCCAGGTAGACCTCTACGTCGCCTGCGGCTTCCGCCACCTCCGGCAGGGCCTCGATGGTGGGGATAGTGGTATCGAGGTTCCGGCCGCCGTGGTTGGACACGATGAGGGCGTCGACGCCGTGCTCGGCGCAGAGTGCCGCGTCCTCGTGTGTGATGATGCCCTTGAAGACGATGGGCAGGTTGGTGATGGAGCGCAGCCACGCGACGTCGTCCCACGACGCGCCGGGGTCGACCCGGCTTCGCGAGCTGATGCCGGAGTTGAACTTGGTGAGGTCCTTGGGCGGGGCCAGTCCGGGCGCGTCCCCGGCGCTGGGCAGGCGCTGGTAGGAGTTGCGGATGTTGCGCTCCCGCTTGGGTGGCCAGACGGCGTCCAGGGTGACGCAGATGGCGTCGTAGCCGTTCTCCTCGGCCAGGTGGACGCGGTCCACGGTCTGCTCGCGGTCGCGGTAGAAGTAGGTCTGGTACCACTTGGGGCCGTCGGCGGCGCGGGCTATCTCCTCCGGCGCGTAGGAGCAGTTGGCGCTGACGGCGAGGACGGTCCCCGCTGCTGCTGCGCCCCTTGCCGTCGCGAGCTCGCCCTCCTCGTGAGCGCGCTTGTGGCTGCCGCACGGCGAGAGCATGAACGGGAGCGCGATGCGCTGGCCGAGGACGGAGACGGAGAGGTCCGCGTCCGGAATGCCGGCGAGCATGCGCGGGCGGAGGGCGATGTGGTCGAAGACGGAGCGAGTCCGTTCGAGCGTGATCTCGTCGGTGGCGCCGCCCGCGACATAGTCCCACTCGTTCTGGGGGAGCGTCCCCTCGCAGATGGCCTCGAGTTCGTAGAGGTTGATGGGTTCCCCGGTCATGGCCTTCCCTCCCTTTCTTGATCAGCAGGCATCGTCGCCGGTCAGCCGCTCGAACGGCAGGGCGCGGTCTTCGTAGCGGGCGAGCATGAATACGAGGTCGGATGCGCGGTTGAGGTAGCGGATCAGCTCCGGGTTCTCGATCATGCCCTCGATGTTCATCTGCACGGCGCGCCGTTCCGCTCTTCGGAGGATGGAGCGCGCGAGGTCCAGCGCGGCGGACGCCTGGGACGCGCCAGGGATGATGAAGGCGCGGGGCAGGTCCACCTGCGCGCTGAGGGCGTCGATGTCGGCTTCGAGGGCGGTGGTCATCTCCGGGGTGACGACGCTGAAGTGGCGCTGCAGCTTGGCATACTCGGCGCGGTCGGTTGCGAGCTCCGCGCCGACCGTGAAGAGTTCGCGCTGCAGGCGCTTGACGATGCGCTGGACGTCCGAGTCGGCGGTGACGGCGCGGGCAAGTCCGAGAGCCGAGACGGCCTCGTCGGTGGTGCCGTATGCCTCGGTGCGGAGGTCGCTCTTGGAGATGCGCCCGCCGTAGAGGAGCCCGGTCTCTCCTTCGTCGCCGTACTTCGTGTAGATCTTGAGCTCGGACATGTCGCTGGGATTATACGTGCGCGAGGGCGCTGCCTGCGCCTGGAGGGCGTCGCTCCGCTACAATGCTCCGCGCCCCATACGGAACGCAGGAGGAACGCGCGTGCTGCCCGAGGTCAAAGCCAACTACGGCAAGCTGAGGAATCTCATCAACGGTGAGTGGGTCGAGCCCGACGCCAGCGGCTGGCTGGACGTCGAGAACCCGGCAACGACCGGTGTCATCGCGCAGGTCCCGCTCTCCACGCCGGCCGACGTGAACGACGCGGTCGCGGCGGCGAAGTCGGCGTTCCTTACGTGGCGTGAGACTCCGCCGGTGCTCCGCGCTCGCCGCCTCTTCACGTTGAAGGGGCTGATGGAGGAGCACTTCGAGGAGTTTGCCCGCACCATCGTGCAGGAGCACGGCAAGACGATCGAGGACGCGCGCGGCGAGACGCGGCGCGCCATCGAGAACGTGGAGGTCGCCGCCGGCATACCCACGCTCATGCAGGGCTTCGGGCTGGAGAACGTCGCTGCGGGCATCGACGCCGAGGCGATACGTCAGCCGTTGGGCGTCTTCGGCATCATCGGCCCGTTCAACTTCCCGCTCATGGTGCCAAACTGGTTCATCCCGTACGCCATCGCTACGGGCAACGCCGTCGTCGTCAAACCGTCGGAGCAGACCCCGCTCTCCATGACGCGCATGGCGGAACTGATCATCGAGGCGGGTATCCCTCCGGGCGTGTTCAACGTCGTCCACGGCGCGAAGGACGCCGTCGACGCGATGCTGGAGCACCCGGACGTGCGCGGCATCTCGTTCGTCGGCTCCTCGCCGGTGGCGCGCTACGTCTACTCAAAGGCGTCCGCGGAGGGAAAGCGCGTCCAGTGCGGCGGCGGCGCGAAGAACTTCCTCGTCGCCATGCCGGACGCCCACCTCGACTCGACCATCGACAACATGATGGGCTCCATCTTCGGGGCGGCGGGGCAGCGCTGCCTCGCGGGCTCGGTCGTCGTCACCGTGGGCGCCGCTTACGAGGGCGTGCGCGACCGCCTGGCCGAGGGCGCCCGCAACCTCAAGCTCGGCTACGGGCTGGACGAGAGCGTCGGCATGGGGCCCGTCATCTCCCAGCGCTCGCTGGACCGGGTGCTCGGCTACGTCGACAAGGGCGTCGAGGAGGGCGCGAGTCTCATCGTGGACCGGCGCTCCGCCCGGCGGGACGAGGAGCTTGCGGGCTACTTCGCCGGACCGTGCGTGTTCGACGGCGTCGAGCCGCAGATGGCGATCGCGCGGGAAGAGATATTCGGTCCCGTGGCCGGCATCATGCGTGCGGACTCGCTGGACGAGGCGATAGGCCGCATCGAGTCGCTGCCGTTCGGCAACGCTGCCAGCATCTTCACCGCAAGCGGCGCCGCAGCGCGTGAGTTCAGGCACCGTGTCACCGCGGGCAACATCGGCGTCAACGTCGGCGTCGCCGCGCCGATGGCGTTCTTCCCGTTCGGCGGTATGAAGGACTCGTTCTTCGGCTCGCTGCATGCCCAGGGCCGGGAAGTCGTCGACTTCTTCACCGACCGCAAGGTCGTGATGAGCAGGTGGTTCCAGCCGTGAGGGCCGCCGTCTTCTCCCAGCCCAACCAGCCCATGACGGTCGAGGACCTCGTCATGCCGGAGCCGCACGAGCACGAGGTACGCGTGAAGGTCGCAGCGTGCGGCGTCTGCCACACCGACCTCCACGTCCTCAAGGGCGAGGTCGCATTCCCCACGCCCGGCGTGCTCGGCCACGAGGTCTCCGGCGTCGTCGACGCCGTCGGGCCCGGCGTGACGAATGTCACTCCCGGCGACCGCGTCGTCTGCTCGTTCATCATGCCGTGCGGCAACTGCGGCTACTGCGTCCGCGGGCGCGAAGACCTCTGCGAGACGTTCTTCGCCTACAACCGGCTCAAGGGCCAGCTCTACGACGGCTCCACCCGCCTCCACCGGCCCAACGGCGACCCCATCGCCATGTACAGCATGGGCGGCCTCGCCGAGTACGCCGTGACGCCGGACACGTCCGTCTTTCCGCTGCCGGAGAGTGTGCCGCTCACGGACGCGGCCATCGTCGGCTGCTCCATCTTCACCGCCTACGGCGCGGTGCGGAACCAGGCCGACGTGCGCCCCGGCCAGAGCGTCGCCGTCTTCGCCGTCGGCGGCGTCGGCACGCAGGTGCTGCAGATGGCGCGCGCGTTCGGCGCGGCGCAGGTCATCGCGGTCGACATACGCGGCGACAAGCTGGAGAAAGCGCTCGAGATGGGCGCGACACACGCGGTCAACGGCGCGTCCGAGGACGCCCCGGCCCGCGTCCGCGAACTCGCGAACGGGCGCGGCGTCGACGTGGCGATCGAGGCGCTCGGCTCGCCGGTCACGGTGCGGCAGGCGTTCGAATCCGTGCGCGACGGCGGCAAGGTGGTGCTGATCGGCATCGCCGCCGCGGGTGTGGAGGTGCCGCTGGAGATCACGCGGTTCGTCCGGCGCGGCATCACCGTCGCAGGCTCCTACGGCGCGAAGGCCCGCAGCGACATGCCGGAGATCGTCGAGCTCGTGCGGCGCGGCGCAGTCGACACCAGCGCGCCCATCACCCGCCGCTACACCCTCGACCAGGTCAACGACGCCTACAACGCCCTCGCCAGCGGCGACATCGTGGGACGCGCCATCATCGAGATGCGCTAGCCTCGTCGTTCCTGCGGAGGCAGGAACCTCGCCTTCGCGCCGGGGGTTCCGTCTTTCCAGCGCAGGCTGGAATCCAGAGTGACCGCCGAATCGCGCGGGGTGGCTTGCGGCGGTGTGAGGCAGCGCCAGGTGCGGGGGCATCCCTTGTGGATGCTGTGCCCCTCTCACCACCTCGACGGCGCCAGTGCCTCGAGCGTGTCGCGCATCAGCGGCAGGTCTGCCCCGTAGGGGAACATCAGCACCGGGAGCGTGACGCCCGCGGCGTAGGCCGCCTCCAGCCGCTCCCTCGCGTGCGTGGGTGAACCGACGGCGCTCGTCGAGTCCAGCATCTCGTCGGTGACCGCTGCCGCGGCAGCCGGACGCCCCTCGCGGTGCGGGCGCGCCCACTCCCGGCCGATGCGCTCCGCTTCCTCAGCCCACCCGAAACGCTGGAGCATCCGGTTGTAGAACGTCCCCATTCCGCCCGCGTAGAACGCGACGTGTGCCCGCGCCATATCCCGCACGTCCTCCGGCGCTCGCTCCGACACCCCGGCCAGCATCGCCGGTGCTATCTCGATGGCCGATGCGTCCCGCCCGGACCGCGCCGCCCCTGCTGCCAGCAACGCCCGCATCTCCGGCAGCGCATCCATGCGCAGAAAGATGGGCAGCCAGCCCTCAGCCAACTCGCCGGTGAGCTCCACGTTCCTGGGGCCTATGGACGCCAGCATCACCGGCACGGCGGAGCGCGGAGTCTCGTCCCGCAGGCGGAACCCGCGCAGGTTGAAGATGCGGCCTGCGTAGTCCACGCGCTCACCCGACAGCGCGAGGCGCACGACCTCGACGAACTCGCGCGTGCGCTGCAGCGGTTGCTCCCAGCGCTGGCCGTGCCAGTGCTCGACGACGATGGGTCCGCTCGTACCGAGGCCGAGCGTGAGCCGTCCGCCCGATATCCAGTCGAGCGAGGCGGCGCTCTGCGCCGTCATCGCGGGGGTGCGGCTGAACATGGTGGCGACGTGCGTGCCGATGCCGATGCGCGTCGTCCGCCCGGCAAGCCAGGAAAGCGTCGTGAACGTGTCGAAGCCCCACGACTCCCCGGCCCACACGGACTCGTAGCCCAGTTCCTCCGCGCGTCGCACGAGGTCGAGCGTTTCCTGTGGGGACAGCCCCCCTCCGGTGGCTACGTGCAGTCCGATGCGGCGCGATGGTCCCGGCTGCGTCATGCCGCGCATGCTATCGCCCTGCGCGCCGGGGCGTATACTCCGCTCGTATCCTCCCTTCTGCGAGGCACGAACATGCGCAACGGCTATCGCATATTCGACGCGGACACGCACTTCCACGCGTCCGCCGAAACGCTCGAACCTTTCCTCGACCCCATGCTCCGCGGCATGAAGGATGAGCTGCAGACCCGCGAGTTCCGCACGGGCTGGGCCGGCGAGGAGATGCCGGAGCCGTACACGCACCTCTACCGCCTCGGCAGCGAGGGCGGATGGGGCGCTGCGCCTCCGCGCATCCTCGGCGAGGCGGGCCCGCGCCCCAACGCTCAGCGCCACTTCCAGAACTTCCAGGGCTTCGCGTTCCCCACGCCCGGCGGCTCCGACTGGGACGCCGACGCCCGCGTCCGCGACATGGACGAGGAGGGCGTGGACGTGCACCTCATGGTGCCCGGCGCCGCTTCCGGCCACGCCGACCCCGCGGTCGACATGGCGATGCTCCGCAGCGTCCACCGCCAGATCGACGACATGTGCTCCCGCCACCCCGGACGGCTCAACTCGCTCATCCTCGCCACCGCACGCGACGTGGAGGGCTCCGTGCTGGAGATCAAGCGCTACGCGGACTCCCCCTGGGCCAGGGGCGTCTGGGTGAACCTGCCGCTCGACTACCCCGTCGATCACCCGGATCTCAACCCCATCTGGGCCGCGGCCGACGACGCGGGACTCACCATCACCCACCACAGCTTCGCCACCGGCTACCCCGGCTACCGCGACCTCTGGGACAACCCGTTCGTCGGGCGCACGGCCTCCCACCCGTGGGCCGCGATGCGCATGATCTCCGCCTTCATCGGCGCTGGCCTGCTGGACCGGTACCCGAACCTCAACCTCGCCATCCTGGAGTCGGGCTTCGGCTGGCTGCCGTTCTGGATGAAGCGCATGGAGGACCAGGTCCACTACATGGGCTACGTGGCCGACGGTCTGCGCACGATAGAGGAGTACATGACCGGCGGACGCTTCTTCGCCGGCATCGTCATCCACGAAGGCGAGCAGATGGTCCGCATGGTCTCCGAGATGATGGGCGACCACGTGCTGATGTTCGGCTCCGACTACCCGCACGCCGAGTCGCGCTTCCCGAAGTCGGCGGACATCGTCCTCGGCTGGGACAGCCTCGGCGAAGACCGGATGCGCAAGCTCATGTGGGAGAACGCCGCGCGCTGCTTCCGCCTGGAGACACGTTAATGACAACTGCAGCACCGGCAGCCGACGTAGTCGTCGTCAACAAGCCGAAGCGCGTGGCCGGCGTCATCGTCACCGGTCACGGCTTCCAGCATATGTACGCGGACGGCTTCCTGGTCCTGCTGCCCATCATCCAGGACGTCTTTGGCATGGGGCCGGTCGCGCTCGGCGTTCTGTCGGCGTCGCGGCAGGCGGCGGGAGGCCTCCTCAGCATGGGCGGCGGCTTCATGGTGGACCTCTTCGCGGGAAACCGGGGCCTCTTCCTCGCAGGAAGCCTGTTCGCCATGGGCTTCGCCTATCTCCTGGCGGGCATCGCTCCCAACACCGCTGTGCTCATCATCGCCGTGTCGCTCGGCTCGGCGGCGGGGTCGTTCTGGCATCCCGTGGGGTTGGGCATCCTGTCGTACACCTTCCCGAAGGACCGAGCCCTCCTCATGTCGCTGCACCGCTCCTCCGGGAGCCTGGGCGAGGTGGGGACGCCGTTCATCGTCGCCGCGGCCCTCCTCGTCACGACGTGGAGCGGCGTGCTGGTGGGCGGCTTCTTCGTCATCGCCATCGTCTCCGCAACCATCCTGTTCATACTCGCCCGGCTGGGTCTCCCGCGCCGGCAGACCGTGTCCCGGACCGCAGGAGCGCAGTTCAGGAGCATCAGCGGGCTCTTCACCACCCGGGCGCTGCCCGTGCTGCTCATCGTCTCCGGCCTGCGCGGGATGGCCGACCGCGCGGTCGTCTTCTTCCTTCCTGTCCTGATCGCGCAGCTCCTCCGCGAGGTCGAGAACGACCCGAGCGACGCGCGCATCGCCGCCGTCGTCGCGCCATACCTCGCGCTGATGGTCGGCACCTCCATCGTGGTCTCGCCGCTGATCGGGGCGTTCTCGGACAGGGCGGGGCGCAAGCCGGTGCTCATCGCCGTCCTCTTCTTCTCCACGGTGATCACCGGGATCATGATCTTCACGGCGGAGTTGGGTCC
Organism: Dehalococcoidia bacterium; assembly: GCA_034423175.1. Classification (GTDB taxonomy): domain Bacteria; phylum Chloroflexota; class Dehalococcoidia; order Lucifugimonadales; family Australimonadaceae; genus Bin16. Next base: position 51,169 of record DAOUJA010000077.1, read on the forward strand.
GCTCTTCCTCGTCCTGGTGGGACTGCTGGGCATCGTGCGCTTCGCGGGCGCGAACCTCGCACAGGCGGCGTCGCTGGACGTTGCCGAAGGTCGCCACATCGAAGGCAGCATGATTGGTCTGCTATGGGGCAACAACGCCTTCTTCGGAGCGCTCTCCCCGCTCTTCCTCGGCCTCATCATCGCCTGGTTCTCGCCGGCGGGAGTGGACGACTACCGCCTCATCTTCCCGTACGCCACCGTGCTGGCGCTGCTTGCGACGGTGGCAGCGCTCTTCCTGCCGCCCATCGGCAACCCGCGCCGCGTGCCCGCGTAGGCGTTGCACCGCGCCGCTCTCTCGTTGACGGAGGCGACGGGGCGTCCATATCATTGAAAGGCTGTGCACCGGGTCGAGCGTCTGGCTCCCCGGCGTGCCCGGTGGCAACGTAGCTCAGCGGCAGAGCGGGCGCTTCATAAGCGCTAGGTCACAGGTTCGAATCCTGTCGTTGCCACCAACCCCAACGCTTCAGGACCATTCGTTTTCCGACGGTTACGACGGGCGGGTCACGCGTTTTCAACGCGGACGATGTCCACCGCTATGTCCGGTATTCAGCCGTCCTGCGGACGAACCGACGATGCTCCCTCGTCGATCTCCCGGCTGGAGGGCGCGCCCGGCGCGCGCTTGCCCTGCAGGCTCTCCCGCGCCAGCCCGAAGATGAGCAGCGCCGAGAGCACGTGCAGTGGGGCGAAGAACCAGAACACTACCCCCGGCTGGAATACGCTGGCGATCACTGCCGCTGAGGGCGGCGTCGTGAGCGCCCCGAGTTCGCCGACTCCCCGGCGGAGCGCCTGCAACTGTCCTCGGACGTGGGTAGGCACGACGTCGTACGTGTAGATGGTCATCGCGCCCATGGCGAGCCCGTTCGCCAGCCCCACGGTGCACATCACGGCGAAGAGCGTGGGGATGTTCGCCGCGAGCGGAAAGGCGATGAAGGCGATGGTGGACAACACCGCGGCGGGCCCCGCGGCCCACTTCCGTCCCAGCTTGTCCGAGATGATCCCCGTCGGCGCGATCATCAGGAAGGTCGTAACTCCCGCAGCGGTGAACAGCACTCCTGTGAGCGACGCGGAGTAGTCCAGCTGGCTCTGCACGTAGAGCGGCAGCATCGTGTTCGTGACCTGCCCGCGGATCATCTGCGCGAAGGTAGAGTAGAAGAGCACGACGTAGGTGGCGCGGAAATAGGGGTGTATCTGCGCGAACGCCCGCAGGTCGAACAGCGGGGCGGAGGCGCGGCGGCGTGTGGGGCGCGATATGTCCCGGAGCAGCAGCGATATGAGCAGCACCACCGCCGACATGCCGGCGTAGACGAAGAAGAGCCCCCGTACCCCCACGAGGTCCGTCAGCACACCCCCGATGGCAGGGCCGAACGCCATGCCCGTGCTGCCGATGCCCATGAGCGCGCTCATCTGCCGGCCGCGCTGCTGCCGCTGCACCATGTCCACCGCCGCGACCTCGCGGCCGAACATCCACGTGCTCATGCCGATGCCCCAGAAGAACTGGGTGACGATGATGACGGTGAAGCTCGGGGCGAGGGCGGCGGTGAGCGTGCTGGCGGTCGCAAGCGCCGCCCCGCCGATCATCAGCGGTCTCACGCCGAACCGGTCGACGATCGCGCCGGTGGGCAGCATCGAGACCGTACGCCCGATGAGCTGGCTCGTTATCACCTGCACCGCGAGCGCCTCCGACACGTTGAACGTGCGGGCGATGGTGGGAAGCGAAGGGATGATCATGCCCTGCCCCATGCTCATCAGCATGGAGGGCAGATAGATGGAGAGGGTCGCTTTCAGGAGCGATGGCCTTGAAGGCTGCAAGCGGGACGCCTCCATTCCGGCGGGAGTGCGTCGCACGCGACGCATCCGCATGGTAGCAGCCTACCGTCGCGGCACGCTCTCATCGTCAGGCGCCGGAGCGTCCGGTGCCCGCTTTCCGGGCAGGCCCTCCCGCGCGAAGAATACCAGCGCCAGCCCGGCGCCCATCAGCAGCGGGAAGAACACCCAGAACGTGACCGACGGGCTGCTCACGCTCGCGACGCCTCCCGCGATGAGCGGCCCGGTAACCGCTCCTACCTCTCCGAAGGACCGGCGCAGCGCCTGCAGTTGCCCCCGCAGGTGCACGGGCACGATGTCGAACGTGTAGGTGGTCATGGAGCCCATCGCCATGCCGCTGGCGAACCCCATGAACACCAGCACGGCCCCGATGGTCACGGGGTTGTCCGCGAACGGGAGCACCAGGAACGTGAGCCCGGCGATGAGCGCGGAGGGCGCGGCCACCCACTTCCTCCCGCGTTTGTCCGAGACGAAACCGGCGGGCATGATGATCGCGAACGTCGCGATGGCGTGCACGGTGAACAGCAGCCCGGTAACCGCGGGAGAGTATCCCAGCTGGCTCTCCACGTAGAGCGGCAGCATCGTGTTCGTGACCTGCGTGCGCGTGAGCACGCCGAACGTGGAGATGAACAGGATGAAATAGGTGAACCTGAAGTAGGGATGGATCTCCTTGAAGGCGGTGAAGTTGAACATGGAGCGGTTGCCCCTGGGCCGCTCCACGCGCACGGGCTTGTGCAGGATGCCCAGGACGAGTATCACGGCGCTGATCCAGGCGAAGATGAGGAACAACCCCCGCACGCCGATCGGCTCGACGAGGAACCCTCCTATCGCCGGGCCCATCGCCATCCCGACGCCGCTGATGCCCATGAGCGTGCTCATCGCCCGGCCCCGCTGTTCGGCCGGCACCATCTCGGCCGCCGCGATCTCCCGTCCGAACATCCACATGTTCTGGCCGAAGCCCCAGACGAACTGCGTCGCCAGGAGCAGCGCGAAGTTCGGGGCCGCGGCCGCCCCGAGGAGGCAGACCACGGAGACGAACGCGCCGAAGACCATCGGCGGCTTCGCGCCCAGCCGGTCGATGACCGCTCCGGTGGGGATGAAGGCGGCGAACCTGCCCACCTGCTGGATGGTGACCACCTGCACCGCGAGCGCCCCTGAAACGGCGTACGTTTCCGCCAGTGTGGGCAGGGCGGGGATGAGCATTCCCTGCCCCAGCATCATCAGCAGGGAGGGGATGTAGATGTGGAGTGCGCCGCTCCAGAACCGCCGGGACATGTGCAGCGTGGCCTCACGGGCGAGATGGGGTTTCTCAGCCTACCATGCGCTGCCGCTCCGCCGCTCCGGGCGTGGCGTCCGCCCCGGCAGGGTCGAACGCGTCCCGGAGCGGCGCAGGCTATACACTATCCGGCGGGGCGAATAGCTCAGCGGTTAGAGCGCCTGTCTTACACACAGGAGGTCGCAGGTTCGATTCCTGCTTCGCCCACCACGCGTTACTGATTTCATAACTCGTCGGCTGAGGGCGACCTCGGCGACATCCGCCCCGTCGATGTCGTTGTCCAAGGGCGTGGGGATGGTGTAGTGGATGACGGCCCTCCCGGGCCGGACCGCGATCTCCTTCACGAACGACCGGATGAACGCCTTGGTCTCGGTGAGGTCGCTCTCCGTGAGGAACTCGCTCATCTCCCTCGCGTAGACCGCGATCCGCTCCACGTCTTGCACGTGCCGTAAGAAGCTGGCGGGTGCTCTATGTCCGGGATTCACCGTTCCCGATAAGATAGACGTAGAGGAGATGGTGCACTAGTGATCCGCGTTGGGGTAGAGCCAGGACTGCTGCGCTGGGCTCGTGAACGATCCGGGCGAAGCGTGGAGGACCTGATTGTCCGTTTCCCGAAACTCAATAGCTGGGAACGCGGCGACGCTCTGCCTACGTTCAGGCAGCTAGAGGAGTTTGCCAAGGCGACATATACGCCTATCGGTTATCTGTTCCTCCAAGAGCCACCTGCGGAGGAGTTGCCCATTACCGATTTCCGCACAATGGGTGATGTGGAGATTCGTCGCCCTTCGCCTGATCTACTGGACACACTGTACATCTGTCAACAGCGCCAAGACTGGTACAGGGATGAAGCTCGCACAGCCGGACAGCCTTCCTTGGACTTCGTCGGCAGCCTTGATACGACCGTTGACGTGGTGTTTGCCGGAGCACGTCTGCGTAATGCCCTCGGCTTCGATGTCGAGCAGCGGAGGCGAATGACGACATGGACTGAAGCACTGAGGCAATTCATCGACCAGGCGGACTCCCTGGGCATCTTGGTAATGGTGAGCGGCGTGGTTGGCAGCAACACCCATCGGCAACTCAATCCTGATGAGTTCCGTGGCTTTGCGCTGGCCGATCCCCTGGCCCCCCTCATCTTCATCAACGGAGCCGATACAAAGGCAGCGCAGATGTTCACGCTGGCCCACGAAATCGCCCATCTCTGGCTCGGGGAATCCGGAGTATCCGACACTGAGGCGGTTAGCTCCCCTGGCCATGCCGTCGAACGCTGGTGCAATCAGGTTGCTGCCGAACTCCTGGTGCCAGCCGAGTTTATACGCGAGGAATTCGACGCCGGGGGTGAGTTGACTGCGGAGGCGGCTCGCCTCGCCCGGCGCTTCAAGGTCAGCACCTTGGTCGTCCTGCGGCGGATTTACGATGCGGGGGGTCTGGACCGTGACGCGTTCTGGTCCGCTTACCGCGAAGAAACGATTCGGTTGCAACACATCCCTGGTAGAAGTGGAGGAAACCAGATCAGAAACGTAGGGGGGCGTGCCAGTAAGCTGTTGACACGAACTCTCATAATAAGCACTTTAGAAGGCCGAACGTCCTATACCGAGGCATTCCGGCTTCTCGGCATCAAGAAGCTGTCGACCTTCGAGAGCGTTGCCGCAAACCTCGGGGTGGGTCTGTAAATGGCGTATTTCCTGGATGCCGACGTATTCATCCGTGCCAAGAACTTGCACTATGGGTTTGACTTCTGCCCGGCCTTCTGGGACTGGCTCATACAGCAGAATCAAGCAGGGCAGGTATACAGCATTGAGCGAGTTGGGGACGAACTTTCGGCCGGAGCGGATGAGTTGGCTGATTGGGCGCGAGGCAGAGGCGGCAATTTCTTCATTCCACCGGACGCAGCGCTTTTCCCTGCCTTAGCTGCAGTCAGTGCTTGGGCCACTGGACAGAGCTACGAGCCAACCGCAGTCAGCACGTTCTTCCAAGTGGCAGACTACTATCTGGTGGCGCAGGCTCATGCAGGACAACACATCGTCGTGACTCACGAGATACCATCTGCTTCCACACGCAAGATCAAAATCCCGGATGCCTGCATAGGGCTTGGCATCAAGTGCGTGACGCCGTATGAGATGCTGAGGAGCGAGCGGGCTCGATTCGTGCTAGGCCCCTGAGAAGAACGGGAGCATTAGTACGACAGCGGACGTATCCGGGTGGGCGTTCACTACAATGGAATCACCCACTCGAAGGTTCGCAGTACAGCACCGCCCGGCCCACCAGCTACGGCACGTAGATAGCACCGAGCCATCCAGAGCCATATCCTCGGCGCTCATGCCGGGGGCGAGGCTATCCTCCGGCATGGGCGCCGTGCAGCGCATCAGGGCGTTGTCGGGCGTGACGACGGTCCTGGGCGCAAGCGGCGATGGTCTCCACCTGCTCACTCAGCCAGTGCAATGCCATCGCATCATGCTCGCTCCCGCTCCTGCGCCTACAAGCCGCCGGAGCGCGTCGTGCCGCCGCCGAACGACCAGGCGAAGTCGTAATCGCTCGTGATCCGCACCCGCACCCGGTAGGCGACGCCGTCTTCCAGCGACCCGATAGTGGTGGACAACCCCGAGACGGGGTCGAGGGCGACCCAGCCGCGGCTCGGGTCAGAGGCGTCCTGCCCGGAGTCGGCGCTCGATTTCCGGTACGCCACGTCGTAGGTGGTGGCCGGCCAGGAGGGCGCGGAGGGCGGGCGCCACGACACGTTCAGCTCCCCGTCGCCGCCGGGCACCGCCCTGACGCTGGTCACCAGGTTGCGGGGATTGTTCAGCGTCACGCTCCCCGTCACCCAGTCGCCCGCGACGCCGCTTTTCCGGGCGCGCACGCGATAGTCGACGACCGTGCCGTCCGAGTAAACGGGGCCGTGGCGTCTGGTCACGCTCGTGGCCATGGTGTTCAATGGGGCAGCCGGCTGCCAGCTCTCGCCCGCGCGCCGCCACTGGAGGTCGTAGCTCCCTACCGTCTGGCCGCTGGGAGCGGACCACGAGAATCGGGTCACCCAATCTGTTCGCTGAGTTTCGGCGCTGCCGACGGTGTTGCCGCCGTAATCCCTCAGGCGGTGGCCGGGCAGGGCGGTGAGGCCGAGCGGCCTCCCGTCGAGGATGTCGCGGACCGTCACGTAGACGCCGGCGACGGCGTTGCCCGAGGGGCCGACCACCCGGTACCCGGCGTTGTCGTTGGCGGTGGGGTTGTTGGTGGCATGGTACGTGCCGGTGCCCTTGGCGGTCACCTCCACCAGCACAAGGATCATCAGCCGCTCGTCGCGGGCGTCCAGGTCCGCCGTGCCGGTCACGGTCACCGTCTGCGCCGTGCCCCAGTTGCCCGAAGAGCCCGCGGTGAAGGTCAGCGTCGCGGGCGAGACCGTGACGAAGCTGTCCGGCCGCGACTTCACAAGCGTCACCGTAGTGTTGGCGCCGGGGTCGGAGGCGAGCGCCACCGTGAAGGTGCCGCCGCCGCCCTCGACGATGGACATGCTGTCGGACGAGATCGCGACGCCGGTCGGGGGCGGCGCAGTCAGGCTAAACTCGATGGTGTCGCCCGCGCTCCAACTCCCGCCGATCCTGGACAGGGGTACAGACAGGATGGTGTCGTCGGTGCTGTGTAGAGCAAGGTCCGCAAGGCGCAACGTTGTACCGCCCACTGCGAGCGTGCCGTTCGAAAGGAGTTCAGCGGGCCACAATTTGTTGAGATTGAGGTCGACGCAGCACTCCGTAGCGAGATATCCGACACCTTCGAACTCATAAGCCACGCCGCCGTAGGTGAAGTCATCGTCCGTGAGTTGGCTCGTATCGGCGCAATCAGAACAGCCGAAGCCTATACCGGAGCCGATTGACTGAACAGTCAGCGTGGCGGACCAGACGGTGGTCTCTTCGTCGTGGTCGGCGTAAGCGGGCTGACCGCCGGGCCCGAAGAGTACCGCCAGCGCCACCAGCGCGGCGGCCAGGAGAAGGAGCGGGGAGAGGCGGCGGAGGGTTAGACTAGAACGAACGTTCGGGGGGGGGGGGGGGGGGGGGGGGGGG
>DAOUJA010000078.1:0-141497 GCA_034423175.1 Dehalococcoidia bacterium
CCGTAGCTGTTGACGAAGTGGATCGGCCGCTCATCCGTCACCACAGAGGGGTGACGCGAGACGGGCTCACGTACGAGGTCGAAGTGGTCGCCGTGCTCGACGAGGTAGACGCCACCGTCGAAGAGGTGGATGCCGTCATCGGCGTCTCCCGGTCCGCGAGCGAGCACGAAGGCGTAGCGGTGGGTCGGGCTGGGGTAGATTGCAGCGGGGGGCGCACCGATGTCGAAGGCGCCGACGTCCAGTTCCTCTGTCGACAGATCGAGCACCGAGAGGTGCTGCGCATCGAGGTCTGCAATCAGCAGGCGCCCGTCAAAGGATGACTCTTCTCCGTGGCCGTGGTCGTCACCTTCCATCTGGCCATGCTCATCCTCATGGCCATGCTCATCCTCGTGACCGTGCTCGTCTTCCACGAATGGCAGTGCCGCCTCTGCGTACGCAGCCTCGACCACGATGCCGGAGACGTCGTCGCCCAGGGATTCGAGCGCGCGGTCCAGCCAGGGCAACAGGCTGAGGCCGTTCATCGCGATGACGTCGGCCTCGGCAATCATGAGGAGATCGCTCGCCGTGAGCTCGAAAGAGTGGGCCTCGACGCCGGGGCGCACGATGGTCTCGACTTCCACCCGGTCGCCGCCGATGCGCTCGGCGAAGTACTGCATGGGGTAGATGCTCGCGACCACGCTCAGCGGCTCGGAGGCGCTGACCGGCGTGTCCGTGGGCGGAGGGCTGGTGGGTGTGTTCGTGGGCTCGGGGTCCTCCGAGCAGGCGACGATCGCCAGCGTCAGAGCCAGGGCCGTGGCGATGAGGAGCGAGGGTATTTTAGTGAGGTGCAGTCTCGTCATAGGAGCCATCTTGACTATCCTCCAGGTTCATGCTTTTGCGATTGCGCATGGGGTTGGCCCTTGCACAAGGAAGATACTTTGTGTCAGTTCAATCGAAGCCGGTATCCACTCCATGTCCCTCCGGGTCTAACGTAGCGGGGCGAACGGTCGGGCCGTCACGGTCCCGACCGGACCGGGGTGCGCCAGGGAGGACTTCGGCGCACCCCCTGGAGGAGGTTGCCCTGGTCAGGAACACTCCATAGCAGCGCGCAGGTTGTTCAGGTTGTCGCGCATCAGGCCGAAGTAGTCTCCGTGTTCGTCCAGTTCGGCCTGGGTTATGCCGTCCATAGGGTGGATCTCGTAGACGCTTGCACCGGTCTCCTGAGCGAGCACCTGCTCGTGCGAACCGGCAAGTACGGGCTCCACCAGCACGGCACCCAGACCGAGGTCCTTGATGCGGTCGGCGATGTTTGCGAGACGCTGCGGCGACGGCTCCTCGTCTGGAGAGAGGCCCGAGACCGGCACCTGCTCCAGGCCGTACGCCATCGCGAGGTAGCCGTATGCCGCGTGAGACGTCACGAACTCGCGGTGGACGCACGAGGTGAGGCCCGCCTCGAACTCGGCGTGCAGTCCCCGGAGCTCGGAGGAGAGCGCCGCGAGGTTCGCCTCGTAGACGTCCGCGCCCTCGGGGTCCACCTCGATGAGCGCAGCGGCTATGCGCTCCGCCTGGGCGACCGCGCGCAACGGGTCCAGCCAGAAGTGTGGGTCGAACTCCCCGTGGTCGTGGCCGTCCTCATTCCCGTGCTCGTCCTCATTCCCGTGCTCGTCCTCATGCCCGTGCTCGTCCTCGTGCCCGTGCTCTTCCCCTTCCCCAAGGGTGCCAACAAAGGCGATCCCGGTTGGCGAACCACCGACGTCCCACACTTCCTCCACCTCCAGGTGGTCGAGGTCGACCGCGATGACCTCCCCGTGCTCCGGGTCCGTGAGAAACATCGTCTCGCCGACGATGATGAGGCGGGGCCGCCCCTCGCCAGGGTCCATGACGTGGGCGTGTGCGATCTCCTCCCCGTCGTGGGCATCGAGCACGTGCAGTTCGCCTTCCGCGGTGAGCAGGTAGAGGCGCTCACCGTCCGAGCCGACACCGCCGGTCGCGATCGGTTCGCTGAAGACCTGCCGGAACTCGCCCGACTCCGGGTCGATCAGCCAGATGCCGTCGGACGCGAACCCCTGGCCGTCGAAGTAGGAGGCCCGTCCGAAGAAGTGGTGCAGGTCGTGGTGCCCGAAGAACGAGCCGATCCGCGACTCCTCGCGCATCTCGGGCGGGTTCTCGATGAATTCGTGGTGGTAGCCGCCGTCGTGCGGGTGCAGGAAGAGCACGCCCCCCACGCAGCCGAAGATGGCACCCTCCTCGTTGTGCGTCTCCCCGTGCATGCCGGGACAGGAGCGGTTGCTGGCGTCATAGACGACTTCGCCGTCCAGGTCCCGGACCTCGACCCCGACGGGCAGGCTGTCGTCCGAGTTCTCGGGATAGTCGGGGTTCTTGTTGGTCACGATGACGTGCTCGGGTGATATCACCAACGCGGCGCCGTGCTGCGGGCCGGCCTCCAGCACGATCGGCTCGTAGTCGCCCTGCGTGCCGGTGAGCTCCTCCTCGTTGTAGAGGTAGACGGAGCCGTCAGCGTCGGCGAACACTGCCGTCCAGCCGTAGCTGTTGACGAAGTGGATAGGCCGCTCAACCGTTACCACTGTGGGGTGACGCGAGACCGGCTCGCGGACCAGGTCGAAGTGGTCCCCGTGCTCGACGAGGAAGACGCCTCCGTCGAAGAGGTGGATGCCGTCATCGGCGTCTCCCGGGCCGCGCGCAAGCACGAAGGCGTAGCGGTGCGTCGGGCTCGCGTAGATCGCGGCCGGAGGCGCGCCGATGTCAAAGGCGCCGGTATCGATTTCCTCGGTCGACAGGTCGAGCACCGTGAGGTGTTGCGCCTCGAGGTCCGCGATCAGCAGCCGTCCGTCAAAGGCTGCCTCCTCTCCGTGCCCATGTTCGTCCTCTTCCATGTGGCCATGTTCATCCGCTTCCTCATGGCCGTGCTCGTCCTCGCCTTCCTCGAACGGGACTGCTGCCTCAGCATCAGCAGCCTCGACCACGATGGCGGAGACGTCGCTACCCAGGGACTCGAGCGCACGGTCCAGCCAGGGCTCCAGTTCGAGGCCGTTCATCGCGATGACGTCGGCCTCGCCGATCGTGAGGAGGTCACGCACCGTGAGCTCGAAAGTGTGGCCTTCGGCGCCGGGCGGCACAAGAGAGACCACTTCCACCCGGTCGCCGCCGACGCGCTCGGCGAAGTACTGCATGGGGTAGATGCTCGCGACCACGCTCAGCGGCTCGAACGGCGCCTCGGCAGCAGTCGGCGCGGGCCCCTCGGTAGGCGTTGGCGTGAGGGCAGGGTCCTCCGCGCACGACACGATCGCCAAGGCCATGGCCCCGGTCATGAGCAGCGCAAACCACCTAATGAGAGTATGTCTCATCGTCAAGCCTCCAACAGCTACCGTTGCGTTTCAGTGCGAGTGCACGTGGGTCCCGTGCATATGGATGTCCGCACCGCCATGACCGATCTCCCGGCAAGCGGCACAGCGGTGGTACAACTCCAGCCGGTGCCCGATGAGTTCGCTCCCCGCGTGGGCCTTCAAGCTGCGGAGCATCCGCTCGACAGAGGGATGGCGGAACTCGTCTATGCGTCCGCAGGCGACGCAGACGAGGTGATGGTGGTGGTGCGCGTCGTCCAGCGAGTAGCGGGGCGAACCGTCCGGCATTGCCGTCTTGCAGAGGATGCCGGCTTCCACGAGCAGGCGCAGCGTGCGGTAGATGGTGGCTCGCCCCAGGCCCGGCAGCACGGCCACCATCTCCTCAGCGGTGAACGACTCCGTCCGCCGGGCGAGCATCGCCGCCATCTGACGGCGTGGCCAGGTCATGCGGCTGCCGTGCTCTTCCAACGCCGCCAGGATGTTGGACTCGGCCTGCATGACCGCGCTCGCCGATTTCGCTGAAACCGTCGTCATAGCTGGTCACGGTAGGGTTGCCTTCGCACACTGTCAATACTTTGTATCAGTACCAATCAAAAAGAGACTGCCGCCTGAGTCACTATCAGGTGCAGATGAGACTGCGTTACAGCAGCGGCGGGCGCCTAAAAGTCCTGGCGCCCTTCGAACGCCCTCGTCAGGGTGAGATCATCGGCATACTCGAGGTCCCCGCCAACCGGCAGGCCGCGTGCGAGCCGGGTGACGCGCGGCCCCAGCGGCGTCAGCAGCTGATGGAGGTACATCGCGGTCGCCTCGCCTTCCACGGTGGGGTTCGTGGCGATGATGACCTCGCTCACCGGCTCTTCGCCGATGCGGAGGAGCAGTTCGCGGATGCGCAGGTCGTCCGGGCCGACGTTCCCCATCGGGTCTATGAGACCGTGGAGGACGTGGTAGAGGCCGCGGAAGACACCGGTGCGTTCGAGCGCCAGCACGTCCAGAGGCTCCTGAACCACGCACAGGCGCGTCTGATCGCGCGCCGGGTCGGAGCAGATGCCGCACACGTCCGGCTCCGTGATGTTCTGGCACCGGGAGCAGAAGCCGAGCGACTCCTTCACCCCGCTGATTGCGTCGGCAAGCTGCCGCGCTTCCCGCTCCGGCATGCGGATGAGGTAGTAGGCGAGCCGCTGAGCGCTCTTGGGGCCGATGCCGGGCAGCTTGTGGAGCTGCTCGATGAGCCGGGCGACGGCCGGCGCGAGCGCGGGGCCGCCGCCGTAGCCGCCCTGGGGCGACGAGGTCATGCGCTACATCCCCGGTATCTTCATGCCGCCGGTGAGCGCACCGAGCCGCTCCGCCGCGAGCGCCTGGGACTTCGCCAGCGCCTCATTCACGGCGGCGAGCACCATGTCCTGCAGCAGCTCCACGTCGTCAGGGTCCACCGCGGCGGGGTCTATGACTATGGACTGCACCGTCTGCTTGCCGGTGGCGACCACCGTGACCGCTCCGCCGCCGGCGGACGCCTCCACGGTCTCGTTCTCCAGGTCCTCCTGCGCCTTCATGAGGCGGGCCTGGAGCTGCTGGGCCTGTCTGATCATGTTCTTGTTCATGCGTTCTGCCCTTCATGCGGTTCATCAGGATCGTCGGACGGGGCGCGCACCGCGGCGTAGCCGGGACCGTCACCGGCATCCCTGGCTGCGGCGCTCGACTCCGGGGCAAGTGATGCCGCCGCATCGTGTGGCGCGCGGTCCGGGTCCCCGTTGAGAGACGCTTCGGGCTCCGAAGGCGCACTGTTCGCCCCCGGCTCCGAAGCGGGCTCTGCCTCCGGAGCATACGACGACGGAGCAGCCTGCGGAGGCTGCGCGTCGGCATACGGAACGGACGATGGGGCGGGCGACGGCGGCGCAGCGTCGTTGACGACCTGCCCGCCGTAGTTCATGGCAGCGCGGATGAGGTGTCCGCCCCCTGCGTCGGCGGGACGGTCGCCGTTGAGGCGCTGCTCGCCCGTGGCCACGACGATAGTGAGCGGCTGTCCGAGCGCCTCCTGCAGCACACGCTCCGCCTCCATCCGGGCGCGGGGGTCTTCCAGTTCCCCCATCAGCCGCTCGCTGTTGGACTGGTGTTGGAAGGTAACGACGAGTTCGGAGCCCCGTATCGCGCGATGTCCCGAACTGCGGAGCAGGGCGCCGATGTCGAACTTGCGCCGGGGCACGCGGCTGAGCGACTTGAGGATGGTCGGCCACTGCGCGGCGAGCCGCTGGTCGACGGGGGCGGACGGGTCGAGTGGCGGAGGGGGCGAAGGGGGCGGCGGTGAAGGCCTCCGGTAGGCGGGCTGCGGCGCAGCCATGGGCGTGGGCCCGGGCGAAGGCGCGGGGGCCGCCGAAGGCTGCGCGGGACGGGGCGCAGCGGCCGCAGCCGCGGGCGCCGGGGCAGCCGGTGCGGGCGCAGGCGTCTCCGGCGGCAGGCCGAGCTCGACCGCGGCCAGCTCCAGCGGCAGGGGCGACGGCTGGTCGAACCGGAAGGAGACGTGGCCGAACAGCCGGAGCGCGCGCATGATCTGCTCCAGCGGCACACCCTCCGCGATGAACGTCAGCTGTGACTGCACGTCCTTCGAGAGGTCGAGCGCCGACCCCGCGCCGCTCTTGATGAGCAGGGCCGAACGCAGCAGCTCCACCGTCATGCGGTGGAGGGGACGCAGGTCCACTCCTTCGTCCGCGACGCTGTTGATAACCTCCAGCGCCTGCGCCGTGTTGCCGGTGAGCAGGTGCTTCACCAGCGCCAGCGCGCTCTCCTCCCCGCTGATGCCGAGCAACTCGCGCGCCTGCTCGACGCTCACGCGCGAGCCGAACGACGTGATGAGCTGGTCCAGCAGGTTCGTCCCGTCGCGCAGGCTGCCGCCGGACGCGCGTCCGATGAGGCGCAGCACCTCCGGCGAGACCTCCGCTCCCTCTTCCTGCGCGATGCCCGCAAGGCGTTCCGTCATGTCCTGCATCGCGATGCGGTGAAAGTCGAACCGCTGGCAGCGGGAGATGATCGTGGGCGGAAGGCGCTCCGGCTCCGTCGTGGCGAGGACGAATACGCTGTGCGGGGGAGGCTCCTCCAGTGTCTTGAGGAATGCGTTGAAGGCGTCGTTGGTGAGCGCGTGCGCCTCGTCGATGATGTAGACCTTGTTCCGGCCGACCGTCGGCGCGAAGCGCACCTTCTCCCGCAGGTCGCGTATCTCGTCGATGCCGCGGTTGCTTGCGGCGTCGACCTCGATGAGGTCTATGAAACTGCCGTTGTCTATGGCGCGGCAGTTGTCGCACGCGCCGCACGGGTCGCCGACGGTCGGCGGGCGCATCGTGCAGTTGAGCGACTTCGCCAGCACGCGGGCGGTGCTCGTCTTGCCGGTGCCGCGCGGACCGCAGAAGAGGTAGGCGTGCGACGTACGCCCGTGCGCAACCGCCTGCGTGAGCGTCTGGGTGATGGGGCCCTGCCCGACGATGTCGGAGAAGCGCGGGGGCCGCCACTTCCGGTAGAGCACCTCGCCTGCCATCAGGACGCCTCCGCTCCGGTCGCGGCAGGGAACAACGCGCTCAGCGCCTGCTGTTCTATCGCGCGCATCGCCGCTTCCTCCTCCGGCTCCGCGTGGTCGTGTCCGAGCAGGTGCAGGATGCCGTGCACGATGAGCAGCGCGGCCTCCCGCTCCACCGGCACATTGTGCTCGCGCGCCTGCCGTTCCGCCATCGGGTACGACAACACCACTTCGCCAAGGCTCAGGGGCTCGTCGGGAAGCGGCGGGAACCCGTCCTCCGGGAGCGCCGGGGCCGGTGGGAGGGCGGTGTCCTCGATCGGCGCGCCGTATTGGCCGAACGACAGGACGTCGGTGACTTCGTCGAAACCGCGGAATCGCAGGTTGAGGTCGTGCAGCGTCTCGTCGTCGGCGACGACGACGCTCGCACCGGCGCGTCCGCCCGGGTCGGCGAGGACAAGCGCTGCCGTCGCGGCGCGGCGCACTGAAGCCGCGGGCGCCGTCCCCCTGAACGGAGGGAACACCCGAACGTCGACACGCCGTCTCTGGGCTCGTGAAGTCATACCGCTCCGCCTCCCCGGAACCAGCGGATGGTAACAGTCCGCAGCGACCGGCGGCACCCGCTGGGTGTCGGCTGGAGAGCACTCGACCGGCCTCCCGGAGGCGGGTATCATGCACGCGGTCCGGCGGCGCGCCGGAACGCAATCGCTACCCCGGGAGAGCACCCATGGAAGGCCACGAGCTGATAGCGGACGGCCTCGGGCGAGTCAACCAGCTGCTGCACCGCGCGCTGGAAGGCGCCTCCGCCGAAACGCTGAACCGCATGCCCAACAGCGACTCGAACTCGATGGCGTGGCTGGCCTGGCACCTCACGCGTATCCAGGACGACCACTTCGCCAGCCTCGCGGGCGAACCCCAACTCTGGACGAGCGAGGGCTGGCACGCGCGGTTCGGGATGCCGGCGGACGACGCCATCACCGGTGGCGGCCACACCCTGGAGGAGGCCGCAGCCGTGCAGGTGGAGTCGGCGGACGTACTGCTCGGCTACAACGACGCGGTGTACGAGCGGTCCAAACGCTACCTGGCGGGCCTCACCCCGGAGGACCTGGACCGGGAGCTGAACGAGCCGCGCTGGGACCCGCTGCCCACCGTGGGCGTGCGCCTCGTCAGCATCGTCTCGGACAACACGCAGCACGCCGGGCAGACCATGTACCTGCGCGGCTATTTCGACGGCTTCGGATGGCAGCGGCGGTAGGCCGCATCCGACGGAAGGACACCCATGAATGCAGTTGACCTCTACTTCAACGCGCTGGACCGGGCTGACGGCATCCTTCGCCGGGCCCTGGAAGGCCTGACCGTAGACGAACTCCGCGCCCGGCCGGGAGGCGAGGGCAGCAACCCCATCGGCTGGATGGTCTGGCACATGACGTGGGTGCGCGACTACATCACCGCCGGCGTGACCGGCGGGCCTTCGCTCTGGGAGAGCGAGGGCTGGCACGAGCGGTTCGGCATGGAGGCCCGCCCTCCCCGCTACACCCCGGAGAACGTGCACACGTTCGACCCGAAAGACGTTGAGACGCTCATCGCGTACTTCGACGCCGTCGCGGAGAAGACGGCAGAAGTCGTGCGCGGCCTCTCGCCGGAAGACCTGGACCGCCTCCTCCCGCCCGCGTCGCCGGACAGGCCGCCGCAGTCCGTGGGCTCGCGGTTCGGGGCGATCCTCAACGACAACATCCAGCACGTCGGCCAGATCGCATATCTGCGGGGCGTCATCCGGGAACAGGGGTGGTTCTAGACATGGCCGAGGCACTTCCCGAAGAGACGGCCATTCCCGGGTTCAGCCTCGACGCATTCTCCCTCGCGGGCCGCACGGCGATCGTGTCTGGCGGCAGCGACGGCATCGGACGGATGATCGCTCACGGCTTCGCCGACGCGGGCGCCAACGTCGTTATCGCGGCGCGCGGCGTCGAGAAGATCGAGAGCGTCGTCGCGGAGATCGAGGCCAAGGGCCACGCGGCGCTCGGCGTCCCCACCGACGTTACCGACCCGGACGCGGTGCGCGCGCTCGTAGAGAGATCCATCGGGCGGTTCGGCCGGGTGGACATCCTCATGAACGTGGTCGGCGGTTCGCAGGGACCGACCTTCAAGCGCGGCCTGCTCCTGGACCTGACGAAGGAAGACTTCAACGAGGCGTTCAACATCAACGTCACCAGCGCCTTCCTCTGCAGCCAGGCCGTCGTGCCGCACATGCTGGAGCGCGGGAGCGGCGTCATCATCAACATGGCGTCCATCGGCGCCCGGGACTACCGCCTGCCGGAGCCCGGCATGAGCGTCTACAACATGACCAAGGCGTCGGTTATGCACCTCACCCGCAGCATGGCGAAGGAGTGGGCGCCCACCATCCGCGTCAACTGCATCAACGCCGGCCACTTCATCACGCCCCGACGCGCGCGGACGGAGCACCCGGACCGGCGCGCGCGCAGCCTCGCCGAGATCCAGATAGGCCGGTTCGGAACACCGGAGGACATCGCCGGAGCGGCGGTCTTCATCGCGTCGGACGCGGGGGCCTTCTTCAACGGCGCCTACCTGGACCTGCACGGCGGCACCTAGCGCGGGAATACACACAGGCGGAGGAGTCATGGACCTGTCGCGTTTCTCCATGGAAGGACGCACCGTCATCATCACCGGCGGCAGCGGCGGCATAGGGCGAGGGTGCGTGCGCGCATTCGCGCAGGCCGGCGCCAACGTCGTCGTCGCATCGGTGCCCGCAGAAACCATCCCGCCGGCGGTCGAGGAGGCGGAGTCGCACGGCGCCCGTGCGCTCGGCATCGCCGTGAACGTCGCCGAACCGGACGAGATCGACGCCATGGTCGCGCAGACGCTCGACCGGTTCGGCCGCATCGACGCGCTGGTGAACGTCGCGGGCGGCTCCTACAGCCGCAACCCGGACATGCCGCAGTACCACCGGGCGTCGCTGCTGGAGATCAGCGGCGACGACTTCGTCGGCGCGTTCATCGGCAACGTCAAGACCACCTTCCTGGTCTCCAGGGCCGTCGTTCCCCACATGAAGGCGCTGGGCAAGGGCGCCATCGTCAATATCGGCTCCACCTCCGGGCTGGACCGCCACCCCAGTGCACCCGACATCGCGGCATACGGCACGGCGAAAGCGGCCGTCCACAGCCTCACTTTCCACATGGCCCACCAGTGGAAGCCGGAGGTGCGGGTGAACTGCATCGCCCCCGGCACCATCGACACCCCGCGCCCTGCCGGCATCGTTCGTCCCGAGATGGCGACCGCCGCACAGCGCATCGCCGTCGGGCGGGTCGGCGTCGGCGACGACATCGGCAGCGTCGCCCTCTTCCTCTGCTCGGACGCCGCGGGGTTCGTGGACGGCGTCGTCATCCCGGTGCACGGCGGCGACTGACACCGCGAGGCCTCCGGCGAACGCCTGCCCCGGCGTACACTACCCGCGTGACAGCGCAGGCATACCAAGACGGCCTCCAGCGTCCTCCGCCGGGAGGACGCCCGCGCGCGTACAAGACGGACGGGCTCGTGCTGCGCGCCTACAGGATGCGCGACGCCGACCGCCTCGCCACCGTACTGACGCCTTCGCTGGGCAAGCTCAAGCTCACGGTGCGCGGCGCGCGGCGGCTCACGAGCAAGCTCGGCGGCCACCTGGACGTGCTGAACCGCGCTCATCTCGCCATAGCCATCGGCCACACGTTCGACGTCGTCACCGGCGCCGAGGCCGCAGAGTCGTTCGCCGGGGTCAAGGCCGACCTGTCCCGCCTCGCCGAGGCGCTCTACCTGATGGAGCTGGCCGACCTTCTCCTGCCGGAGGCCGCCCCGCATCCCAACGCATACCGGCTGCTGCTGGACGCCCTGCGCGCGCTCGAATCCGGCCGCAATCCCGCAGCCGTGGCGCGCCACACGGAGCTCGGCCTCCTTGGCGACGCGGGCTTCATGCCGGAGCTGCGGTCCTGCGTCATGTGCCGCCGGGAGATCGAGCCGGACCGCCACCGCTACGCCGCCCCGATGGGGGGCGTCGTCTGCGACGCCTGCCCCGCTCCGTCCCCGGCGCTGCTGCCGCTCTCGGTGGACTCGCTCAAGGTGTTGCGCCACTTCGCCGAGCGCGGTGTCTCGGAAGCGTCCCAGGTTGCGCTCGGCGTCGTGGTGGGCGACGAACTGGAGACCGCCCTGGGGGCATCCGTGCGCTACGTGCTGGAGCGGGAGCCGCACACCGCGGGTTTCGTGGAGCGCGTCGCGCACCTGCGCCGGCCCGTGGGCCGGTTTCAGGATCAGCAATAGCCCTGCGTGATGACCACCGGCTCCTCGACCACATTCCCGTCCGCGATGATGAATAGCCGCACGTCAGGCGACTGTTTGTCCATGAGCGATACGAGCAGGTAGTACGGGTCTGGCCAGTTCGCCGCGAGGCGCACGTCCGTGTCGGAAGGATAGGCCGGGCTGTGCGTGTGGGAGTGGTAGATCACCTGCATCTCCCACCCGTTGTCGTCCAGTTCGATGAGCACCCGGTTGAGCTCCCGCCCATCCATGCTGTAGCGGTAGGGGCTCTTCTCCGTATTGGTGATGCGGTAGTGATGGAGCACCATGCCCCCCGC
Organism: Dehalococcoidia bacterium; assembly: GCA_034423175.1. Lineage (GTDB taxonomy): Bacteria > Chloroflexota > Dehalococcoidia > Lucifugimonadales > Australimonadaceae > Bin16. The sequence continues at coordinate 11,463 of DAOUJA010000078.1, forward strand.
CCCGGCGAGTATCCCGCAGCATTCGTTGGGGTCTTCCTCCAGCGCGTGTTGCACCATCGCGTCGCGTATCTCCGCCGGTATCTCCATCGTTCCTCTTTCTCCGCAACGTGCCGGGCGCTCCCGGCATACTCACGATAGCGGATTATACGTCGCATGCGCCGGAGGCTCCGCGGGGCGATATACTGATAGGTAGGGACTGAGGAGGCTGGCTATGCCGGACGGCATCACGGTGAAGATGGACAACGGCGGCACGCGGATTGAGGTCCGCTCCCAGAACCAGGCAGGCCTGCTGTACGCAGTGCCCGCCGAGGCGAGTTGGGTCGCTACGCCGGAGCAACTGCATGCGCATGCCATCGCCGGGTTCTTCACTGACCTGATGAAGATCGAGTCGCCGGAGATTTCCCGGCTCATGGAGAAGTGGGGGCTCTACTTCAGGCCCCTGGAACTGGAACCGCAGGAGTAGGCTCTCCCGGTACCGGCCGCCGCCTCAGGAGCGGCTCGCAGAGGCAGGCGGACACCTGAGCTTGGCCGGTACACTCGTGGTACGGTAAGCTATTCAGGCGCGGATGCGCCTGGGGAGTTGACGAATCGATGGGCAATCGCTGGATGGGCAATACGTTCATCTACCTGATCGTTTTCGTGGCGGTCATCGCCGTCTTCTTCATGCTGTTCTCGGGCAACCAGACCGGCACTCAGGCGGACCTCACCTCCATCCTCTCCAGGGCCGAGAATGGCGAGATAGCCCAGATCACCGTCGACGGCGACCGCATCGTGGCGACCACGCGCCAGACCAACCAGCAGCTCGTCGCCTCCACACAACCGGACACAAACATCTTCGAGACACTCGCGTCGGTGGGGATCAATCCGGTCGAGAAGGGCATTCTCATCGACGTCCAGCGCAGCGGCGGGCTCGGCAACCTGTTCGGCATCCTCCTCCAGTTCCTCCCGCTCATCTTCTTTGGCGCCATCCTGCTCTTCATGATGCGGCAGGCGCAGGGCAGCAATAACCAGGCGCTCGGCTTCGGCAAGAGCCGCGCGCGCATGAACACCGGCAACCGCCCCACCGTGATGTTCTCGGACGTCGCGGGCGTGGAAGAGTCCAAGACCGAGCTCCGGGAGGTCGTCGAGTTCCTCAAGTACCCGGAGCGCTTCCTCGCGCTCGGAGCCCACATCCCCAAGGGTGTGCTCATGGTCGGCCCGCCCGGCATCGGCAAGACGCTGCTCAGCAAGGCCGTCGCCGGCGAGGCGGGCGTGCCCTTCTTCTCCATCAGCGGGTCCGAGTTCGTCGAGATGTTCGTCGGCGTAGGCGCCTCCCGCGTGCGCGACCTCTTCGACCAGGCGAAGCGCAACGCGCCGTCCATCGTCTTCGTTGACGAGATCGACGCCGTCGGGCGGCACCGCGGCGCGGGCCTGGGCGGAGGCCACGACGAACGCGAGCAGACCCTCAACCAGATCCTCGTCGAGATGGACGGGTTCGAGACCAGCACCAACGTCATCGTCATCGCCGCCACCAACCGGCCCGACATCCTGGACCCTGCGCTGCTGCGCCCCGGACGCTTCGACCGGCGCGTCGTGCTGGACCTGCCGGACATCAACGGCCGCGTCGCCATCCTGCAGGTGCACTGCAAGGGCAAGCCGCTTGGAGAGGACGTAGACCTCGAGCGCCTCGCCCGCCAGACGCCGGGCTTCAGCGGCGCGGACCTCGCCAACCTCGTGAACGAGGCCGCCATCCTCGCCGCACGTCGCGACGAGAAGAGCGTCAGCATGTCGGACATGCTGGAGTCCATAGACCGCGTCACCATGGGGCCGGAGCGCCGCACGCGCGTGATCTCTCAGAAGGAGAAGGAGATCGTCGCCTACCATGAGGGCGGGCACGCGCTCGTAGGGCACCTGCTGGCCCACTCGGACCCCGTCCAGAAGATATCCATCGTCTCCCGTGGGATGGCCGCCGGTTACACCAAGTCCCTCCCTGAGGAAGACCGCATGTTCTACTCGCGGCCTCAGCTCATCGACCGCATCACGATGGCCCTGGGCGGACGCGTCGCCGAAGAGATCACGTTCAACGAGGTCACGACCGGCGCCAGCAACGACCTCGAGCACGTCACCCAGATCGCCCGCGCGATGGTCACTCGATACGGGATGAGCGAGAGCCTCCTCCCGCGCACCTTCGGCAAGCGCGAGGAGATGGTCTTCCTCGGACGCGAGATCTCCGAGATGCGGGACTACTCCGAGAAGGTCGCGCAGGAGATCGACGAAGAGGTCCAGACCATCGTCGTGGAGGCCTACCACACCGCCAAGCGCCTCCTGCTGGAGAACTACCCCAAGCTCGTCCAGATCGCCCGCTACCTCATCCTCAACGAGAGCATCGAGGGGCCGGACCTGGAGCAGCTCTTCACCTCCGAGGCGCCCCCGCTGGACGGCGCGGTCCCCGTCGGCGCCTGACGCTCCTCACAACCCGAGGCGCTGGTCGAAGTAATCGATCATGAACGCCTCATAGTGGTCCGTGTAGTCTTCCCAGCCTTGGCTGTGCTCGCACCTCTCGTAGATGACCAGGTGCGGGGGCGCCTGCGTCTGGGCGCGTATCTGCGCCAGGTGGGCGAGCGGGACGCGCTCGTCCGCGCGGCAGTGCGCGAGCCCCAGCGGATAGACGTAGCGGGCGACTGAGTCGACCGGCCGCACCTCGTTGATGTCCAGCCCCTTGACCGTCCGCGCGACGAACAGGATGCCCGGCCGCAGCGCGGTGGCGCTCCACCGCGCCGCCCTCGTGCGGTCCGCGACCTCCTGGATCAGCAGGTCGGACACGCTCGTGAACGACGAATCGGAGAACACGCCTACCACGGCCGGCTCGTCCACTGCCGTCATCAGCGCGATCGCTCCACCGAACGAATCGCCGTACAGCAGCAACCGTCCGCGTACCGCGCCGTGTTCCTCCAGCACGTAGTCGATGGCGCCCCGCAGGTCGTCCTGCTCATGGATGCCTGCCCCCATCTGCGCTTCGTCGGACTCGCCGTGACCGCGCAGGTCGAAGGTGAGCACCGAGTACCCCGCCTCCACCAGCGTCTGCACCATGCCCAGCGAGGCGTCGCGGGTGCTGTCCAGTCCGTGGATGCGGATGACGACGCCCTTCGGCTCCCGGGCGGGTATCCACCAGCCGCGCAGCGTGATCTCCGGCCAGTCTCGCGGGGAGAACTCCACCTCTTCGTAGCTGAGCCCGAAGTCCTCCGGGCGCTCCTCGATCTCGTTCCGCTCCGCGACCAGCGCCGTGTTGACGATGTACAGCGATACGAGCAGGTAGAGCAGCCCCAGGATGATGATTGCGGAGGCGGCGAGCAGGACCCTGCCGCGCGGCGTAGTGGGAAGAGCGAGTCGCATGGTGCGGGCTATTCTAGGCCAACCACTCCCCAAAGCGTCAGCCGTTCGGGTAATCTGGTTTTCGCAGAGTAGCCGCATGAACCGGGCAGCACGCGTCATCACTTCCCTCGGACTCGCCGTCAGCCTTCTCGCGGCATGTGCGTCGCCCACGCCTACCCCGACGCCGACTCCCACCCCGGCGCCCACGCCAACGCCGACCGCCACCCCGACGCCGTTCCCCATACCTGCTCCCATCCCCCTGGACCAGCACCCGCCCCTCGACCTCCCCGCCGACGAGTCCCCGCACGCCTATCTCGTCGAGTGGTGGTACTTCAACGCCCACCTCGCCACCGAAGCGCAGGACCGCTACGCCCTGCATGACGTCGTCTTCCGCGTGCGCGAGCCATCCAGCGGCATCGTCGGTCACGTCCGGCACATCGGGCTCAGCGGTGGAACGGCAGGCTACGCCCACGCGGAACTCTTCGAGGTCGCCGCTCCGGTCGAGACGGAAGCGGGCGACTTCCATCTCGGCGTGCAGGGCTCGCTCATGGCGGGCTCCGGCGGAGAGACCTACATCCTGCGGGCTGAGGCCGGCGGCTACGAGTACGACCTCACGCTCGAGGCAACGACCGAGCCGCTGCTGCACCAGGGCGGCCTCGTGGACTTCGACTTCGCCGGCGTGACGTACTACTACACGCGCCCGCGCCTCGCCGTGAACGGTACGCTGACGCTCCCCGACGGCGCGACCACCAGGGTCACGGGACTGGCGTGGCTCGACAAGCAGTGGGGCGACTTCCAGCCCGTCGCCGTCGAGTGGGACTGGACGAGCATCCAGCTGGAAGACGGCACCGACCTCATGGTCTCCAGCCTCTACGAGCGCGAGGGCGCACTCATCGAGCGCTACGCCACGCTCCGGAGGCCGGGCCGGGCCGCGCGAACGCTGTTCGACCGCGAGGTCTCGTTCACCCCCGGCGAGCCGGTCTGGCGCAGCCCCGTTACCGGCACCGCCTACCGCACGCACTGGAACGTCGATGTGCCTGCCGAAGGGCTCTCCCTGGAGCTTCGCCCGCTCGAGGAGGAGTCCGAGTACCGCAGCGAAACGATAGGTGTCACCTACTGGGAGGCCGGCGTCGACGTCCTGGACCCCTCCGGCGAAGTCGTCGGTCAGGGCTTCGTCGAGCTCAACTGGGCGCGTGGCCGGGAACGCTGACAGCGCGGCAGCAACGCGGTGCTTGACCCGGTTGGTCACGCAGACGTCGCTCATATAAGCTCGGCCAGCCTTCAGCCCTGAACGTACACGAGGTGGACATGCATTCCCCACCGGAGAAGCCGCAACCTTCCTGGGCTGCGGTCGACGGCGCCGTAAGCGACACTTCCCTTCACGACTGTAGAGCGGCAGCGCTTAAAATTCTTCGCCGGAGTCGAGCCAGGCGATGTAGTCGGCGATGGCGGTGGGGATGGTATGCGCGGGGCGCCAGCCGGTCTCGTTGGTGATGCGCTCGCTGGTGAGGCAGGCGTCGGGGCGGTAGCGCGCGCTGCGCCCTTCCTGCAACTCCGCGCCAGACCCGGGCTTGACGGCGCGGACGGCGTCGACGAGCTCGGCGGCGGTCACCGTTGCGCCGCGCCCGACGTTATAGACGCGGTGGGCGAGCGACGGCGCGAGTTGCAGCGAGCGGACCGCCTCGGCCACGTCGGGCGCGTACGTGAGGTCGAACGTGTCGCCCGCGAACGGCACGCCGCCGAAGCGCTCCGAGAAGTCCGGCTCGTGGCCGCGGGACGCCGCATGGCAGAGGCGGCTCGGCAGGTTCAGCATCGACCGGTACGTGGGGCCGAAGACCCCGCTGATCCGCATCGACACGACCTCCATCTCCGCCCCGTAGTTGTTGGCGTAGTTGTGGGCCAGCACCTCCCACGCCTTCTTGAACGCTCCGGGCTTCACGCTTCCCGTAAGGGGGACGGGCGTCTCCTCGTGGAACGGCCCCTCCGGGAGCTCCGCGAACATCGCGCCGTTGGACGCCCAGCAGACGCGCCTCACGCCCGCTGCGAGCGCGCCGTCCAGCATACGGGAGAGCTTGTCCATGTTGATGCGGAGGTCCTCTCCGGGGTCGGCCGACGCCAGCCGGTGGATGGCGAGGTGCACGATGCCGTCTGCGGCGTGCTCGCGTGCGAGCGCCTCGATAGCGCCGGGCTCGCCGACGTCGCACCGCTCGATCGTGACGCTCGCGCCAACGTGCGGCTCCAGGAATGACGGCACTCGGTGGCTCTCGTACGAGGTCGCGACGACCCGCTCTCCGGCCTCGGCGAACGCCCGTACGGTATGTGCGCCGATGAATCCGAGTCCGCCGGTAACGATGGTGGTCATTAGTGGCTCCCCTTTGGCTAGCGAGCGTGGGAGGACGTTATCACAAGGGGCCCAAGGTATTGACGGAGTCGTGACTTTGCCATAACTTACTATCAATCCGCTGATGCGGAGGTTAGATGGTTTGCCCATCGGGGGGCCCCGCAAGGGGCCCCTTTGCTGTTCTCGCTCAGTTTGATGCCTGGTCAGTCAGCAGAGTTTTCCCGTAGCCCAGCGCCACCCCATTGTGGGTATGGTACTTGGGCTTCAACGCCGTCGACATGATTCTGGACGTAAAGGGCCCCGCAGGCGTATGGAGGAGTCCTTGGTCCCGCAAGATTTCATTGCGCGACGGGTTTGCGAGCAGATCTGCTATCTCAAGTCCGCTTTCACGTGCCTGCTTGGGCTGAATCTTGAGTTCACGGCTCGTGAACGTGCGCCGCAGATCCCTCGCTCGCACAGCTATCGCAGCCGTATCGGAGTCCATACAAGCCCGAAACATCTGTTTCAGCCGCTGGTCTTCACGGGTTCCCCGTGCCTCTATCATCAAGTCACCGACGGCGCTTCGGGCTTTCAGCCAATGGTGAAACCGCTCCATAAGCGCTGCCAAACAGCGCTGGTAAGGATCATAGGGCTGCTGAGCGCCCTCTCCGGCATACTGTTTCTTGTCTATGCAAACGGTCATTATGGTGTAGTCCCAGCCCGACAGGCGCTGAAGCAGTTCGTCGTCAAACTGAGAGCGTATGTCCTCTTGCTTGAGCACGCCGAAAGGGCCGAGATGGTTAACAATCTCTGAGCGATGGAAGATGACGGATTTGCCGAAGTAGCGATATTTCAGCGCATCCATCTCAGGGCTGACCACTCTTCGCACGTGGGTAAGATCGATTATCACCCCAGTGAGACTGAGGAAGCGTTGGCTGGGGTCGTCGAGGCGCCCGATATCGGAGTTCCCCGATTCGTCTATGTACATGCGGTATTTGGTTGTCATCCTGCCCGCGCAACCCCCACGGTGAGCGTTGCGCCGTCTATCTCGTGCTCCTCGGTGTAGGCGCCTGACGGCGGAGCGGCGGCGTGCAGCGCGTCGCTCAGCGTCTCCTGGCGGATGTAGGCGTCCTGCCCGGCGAGGGCGTCGGCGAGAGGGGTGACGTAGGTGACGATGCGGTCCTCGATCGCGAAACCTGCGGACTTGCGCATGTTCTGCACGCGGTGCACGAACTCGCGCGCCGTGCCCTCTGCCTCCAGCTCCGGCGTCAGCGTCGTGTCGATGCCGACCAGCAGCGCCCCCTCGGACGCGGCGGCGATGCCGGGCTTGTCCTCCGTCTCGACGAGGAGGTCGGTCGCCTCGAACGTGAACCCGCCGAGCTCGACGCTGCCGCCGGCGCGGAGGCCGGCCGCGACTGCGGCCGCGTCCGCCTCGGCGATGGCGCTCCGCGCCGCGCCCATGTCTGCGCCGAGTTTCGGTCCCAGCACGGGCAGGTTGGGCTTCAGCGTGAACGCGGCGATGGCGTCAGGCTCGGCCACCTCCAGCGTCTTGACGTTCAGTTCGTCCACCACCTGCGACTCGATGAGCGGCAGCAGCTCCTCGTCACCGGCGCGTGGGCTGACGAGCACCCGCGCGAGCGGCTGGCGCACCTTGACCCCGCTCTTGCTGCGCGCGTTGCGCCCGAGGCTGGCGATGCGCATCGCAAGGCGCACCGCGCGGTCCAGGCGCTCGTCCGTGAGGGCGGCGTCGGTTGCGGGGAAACGCTCCAGGTGCACGCTGTCCGCCGCGTCGGCGGGCGCCAGGTTGCGGAACATGGCATCCGCGACGAACGGCGTCATCGGCGCGGTGAGTTTCGTGAGCGTATGCAGGCACGAGTACAGCGTGACGTAAGCCCAGGTCTTGTCGTCGTCGTTCTCGGCCTTCCAGAAGCGTCTGCGGCTGCGGCGCACGTACCAGTTGGAGAGCAGGTTGACGAAGTCCTGGATGCGGCGGCCTGCGCCCGTGGGGTTGAGCGCGTCGAGGTCGTCCCCGGCCCGCGCGACGAGGCCGTTCAGTTCGGAGACGATCCAGCGGTCGAGCTCGTTCGGCGGGGGCGAGGCGAGGGTCGGCTCGCCGACCCGTCCGTCCTGCCAGTACTCGGCGTGGGCGTCCGGGTCGAAGCCGTCGATGTTGGCGTACGTCACGTAGAAGCTGTACGTGTTCCACAGCGTGAGCAGGAACTGGCGCAGCGTCTCCTTCACGAGGTCCGGCGAGAAGCGGCGCGCGTCCCCCGCGGGCGCGGCGGTGAACAGGTACCAGCGCAGGGCGTCCGCGCCGTGCTCGTTCATCACGGCCCACGGGTCGACGACGTTGCCCTTGGACTTGGACATCTTCTCGCCCTTGCCGTCCAGGATGAGGCCGAGGACGAGGCAGCTCTCGTAGGAGGGCTTGCCCGCGATGAGCGTGGAGAGCGCGAGCAGGCTGTAGAACCAACCCCGCGTCTGGTCGACCGCCTCGGTGATGTAGTTGGCCGGGAAGAGCGGGCTGGCGATGAGGTCGTCCACGCTGTTGAGCGTCAGCTCTTCGCCGCCGGACCCCTTCACGGTGACCGGGTAGTCCCACTGCGCGAACGGCATCGCTCCGGAGTCGTACCAGGCGTCGGCGACCTCCGGCACGCGGCGCAGCGTCCCCCCGCAGCCGTCCCTGTCGCAGCGCAGCTCGACGCGGTCCACGTACGGGCGGTGCAGGTCCAGGCCGTCCAGCAGGCCGCGTGTCTCGTCCGTAACCCGCTCGGCGAGATCGGCGGTCGAGCCCGCGACCACGATGTGCTGCGGATCGGCGTCGCAGCGCCAGATGGGGATGGGCGTGCCCCAGTAGCGCTCGCGGGAGACGGACCAGTCGACGTTGTTGCGGAGCCACTCGCCGAAGCGGCCCTCCTTGATGTGCTCGGGCACCCACTCGATGCCCCGGTTGCCCGCGAGCATCTCTTCCTTCATGGCGGTCGTGCGGATGTACCAGGACGTCTTGGCGTAGTAGAGGAGGGGGGTGCCGCACCGCCAGCAGAAGGGGTAGGTGTGAAGATACGGCGAGGCGTCGCGGAAGAGCAGGCCGCGCTCGTCCAGGTCGCGGATGAGCTGCTTGTCGGCGTCCTTCACGAACGCGCCGCCTCCGGGAAAGTCCTCTCCGAGCACGCCCCGGATGTCGACGGTGTGCACCGTCTCGATGCCGTGCGCCCTGCCGAGCTCGGCGTCCTCCGCGCCGTAGGCGACGGCGCTGTGCACGATGCCGGTGCCGTCGGCGGTCGATACGTAGTCGGCAGGCAGGACGCGGTGGACGTGGCCCCGTTGCGCGAGGAAGTCGCCGTACGGGGCGTCGTACTCGATGCCGACGAGGTCCGCTCCGGCGCAGCGTGCGACTTCCCGCCAGCCTTCACCGAGAACGCTCGCCGCCAGCGCCTCGGCGACGATGGCGCGTTCGCCCTCCTCGTTCTCCGACAGGACGTAGGTCACGTCCGGCCCGACGGCCAGGACGCAGTTCGCGGTGAGCGTCCATGGCGTCGTCGTCCATGCGATGAAGGCCGGGCGGGGCGCCGTCCAAGTCGTGCCGTCGTAGCCGAGAGCCGCGAGCGTATCCGGCAACGCGCCGTAAGACATGACCTGGGACTCGCTCGCGGGGAAGCGGACGTAGATGCTCGGGTCCGGCGTGTCCTCCTGGTAGCCCAGGGCCACTTCGTGGGAGCTCAGGCTCGTGACACAGCGCGGGCAGTGGGGCGTCACCTTGTAGCCTTCGTAGACGAGGCCCTTCTCCCAGAGGCGCTTGAACACCCACCACGCCGACTCGATGTAAGAGTTGTGGTACGTCACGTAGGCGTCGGCCATGTCGAGCCAGACGCCGGCGCGCTCGGTCATCGCCTCCCACTCGCCCACGTACCGGAACACGCTCTCCCGGCAGCGCCGGTTGAACTCCTCGATCCCGAACTCCTCGATCTCCTGCTTGCTGGAGATGCCGAGCTCTTTCTCGATCTCCAGCTCCACGGGGAGACCGTGCGTGTCCCATCCCCCCCGGCGCAGGGGCCGGAGACCGCGCATCGTCTTGTACCGCAGGATGACGTCCTTGAACGAGCGCGAGAGGACGTGGTGTATGCCGGGGCTGCCGTTCGCGGTCGGCGGCCCCTCGTAGAAGACGAAGAGGGGCGCGTCCGCCCGGGCGCGGTCCACCTGGTGAAACAGGTCGGCCTCCCGCCATGCATCGAGGGTCGACATCTCCAGCTTCGGGAAGTCCACCTTGCTGGAGACCGGTTCGTACCGCTTCGCGTTGCCTGCCATGCTGCTCCTTCCGAAAAGAGAAAACGCCCATCCGCACACCGGCGGACGGACGTTGCCGTGGTACCACCACCATTCCCATGCGCTTTGGCGCACGGGCACTCGTTCACCTCGCGCCGCGCACCGATGCCGGCGGAAGGCTGCCGCTGTAACGGGCGGACTCCCCGTCCGCGCCTACTTGCTCCGGGCTGCGGAGCGTTCGGGCGAAGGCTCGGAAGGGATGTTCGGCAGGGCGCGCGCACCGGCTCGCACCGTACCCGGCTCGCTCTGCGCGCGGGGGCCTGCGTACTCGTCTCCGTCGCAGCCTGTCGTTCGATAGTAGCGGGAGAGGCGCGCGAGCGTCAAACCGGCCTCGAGGACCGCCCCACATACGGCGCGATGCGTCTGTTTTTTCGTTGACGCTCGCAGAGCACACCCGTAGAATCGCAAGCGTATCAATTCCTGTCCATCAGTGTGACGGCTCGCACGGAGAGGGGCACCGCCTTGGATATCGGTAATGCGCTGACTCACTATCTGTCCCAACGTGCACACAAACTCGACGCCTACGCACACCAGGAGCTCCACCGTTTCGCCCGCGCCATGAACTCCATCAGCGGGGCCCAGCGCCCCATCGATCAGCTCAAGGCCCCGCAGGTCGCTGGATACGCCGAGCGTGAAGTCGCCAATGGCGGCGACGTGCAGGGGCGCCTGCGCCCGGTCAAGGACTTCCTCACCTATCTCAGCAAGAAGGGACTCCACCCGGAGAACCTCTCCGTGCACGTCAAGATACCTCGGCCCAGCGTGAGGGGCGGGTCTGCCGTCGCATCGACGCGACCGGCATTCCAGACGATGGAGATGACCCCGAGCGGCCTGGAAGCCCGCAAGAAGGAACTGGCGGACCTGAAGGGGCAGCGCCCGGAGATCGTCGAGGCTATCCGCATCGCCGCCGCGGACAAGGACTTCCGGGAGAACGCGCCGCTCGACGCGGCGCGCGAGGAGCAGGGCAAGATCGAGGCCCGCATCCGCGACCTCGAGGAGGAGATACGCCGAGCCGAGGTCATCGACAGCGCCGGCGGCTCCAGCGTCAAGGTCGGCGCCACCGTGTCCCTGCGCGACCTCCAGACCAACAAGGACGTCACCTACACCCTCGTAGACACCAGGGAGGCTGACCCCGCCGCATTCAAGATCTCCGTCTCCTCTCCCGTCGGGGCGGCCATCGCGGGCAGGGGCCAGGGGGCTGAGGTGAGCGTCCAGACGCCCAAGGGCGCACGCCGTTACATCATCAGCAAGGTCAAGTTCTAGGTCGCCACGCTGTTCGGGTTCGTTCGCAAGCGCTTACGGACGCTCCTCTGGGGGACGGCTTACCGCCGTGCCGCGCGCCCGCTCCTCTTTAGACTCCCACCGGAAACGGCGATCAACGCCACCACGCGCGCGCTGGGCGTGCGTCCCCTCTGGCGGGCGCTCGGACCGTCCACCGCTGAGGTCGGCTTCCCCGCCTCGGTGGGCGGTATCCCGCTGCGGAACCCTGTGGGGCTGGCGGCGGGGTTGGACAAGCACTGCGCCGCGCTGGACAGCTTGGCCGCGCTGGGTTTCGGGTACGTGGTCGGGGGCACGGTCACCGCGCACCCCAGGCCCGGCAACCCGAAACCGCGCCTGCTGCGGCTCACGGAGCAGGAGTCCGTCATCAACGCCCTCGGCTTCCCCGGCGACGGCTTGGACGCCGCGCTCGCCCGCTTGGAACGGCTGCGCCGCATGCGCGCGCGCGTCCTCGTCAGCATCGCCGCGCTCGACGAAGCGGAGACGGCCGGCTGCGCCGCCAGACTGCAGCCGCTCGTCGATGGCGTGGAGGTCAACATCAGCTCGCCCAACACCGCCGGCCTGCGACGCTTCCAGGAACCGGAGGCACTGCGCGGCCTGCTGGGCGCCCTGGATGTCGTGCGGCTGAGACCGTTGTTCGTGAAGATACCTCCGTGGACGAACGACGAGGAGCGCGACCAGGTGCTGCCGCTCGTGCGCGTCTGCCGGGAGGCGGGCGTGGACGCGGTCACGGCAGCGAACACCATACCCGTGGAGGATGCGCGGCTCGCCACGGGACGCGGCGGTCTCAGCGGGCGTGCGATACTGGACAACATGCTGGCGATGCTGCCTGACATACGCTCTGAGCTTGGAAGCGGCGTGGGTCTGAACGCCTGCGGCGGCATCGCCTCCGCGGACGACGCGCGCTCGGCCCTGGAGGCCGGGGCGGACACGGTGCAGCTCTACACGGCGCTCGTGTTCCGGGGGCCGGGCCTCGTCGAGGAGATCTGCCGTGGCTTGCGCGAACGCCCGCCGGAGCGAGTCCGATGACACAGGACGGACGAGTCCGCGCGGCTGAAGAGGTCCTCGCCGCCACGGGCCCCCTGCGCAATCTCTCCGACGAGGTGCGCTCCTACCCCCTGCGCCTGCTCCGCCTCGTGGCGGACCAGTACGCCGCCCGTCAGGCGCCCGTGTCCGATCACCTGTTGCGGCTGCCGCCCTACCTCGGCGAGACCGCCCTGCGCGGCCTCGTGGAAGGCGGCTTCGTCGAGCGTGTCACCGCCTCCTACGCCGTCTACGCCTACGCCCCAACCCCCGAAGGTCTCGCGCTGCTGGCCTCGCTCGACGAAGAACGACCCGCTCCGAAGCGTAGAACGGGCCGAAGGCGGAAGTGAGGCCGAGTCGAACTCTTATAGCCCGGCCTGAGGGCGCTTCCGTTGAGGCCACATCCTACGAGGACGGCGTTGACAAATGATGTATGGCGTAGTATATTCACCCATAGGGTGAATAGTGGAAGTAACTTTCAGGACCAATCAGCTTCGGCGAGACTATGTGGAATCGGCCAGAGCAGCACGGCGCTGGGGCGCGGATGTCGGACGGAAGTACATAACGCGTATCAACGAACTCTATGCAGTCAACGACTTTCAAACAGCCTACGGCATTCAGTCGATGCGCCTGCATCCACTGAAGGGATCAAGGAAAGGAGAGTTAGCCATCTACCTGACGGGAAAGTGGCGCCTCATAGTAACAAAGGGCGACACAGAGGAGCACGTAATAGTGCAGGAGGTAAGCAACCACTATGACGACTAGCAGCACGCGGGTATATTCGGATCTCCCGGTTCCTCCAGGCGAGGCTCTTGAGGAGGAACTGGAAGCCCGTGGGATGACCCAGAAGGAGCTGGCTGCGAGGCTTGGCAGGCCTGCCCAGGCCATCAATGAAATCATCGGGGGGAAGAAGTCGATTACTCCGGAGACCGCAATAGGGCTGGCGAAAGTACTTGGCATCGACGCACGGTTCTGGATCAACCTCGAAGCCGATTACCGCATGACGTTGGCGCGCAAAAGGGAGCAAGACGCGCTGACAGCCAGTGTGCAATTGCTGGACGACTACCCCATCAGAGAGATGATCAAGAGAGGCTGGATAGGGGCCGGACGGGACAGATCGGGTAGGCTGGAGGCGCTTATGAACTTCTTGGGAGTCGCCGTGGCAGAACCGCAGGCGGTCCAGAAGGCAGTAGGCTTCCGAATCACCGAAGCTGCCCAGCACAAGGTATCTCTCGGAGCGTTGGCAGTCTGGCTTCGTAAGGGGGAGATCGATGCTCAGGGAGTGGTGACGGCGGACTACGACGAGGTCGCGTTCAGTGAGGCGCTCTCCCGGATTAGGGGAATGACCTCTCAGCCGCCTGGCGAATTTATACCAGCGATTTCGGCTCTCTGCGCTGACGCCGGGGTCGCGTTCTGCATGGTACGAGAGCTTCCCCGGAGTGGCGCTAATGGAGTTGCACGCTGGTTGAACGACCGGAAGGCATTGATTCAGATGAGCATCAGGAACAAGTGGGCCGATATCTTCTGGTTCACCTTCTTCCACGAGGCGTGCCACTTGCTGAGGCACCAAACACAGCGAAGGTTCGTAATCGATGGTCTCGGCGCAGATCCGGAAGCTGCGGAGATCGAAGCCGAGGCGGACCGCTTCGCAAGGGACTTCCTCATCACTCCCCGGGATTGGATTGACTTCTGCGCTCAGGACGACTTCACGCAAGGCTCTGTCGAGGACTTTGCGCAGTCTGTGGGGATAGCCCCTTTCGTAGTGGTCGGCCGGCTCCAGAAGGAACATCGTGTGGGCTATAACCAGTTGACCGGTCTGAAACCTCGATACCAATGGATAGACTGACCGAGAGCGACTTACGATGCCGTGACTGCCTGCACTAACTCGGACAGCGTCTCGCGCGTCCATGCTCGCGACACCCGCCCCTTCCGCCGTCGCCCCCGCGTCCGCTACGCTGGTTCCATGGCCACGCACCCTGCCCTGAGCCTGCCGAACGGGTCGACGCGTTTGCGCGGCGCGTGAAGGTGGAACCGACGGGGGCTACAGCCTCCGTCATTCCTGCGGAGGCAGGCATCTCGCCCCTGACACCTACGGCCGACGCCTGGAGGGGCGGTCAATGCAATTCCCGCATGGAATAGGTCCCAAATTTTTGATCCGCATGTCCTGCTCTGCAGACTGACGATCAGGGAAGAACCCACTCCATTTCGTGTTCTTGGTTTCAGAAGTCGCCTTACCCGGGTCCACGAGATAGCAGGTTTCATCGTGTAGCCGCGGGTTCGGGTCGTGACGCTTATGGTAGTAACAATAGATATACTGCATCGCATTGCTCCTCTCGTTATCTCGCATCAACGCTTGCACCGAACCAGTGTGCGTGGTCTAGGGACGCGACGGGAGATGCCCGCAGATGATTTCCGTGGTCGTCCCCCACTCTGCTGAGACCTCGTAGTCCAGCACGTCGTTGATGTCGTCCGCATACCAGTAGGTATAGGCGTCCTCTTCAGCGTCCTCGCGGTAGTCATAGTTGGCGCAGTCGAGGTCTGGCGGCTCAGGGTACGGCTCATACGGAACGTGCTCAGCGCATTCCGTGGTGAGGAACATGCGCATCTCTCCACCATGCCTCCCCAAGAACACAGCGTAGTCTCCCCCGCGAAGCAGGACAGAGAGGTCGCCATGCTCGCCTGCCTCATACAGGGCTGGTATGTAGACCTGCTCGTCGAGGTCGCGGCACAGCCCCGGCGTATGCTTCTGCTGCTCAGACTCAGGCAGATGTTGGAGAAGCTGGAATCGCTGTTGCAACTCCTGGAGGCAAGGTCGCCACACCGGCCGGAACGGCTCAGGCCCACCACGTTCTCTGGACTGTTGCTTGGCCTGCTCGTAGGACTCCAAGAGGCGCTGGCAGTTGCTCCAGTTCCAGAGCCCAGAATCCTTCACCAGCTCGATGTCGTCGAAGAACACCTGGGAGCGTTCGGGAACTGGCTCTGGCGTGGGAGTTGGGGTGGCAGTCGGCGTGGGAGTCAGCGTAGCCGTTGGACGCGGCGTCGGTCTGGGAGTCGGCGTGTCTGTGGCCGCGGGTGTAGGTGTGCTGATGTCGCACCCCTCGCACAGCGGTTCGTACTCGACAACCGGCGTGGGCGTAGCAGTCGGCGCAGGTTGGGCGCAGGCGCCCAGGACACTGGCAATAACCGTGAGGCCGAGGAGCGCGGGTGTTCGCACGGGCAGCGTCTCCGGTTGGAATAGGAAGGCCGAGTCTACCAGTAGTGCGACACCCGCCCCTTCCGCCGTCGCCCCCGCGTCCGCTACGCTGGTTGCATGACGTCTATGGCTCGCAGCTCCGGCCGGTCTGCCCCCTCTCCCTCTGGGAGAGGGTTGGGGTGAGGGTGACTCCGCCCCCAACTCTTGAAACATTGGCACTCTTGAGATTCTTGATGCTCCAGAGGCCGGGAAGCAGGCCACGGCCACGGAAACGCTGCGATCAAGAGTCTCAAGGGTGCCAAACGACGCGACTGTTTCACTCGTAGCCGCTGATCAAGAATGCCAGAATTCAGGCAAGGTTGGCACTCTTGATCGGAAGCGGCCCCACAGGACGCCCACTCGCGCATCACGGCGCGATAAGTTACCCTTACCGACTGCGGCGCGGCGCGCGCCCACAGCACTTGCATTCAGCGGAGGTGGACGGTGACAGTCCTCATCACAGGCGGCATGGGATTCATCGGCCTGCACACGGCCAGGGCGTTCGTTGACGCGGGCGAAGATGTCGTCATCACGTACTACCAGACCTGGCGCGAGCCTTCCTTCATCAAGGACGAGTACGGCAAGCGCGTCATCGTCGAGAAAGCCGACGTCTCGGAGCCCAGCGTCATCGAGGAAGTGGCGAAGAAGCACAAGGCCGAGCACATCGTCCACCTCGCCGTCCCCGGCGTCATGGCCCTGGGCCCCTACGACGACTACCGCGTCAACATGAACGGGCTCATCGGCGTCCTGGAGGCAGCCCGCAACGCGGAGGTCAAGCGCCTCTCCCTCGCCAGCTCCATAGCCGTCTACCACAGCATCCCCAACGGCCCCTACCGCGAGACCGACAGGCTCCCCGTCGAGTCGTCCAACCCCACCGAGACCTTCAAGAAGGCGTGGGAGATCCTCGCCTTCCACTACGCCGCCCGCACCGGCCTGGACGTCGTCTCCATGCGCATCGGCGGCATCTGGGGCCCGCTCTATCACTCCATGATGAACCTCCCCAGCAGGCTCGCCCACGCCGCCGTCAACGGCACCGAGCCGGACTACTCCCGCGGCGTTCCGTTCGCCGAGGACACCGGCGACGTCTGCTACGTCAAGGACTGCGCCCTGGGCATCAGGCTCGTCCAGCTCACGGAGGACCTGCCCAACCGCATCTACAACGTCAGCTCCGGTGTCGCCGTCTCCAACCAGCGCCTCGTGGAGGCCGTCAAGGCCGTCAAGCCGGACGCCAACCTCCCGCTGCAGGACGGTAAGGGTCCCGCATACAAGGAGCAGAACTACCTGGACATGAGCCGTGCCAGGGACGAGCTCGGCTTTGAGAACGCCTACACGCCCGAGTCCGCCATGGCCGACTACGTCGCCTGGCTGGAAGAAGGCAACGAGAAGTAGCCCCGCCATGGCAGCACCCACCATCGGCATCGTCGGATGCGGCGCGATCGGCAAGGCCATCCTCCGCGCCGCTGACGACGGCATCCTCGGCGGCATGGCCGTCGCGGGCGTCGCCAGCCGCACGGAGGCCAGTGCCCGGGAGTTCCTTGACACGCTCCGCGAGCCTCCGCCGTACCTCAGCCTCGGCGAGCTCATCGAGCAGGCGGACCTGCTCGTCGAGGCCGCCGGCGCGCCCATCGTCCCCGGCCTCGTCGAGGCCGCTTTCGCGGCAGGCAAAGGCGCGATGGTCATCAGCGTCGGCGCCCTCCTCTCCCATCCGGACCTGCTGGACAGGGCGCGGGAGACCGGCTGCCGCCTCCTCATGCCCTCCGGCGCCATCATCGGGCTGGACGGCATCAAGTCCGCCTCCGTGGGCCGCATAGACCGCGTCGTCATGGAGTCCCGCAAGGGCCCTGCTGCGCTGGACGGCGCGCCGCACGTCGTCGAGAACGGCATCGACCTCTGGGCGATGGAGGAGGAAGAGGTCATCTTCGAGGGCTCGGCGCGCGAGGCCTGCATCGGCTTCCCCGCCAACCTCAACGTCTCCGCCGCCGTCAGCTTCGCCGGCATCGGCCCGGACCGCACAACCCTCAAGGTGATCGCATCCCCCGGCCTCCAGCGGAACTGCCACGACATCGAGGTCGAGGGCGAGTTCGGCCTCATGCGGCTCCACCTGGAGAACATTCCCGGCGAGAACCCGAAGACCGGACGCCTCACCGCCATGTCCATCATCCGCACCCTCCAGCAGGAAGCCGACCCCGTCCGGCTGGGCACCTGAGGAGGACACGTGCCCCGCATCGACGGCAGACGCAACGACGAGATACGCCCCGCCCGCATCGTCACCGGATTCCAGGAGTTCGCGGAAGGCTCCGTCCTCGTGGAGACCGGCATGACCCGCGTCGTCTGCGCCGCCTCGATCGAGGAGAAGGCCCCCTTCTTCCTGCGAGGCCAGGGCAAGGGCTGGGTCACCGCCGAGTACGGCATGCTGCCCCGCTCCACCCTCACCCGCACCTCCCGCGAGCGCTCCTCCGGCAGCGGGCGCACCCACGAGATCCAGCGCCTCATCGGACGCTCCCTCCGCTCCGTCACCCAGCTCGAGAAGCTCGGCGAGCGCACCGTCACCATCGACTGCGACGTCCTGCAGGCCGACGGCGGCACACGCACCGCCGCCATCACCGGCGCATACGTCGCCCTCTACCAGGCCCTCCTCGGCCTCGTGCGCCACGGCGTGCTGCTCCGCGTGCCCCTCTCCGGCAGCGTCGCCGCCACCAGCGTCGGACTCGTCGGCGGCCAGACGATGCTCGACCTCTGCTACGAGGAGGACTCCCGCGCAGCCGTCGACCTCAACGTCGTGATGACCAACGGCGGTGAGTTCGTGGAGGTCCAGGGCACCGGCGAGGAGCACCCCTTCTCCCGCGCGTCGTTCGACGCCATGCTGGACCTCGCCGCGGGCGGCATACGGGAACTCACCGCGGTGCAGGAGGAGGCGGTGCGGCAACTCACCGCCGGATGAGCCGCCTGCCGCACGTGCGGCGCCCGGCAATCCGCCTCGCCTTCCGGGTCGTATCATAGTAAGTAAGCAGGAATGTCCCGCTCGGGGCCGGACCCCCGGGCCCTTGTACGGAGGCCCCGATTGCGCAAACTGACCTCCACGCTCCTGGCGGCGCTCGCCGCTGCCGCCCTGACCGTCGGCCTCTTCGCCGGTTGTACGAGCACCGCCGCTCCCACGCCTACGCCAACCTTGGAGGCCCCTCCTCCCACGGCTACTCCAGCGCCTGAAGCAGTCGTCCCCCTCCTGGAGCAGTACCTGGCCGCGGCCTATCACGTCGCGGACAACCACGTCGCCGACACCGTGGAGATGGTCATGCCGGCGGTGGTGCAGGTGCTGGCCACCGTGGAGGAGACCAACGTCTTCGGGCAAACGACGCCGGGCGTCGCACAGGGCTCGGGCGTCTTCTTCCGCGAAGAGGGCTACATCTTGACCAACGAGCACGTAGTGGAGGGCGCGACCGAAGTGGAGGTCGTGCTCTTCAACCGCAAGCGGCTGCCTGCCGAGATCGTCGGCGAGGACAAGGCGACCGACCTTGCGGTGCTCAAGGTGGACGCCGGCGAGATCGAGGACCTCGTCGTCGCCACGCTGGGTGGCGTGGAGGAACTGCGCATCGGCAGTTGGGTGCTGGCCATAGGTAGCCCGCTCGGCTTCCAGGGCTCCGTGTCGCTCGGCATCCTCAGCGCCAAGGGCCGGTCCCTGGGAACGGGTCCTGAACGGCTCGACAACCTCCTGCAGACGGACGCCGTCATTAACCCCGGGAACAGCGGTGGGCCGCTGCTCAACCTGGACGGCCAGGTGGTCGGCATCAACACCCGCGTCATCCGCGAAACGCTCACCGGCGGGGTGCCCGTGGACGGCATCGGCTTCGCCGTCAGCGCCAGTACGGCCATCCCCGTCTCCCAGCACCTCATCGAGTTTGGACGGGTGGTCCGCCCGCGCATGGGCATCACCGTGCAGGACGTCACCCCCATCGCCGTCACGGAACGCAGCCTGACCGTGGACGAGGGCGCGCTCGTCATCTCCGTCGCTGACGACAGCCCGGCCCAGCGGGCAGGGATCGAGGTCAACGACGTCATCGTCCGGGTGGACGGCGTGCCGATAACCGGCACGAGCCAGCTCGTGCTGATGCTGCTGACCGACTACCGTGTAGGAGACACGATAGAGGTCGAAGTCGTGCGGGCCGCCGTGCGGTTCACCTTCGAGATGGCGCTCGAAGAGGTCGACTTCGGCGGCGAGGCGGCGGAGGAAGGTGACGAAGGGCCCTAGGCGTTCCTCGCGAAGATGCGGTCGGGCCGGAGCACAACGGCGACCCGCCCCTGCTCCAGCATCACCCGGTCGTACTCGTCCCAGTCCGGGTGCTCCTTCCCGGCCGCGACCCGGTAGACCTCCCGGAGCCGGAGGCGGAGCGCCTCAGCGTCCGTGTTGTGCGGTCCCTGCACCTCGGCCCTGCCGTCCAGCACGGCGAACGCCCGCATGTCCGGCTTGACCAGCATCACCGCGCAACGCGCGTCGCGCGCCAGGTTGTACGCCTTCGCGTTGCGGGAGCGCGTCGTGAACGCCAGCCCTCCCTCCATCTTGCCGACGGTGACGAGGCTCTGCTGCGGCATCCCGTCCCGCCGGAACGTCGTGAACACGACGACGTTGTTGTGGGCCAGCAGCCCGTCCAGATCGTCCAGGGTCGCCATCGGTCAGCCTCCGAAGGTGGGGTGAGCGCCCACGATAGAAGGCGGCCCGCCCTGCTGTCAAAGCGCGGCGCGGTTTCCCTCACGGCAAGGTACGGCTACCATGGCATCGATAGCGGCCTGCACGGGCCGCCTGGAGACGCCTCTTGGAACCCCAGACCCCGGCCTCGGGCACAACGCGCCAACCCCGCATCTTCTACGGCTGGTATCTCGTCGCCGGAAGCATCCTCACGAACACCGTCCTCTCGGCTGCCTACTTCCAGGGCATGAGCGCCTTCGCCGTCTCCATCGAGGCACACTTCGGCTGGTCACGCTCCGTCGTCGGCGGGGCCATGTCCATGCGGCAGATGGAGTCCGGCATCACGAGCCCCTTGGTGGGCATCCTGCTGGACAGGATGAAACCCCGCACGCTCCTCTTCTGGAGCGCCATCATCACCGGCATCGGGATGATCGGGCTGGGGCTCATCAACGGCATCCTGACCTTCTACCTCGCCATCTTCGTCATCTCCATCGGCACGTCCGGGATGAGCCACGCCGTCACGTGGCCGGTGCTCATCGCACGCTGGTTCCGGCGCAAGCTGGGCACCGCCACGGGATGGGCGGTGATGGGGCCCATCTTCGGCTCTCCGTTCGTCATCCTGAACACGTCCCTGGAAGAGACCTTCGGCTGGCGGAACATCATCATCGGCTACGGCGTCATCGTCCTCGTGCTGCTCACCCTCATCAGCGCCATCGCGCGGGACCGTCCCGAGCCCTACGGCATGCGCCCCGACGGCGATCCGCCGGAGCGCGACGATAAAGGCGCCGCGATCAGGACACTCCCTCCCGCGCGGGGCATGACTGCCCGCAGCGCCATGCGCACCAGGGAGTTCTGGCTCTTCATGGGCTACCTCTCCGGCATGTTCATGGTGAACTCCGCGTTCCAGGTGCACCAGATCTTCTACTTCGTCGAGGACACCGGGCTGACGAAGAGCGAGGCGGCGGTGACCTTCACCCTCGTCTTCCTGCTCAGCGGCATCGGGCGTCTGGGCGCCGGCTGCATGCTGGACAAGGCGGACTACCGCCTCGTGCTGGCCGTCGTCGCCGGTATGCTCACGGCGTCCATGCTCTACCTGCAGTTCGTAACGGTCACCACCATCGTGCTCGCCATCCCGTTCGTCGCACTGTTCGGCATCGGGTTCGGCAGCGTCATCCCCACGCGAGGCACACTGGGCAGCATGATGTTCGGCACGCGCTCTCTCGGCTCGATCGTGGGCATACTGCAGGGCGGTTCGGTCGCGGCAGGCGTGGTCGGACCGATATTCATGGCCTGGGTCTTCGACGTCACGGGCGACTACCGCGCCTCCATCTGGGCGCTGGCCTTCATCGGCGCGCTGATGATTCCCACAGCATTCGCGATGGGGTCGCCCCGGCGCCTCAGCGCGCGCATCCGGCTCGTGGAGCGGCAGGCGTCCACTGCCGCCCGCGAGAGCGAGAGCCGCGGATAAGCGATGCCGCTCGCGTGGCTGGGGCTCGGGTACGCGCTGGGGCTCTTCGCGCAGTCGGACCTCGCTATGCCCCTCTGGGGCGCGGTCCTGGCCGGCGTGGCGCTCTGCGCGGGAACATTCCGGCTGCGCGCCGCCGGGTTGCCCGTCGCGCTGGCCGCCGTGTTCCTCGCGGGAGGCCTGCTTGGCCTCGCGCGCCCGCTGCCTGACCTGACGGACACCGGCGGCCTCGCTTCCCTCCACGGGACGGAAGCCACCCTGCGGGCGCAAGTGACCGGCGCGCCGGAGACTGCAGGCGGTTCGTTGAGGTTCAACATCGAGCGCGTGCACGCGCTCGGACCGGGCGGCCCGGACCCCGTCTCCGGCCGGGCGCTGGTATGGGCCCACCCGGACTCGCCCGCCGTGGAAGGGCGCGTGCACCCGTTCCTGCGTCACGGGGACGGGATCGTGGTCCGCGGACGCATCGACCCTCCGCGCAGCATCGGCGCGTTCGACTACCGGGAGCATCTCGCGGTCCGTGGCATCCACACGGTCGTCTCGGAAGCTGAGGTAGTCTCGATAACGCCCGGGCCCGTCGGCGCATCCGCGGCCCTGCACCGGGCGCGAGTCAGCCTGCAGGGCGCCCTCCAACGTTCCGTTCCTGAACCCGTCGCGCCGGTTGCTGCCGCGGTGCTGCTGGGACTGCGGAGCGGCATCTCGCCAGAGACCTCTGAGGACTTCCGGGGCGCCGGCCTCGCACACCTGCTCGCCGTGTCGGGCCTGCACGCCGGGCTCGTACTCGGCCTCGCGCTGCTCGTCGCGCGGGCGCTGTTGGGACGCCGGTACGGCCTCTACCTCATCGCTCCGCTGGTGCTGCTGTGGGGATACATCCTGCTCGCGGGCGCTCCTCCGTCCGCGGTGCGGGCCGGAGTCATGGGTTCCGCGTTTCTGCTTGCGCTCGCGGTCGGGCGGATGCCTGCTGCGGTGAACGCGCTTGGTCTTGCCGCCTTCCTGCTGCTCTTGGTGGAGCCGCTCTCGCTGTGGGACCGCTCCTTCCAGCTGAGCTTCACGTCCATGGCCGGTGTCCTGCTGCTGGGACTGCCGGGAAGCGCCTGGGTACTGGAGCGGACGTCCGGGCTGCGCGAGCGCCTGCCCGAGACGGCGGGCACGGCCCTGGGAGCGGCTGCGGCGAGCCTCACGGTCTCTGTGGGTGCCTTCGTTGGGTCCCTGCCGGTGGTGGCCTTCAATTTCGGCGAAGTCCCCCTGCTGGGCGCACCCGCGACGCTCGTGGCGATGCTGATGATGCCGTCGTTCCTCGTATCGGCGGCCCTCACCGCAGCCGCCGGACTGGCGGTTGCTCCGCTGGGCGAGGCGCTGGGGCTCGTAACCTGGCTCGCAGGGACCGCGATCACGCAGATGGCAGCGCTCTTCGCTGCTGTACCCGGCGCTCGCCTGGTGGTGGAGGGATTGAGCGTCGCATGGGTGTGGAGCGCCTACGCGCTGATGGCGTGCACGTTGGCCGCGGCGACACGCCGGCGGTGGGTGCCCGCTGTCTCCGGGGCCGTGCGGGCCGCCTGGGAGGGACCCGCCCACCCTGCCGAGCGCCTGGCCGCGCTGGGCGTCGCGGCTGTCCTGACGGGGATGGTGTGGGTCGCCGCGCTGACCCCGGACAGCGACCTGCTCCACCTGCATGTGTTCGACGTGGGACAGGGCGACGCTCTGCTCATCGTGACGCCTGACAGCGCAACCGCATTGGTGGACGGCGGCCCGGACCAACGGCTGACCGCGAACCGCGTCGACGCCATCCTCCCGTTGGAAGGCCTGCGGATGGACCTTGGCGTACTCACCCACCGCCACGCCGACCACGCAGCGGGGTTGCTGGGGCTGGCGCGCCAGGAGCGGTTCGAACAGGTGCTCGCGCCGCCGCCGCTCCCCGGGGAAGACGTCTCATGGCGCGCCGAACTCGACGCGCGGAACGTGGACGTGCAGGAGGGCATCCAGGGTATGACGGTGGCGCTTGGGGAGGAGGTCGTCCTGGAAGTCCTCAACCCGCCGCAGCCGCTGCACTCCGGCACCTCCTCGGACCTCAACAACAACAGCATCGCGCTCCGGCTGACGTATGGAGAGGCATCGGCGTTGCTGATGGCCGACCTGTTCACGGAGGCCGAGTACGGGCTCCTCGACGCGGGCATCGACGTCTCGGCCGACGTCCTGAAGGTGGGGCACCACGGCAGCGCCACGTCAACGTCGCCGGACCTGCTGGCCGCCGTCAGGCCTGCCGCCGCTGCGGTGTCGGTGAACGAAGAGAACCGTTTCGGGCACCCGTCCCCCGAAGTGATGGCGCGGCTGGCCGGCGCGGTCGGTCCGGACCAGCTGTTCACGACCGCCGGGGACGGCTGCATCAGCTTCGCGAGCGACGGCGGGCGATGGTGGGTCTCGACCGGTTGCGATTGACACTCTCAAGAGACGATTCCTATAATCGCCTGCGTTTCTGAGCACTCTTGCTCCGGGCCTTACACCCACAGAAAGTCAGGCGATTCCCATGGCGACTCCCATTGCGTTCATGAACGGCGACTACGTGCCTCTGGAAGAGGCGAAGGTCGGCATCATGACCCACGCGCTCCACTACGGCACCGCCGTGTTCGAGGGCATCCGCGGGAACTGGAACCCTGAACACGAGACCATGTACATCTACAAGCTCAGGGAGCACTACGAGCGGCTCCTGCGCGGCTGCAAGATGCTCTGGATCGACGTGCCGTACAGCATCGATGAACTGTGTGAGATCACTTCGGGACTGGTCGAGCGTTCCGGCTACACGGAAGACCTCTACATACGTCCGGTCGCCTACAAGTCCGAGGAGAAGGTGGCGAACCTGAACCTCAAGTCGCTGCGGGACGGGTTCTTCTGTCTGGCGGTGCCCTTCGGCAACTACCTGGACGCAAGCGGCGCGATCAGTTGCTGCGTCGCGTCGTACCGGCGCATCGACGACACGATGGTCCCGCCCCGCTTCAAGCTGAGCGGCCTCTATCTGAACTCCATCCTCGCCAAGACCGACGCGATCGCCGCCGGGTTCGACGAGGCGATCATGCTGAACATGGACGGCCACGTCTGCGAGGGTACCGGCGAGAACATCTTCTTCGTACACGGCAACACCGTCGCAACCCCGACGCTGGAGAGCAACGTGCTTCCGGGCATCACGCGCGACACGGTGCTCCGCCTCCTCGAAGACGAACTCGGTATGCGGGTCGAGCAGCGGCTCGTTGACCGCAGCGAGTTGTACACGGCGGACGAGGTCTTCCTCTCCGGCACCGCGGCGCACGTCCAGGGCGTCGGCTCGGTGGACCACCGCCCGGTCGGCAACGGCGGCGTGGGGCCGGTGACGCAGCGCCTCCAGGAGCTCTACTTCCCCATCGTGCGCGGCCAGAATCCCTCCTATCTGCACGAGTGCACGCCCGTGCAGCCGAAGGCGCTGCTCGGGGCATAAGTTGCCGGGATGTCCGACTTCGAGGCCGCGTACTTCCTGTGGGTCTCCCTCAGCACGCTTGGGGTGACGCAGTACGCTGCGGTAGCCAATCGCCTGTGGGGACTCGTCATCCTCCGTCAGTGGCCGCTTGTCACAAGGACCTGTTCCGCGCTGATCGTGGTCGGGGCGTTCGCCTGGTTCTTCATCAGCGAGGACCGCAACCTGCCTGACACCGGGGCCGGCCTGGACGGCGTCGAACAGTCCCGGTGGTTCGCCATCGCGGCGACGGTCTCCATCCTCGTGCAGATCGGCATCTCGTCCATCGTCAATCACCGGTGGGGCGCCTCCCATGGCTGGGACCCCGCCGAGGACCGATGGCCACCCGGCGGACTCGATTGGCTGGAGCGCACGACGTTCGCTCGCGCGCTTGCGGCGCGCATCGGGGCCGTCCTCGGAGGTCGGCGCTGATGGACGGCGCAATCGTCCGGTTCCTGAACGCAGGCGTGGGCAACATCGCACTGCTCGACTGGCTGATGAACGTCCTGGTCAGCGATTACTTCGTGCCGGTCACCGGGAGCCTGCTGCTCGTCGCGCTCTGGATGACGGGCACGCGCGAAACACGACCCGCGAACCAGGTCGCCACCATGATCGCCGCTGCCGGCATCGGCGCCGCCAACGCCGTCACGACGGTCTTCAACGGCATCGTCCAGCGGCCCCGGCCGTTCGTGGACAACGACATCACCTTGCTCTTCTACGCCCCGACCGACCCGTCCTTCCCCTCCAACACCGCCTCCGTTGGCTTCGCGCTGGCTACCGCCGTGTTCCTGCGCTACCGGCGGCTGGGCGGCGCCCTGTACGCCCTGGCGTTCTGCTGGGGGGTCGCGCGGGTCTACGCCGGTGTGCACTACCCGACCGACGTGCTGGCGGGAGCGTTCATCGGCATCGCGGCGTCGCTGGCCATGGCCGGGTTGTTCCGGCTGCTCTCATTCGCACCGCGCCTCGTGTTGCGCGGGCTCAGGCTCCTGTACGCCGCCTAGCGCGGCCCCCTCAGCCTTCGCTGATGCTGCCGCGATAGAGCCGCAGGAGGCCCAGCTGCTCGCACGCGGAGAGCCGCATCCCCTTGGCCCCCGTCAGGCGGCGCGCCTCTCGGGTCAGTGCGTTCTCGGGAAGGGCCGGATAGCGCATGAAGAGGTCTTCGGCCCCGGAGCCTCCCAGCGCCGCGAGCAGCGGCAGCACCGCGTTGACGACGATCTCCCGTGCGCGGCCCGCGCCGATGAGCGCTCCGTGGTGGTCCTCCACGACGAACGACCGCTCCAGTACGGCAGAGCCCTCGGTTGCGGCCTGTTCGCACGCGGTGTGCAGGCCACCCTCCGCCACGCGAGCGAGCAGCGCGGCCGCCCCGCGGATGCGCCGCCGCGGGTGGTTGACCGGACGCACGCCCGCAGTCTTCCAGGCTGGGCGTTCATCGCCGGCCGGCGGCGCTGGGCCCTCGAGCCCTGAAGCATCGAGGAGGAGTCGCTCTATCGCTCGTGCGCGTTCAGCGCCGGGCAGGGCCACCGCCAGCCGCCGCACTGCAGCCGCAGGAACAGCCCGTGCGAGCCAACCGAAGGGAGCCCGGTTCTCCGCGTAGCCGAGCGCGTCGAAGACGGCCTCGTGCAGCGTCTGCTCGGCACCCGCTTCCTCGACGCCTCGACGCGCAGCCTGTACGCGCTCCCGGAAGCGGGCCATGCCGGAACGCACCAGCATCTGCCGCAGTTCCCCGGACGACGCGCGGGCGAGCCGGGACATCAGCGGCGGTTCTACGGGTCCCAGCCCGCCGGCGCCTCGCAGCTCCGCGAGCGGAAGTCCGGGCCCTGTCCCCTCTGCCTGCGCGACGACGTGCAGCATGACGTCGTCGTAGGCGGGGTCTGTGTCGTGGCCGTGCGCATGCCAGTCGGAGGGTCTCCGGTGCAGTTCCACGTTGCCTGTTGCGCGTTCGCCGTCCATGCGAACGACGGCGTCCTGGAAATCGGGGCCGTGTCCGGGTGCGGGCCGTCCGGCATACAGCACCTTCAAGCGCCTGCCGTCGACCGTCCGCAACGAGCGGCCCTCCTTCGCGCGCCACAGCCGTGCGAGCAGGCGCTCCGGCAGCAGCGCCCCAGAACGGTTCATCTGCCGGCGTGCGCCGTACCGGCGGCGCCCTTCGGCGAGCATCGTCTCCGGGTTCACGGCCTCCCACTCCATCACGCGATATCCTCTCGTTCCTTTCCGCAAGCAGCGGGCGAGCCCCTCCGCACTCCCCATATCGTACACGCAGATGATCTCTAATCCGGCGTTAAGTGATCCGGCGCCGACGCTTAAGCCTGCGGATACCTCGCCCCGGTGCGCCGTATCGTAGGCTGGCGGCATAACCCACAGGAGGCAGCGACCGATGCTCACCACTGACGCCGGCTACGAGACCACTGTTCCGGAAGGGCCCGACGACGAAGAGGAGGAGACCGAAGAGACCACATCTGAGGAGACGGGAAACGGCGAGGCCGAGGAGTCCAGCGAAGAAGAAGAGGCCGAAGGGACCGAAGAAGAAGCCGGGAACGAAGAATAGCCCCGGTCTCACCGGGTCCACTACAGGGCGTGCTCCGTATGCGTGAGCACGCCCTCTTGTCGACCTCGATGGGGGTCAGCCCAGCATGTCCGCTACGGTTGCGCCGATGTCGGCCGGGGTCGGGATGACCCGGCAGCCCGCCTCCTCCAGCGCCCGCATCTTCTCAGACGCGAGCGCAGCTTTGCCGGTGATGACCGCGCCGGCGTGCCCCATGCGGCGGCCCGGTGGAGCGGTCTGTCCTACGATGAGCGCGGCCACGGGCTTGCGCACGTTCTCCTTGATGAAGGCGGCTGCATCCTGCTCCTTGGTGCCGCCGATCTCGCCGATCATGACGATCGCCTCGGTCTCGGGGTCGTCGTTGAACATCGCGAGCACGTCGACGAATCCCGTGCCGGAGACCGGGTCCCCGCCGATGCCGACGCACGTGGACTGGCCGATGCCGCGCTTCGTGAGCTGGTCGACGGCCTCGTAGGTGAGCGTCCCGCTGCGGGACACGACGCCCACTTTCCCGGGCAGGTGGATGTTGCCGGGCATGATGCCCACCTTCGCTTTCGCGCCGGGGGTGATGAGGCCGGGGCAGTTGGGTCCCAGCAGGCGCACCCGCTTGCCCTCCAGGTAGCGCATGACCATCGTCGAGTCCCGGACGGGCACGCCCTCCGTGATGCAGACCACCAGGGGCACTCCCGCGTCTGCCGACTCGAGGATCGCGTCCGCCGCGAACGGCGGCGGCACGAAGATGAGGGCGACGTTCGCACCGGTCTCGTCCACGGCTTCGCGCACGCTGTCGAAGACGGGCACGCTCTCCATGAAGGTCTCGCCGCCCTTGCCCGGCGTCACCCCCGCGACGAGGTTCGTCCCGTAAGCCGCGCAGCGCTCCGCGTGGAAACTGCCTTCCCGGCCTGTGATGCCCTGCACCAGCAGGCGCGTGTTCTCGTTCACCAGAATGCTCATGGATGTCTTGCTCCGCTATCCCTTGATGGCCGCTGCCGCCTCTTCCAGGGTGTCCACCATGGTTGCCGCCAGGCCCGATTCGGCGAGTATCTGCTTCCCTTCGTCAACGTTGGTGCCCAGCATCCGCACGACGAGCGGCGGCTGGCGGTCGGCCTTGCCGTATGCGTCCACGATGCCCCGCGCCGCGATGTCGCAGCGGAGGATGCCGCCGAAGATGTTGACCAGCACCTTCTCGACGTTGGAGTCCGACAGCATGAGAAGGATGGCGTGGCTGATCTTCTCCTCCGCGGCCCCGCCGCCCACGTCCAGGAAGTTGGCGG
The DNA here is from genome assembly GCA_034423175.1 of Dehalococcoidia bacterium. Lineage (GTDB taxonomy): Bacteria > Chloroflexota > Dehalococcoidia > Lucifugimonadales > Australimonadaceae > Bin16. The sequence goes on from DAOUJA010000078.1 coordinate 40,427, forward strand.
GCTCCGCGCCCGCGAACTTCACGATGTCCATCGTCGCCATCGCGAGCCCGGCCCCGTTGACCATGCAGCCCACGTTGCCGTCCAGTTTCACGTACGCGATCCCCGCCTCCGACGCCTTCACCTCGAGCGGGTCGTCCTGGCTGGCGTCGCGCAACTCGGCCTCCGCCTTGTGGCGGAAGAGGGCGTCGTCGTCGAGGTCCATCTTGGCGTCCAGCGCAAGCAGTTGACCGTCGGTCGTGAGGACGAGCGGGTTGATCTCGATCATCCCCGAGTCCTTCCCCGCGTAGGCCCGGTAGCACGCGTCCACGAGCGCGGAGAAAGGGCGTACCTGCGTGGGAGGAAGGCCGAGGCCCGCCGCCAGCCTGCGTCCCTGGAACGGCTGGAACCCGATCGCCGGGTCTATGGGTTCGGTGAGCACCTTCTCCGGTTCGGTCTGTGCGACCTCCTCGATCTCCATGCCGCCCGCCGCCGATGCGATGACGACGGGACGGCGGCGCCCGCCGTCCGTGGTGATGCTCAGGTAGAGCTCCCGTTCGATGTCCATCGTCTGCTCGACCAGCACCTGGTGGACGGGGACGCCCTGCGGGCCGGTCTGGAAGGTGACGAGCGTGGAGCCGATCAGCGACTCGGCAAACTGCGCCGCTTCGGCCGGGCTCCTGGCCACCTTCACCCCGCCCGCCTTGCCCCGCCCGCCGGCGTGCACCTGCGCCTTGACGACCCCTGTACCGCCGAGGCGCTCAGCCGCCGCTGCGGCCTCGGCCCCCGACGACGCGACGTAGTTCTCCGGCACCGGAACGCCGTACGTCGCCAGCAGTTGCTTGGCCTGGTATTCGTGGAGTTTCATCGCTGCCCTCTCGATAGACTGGCCCAACCGGAGGGTTCCGGCGGGCCGTTGAGGATGATAGCAGAGGTGCGGACGACGGGGACGGCGCTGCCCTAGCCGGCGATGACGCCGGCCACCTCGGTGGCGTAGTGGTCCACCGCGTCCTGGTCGACCTCGACGCCGAGGCCGGGCAGGTGCGGGACGGTGATGTGTCCGCGCACGGGAACGAGCGGCTTCGTCAGGAGGTCGCATTCCAGGCGGGCCCCGCCGCCGAGGCTCGCCGGCGCCGCCTTGCCGAGCGAGGCGGCCAGGTGGACCCCCGCAGCGATGCCGACTCCCGTCTCCAGCGAAGCCGAAACGGTGCTGCGCAGCCCGTTCTGCGCGGCGTAGGCCATGATCGCCTGCGCCGCCCGGATGCCGCCCGCCTGCGCCGCCTTCACCACGAGCACGTCCGCGGCCTCCGCCTCGATGACCTTTACGGCGTCGCTCATCATGCCGACTGCCTCGTCGGCTGCGATGGGCACGGGTGACACGCTGCGGATGCGGGCGAGGCCGCTCATGTCCTCCGCGATGACCGGCTGCTCCACGAAGTCCAGGTTGAACGCGGCCAGGCGCTCCACCGTGTGGATGGCGCGTTCCGCGGTCCAGCCCTCATCGGCGTCGGCCCGGAGCGCGATCTCGTCGCCGATAGCCAGCCTGACGGCGCGCACGATCTCGATGTCCGTGGCCGCGTCGCGTGCGCCCAGCGACGCCTTTACGCACTCGTAGCCGTCCTCCACCGCGGCGCGCGCCTGCTCAGCCGCCCCGTCCGGCGGCAGGAAGTCCAGCAGCGCCACCATGGGCGTCCAGTCGATCACGCCGCCCAGCAGGTCGGTCACGGGCCGCCCGGCGTTCTTGCCCATCGCGTCGAATGCCGCGGTCTCCAGCCCGAACCGCAGCGCGTTGCCGGTGGCGCCGGGAGGCGCGAGCGCGGAGAGGATGTCGAAGGCTATGGCGGGATGCAGACCGAGTGCGGAGGGAGCGAGCTCGTGCAGGAGCGACGCAAGGTCGGCGATGCGGGGCGGACGGCCCGGCCCCGCGGTGGCGGCCTCGCCGACCCCCACGAGCCCGTTGTCCATGTGCATCCAGATGAGCAGCGCGTTACGGCCCGCCTTGGACGGGTCCAGGGCGAGGTCAGGGCGCTTCAGCGGGACGCGGACGCCCCGCCATTCCATCTTGCTGACACGCATGCGGCGCATTATGGGCGTCCGGGAGGGGCAGGGGCAAGCGCGCCGCATGTGGTGGCGGGTCAGGCCATCTCGTTCGTCACCGCCTCGGTCAGCCGCTCGGCGGCGGCGCGCAGGCCGGGGAGCGTGTTCAACTCCGGGTCGATCGCGAGGATGCGTCCGGCGTGCTCCCTGGACGCATCGAGCAGGTCCCGGTCGCTGGGACGCGCCATCCTGACACGGGTGATGCCAGACTGGCGCGTGCCGAAGAAATCGCCTTGGCTCCGCATCTCCAGGTCGGCCTCCGCGATCTGGAACCCGTCGTTGGTGCGCACCAGCACGTTCAGCCGCTGCCTGCTCGTCTCCGCCTGCGCGAGCGCCGCGCGGAACCACTGCTCGACCTCCCGCCAGTCGTCGCCGTTCGCGACCCGGCGTTGCCGGGTCTCGCTCAACCGCTCGAACGTCTCGCTTTCCGATTCCGCAACGAGGAAGCAGTAGCTCCGGTGCGCTCCGCGTCCCACCCGTCCGCGCAGCTGGTGCAGCTGGGCCAGTCCGAACCGCGTGGGGCTCTGCACCATCATCACCGTCGCGTTCGGCACGTCGATGCCGACCTCGATGACGGGCGTCGAGACGAGCACGTCTATCTCTCCGGCCCGGAACCCGTCCATGACGGCCTGCTTCTCCGGCAGGGGCATCCGTCCGTGGAGCAGGCCCACCCGCGCGTCCGCGAGCGTCGTCGCGCGCAGGCGCTCGTACTCCGCCACCGCGGTGAGCGGAGGGAGCGACGCCGGTTCGGGAACGACGTCGGAGTTCTCGTTGACGTCGTCGCCTGCGGCGTCATCGTCGTCTTCGAGGCCCCCGTACCGGTCGTCCGCGTCGTCGATGCGGGGATAGACGACGAAGCACTGGCGGCCCTCCTTCACCTGTGTGAGCAGGTAGTTCTCGGCATCTCGGGCGCGGGAGAGGTCCACGCTGCGGGTCAGGATCTCCTGGCGGCCCGCCGGGAGTTCCCGGATGGTGGATATCTCCAGGCCGCCGTAGAGCGTGAGGGCGAGCGTACGCGGGATGGGCGTGGCGGACATGAGCAGCAGGTGCGGTTCGCCGGCGGCGCTCTTGCCGCGCAGCGCGTCGCGCTGGAGCACCCCGAAGCGGTGCTGCTCGTCCCCCACGGCGAGCGCGAGGTTCGGCAGCTCGACCTGCGCCTGGATGAGGGCGTGCGTGCCGATGAGCAGGTCCAGCGTTCCCTCCGCCGCCATCCTCAGGATCTCCCTGCGGGGCCGGGCGCGCGTACTCCCGGTCAGCAGCGCCGCGGTCACCGGCTCGTCCCTGCCGTCCAGCAGGGCGGAGAACCAGTCCGGGTTCTCCAGGGAGTGCTCCGGCCCGCCGAGCAGGCGGCGGACGTTGAGGAAGTGCTGCTCCGCCAGCACCTCGGTGGGGGCCATCATCGCACCCTGGTAGCCGCCCGCGACCGCGGCCAGCAGCAGCGCCACGGCGACCACCGTCTTGCCGGAGCCCACGTCGCCCTGCAGCACCCGGTTCATCGGCCTGCCGCCGCTCGACAGGTCCTCCATCGCCTCCTCGAGTGCGGTGCGCTGGCCTGCCGTCAGTTCGAACGGCAGCGAGCGGATGAACGACTCCACCACCGGCGGGAAGGAGGGCAGCACGATGCCCTCCCGGCTGGACGTGTAGTTGCGCTCCATGCCCACGCGGAGCTGGATGGCGAGGAACTCGTCGAAGGCGAGCCGTCGCCGCGCCTGCTCTTTCGCGTCCTCGGAGTCGGGGTAGTGCGCCTGCTCGATGGCCTCGCCGAGCGTCAGCAGCCCCACGTCCTCGCGCACGGCGTCCGGCAGCGGGTCGGGCACGCCGCCCTTCACGCCGTCCAGCGCTTCGCGCACGATCTCGCGCATCCTGCGCGGCGGTATGCGCTTGCCTCTGGTGGTGACGGCCCACGGATAGAAGGGGACGAGGCCCGCCGTGTGCATGCCGGGAGCCGTCACGCTCCCCGTCAGTTCCCATTCCGGCGACTCCATCTGCTTCTTGCCCTGGAAGAGCGTCACCTTGCCGCTGAGCGCGACGCGGGGGACGCCGTTGGGCGTCTGCGCGGTCGACGCGATGGCCTTCTTGAGCTGCTGCGCGATCCACGGGTTGCCCCACCAGATCACGCGCAGGTTGCCCGTGTCGTCCCCCACGACGGCCTCGGTGGCGCGGATGCGTCCGCCGCGCCCCAGCCGCACCTCGTACGCGTCCCACAGGGCAACCTCCACCGTCTGCTCCTCGCCTGCGCGCAGTTTGGCCACGGGGACCCGCTCGCTGCGGTCCGCGTGGCGCAGGGGGAAGAGGTAGAGGAGGTCGCGAACGGTCGGCTCGCCGCTGTGCGTGAGCATCTGCCGCCGCATGAGCAACCGCCGGATGGCCGCGGCATGCGTGCGGCTGGCAGACTGCAGGGCGCTGAGCGGCACGTCCATCGGATTGCGGGCGGGCGGAACGGCGGATGGAGGCTCCGCGGGCGGAGCGGGCCGCTGGGGGGAGCGGGCCGCGGGACGTGCGCCGCCGAGGAAGCGCCGGGCCTCTCCCGCCCAGCGCTCCCGCTGCGCCGCGTCGAGCTCGGCATAGGCGATGGAGAGGAGGCCGTGCTCCTCCAGCGGTCTGAGTTCCGGGGTTGCCCCCGCCTGTTCCCGGAGCGTTTCGAGGAAACGGTCCAGGCCTCCGGCGACGGCCCTGTCGACGAAGCCGTTGGCCGCCTCCATGTCCAGGATGTTCCGCAGGGCCCGCACCCGCGATGCGCCTGCCTGTTCGTCGTGTCTTGCCGTCACCGGTGACCTTCGCGCCGACTCCGTTCGGCCTCTTTCTGCCCGCATACGACTATACCGGCAGCGCGGCGGCGGTGTCCCCGGTCGCGTGTCCGATAGGCGTGCGCGACTCCTATGGCCGGGGCGCGTACGCACGAAGGCGGGAACACTGCTCGCGCGTCTTGTATAATTTGAGCGTTGGACGCGATTTCAGGCGTCAACACAACGACACATCGCGAGGTAATCGGAAGTATGCGTATCGGACGTCCTCTCTTGATGCTCGCCGCGCTCGCGCTGGCTGCTGTCTTGCACACCGCAGTGGTATTCGCCCAGGACCCTTCCGACGTGCGGCTCGACTCCGCCGTCCGTTCCCTGGAGATGGGCCCGCGCGAGACCCGCACCGATCTTACCGTGGACCTCTACAACACCACCTCGGACCGGCGGCTCGTCAGGATCGCGCTTGAGGACGTCCCGGACGGCTGGGACATCGCCGTCTGGGACCGCTTCTTCGACTTCAAGGTCGGCGAGATCGTCGTCGAGCCGCCCGCGCCCGACGACACCGGGGCGAGCCAGAGCCTCCGCCTCCGCGTCGACCTGCCGGACGACCGACCGCCTGCGGGCGCCTACGAGTTCGGCCTGCGCATCACGTCGCCGGACGGGAGGATCGAGTACGACAGCGCCCGCTATACCATCATCGTCCCGGAGCCTCCCGCCAGCACCGACACGGGCGTGTCCATCACCGTGACGTTCCCCGCCCTCAGCGGCCCTGCTACCAGCGAGTTCGAGTTCGAGATCGTGATCGACAACGACACCGGCGCGGACTCCTCCTTCAATCTCACCGCGGCGGCGTTGGATGAGGGCGGACAGGTGCTCACCGGTTGGGACATCACCTTCTCGCCCTCGTTCGGCCAGGAGCGCGTCATCTCCAGCATCAGCGTGGGCGACGCCCTCAACGAGCGCGTCGACGTGCGCGTCTCCCCGCCCCGCAACACGGCGCCCGGCGACTACCTCATCCCCGTCCAGGTGGACGACGATGCGGGGTTCCAGGCGGATTCCCTCCTGCTGGTAACCATCAGGGGGCGAGGCGAGGTCTTCCTCGGTACGGACACCGGCCTGCTCAACCTGGACGCCACGGCGGGCGAGGAAGCCTCCACCAAGCTCCGCCTCACCAACTTCGGCACGGGAGACCTCGCCGAGATCAGCCTCCTCGCCGACGCGCCCTCAGGTTGGGAGGTCAACTTCGAGGTCGACTCCGTGGAGAGCCTGCCGCTCAACAACCAGATCGACATCACCACCACCGTGCTGCCTGCGGCCGACGCCATCCCCGGAGACTACCTCGTCACCCTGCGCGCCAACCACCCCGACACGAACGACTCCCTCGAGCTGCGCGTCACCGTCGCCCAGTCCACCATCTGGGGCTGGCTCGGGATCGTCCTCGTCGTCCTGGTCATCGTCATCCTCGGCGCGCTCTTTGTGAGGCTCGGCAGGCGATGAGCGCTCTGATCGAGGCCCGCGGGCTGACCAAGCGCTACGGCGGCTTCACCGCCGTGGATGCCATCGACCTCTCCATCGACGAGGGCGAGGTCTTCGGTTTCCTCGGCCCTAACGGCTCGGGCAAGAGCACCAGCATCCTCATGATGCTCGGTCTCACCGAGCCTACCGCCGGGACCGTCCGCGTCTGCGGCGAGGACCCCTCCCGCAACCCGCTCACCGTCAAGCGCCAGGTCGGCTACCTCCCCGAGTCCGTCGGCTTCTACGGCGACATGACCGGCGCCCAGAACCTCCGCTTCACTGCCGAGCTCAACGGCATTCCGCATACGCAGGCCGACCCGCGCATCGCTGAGCTGCTCGACATGGTGGAACTCGAAGACGCGGCCGACCAGCCCGTCGTCCAGTATTCGCGCGGCATGCGGCAGCGCCTGGGCCTCGCAGACGTCCTGCTCAAGCAGCCCCGCCTCGTTATCCTGGACGACCCCACGCTCGGCCTCGACCCCGCGGGCATCGTCTGGCTGCTCGGCCTCATCGAGGACCTCAGCGCGCGGCAGGGCATCGCCGTCTTTCTCTCCTCTCACCAGCTCGTGGAAGTGCAGCGCGTCTGCCACCGCGTAGGCATCATGTCCCACGGAAAGATGGTGCTGGAAGGCACCGTCGCTGCGCTGACCTCCCAGACCGAGCGCGGAGGCTTCCGCGTGACCCTCGAGGTCGAGGGCGCCTCGGACGCACTGGACGCCGCGCTCGCCGCGCTCCCGTCCGTCCGCGAGGCAACCCGTTCCGGCAACGACCTGGTCATCGAGAGCGACCAGGACGTGCGCGCCGCCGCTGCCGCCGCCGTTCACGACCACGGAGCGCGGCTGCTGGAGATGCGCGCCAACGACCGCACCCTGGAGGACATCTACCTCCGCTACTTCCAGGAGGCCGTGGCATGACGGCGCTCTTCTTCAAGGAGCTGGCGGACCACTTCGGCAGGCGCAGGTTCACCCTGCTCCTCGGGCTCGTCGCCCTTGGGCTCGTCTGGGGAGCGTTCGTCGACCTGGCGCAGCTCGCGGGCCAGGGCCGCCAGTTCTTCTTCCTGGACGTCTTCACCACCACCGCGGGCGTTCCCATCTCCCTGCTCTCGTTCCTCAGCTTCTTCGGCCCCGTCATCGGCATCGCGCTCGGGTTCGACGCCATCAACGGCGAGCGCACCCAGGGGACGCTCGCCCGCCTGCTCGCCCAGCCGCTTCACCGCGACTCCGTCTACAACGCCAAGTTCCTCGCCGCCCTGCTGACGCTGGCCCTCGTCGTCTCCAGCATGATGATCGTCGTCGTCGGCCTCACCATGTTCCGCATGGGCATCGCCCCCACCGGCGAGGAGGTCATCCGCCTCACCGGCCTCGGCCTCGTCACCATCGCCTACCTCGCCTTCTGGCTCGCGCTTGCCATCACCGCCTCCGTCCTCCTCCGCAACACCGTCACCTCCGCCCTCGCCTCCATAGGCATGTGGTTCGCGCTCGGCTTCCTCATCACCCTCTTGGGCGGAGTCCTCGCAGACCGCATCGTCCCCGACATCGAGACCACGGAGGACGCCGTCCGGCACGTCGAGATCGAGTCGTGGACCAACCGCGTCTCACCCGCGGGCCTCTACTCCGAGGCGACTTCCATCCTCCTCGACCCCATCGGCGGGCGCGCGCTCAACCTCTTCACCATCGAGCAGGGACGCCTGGAAGGGCTGCTCTCCACGCCCGTCTCGGCGGGCCAGAGCCTCCAGCTCGTCTGGCCCCACATCGTCGTCCTCGTCGGGATGGTCGCCATCCTCCTCGCCGTCTCCTACATCCGCTTCATGCGCGAGGAGATCAGGGCCTAGCCCGGCCCTGGATAGGCCATCGTCGGCTGTCGCTCTTGCGAAGAGGGCGCCCGTCGTTCCTGTGAAAATAGCCCCCCGCTCATGGTGAGCCTGTCGAACCATCCTGCGCAGGCACGCGCTTTAGCGCGCAACCTCGCAGCCCCTGCGCTCCGGCGAAACCAGCCTGCCGCTGCAAGGAACAAGCTGTCCCCGTCATTCCCGCACCGGCGGGAATCCGGCGTGGTGTAGGGGCAGGTTTGAAACCTGCCCCTACCGGGGCTACCGGGGCGGGGACGGGGGTGCGCCGCAGGCACTGGCGAGCGTGGTCTGTCGCCTCCCCATTTTCATTCCCTTACACGGCCTGACAAGGCCCCGGGCCATTCCTGCAAAGGCAGGACGCGCTTTAGCGCGCCCTCGCCTCCCTCTCCTCTCCCTCGGGGAGAGGTAGACGCGCCTGCGCGTCGGGTGAGGGCCTCCCGCGCCCCTTCCCGCCATCCCGCACCGGCGGGAATCCAGCGTGGTGTAGGGGCAGGTTTGAAACCTGCCCCTACCGGGGGCGGGGACGGGGGTGCGCCGCAGGCACTGGCGAGCTTGGTCTGTCGCCTACCCGTTTCATTCTCATCCACGGCCTGGCAAGGCTCCACGGGATTCGTGCGGTCAGGAATGCCTCACTGCCGCCTGCGCCACCCGAAGACGATCAGCGCGACTCCCGGCATGCCGAAGATCACGGCGGAGAGGACGGCCACCAGCACCTGTCCGCTCTGCGGCTCCGCGATGAGGCCCTCGTCCGCGGCGTCTGACGCCCCCTGGAACAGCGCCAGCGTCAGCCACACTGTCACCAGCACCCACAGAACGCCGCCCGCTATCGACACGCGCCACATTACGGGTCCGCTCCTGGAGGTTTCGCTTGGCCTTGGGGATTGAGACCCCAGCATTCCACCGATTCGTCGGTTTTGACGCCGCAGGCGTGAAACACGCCGACGCTGACAGAGGAGAACGAGCCATCGGGAGCAGGATGGCCGCCCCAGCACACCAGGGCCGCGTCGGTCTTCACGCCGCAAGTGTGCCCTCCAGCGCTGATGGAAGCGAAGGAATCGTTAGGCTGCGGTGGGGTCAGCTTGTCCAGGAAGTCCTCACCCCAGCAAACGACAGAGCTATCGATGCTGACCGCGCATGAGTGGCGGCCGCCCGCGCTCACCGACAGGAACGACCCGCCTGGAGGAATGGCTTGGCCGATGAAGTTGCCGTTGCCGTCTTCATTGGAGCCCCAGCAAGCGACCGCGCCGTCGGTCTTGATGCCGCAGGTGTGTATCCACCCCGCGCTGACGGAACTGAATCTGGCGTCGGGCGGAGTGGCCTGCCCATAGGAGTTGTCACCCCAGCACACGGCTGTCCCACCGGTCGTGACTCCGCACGTGTGGTAGCCCATCGTGCTGATGGACAGGAAAGAGTCGGCGGGCGCAACGGTCTGACCAAACTCATTCGAGCCCCAGCACACGACCGAGCCGTCGGCTTTGACTCCGCAGGTGTGGTTCGTGGCAGCGCCGACAGAGATAAAGACTCCCGGTGGCGGCATGGCGAAGCCGGAGATGTTCTCCCACGCCTCATTTGCGCCCCAGCACACCACTGAGCCGTCCGCCTTCACGCCGCAGGTGTGGTTGTGGCCCGCACTGACAGAGGAGAACCGCAGAGCGGTGCTGTCGGTCTGAGTAGGGGGCTTTGGCGTAGGCGTGGCCATCGGCACAGGCGTGGGTGTGGCTGTAGGCGCAGGCGTGGGCGGCGCGGTGGGCACCGGCGTAGGCGTGGCCGTCGGCGCAGGCGTTGGCGTCGGGGCAGGCGTGGGCGTCGGGGCAGGCGTGGGCGTCGCGGTGGGCACCGGCGTAGGCGTGGCCGTCGGCGTAGGTGTAGCCGTCGGCGCAGGCGTGGGCGTCGCGGTGGGCATGGCCGTAGGCGTTGGCGCCGCGCAGGCAACCGACGCCAATGTGAGCAGCACACCCCCCGCTATCGCCACGCGCCACATCAGACCTGGTGCCTCACGACCGGGTCGATGGGAGTTCGCCCCCCGAGACCGCACGCCTCCTCGAACAGCGCCGCCGCCGAAAGCAGCGCCGCCTCGTCCGCCCGCGGCGCCATGAGTTGCAGCCCCACCGGCAGCCCGGACGACGTGAACCCGCACGGCACCGAGATCGACGGGCAGGACGTGAGCGTCAGCGCGAACGACATCACCAGCCAGCTCACGTACGTCTCGAACCGCACGCCTCCCGCCTCTTCGACGTACCGCTGGTCGACGTCGAACGGGGGCACGAGCACAGTCGGAGACGCCAGGATGTCGTACCGCTCGAAGAACGCCGCCGTCCGGTAGTAGAGCGCGCCGCGCGCCGCCTCCGCCCGGTTCACGTCCTCTGCGGACAACGCCAGCCCCGCCTCGACGTTCCAGATGACTTCCGGCTTGAGGAGTGCCCGGTTCGTCTCCAGGTGCTTCCCGTACAGCCCCGCGAACTGCGCCGCCCGCAGCGCCTGGAAGATCGGCTCCGCGTCGTGCAGGTCGGGCGCGTCCTCGTCCACCGGCGCCCCGATTCCCTCGAACAGCCGCACGGCCCGGCCGCATATCTCCCGGACTTCCGCGTCCACCGGCGCGATACCGAGGTCCGGCGAGTACGCCACGCGCTTCGGCGCGCGGGGCGCGTCCACCGCCTCGACGAACGGCCGCTCCGGGCGCGGCAGGCTGATCGGGTCCGCCGCCTGCACCCCGCTCGCCTGCGTGTCGAGGAACAGCGCGACGTCCCCCACCGTCCGCCCCATCGGCCCCTCGACCGACAGCCCGGCGAACGGGAACTCCTTAGGCCCGTGCGGCACCCGCCCCGGCGTGGGGCGGAGCCCCACCACCGAGCAGAAGCTCGCCGGGATGCGCAGGCTGCCGCCCAGGTCGCTGCCCGTCGCGAGCCACACCTGTCCCGTTGCGAGCGCGACCGCCGCGCCGCCCGACGACCCGCCGCACGTCGTCCGCGTGTCCCACGGGTTGCGCGTCTTCCCGAACACCTCGTTGAACGTGTTGGCCCCGGCCCCGAACTCCGGCGTGTTCGATTTCGCCAGCACCACGCCGCCCTTCTCCTCGATGTTCTCCACGAGGTAGTCGGAGCGCTCCGGCACGTGGTCCGCGTAGATGGGCGACCCCTTCGTCGAGCGTACGCCCGCCACGTCCTTCAGGTCCTTCACCGCGAACGGCAGCCCGTGCAGGTAGCCCGGCGGCACGTCGCCGGGCAGCCCGGACGCCGCCAGCCGTGCCGCATGGTCGCGAGCGCGCTCCACGGCGAGCGTCGGCAGCGCGTTCACCGCCCCGTCCACCTCCGCGATGCGCTCGACCGCCGCGTCGATCAGTTCCGCCGGCGACACTTCTCGCTTCGCGAGCCGCCCCACAACCTCCCGCGCCGTCATCCGCACGAGGTCATTCATGCCCCCGCCTCCAACCCCGTCATTCCCGCACCGGCGGGAATCCAGGGTGCGCGGGCAGCGCACGCGGGGCGGGGAGCGGAGTGGGGAAGGGTTGTCATGCCGAGCGGAGCCCGCGCTTTGGCGCGCAGCATCCTCTCGGGAAGCGTCAGACGTAGGGGCGTCCCTTGTGGGCGCCCGTTGGGATAGCCCACCGTCCTCACTCCCGCACCTCGATCCCCGCACGCTCCTCCGCCAGCATGAACGTCGCCAGATTGTCGTAGCCGCCCCAGCCCCGGCTGATCCCCTCCTCCATCACCCGCTTCGCCATCGCTGCCAGCTCCATCGGCGCGCCCATCTCCTGCGCCAGCTCCTGGCCCAGGCTCACGTCCTTGTGGGCAAGGTTCAGCGTGAAGCGCGGCGTCTCGAAGTCGGCCTTGAACACCACCTCCGGTATCTGCTTCAGCAGCGTCTGCTTACCGAACGCCGCGTCGCGCAGCACCTGCAGCATCACTCCCGGTTGCACCCCTGCCTTCACCGCCAGCGTCATCCCTTCCTGCACCACGATGCGGGTCGCCAGCGAGATGGAGTTGTGCACGAGCTTCGCCACCGTCCCCGAGCCGATGGGCCCGACGTAGCTCACCCCCGTGCCGATCGCCTCGAACACCGGGCGCACCGCCTCGAACACCTCCTCGTCGCCGCCTACCATCACCGCGAGCGTGCCCTCCTCCGCGCCGATGGTGCCGCCGCTCACGGGCGCGTCCAGCATGTGCGCCCCCATCGCCTCGATCCGCTCCGCCACCTGCCGTATCCGCGTGGGCGACCCCGTCGAAAGGTCCGCGAACACCGAACCCGGCTGCAGCCCAAGCACGATGCCCTCCGGCCCCAGCGCGACCTCCTCCACCTCCGCTGGCCCGGGCAGCGACGTCAGCACCACAGGCGCCTGCCGCGCCACCTCCACCGGCGTCGCCGCCCACGTCGCCCCCATCTCCCGGTGCGGCGCCGTCTTCGCCTCGTCGATGTCGTTGACGACCAGCTCGTGCCCCGCCTTGATCAGGTTCCGGGCCATTGGTCCGCCCATATTCCCGAGGCCGATGAATCCGATGCGCATGGTTCCCTCCCGTTCTCCGCCTCATGGCGTGCACGCACGATGTGCGCTGCCTTCTCCCGCAGGGCGGAGGCGCCGCCGCGCAGTCTAGGCCGCGCCCCCCGGAGGGTCAACGCAGAATCGTCGTTCCTGCGGAGGCAGGAACCTCGCAGCCCTTTGACGTAGGCCATGTTGAGCGGAGCGGTAGCGCGGAGTTGAGACTTCTCTTGGTGACACCTGCCCCTTCCTTGGTCACCCCACCGTCCGCTACGCTGGTTGCATGACCGACGCACACGCAGCACCCATAGACCGGGCTTATAGCTCGCAGCACCACCTATCAACGAGACCTATGGTTCCGTTCCAACTCTTTAAATCGTTGGCATCCTTGAGATTCTTGATGCTCGCGGGCCTGGGAAGCAGGCCGTGGCCACGGAAACGCTTCGATCAAGAGTCTCAACAGTGCCAAACGGCATGGACGATTTACTCCTGAGTCGAGGATCAAGAGTGCCAGATTCGGGCAGCGTTGGCACTCTTGATCGGGCCGGTTGCCCGGAACCAGCACCGCGCATAGCATGGCAGGGTTCATGAGAAATCTGAGGAGCGGAGCGAGGACATGGCAGACAACATCAGGGTCGGCATCATCGGCGGTAACGTGAACGGCTGGGCGGGACGCGCCCACATGCCCGCGATGGCGGCGGGCATCCCCGGCGTCGAGCTCGTCGCCGTCTCCACCACGAGACAGGAGTCCGCGGACGAGGCCGCAGCGAAGTTCGGCGCGAAGTACGCCTACGACAACCACCACGACCTCCTCGCGAACCCGGAGGTCGATGTCGCGGCCGTCGTGGTCAAGCTTCCCACGCACTACGACCTGACCAGGGACGTCATCGCCGCGGGCAAGCACGTCTACACCGAGTGGCCGCTCGGCACCACGATGGCCCAGGCCGAGGAGATGACCGACCTTGCCGCCGCTGCGGGCGTCCGCACCTGCGTCGGCCTCCAGTCCCGCCACTCCGCCCAGTACCGGGAGATCAGGCGGCTCGTCGACAGCGGCGCGATCGGCGACGTGCTCAGCGTGAGCCTCATCCAGTTCACCAGCGGCTCGCTCGCGCGGCCCTCTGGCCGCATCTGGATGCGCGACGCCGAGGCCCACGCCAACACCCTCAGCATCACCTTCGGCCACGCCATTGACGGCCTCATCTCCATGCTCGGCCCCATACGCACCATCGCCTCTGCCGTCAGCACCCAGACGAAAGAGTGGACCGCTTCTGACACCGGCGAGAAGTTCGCCGTCACCTCGCCGGACAACGTCGTCGTGAGCGGCGCGCTGGCGAGCGGCGCAGCCTTCTCGGTGCACGTAGCGTCCGTCGCCGCGGTCGGCACCGGCCACAGCATGCAGATACACGGCTCACGCGGCACGGTAACGCTGGACTCTCCCAGCTCCACCCACACCAGCCCCGGCGAGTTGCGCGTGGCCCTGGACGGCGAAACGCAGCTCCGCACCGTTACTCCTCCGCAGGACGAGTGGGTCACCGCCGCCGGGATCGAGGGCGGCTCCGTGAACATCGGCAAGCTCTGGGCCTCCTACGCCGACGCCATCCTCAACGACCGCGAGTTCCACCCCGGCTTCGCCGACGCCGTGGAGCACCACCGCCTCATGGATGCCGTCCAGCGTGCCTCCGACACTGGCCGCGTGCAGGAGGTCTAGCACCCGCCACTCCGCACTTCACTCCACGGCTTTCGCTTGGTCCCACAGCGCGAGTTTCGCGTCGGTCGGCATCTCGGCGAGGGTATGGCCGCCGAGTCGTGCAGACTCCTCGACGCGCCGGAAGCGGGCGGTGAATCGGTCGTTCGCACCCCGGAGCGCCTGCTCCGGGTCGATGTCCATGCGGTGCGCCGCGCCTGCGAGCGCAAGGAGCAGGTCGCCGAACTCCTCCTCGCGTCGTGTGGGCGTCTCGCTGGCGCGGAGCTCGGCGGCCTCCTCCGCCACCTTGTCGAACACCGTGTCCGGGTCGTCCCAATCGAACCCGGCCCTGCGTGCCCGGCTGAGGACCGAGTGTGCGTAGGCGAGCGCCGGCATGGCGCGGGACACACCGGCGAGCATGGACCGCTCGCCCTCGCCCTTCCGGGAGCGTTCCTCCGCCTTCAGCCGCTCCCACTGGCCGGTGACCTCGGTTGCGGTGCGGGCCGCGGCGTCCTCGAAGACGTGCGGGTGACGCCGCACGAGCTTCTCGTTGAGCTGGCCGGCGACGTCCTCCATGGTGAAAGTCCCCTCGTCCGCGCCGATCTGCGCGTGGAAGATGACGTGCAGGAGAAGGTCGCCGAGCTCTTCTACCAGCGCGGCGCGTTCGCCCGAGGCCATGGCGTCGAGGGCCTCATAGGTCTCTTCCAGCAGCGAGCCGCGGAGCGAGGCGTGGGTCTGTTCCAGGTCCCACGGACACCCGGACACGGGGTCGCGCAGGCGGCGCATCGTTTCCAGGAGGGCGTCGAAAGTGTCGGACAAGGGCCACCTCGCCGCGAGAAGGTAAGCGGATTATAGCCACCGCCAGCGGATAGAATCCGGCTATGGACTGGCTGTCGGCAGAGCGATGGCGCATCGCGGGATGGGTCGCCACGGTGGCGCTCGGACTCCTGATGGTGACGACCACGGTGCGGTGCGCGGCGGAGAGCCTGCCGCTGTACGAGGCGCTCTTCGAGCGGCATTCCGTGTCCGAACGGACCGGCATCACGCCGGAAGGCCTGGTGCATGTGGGGCGGGAGGTACAGGCCTACTTCGCAAGCGGCACCGACGCCCCGCTGTCGGTCACGGTGCAGGTCTACGGCGTGCCGCGCACGCTGTTCAACGAGAACGAGGTCTCGCACATGGCGGATGTGAAGGCGCTCTTCCGCCGTGTCTACCGCGTGCAGGCGATATCGGCGGTACTGCTGACCGCCCTTGTGCTGCTGGCAGCGTGGCGCCTGGGGAGGGAGGCGCTCGGCGTCGCGGCGTCATGGCTGCGGAGGGGCTCGGCGCTGACCGCAGCGGTTATCCTCATCCTCGGACTGTTGAGCGTAGTGGCGTTCCGGCAGGTCTTCATCGTGTTCCACTACATCGGGTTCCCGCAGGGGAACTGGGTGTTCGACCCGCGCACAGAGTACCTGGTGCAGGTGTTCCCGTTCGGCTTCTGGCGCGACATCACGCTGCTCATCGGGGCGTTCATCCTGCTGGAGGCCGCGGTCGCGTGGGGTGCCGGCGGCGCGCTGCGCTGGTACGGCAACCGGGAGCACACGGATGCGGGGGAGCGTGAGAGACTCACACGGCTGCGCATCTACCCGAACGAGATGGAGGCGCGGTTCGCGGAAGGTATATTGCAGGACGCCGGGATCAGATCAGTGGTGCGCGCGGAGTTCGGCGGGTACGGGCTGTGGGGGCGCAACCAGTTCGCTGCGCACGGGCTGTGGGTTCTGGCAACGCAGCAAGAGGAGGCGCGGGCGCTGCTGGACGGGGACTGCTAACCGCAGCCGCAAGAGCCTCCGCAGCACGCGCTGCTGAGCGGGCCCACCGGCGACGGGCCTGCACCGGTCCCTACGGCGACGGGGGCCGCGAACAGCGAAAGCACCCGCTTCGCTTCATCACCGCAGTCCGGGCAGTCACTGACGTGGGCTGCCGACATGGGCTGCAGGCGCTCGAAGCGGGAGTCGCAGGCATCGCACACGTACTCGTACAGGGGCATGGCTCCCTCCTTGCCAACGGCGTCATCGTACACCACGCTCGCTCAGGCTGCGATGTTCCACCCGGCCTGGAGTGAAGGGAGGCGCGGGGATCAGCCTCGGAAGCGGTAGCCGACGTTCCAGACGGTGTCTATGAAGGTATGCGCAGCATCCTCGATCTTGCTGCGGAGGCGGCGGATGTGGACATCCACGGTTCGGGTACCGCCGAAGTACTGGTAGCCCCACACCTGCTCGAGGAGCGTCTCGCGACTGTAGACACGGCCGGGGTTCGCGGCCATGAGCTTGAGGAGCTCGTACTCCTTGAACGCTAGGACGACCGGTTTGCCCGCCAGGAAGACGTCGTAGCGGTTGGGGTTGATAACGAGGTCGCCAACACGGATGACGCCGGGTTCGTCCGGCGGGGCCTTCCGCTCCAACTGCTTATTGATGCGGAGGGCTAGCTCCCCGGTCTCCCAGGGAGCGACGATGAAATCATCCGCCGCGATGCTCAGGTTCGGCGCCTGAACGTGGCTGCGCGAGAGCACCGCGATGATCGGACGAGCGCTCTTGCCATAGCTCGCGGCAAGCGACTCGGCACGGTAGCGGTCGGCATCCACGAGGTCGAGGACGAAAGCATGAGGGTCCGTCACTTCCTCCGCGGGGCCGAACTGCACGCCCTCGCGGTCAAGGCTCTCCATGAGCTCCGGGCTTGGTGCGCGCGTGTCGTACAGGATGCCGACCGTGAACTCGGCGCGCCAGGAGGCGGCATGGCCGCGGAATGGACTCGCGTCTACCACCAGACCTTCCCTTCCACTTTCTCACGCAGGTGAGCCGGGTCCTCCTCCGTCCAGAGGCCGGTGCTGAGGTACTTCCAGCCGCCGTCCGCAAACAGGCACACGATGTTCGCCTCCGGGACGCGGGCAGCGATTCGCTCGGCTGCCGCAAGCACCGCGCCTGATGAGACACCCGCGAAGACACCCTCCTTGTGCAGCAGCTCCGCCGTTTTCCTGAAACTCTCCTCGCCACTGACCATGATGCGTCCGTCCAGCAGGGAGAGGTCCAGGATGGGAGGGACGAACCCCTCTTCCAGGCTGCGGAGTCCCTGGATCCGGTCGTCAATCTCCGGGGCGGCGGCGACGATCTCCACCCCGGGGTTGTACTCCTTCAGACGGCGCCCCACACCCATAAGGGTGCCGCCGGTCCCAAGTCCGGCCACGAAGTGGGTGACCTCCGGCAGGTCCCTGATGATCTCCGGGGCCGTCGTCTCGTAGTGCGCCTGCGGGTTCGCCGGGTTCCCGTACTGGTAGAGCATGCAGTAGCGTTCGTCCTCCGCGGCCATCTGCTGCGCCAGGGCGATGGACCCGTTGGAGCCCCCCTCTCCAGGAGAGTAGACGATCTCCGCGCCGTATGCGGCGAGGAGTTGGCTGCGCTCCTGGCTGACGTTGTCCGGCATGACTGCGGTGAAGCGGTAGCCGAGCCGGTGCGTCACCATGGCAAGGGAGATGCCGGTGTTGCCGCTGGTAGGCTCCAGGAGGATCTTGTCGTGCGAAAGCACGCCGTCGTTCAGGGCGGTCTGCACCATTGAGCGCGCGATCCTGTCCTTCACCGAGCCCGTTGGGTTATTGCCCTCCAGCTTCGCGAACATGCGAACAGAAGGCGCAGGGCTGAAGGTCGGCAGCTCGACCAGGGGCGTGTTGCCTATGGCATCGATGAGGTTGGCGCTGCGCATAGCCGTATGCGGTCTCCCCTGCAGGCGCGCGCCTGACTAATGGGCCGCTGCTACGCCCTCCTGGTCAGGCGCCGGGGCGAGGCCGCAGAACACCTCGTAATCGATGAGCTCGGTCACGGTGGGGTTATCGCCGCAAAGCGGGCACGCAGGGTTGCGGCGCGCTCGAACGACGCGGAACTCCATGTTGAGCGCGTCCACCAGCAGCAAGCGCCCGATGAGCGTCTCGCCGATGCCCAGGATCAGCTTCACCGTCTCCGTCGCCTGGATGCTGCCGATCGTTCCTGTGAGCGCGCCCAGAACGCCGGCCTCGGCGCAGTTGGGGACGAGCCCGGGCGGCGGAGGTTCAGGGAAGAGGCAGCGGTAGCAGCCCTTGCCGGGTTCGTAGACGGAGACCTGACCGTCGAAGATCAGGATGCTGCCGTCTACGATGGGCTTGCCGCTGAGGAACGCTGCGTCGTTCACGAGATAGCGGGTGGCAAAATTGTCCGCGCCGTTGACGACTATGTCGTACTGCGCGATGAGGTCCATGGCATTCTCCGAGTTGATGGGGAACTCGTGGGCAACGACCTCGACCTCCGGGTTGTAGCGGTTGAGGGTCTGGATGGCCGACTCCACCTTGGGCATGCCGACCGTCTCACTGTTATGCAGCACCTGGCGCTGGAGGTTGCTGAGGTCTACCACGTCGAAGTCGACAAGTCCGATTGTGCCAACACCCGCGAGGGCAAGGTAGAGCGCCACCGGGCCGCCGAGCCCTCCCGCTCCTACCACCAACACCTTGGCCTCCATGAGCTTCCTCTGCCCGCGGCTGCCGATCTGGGGCATGATGATGTGCCTGCTGTAACGCTTCACCTGCTCAGGCGTGAGCTGGGGGGCGGTAGTGGTCATCTTTCCTCCTCTTGTTGCAGCACGCTCTGCGGAACGTGGAGATTGCTGGGGGTTATGAGTGCGCCCTGTCTAGGATACAAAGGTCAGCGGCGCCGCTGAGCGGGCCTGCTGGCGCTCAGCCAGATCGGCGATGGTGGTCGTGGTCAGGACAGCGTGGATAGCGTCCTCGACGTCTCGCCAGATGTCGCGCTGGGCACAGCAGCCGGACAGCGCACACTCGGTGGCGTCGTCGATACACTCCAGCGGGGGATTGCGTCCGTCCAGCGTTGCGACGACCTCATCGAGGGTAATGTCGGACGCTGCGCGCGCAAGGACGTGGCCTCCCTGCGGGCCCCTGCGGCTCGTGATGAGTCCGAACTTGTTGAGCGTTGTCAACACTTGGTCCAGGTACGGCTCGGGTATGCCCTGGCGTCCAGCGATGTCCGCCGTACGGACAGGGCGATGGACGTCATACTGGCCGGCGAGGTCCACCAACGCCCTCACTCCGTAGTCCACCTTCATCGGGATACGCATGGCTGTCCCTCTTGCAGACGTCCCCCTTAACGAGAGGATGATACCGTCCTCACTGGCTAAAGTCCACTGAAAGAGTCGACAATAGCGGGGCGGGAGCCTTCGCGCCCCGCCCCGGGAGTGGCGGGCTGCGGCGCCTTCTGCTATCATGCTGAGCAACCCCGTTGTCGTGCGACGGGGTACCTTTATGGAAGGGCGCATCATGGACGAAGTACGGCTCGCGGCGGAGCAGCGCATAGCGCTTGGGAAGAAGGTCAAGGCGCTCAGGCGCTCAGGCGTTACCCCCATCCACGTCTACGGTCAGGGCGGGCCGTCGCTGTCGCTGCAGTCCGACACGTACGACCTGGTGCACGCGCTTGGGATTGTGGGGCAGACGAGCCCGCTGACGGTGCGCGTCGCTGAAGAAGAGCACTTCGTCATGGTCCAGCACGTACAGCGGCACCCGGTAAGCGAGCGGCTTCTGCACGTCGACCTGCTGCGCGTATCGCGGACCCAGCGCATCCACGCGTCTGTGCCGCTCCACTTCGAGGGCGAGGCCACCGGCGCGCGTGCTTCGAACGCGATGCTCTCTGAGGACCTCCATGAAATCGAGGTGGAAGGGCTTCCGACAGACATCCCTCACTCAGTGACAGTAGACCTCTCTGCACTCAGTGAGCCTCACTCCGTCATCCACGCAGGCGACCTCCAGCTGCCCGCCAGCATCACGATGGTGACCGACCCCGGCACTTACGTGGCGCGTATCATCTCGCACGAGGCCGCTCCCGAAGAGGAGGAAGCGGAGGGCGGTGCCGAGGCCGAGGCGGAAGCTCCCGCGAGCGACGAAGGGGACTCCGCTTCCTCAGAGGAAGGGGCTTCCTCGGAGTAAGGCTGCCCGTCAGGAGGCGAGTCGGGCGCTCGCGAAAGCCGGACGCCCCCGGAGGTAATCGGCTATCGCCATCTCCGGACGCCCTTCCATCTTCACTCGGAGCAGGCGCAGCACTCCCTGCCCCGTACCAACAAGCACCGCCTCCCCGCGCACCCCTACCTCGCCCACTGACAGAGCTTCCTCTTCTACGTGCACGACTGCCTCAGTTATCCCCAGCCGCTTGCCGTCCCACACCGCCGCCGTACCGGGCCAGGGATCGTAGGCCCGTACCTTGCGCTCGATGAGGAGCGCCGGTTCGCTCCAGTCAATCAGACCTTCTGCCTTCGTCATGCGTGGCGTATAGGTCGCACCCTGGTCAGGCTGAGGCGACGGGGCAACACCGCCGTCCACATAGCTCGGGAGCACCTCCGCAAGCAGCTCCCCGCCCAGGGCGAAGAGCCGGTCAGTCAGCGGCGCAGTCCGCTCGCCGCCCAGCAGCGGAACACCTCTGCTCGCGAGGATCGGGCCCGAGTCCAGGCCCTCGTCCATCTTCATCAACGTGACCCCGGTCTCGCTGTCTCCCGCGAGGATCGCCGCGGCAACAGGGGCTGCTCCACGGTGCCTGGGGAGGAGCGACGGGTGGACGTTGACCGCGCCATGCGCTGGCTCGAAGAGAAACGGTGCAGGCAGCAGAAGCCCATAGGCAGCGACGACTACCAGGTCCGCGCGCAAGGTGCGGAACCGCTCCTGCTCCTCCGGGAGCGTCAAGCGGCGCGGGGTCAGCACTGCAATGCCCAGTTCTTCCGCCCGCAGTCGCACCGCCGAAGGGACCACACGCCGACCGCGGCCAGACGGCTTGTCCTCCGACGTGTAGGCTGCGACCACGCCCCAACCGTTGGCCGCCGCGATTCCGACCGTGGTGTTCAGAATCTCCACAGCAGGTTGGGGAGAACCCATGAAGATGACGCGCACCGGCTCCATAGGAGTGATATTAGCAGCCGGATAGGCCATGACGCCCTGCCAGCCGGGGGCTAGGCCGTTATGCCGTTGCGCGCTCGCCGGTGATTTTGCAAGCGCCATTCCAATGGGAATCCCATGGATTCTCAACGGATGGGCGGCGCACAGGGAAGTGGTAACTTTGGCACTCACCTACCGGACGGTGCCCCGCTCTTTCCCCAGAGTTCCGCAGTCCATCCGCCGGTTTCAACACCCAGCCCCTGGGAAGGACAGTTGCTCTTGTCGGATAGTTCAGCACGCCGCCTTTGGGACGCCGTTCTTGGCCGCCTGCAATTGCAGACGCCCAAGGCGACCTTCGACACATGGCTCGCCGGAACCAGCGGCGAGCTCCTCGCCGACGGTGTACTCACAGTCTCTGCGCCGACGGCCTTCTCAGTTGCTTGGCTGGAAGGCCGCATGCAGGGGCTCGCGGACGCCACGGCCTCGGCGATTGAAGCGCGGCCCGTCAGCGTGCGGTTCGCGCTACAGGGCGCCGGCGTCCCGGCGCTCGCGGGCCCCGCAGCGGAGGCGCCCACCCATCTGGAGCAGCTGCCCAACGCTACACTCTCACCGGCGGCGACATTCGACGCCTTCGTCTCCCTGCCGGAAAATCAGCTCGCACACGCGGCCGCGCTTGCCGTTGCCCGCGCACCAGGTTCAGCCTACAACCCGCTCTTCATCTACGGCGGCCTCGGCTTGGGCAAGACCCACCTCCTGCATGCGATTGGACACCACGCCCACGCCACCGGTCTGTCCGTCGAGTACACCACCGCGGAGGACCTTACAAACGCCTACGTGGCGGCGATGCGTGAGAGACGCACCAAGGCCTTCCGCGAGCGGTTCTGGACCGTCGACGTCCTGCTCTTGGACGACGTCCACACGTTTGAGGGAAAGAGCAAGCGCATCCACGAAGGTCTGCTGCACACTCTCGACGCACTCCGAACCCGCGGCAGCCAGATCGTCCTTGCAAGCGACCGCCCTGCCCTCACCATTACTGTGGACAAGCGGCTGCAGTCGCGCCTCGCAGCGGGTCTGCAAGCCGACCTCGCGACACCTGCTGCCGCATCCCGCGCGGCGTTGATAGCCGCCTTCGCCGAGCAGGTCACAGCCCCCTTGGACACGTCGGTCGCAGCATTCATTGCCGAGCGGCTGGAAGGCAATGGCCATGTCCTCAAAGGTGCTCTGACCCGGCTTCTCGCCCTTGCCGACTTAACCGGGCACCCCGTCACCAGTCAGCTTGCGCGGCAAGCGCTCGCCGGCCTTTTCTCCACAACTACGCCTGCCCTTTCCCCAGCTTCGGTCCTCGTCGCGGTGGCGCAACACCACGGCCTCCCTGTCTCCACCCTGCAAGGCCCCCGGCGCGATCGGGAGGCCTCCCGTGCCAGGCAGTTGGCCATGCACCTCCTCAGCACGGCCCTCGGCCTCTCCGCCGAGGAAATTGGTGAACAACTGGGGGGAAGAGAACGCACAACTATCCTCTACGGCCTTCGGCGGACCGCTGACCGGTTGCAGAGCGACAGCGCCTACTCCGCCACTGTCAGCGCAGTCCTCGCCACGCTCTCTGCTGAGCATCCTCCTCATCAGCTTTCCACATCCGCCTGACCGGGCCACCACGTAGCTTAGCCGCCACTCTCCACAGGAACCTTCCCCGACGCCTTCCACTTTCCACCGGCTACGGTATCTCTTTCTTCTATACTGGATGACAGGTCATGATTGATAAGAAAAGGTTAATCGTCGTTGCAGGTCGCGGAGGGAATGGCGCAGTGTCGTTCCTGCGGGAAAAGTATCGCCCGCGTGGAGGCCCTGATGGTGGGGATGGCGGTGAAGGAGGAGCGATTGTCTGCCGTGCAGTTGGGAGTGTCCGGACGTTGGCGCATCTGGAAGGTGTCCGCAGGATTGTCGGCGAGGCCGGTGCGTCGGGTAGAGGAAAGCAGCGGACCGGGAAGCGGGGGAAGGTAACTGTGGTGGAGGTGCCGGTGGGGACGGTGGTATGGGATGTCTCGGGGGAAGAGAGGGAGTTCCTGAGCGAGGTGGCTGCAGATGGGACGGCATGTACGTTGGCGTATGGTGGCGATGGTGGTTGGGGGAATGTCCACTTTGCGACATCGACGAACCAGGAGCCGCTGATTGCGTTAGGTGGAGAGCCTGGAGAGGAACGGGAAGTAGAGTTGGAGGTGAAGCTGCTTGCTGATGTTGCATTGGTGGGCGCGCCGAATGCCGGTAAGTCGACGTTGCTGAGTGTGATATCGCGTGCACAGCCGAAGATCGCAGACTACCCGTTTACGACTCTGGAGCCAGGTTTTGGCGTGGCGTCCGTGGGTGAGCGCACGTTGGTCGTCTTGGATGTGCCCGGACTGTTGGAGAGAGCGCACGTGGGCCGTGGCCTCGGGTTGGAGTTTCTGCGGCATTGTGAGCGTGCCCGCGTGATAGTGCATCTGGTGGATGGACTGGCGGAGGATCTGGTGGCCGATTATGCAACGGTTCGCGAAGAGGTCCGCGCTTACGGTGCCGGCCTTGCTGAGAAGCGAACGGTGGTTGCGGTGACGAAGATGGATGTTCCTGAGGCGCGGGAACGCTATGCACGGCGGAAGCGTGAGCTGGATGCAGCCGCAGGGGCATCGACGGTTGGAATCGCTGCGGTGACGGGAGAAGGTATCAGGGAGTTGATGCGGCACGTGGCAGCAATGGTGCCGGTGGACAGCGGACAGGAGTCGGAGGCGCCCGTGGTGCCGAGGATGAAGCGGTCCGGGGCGATAAGCGTCAGTAGGGAAGTCGATGGGTTTGCGGTAAGGTGCGCTGTTGCGGAGCGGATGCTGGATATCGTTGACCTTGGGAATTGGAGGGCTCGCCTGCAGTTCCACCGTGAACTGAGCCGCATCGGGGTTATCGAGGCGTTGGAGCGCGAGGGCGTTGCGCCAGGTGATGCGGTCCGCATCGGGGACTTCGAGATGGAGTGGGAGTAGCGTGCGAAGAGGCATCCTCGGCGGGACGTTCGATCCGGTTCACACGGGACATCTGATCTTGGCGCAAGAGGTATTGTGGAGACTCGGCCTGGATGAGGTGTGGTTCATTCCCACGGGTCTGCCTTGGATGAAGCGGGACGAGGCCATCACGGACAGGGAGCACCGGCGTGCGATGGTGGAACTCGCTATCGCGGACAACCCGGCGTTCCAACTGTCGACCATCGAACTGGACAGACCGGGAGAGACGTACACGGTGGACACGCTCGACGCGTTGCGCGCAGGCCCGATGGCCGACGACGAGTTGCTGTTCATCATGGGTGCGGACACGTTGCACACGATGGCGCGGTGGAAGGAGCCGAAGCGCATCCTGGAGCAGGTGCGCCTCGTGGTAGCCATGCGGCCCGGGCACGGCACCGTGGACCTGGACGCGCTGACAGCGATAGACCCGGCAGCGGCGGAGCGGGTAATGGTAGTAGAGATGCCGCTCATAGAGATCAGTGGAACGGAGTTGCGCCGCCGGGTGAGCCTGGGGGAACCTGTGCGCTACTTGGTGCCGGATGCGGTGGGCGCATACATCGCGGAGCACCGCTTGTACCGCGGGACCCGGGATGTCGTGTCCCCATAGGAGGAGACAAAGGCGATGACGCAGGCGGAGACAGGACTCGGGGAAGAGATTCTGGAGCTGGCGAAGGAGCTGAACGCACTCCTGTACGGAGAGTTCGTGCTGACGTCGGGGCAGACGAGCAGGTATTACTTCGACGGTCGGCTGCTGACGCTCTCGCCGAAGGGCGCGAACCTGGTCGCGCAGGCATTGTTGCCAGCGATAAGGGCTGCAGGCGCCTCGGCGGTCGGCGGTCCCGCGGTGGCGGCGGTGCCGATGGTGACGGAGATAGCGATGCTCAGCGGGCAGGACGGTGGTGAGCCGGTCCCGGGGTTCTTCGTGAGGAAAGAGGCGAAGGACTACGGTATGGGGAAGGCGGTGGAGGGACCGTTACGGCCAGGGGCGCGGGTAGCAATCGTAGACGACGCGTGTTCGACGGCTGGGTCGCTCTACATGGCGATCGAGGCTGCGGAGGCTGCGGGGCATGAGGTGGCACTGGTGGCGTGCATCCTGGACCGTGGCCAGGGAGGGGGCGACCGTCTTCGGGCGGATGGCTACGCATTCCACACCATTCTGGTGGGCGATGACGAAGGACGCGTGCGCGTAGCCTGAGGCGGGCCCGGAACTAGATGTCCAGGTTCTTGACCTGCCGGGCGTGCGTCTGGATCCATTCCTTGCGGGGCCCGACCAGGTCGCCCATGAGTTCGGTGAAGGCGTTGTCGGCATCGGCGGCATCCTCAACGGTTACCCGGAGGAGTGTGCGCGTGGCGGGGTCCATGGTGGTCTCCCAGAGCTGGTCCGGGTTCATCTCGCCAAGCCCCTTGTAGCGCTGAAGACCGATGCCCTGGCGCTCCGAGTTGCGCTCGAGGACGTGCGCGAGATCGTGCCAGGGCACGTCTGCGGCGACTTCGTTGTCGCGGCGGGAAACCATGTAGGTGTGGCCGTTCACCCATTCGGCCATCTGGGGGAACAGCTGCTGGGCCCGGTGGGCCATCGCGGACTCGAGGACGCGGGGAACGTTGATGGTGCCGTGGCCGGGCACCTCGATGAAGTACTCCTTCTTGCGCTTGTTGACGACCTTCTTGCACTCGAAGCCCTGGGCGGTGAACCATGCCGCGACAGCGTCCACGGTCCCCTCCCCCTCGAAGGAGAGGCGGTATGCGCCCTGCTCGGCGCCCTGAAGGAAGGGCCCTACCAGTTCCGGCGCGAGGCCGAGACTGGAGAGGGGGCGAGTCCAGTTCTCGAACTCCTTGAGCTGGTGGACGAGGCCTTGGATCTTGGCCCCGGAGAGCGAGACGGCGCCGTCGCTTGACTGGATGGAGAGCCTGCCGAAGAGCTGTTTGGCGAGCCAGCTGTCCTTCTCCGCCTCGGTGTACTTGTACTCGACGGACCTTCCGCGCGAGGTGCGGTAGAGCGGCGGCTGGGCTATGTAGAGGTGCCCGGCGTCTATGAGCTCTCGCATGTTGCGGAAGAAGAAGGTGAGGAGGAGCGTGCGGATATGTGCGCCGTCCACGTCGGCGTCGGTCATGATGATGACCTTGTGGTAGCGGAGCTTGGGCAGGTTGAAGTCCTCACCGAGTCCTGCGCCGAGTGCGGTGATGAGGGCGCGGATCTCCTCATGTGCGAGCATCTTGTCCGGGCGTGCCTTCTCCACATTGAGGATCTTGCCCCTGAGCGGGAGGATTGCCTGAGTGCGGCGGTCCCGGCCCATCTTGGCGGAGCCTCCCGCGGAGTCGCCCTCAACAACGTAGATCTCGCAGAGTTCCGGGTTGCGTTCGGCGCAGTCGGCGAGCTTGCCGGGAAGGGAGCCGCCGTCCATGGCGTTCTTGCGGATAACGAGGTCGCGCGCCTTGCGTGCGGCGTCCCGGGCGCGCTGGGAGGTGAGGCACTTCTCGACGATGCGCCGGGCCTCGTGGGGGTGCTCCTCAAGGTAGAACTCGAGGTGCTGCACGAGGGTCTGTTCCACGGCAGTCTTCGTCTCGGCGTTGCCGAGTTTACCCTTGGTCTGGCCCTCGAACTGGGGCTCTTCGAGCCGGACGCTTACGATCGCGGTTAGGCCCTCGCGCACGTCGTCCCCGCTGAAGTTGCCCGCGTCGTCCTTGACGAGCTTGCTCTTCTTGGCGTAGCCGTTGATGGCTCGGGTGAGGCCGGCGCGGAAGCCGACGAGGTGGGTGCCTCCGTCTGCGGTGTTGATGCAGTTGGCGAATGCAAGCGTGGACTCGTAGAAGCCGCCGTTGTACTGGAGGGCTACCTCCACCATGGCGTGATCCGTCTTCTGTTCGTAATAGAAGGGTTCGTCCTGCAGGACCTCGCGGTTCTGGTTGAGCTGCTTGACGAAGCTGGCGATGCCGCCCTCGAAGTAGAAGGTGCGGTCGGCGTCAGGGTGGGCCTCGCACGCGAACGAGATCCAGATGCCCTTGTTGAGGTAGGCCATCTCCCGGAACCGCTGGATGAGCGTGTCACGGTCATAGTTGGGGGGGCCGAAGACCTCGGTGTCAGCCATGAATCGGACGAGAGTGCCGTTCTGGAACGAAGCATTGTCAGGGATGGAGCCTTCGTCCACGACATCCCCCAGAGGGAGGCCGCGTTCGTACTCCTGGGAGTGGATGCGGCCGTCCCGCCGGACCTCGACCCGCATCCACTCCGAGAGGGCGTTTACGACGGATGCGCCGACGCCGTGGAGGCCTCCTGAGACCTTGTATGCGCCCCCGCCGAACTTCCCGCCGGCGTGGAGAGTGGTCATGATGGTTTCCAGGGCGGGCCTGCCGGTGGTCGCGTGCAGATCTGTGGGAATGCCGCGCCCGTTGTCTCGGACCGAGACGGAGTTGTCTTCATGGAGCGTGACGAAAACACGGTCGCAGTAGTCGGCCATCGCCTCGTCGATGGCGTTATCTACGATCTCGTAGACGAGGTGGTGGAGGCCGCGCTGATCGGTGCTCCCGATGTACATGCCGGGGCGCCGACGGACGGCCTCCAGGCCTTCTAGTACCTGAATGTCGCTGGCGGTGTATTGGGCTTCTTGTTGTTTGACCATGGTGCGTTCAAGGCTCCGGGGACTGCTGAGTCCCTGCTACGTACGCCACAGGCGTGTAGACAACCTAAATTCTACCAGATAGCAACGCCCGGGTCAAAGATTATGCATACATCTTGTGGTTGTTTGCACGCCTGTTGGCGGAGTGCGTCCGGCTACGACCCCGCTGTAGTATTGCTTCTGTGCGGTACCCCTCTGTCATCGCCATAGACGGGCCTGTCGCGTCAGGTAAGACCACCATCGGTCGGGAGCTGGCGCGCCGGCTGGGCTACGCCTTCGTGGACACCGGGGTCTACTACCGGGCGGTGACCATCGCCGCGCTCGACACGGGTACTCTGCTGGACGACGAGGCCGCGCTGACTCGGCTCGCTGAAGGGTTGGTGGTCCGCCTCGGGGACGAAGGCGAGAGCGTTTCCCTGGGTGATGTCGACATTACCCCCCGTCTGCGGGCGCCCGAAGTGGATGCTGGTGTATCGCCGGTGGCGAAGGTGCCGGGCGTGCGCAGGGCCATGGTCGCGCAGCAACGCGCTATGGCGGAAGGGGGAGATGTCGTCATGGTGGGGCGCGACATCGGGACGCAGGTGCTGCCGGATGCGGCCAAAGTGTACCTGGACGCTTCGGCGGAGGAACGCATGCGACGCCGGTTCGGACAGTTGGCGGGGACGGGCCAGGCGCGTTCCGAGGCTGACGTGCTGAGGAACCTGAAGATGCGCGATGCGATCGACTCGGAGCGCGCGGACTCGCCGCTGCGCATGGCGGAGGACGCCCACCACCTCGTGACCGACGGACTCGAGGTCGCAGACGTCGTGGAGCGCGTGCTCGCCGTCTTGGGGATGGAGGAGCCCGAGTGACTGGTTCTCCGTTTGACTGCTGGTACCGGCTGGGGCAGGTGCTTTCCCGTATCTTCATACCCACGTTCGGCAGCATAGAGGTGCGGGGGCGAGAGCGTGTACCGCGTACCGGGCCGCTCATCATCGTCGCTAACCACCAGAGCAACGCGGACCCGCCGGTGATGGTGTACGCCATCCCGCGGGCAATCTTCTTCATGGCGAAGCGCTCCTTGTTCTGGGGCCCGCTCGTGTCGTACCTGCTACGAGCGGTGCATGTGTATCCCGTGGACCGGGACGGGCGCGACACGGACGCGCTGAGATGGGCCCAGCGCACGCTGAGCGGCGGCAAGGCGCTGCTCATCTTTCCGGAGGGAACACGGAGCCCCGGCGGGCTGCGTAGGGCGACGGATGGCCTGGCGTATCTTGCGCTGTCGTCGGGTGCGCCGGTGCTGCCGGTGGCGATCACGGGCACGGAACGCATTCGGGGCATGTTCTGCATAGCGTTCCACTTCCAGCGCCTCCGTGTGGCGATCGGGGAGCCCTTCACGCTTCCTCGCCCGGAAGGGCGCTTGGGCAGGGCGCACCTGCGGCAGGCGACTGACGAAGTGATGACCCGTATCGCAGCCCTGCTGCCGCCGCCCTACCGGGGAGCGTATGCGGAGCGTGTGGACAGCGGTGACGAGGAAGGGCGCGCATAGACCGCCCGAGGGCCTTGTGCTAGCATCGTCTGTTGGTGCGACCGGCAGGAGGCCGCAACTCAGTGGCCGGTTGTTGGGGGGTTGGTAAGTGACAGCGACGGTGTCCGGGAAGATGGTGTACCGCCTCGCAGAGGGCGGTGCGGATATGGTGAGTCTTCTCGGAGGGAAGGGAGCGCATGCGAGCGAGATGGCGCGCATCGGCGTGCCCGTGCCTCCGGGGTTCGTAATCACGACGGAGACGTCGCTGGAGTATTTCCGCCAGGGGCGGCAATTCCCGGAAGGACTGTGGGAGGACGTAGTCCGGCACGTTCACCTGCTGGAGGAGCAGACGGGCCGCGGCTTCGGAGCCGTGGAAAACCCTTTGGTGGTGTCGGTTCGCTCGGGGGCTCCGGTCTCCATGCCTGGGATGATGGATACCATCCTGAACATGGGCGTGACCGACGCGACAGTGGGGGGACTCGCGGGCATGATGGGCGACGAACGCCCGGCGCTCGACGCTTTTCGCAGGTTGATCCAGGGCTTCGGCGACGTGGTGCTCGGCATCCCCAAGGCCCGTTTCGAGTCAACGCTGGAAGCTGCAAAGAAGCGGGCTGGCGCGGAGTTCGACTACGAGTTGCAGCCGGATGCGCTGAGGGAGCTCATCGGCGACTTCAAAGGGATCATCCGGGAGTCGACTGGAGAGCCGCTCTCAGATGACCCCTGGGTGCTGCTGAGAGCCGCGGTAGAGGCGGTATTCAACTCCTGGAACAACCCCCGCGCCATCACCTACCGCGAGTTTCAGGGCATCTCCCACAACATGGGCACCGCGTGTGTCATCATGGCGATGGTGTTCGGCAACCTCGGAGACGACAGCGGGACGGGCGTGCTCTTCTCCCGCAATCCCGGAAGCGGCGAGCGTGGACTGTATGGCGAGTTCCTGCCGAACGCGCAGGGAGAAGACGTCGTAGCGGGGATACGCACACCGCAGCGCATCCAGACCCTGAGCGCCGCATGGCCGGAGATCTACCAGCAGATTGAGGAAACGGCCCGTCAGCTGGAAGCGCACTACAAGGACGTGCAGGACATCGAGTTCACCGTGGAGCGCGGGAAGCTGTACATCCTGCAGACGCGCTCCGCCAAACGCACCGCATCGGCCGCCGTTCGCATAGCGGTTGAGTTGGTGTCGGAGGGCGTACTGACGCAGGAGCAGGCGCTGGGTCGCGTAGAGGCAGGAGAAGTGTCGGCGGTGCTGATGCCGCACTTCCTTGCGGAAGCGAAAGACGCTGCCCTGAAAGGCGGCCAACTCTTGGCAGAGGGTGTGGGAGCGTCTCCGGGGGCGGCGTCGGGGGTAGTGGTGATGGACCCGGACCGGGTCGCTGCGGTTGCGGAAAGCGGGCAGCAGGTGATTCTGGTGCGCCAGGAGACGAGCCCGGATGACGTGCACGGCATCATCAAGGCGCAGGGCGTCCTGACCAGCCGCGGGGGCATGACGAGCCACGCAGCAGTGGTGACGCGCGGACTTGGGAAACCGTGCGTCGTGGGGTGCGAGGAGTTGCGCTTCGAGGCGGACGGAACCGCTGCGGCACGAGGCAAATCTATCGCCGAGGGCGACGTCATCAGCCTCGACGGTGCCACAGGGGAGATATTCGTCGGGGAGATCGAGGCGGTCGCACCGAAACCGGGCGAGTTGGCAGAGCTGAACACACTGCTCTCATGGGCGGATCAGGTCCGGCGGCTGGAGGTGTGGGCGAATGCTGATACGCCCGACGACGCCCATCGTGCGCGAGCCAACGGTGCGGAGGGTATTGGCCTTTGTCGGACGGAGCACATGTTCTTCGCTGAAGAGCGCCTGCGGCATATCCGGCGTCTGCTTGCGATAGGGCCGGAGGCGTCTCAGTTGATTCGGCGAGTGGCCGAGTTGGAGGAGGCCCTGGAGAACGCTCCCGCCTCCGAGCGGGAGGCGATGCAGGGCCGGCTGGAGGACGCGAAGGCGCGATGCGAGTCGTCGGAGGCCGTGCAGGGCTTCCACGCGGAGTTGGCCGAGTTGGAGCGCTTCCAGACGGAGGACTTCTACGGGATATTCAAGGCGATGGAAGGCCTGCCCGTGGTGATTCGGCTGCTGGATGCGCCACTGCACGAGTTCCTGCCCGATTATGGTGAGCTGGCGCAGGAGGTAGCGGAGCTGACGCGCCACATAGAAGGTGACGACCGGCTGGAGGCATGGCTCAACAAGGGCCGCGACCTGTTGAACCGCTCGGCGAGCGAGCTCGAGAAGTACGCGGTTGGCAAGCGCGTACTGGAATGGCTCTCCGAGCGAGTCTCGCTCCCCGGACAAGCGGACGAGGATGCGTTGCGCGCGGAGTTGCAGGAGAAGGAAGAGACGCTTGCACTCGTGGCGCACCTTCGCGAGTCCAACCCCATGCTGGGCCACAGGGGATGTCGTGTCGGCCTGACGATGCCGGAGATATACGAGATGCAGGTCCGGGCCATCGTCACAGCGGGCTGTCGTCTGGCGGAGGAAGGCTCCACGATACGGGCGGAGATCATGATTCCCATCGTCTCGCACGTGAACGAACTGAAGTGGCTTCGGCCCCGGCTGCGGGCGGTCGCAAGCAAAACGCGGGAGGCGTTGGGGACATACGTGACGTACCTGTTCGGCACGATGATTGAGGTGCCGCGCGCGGCGCTGACGGCCGACGAGGTAGCCACGGAGGCGGAATTCTTCTCCTTCGGGTCGAACGACCTGACGCAGATGACGTTCGCGTTCAGCCGCGACGATGCGGAGAGCAAGTTTCTGAACCACTACGTGGAGACGGAGATACTCCCGCGCAACCCGTTCAATACCCTGGATACACGGGGAGTGGGCAGGCTGATGCGGATGGCCACCGAGGCTGCCCGCGAGGTTGATCCCGACTTCCCCATCGGCATATGCGGAGAGCACGGCGGCGACCCGCGCAGCGTGGCGTTCTGCAACGAGTTGGGACTCAACTACGTTAGCGCGTCGCCCTTCAGGGTTCCGGTGGCCCGCCTTGCTGCAGCCCAGAGCGCGCTGGGTCAGATAACTACGGGGGAAGGCACACAGCAGCCGCGCCTTTTGTGACGCAATTCACAAAACTATTGACGCTCGCGTCCTGAAAATCTACGATTGATGAACGCGCCGGGGTACCGTACCCCGGTTTCGCATGTGGCGCGCAGCAGGCGTCTGGGTCTGGGAGGAGGCGGCCCATGGTCATCACCCGAGAGCATGAGGCGCGGCAGTACGTTCTCCGTACTGCCAAGGAGAATGATGTCAAGTTCATTCGCCTCTGGTTCACGGACATCCTGGGGACGCTGAAGGGCTTCGCGATAACTGAAGCGGAGCTCGAGGGAGCGCTGGAATACGGCATGGCCTTCGACGGCTCCACCGTTGAGGGTTTCGCGCGCCGGGATGAGAGCGACATGGTCGCGATGCCGGACCCGACGACCTTCTCCATACTCCCGTGGCGCCCACGCCAGAACGCGGTTGCCCGGATGTTCTGCGACATCCTGCGCCCCTCGGGCGAACCGTTCGAGGGAGACCCGCGACACGTGCTGAAAGGCGCACTGGAGCGGGCGGCCCAGCAGGGCTACGAGTTCCAGGTTGGCCCGGAGATGGAGCACTTCTACCTGAAGTCCGTCGAGGAGCCGGAGCCGCTCGACGCCGGGGGCTACTTCGACCTCACGACCACGCTCGACAAGGGCGCCGACCTCCGGCGGCAGACGGTGCTCTCGCTCGAGGAGATGGGCATCCCGGTGGAGTACAGCCACCACGAGGTTGCCAACGGTCAACACGAGATAGACCTGCGCCACACGGACGCACTCACGATGGCGGATGCGGTGATGACCTACCGCCAGGTGGTGAAGGAAGTGGCGATGGGTAACCAGGTGTACGCCACGTTCATGCCCAAGCCCTTCCAGGACCAGAATGGCAATGGCATGCACATAAACATGTCGCTGTTCCAGGGCGGCGTGAATGCCTTCTACGACCCGGAGGAGGAGCATAAGCTCTCCGCTGTCGGCAGGCACTTCATCGCGGGCCTGCTGCGGCACGCAGGCGAGATTGCGTGCGTGTGCAATCAGTGGGTGAACTCCTACAAGCGCCTGACACCCGGCTATGAGGCGCCGGTGTACGCGACCTGGGCTGCCGTTAACCGGTCGAACCTCGTACGCGTGCCCGCGTATCGTCCGGGGAAGGAGGCGTCGGTCCGTATCGAGTTCCGCTTGCCTGACCCCGCCTGCAACCCGTACCTCGCGTTCGCCGCGATCCTGACGGCCGGGCTCGCCGGGGTGCAGAATGCCTATCCGCTGGCGGGCTCCACGGACGTGGATGTGGACGCGCTCTCCGAGGTGGAGCGCGCGCGGCTTGGCATAACCCGCCTTCCGGGCAGCCTGTACGAGGCGCTGGCCGAAGCGGAGGCCGGCACAGTGCTTCGGGAAGCGCTCGGGGCGCACACCTTCAACTCCCTGCTTGAGAACAAGCGCATCGAATGGGAGGGTTACCGGTTCGCGGTAACCGACTACGAGATGAAGCGCTACCTTCCCATCCTGTGAGGAGACGGTTGCCGGCGCAGCTACGCCCAGCTGCGTAGGTCCACGGACGGGAGCGCCGTGGCCCCCATGAGGTAGGCGTCGATGCCGTGGGCGGCCTGCCGTCCCTCTGCGATTGCCCACACGACCAGCGACTGGCCTCGCGCCATGTCTCCTGCGGCGAACACGCCGGGCACGCTGGTCATCTTGGACACGTCTGTCTTGACGTTGCCTCGCCCGTCGAGCTCAACGCCAAGCTGCTCCAGCATGCCCTCGTGCTGGGGGTGCAGGAAGCCCAGCGCGAGCAGCACCAGCGACGCCTCCAACTCGAACTCGCTGCCGGGTATCTCGGTCATCGTGGGTCGGCCCGTCTCATCTGGCGGACCCCATTCGATGCGGGCTGCGTGGAGTCGCTCGACGTGGCCGTTGCTGCCAGACAGACGCTTCGTGAGGATGGAATAGTCGCGAACGCCGCCTTCCTCGTGGGCCGCGGAGCTGCGCAGGACGAGGGGCCACAGGGGCCACGGATTGTTCTTCGACCTCGACACGGGCGGTTCCGGAAGGATCTCCCATTGCACCACCGCCTCCGCGCCCTGGCGGTGGGCGGTTCCAAGGCAGTCGGCGCCGGTGTCGCCGCCCCCCAGGATCATGACCCGCTTGCCCTCGGCTGTGATGCGCTGCTCGGGAGGCACTTCAGCACCGCGATTGATCCTGTTCTGTTGGGTCAGGTAGTCAACTGCCAGGTGTACGCCCACGAGTTCCTCGCCCGGGACATTCAACCGGCGGGCGATCGTAGACCCGCCGGTCAGGCAAACGGCGTCGTACTCGCGCAGCAGATCGTCGGCGGGAACGTCCACGCCCACGTTGCAACTCGTGCGGAATTCGATTCCCTCCGCTGCCATGAGTTCGACGCGTCGATTGACGACGCTCTTGTCCAGCTTGAAGTCGGGGATGCCGAGCGTGAGCAGCCCGCCCACGTACTCGTCACGCTCGAAAACCGTGACTAGGTGCCCGGCCCGGTTCAACTGGACGGCGGCGGCCAGCCCGGCGGGACCGGACCCGACGACAGCGACATGCTTGCCGGTCCGCTTCTCGGGCGGATGCGGCGTCATCCATCCCTCGTCGAAGCCGCGGTCCACGATGGCCTTCTCGATGTACTCGATCGTGACGGGCTCCTCGTTGATGGAGAGCACGCAGGAGGCCTCGCAGGGCGCAGGGCAGATCCGGCCCGTGAACTCGGGGAAGTTGTTGGTTGCATGCAACGCTGCCAGCGCGTCCTGCCAACGACCCTTGTACACCAGGTCGTTCCAGTCGGGGATGAGATTGCCCAGCGGGCAACCCTTGTGGCAGAAAGGAAGCGCGCAGTTCATGCAGCGCGCGGCCTGAACCCGAGACTTGTCGTCGGACCACGCCTCGTAGATCTCGCGGTAGTCCTTCGTTCGCTCTCCGGCGGGCCGGCGCTCAGGGGGCTCCCGTTCGAATTCCAGAAATCCTGTTACCTTACCCACTGCCGACCGCTTGGAGCGCCGCTTGCTTCCCCGCTTCGATCACGCGACGGTAGTCCTTCGGGTAGACCTTGACGAACTTCGTCAGAAATGCGTCCCAGTCGTCCAGGACGCGCGCCGCGTTGGCGCTGCCTGTGTACTTGTGGTGTTTTTGGACCATCTCGCGGAGTTCCTCGATGTCCTCTGGCTCGACCACCGGCTCGAGGTCTACGAGCTCCTGGTTGCAGCGCACGTCGAAGTCGCCCGCTTCGTCGAAGACGTACGCGATGCCGCCGCTCATCCCTGCGGCGAAGTTCCGGCCTGTCGGGCCCAGCACTACCACGCGCCCGCTGGTCATGTACTCGCAGCCGTGGTCGCCCACGCCATCGATCACCGCGTGCGCGCCGCTGTTGCGGACACCGAAGCGCTCGCCCGCCAGACCGCGGATGAACACCTCGCCGCCCGTGGCGCCGTAGATGGCCACGTTGCCGACGATGATGTTCTCCTCGGCCACAAACGTCGACTGCCGGGGAGGGACCACTACCAGCCGCCCGCCGGAGACGCCCTTGCCGAAATAGTCGTTGGAGTCGCCCTCCAGCGTGAACGCGATGCCTTTGGCGAGGAATGCCCCGAAGCTCTGGCCTGCGGAGCCGGTGAACGTGACGGTGATGGTACCGTCGGGCAACCCGTCCTCGCCGTAGCGCTGGGCTATCTCGCCGCTGAGCATCGTGCCGACGGTCCGGTTGGCATTGCGGATCGGCAACTCGAAGGTGACCGGCTCGCCGTGCGAGAGCGCCCGTTGTGAACGCGCGATCAGTTCGTGGTCGAGCGCCCGCTCGAGGCCGTGGTCCTGGTCCTCGCAGTGGAAACGGGCGACGGAGTCCGGTGCCTCCGGCTTCGTGAGCAGGTCGGTCAGGTCGATGTTCTTCGTCTTCCGCCAGTGGTCGATGACGGACCCGGTCTCGAGGATGTCGACTCGGCCCACCATCTCGTTGACCGTGCGGAACCCGAGCTGCGCCATGATCTCCCGCAGGTCCTCCGCCACGAAGAAGAAGTAGTTGATGAGGTGCTCGGGTTGGCCCGCGAACCGCTTCCGCAGCTCCGGGTCCTGCGTCGCGACGCCTACCGAGCAGGTGTTGAGGTGACACTTGCGCAACATGATGCAGCCCTGCGTAACCAGGGAGGCGGTCGCGATGCCGAATTCTTCGGCCCCGAGGAGACAGGCGATCGCGACGTCGCGGCCCGTCTTTATCTGGCCGTCGGTCTGCACCACGATCCGGCCGCGGAGGTTGTTCTGGACGAGCACCTGCTGCGTTTCGGCGATGCCAAGCTCCCATGGCAACCCGGCATGCTTGATTGATGACTCGGGCGATGCCCCGGTGCCTCCGGTGTCGCCGCTGATGAGCACAACGTCTCCGTGCGCCTTCGATACTCCCGCAGCGATGGTGCCGACGCCCACTTCCGCCACCAGCTTCACGTGGATGCGGGCGTGCGGGTTGGCGTTCTTCAAGTCGTGGATCAGCTGGGCCAGGTCCTCGATGGAGTAGATGTCGTGGTGGGGTGGAGGCGAGATCAGCTCTACACCTGGTGTAGAGTGACGTACCCAGCCGATGTACTCATCCACCTTGTGGCCCGGCAACTGTCCACCCTCGCCCGGCTTGGCCCCCTGTGCCATCTTGATCTGCAGGTCGGATGCGTTGACCAGGTAGTTCGTCGTGACGCCGAAGCGCCCGGACGCCACCTGCTTGATGGCGCTGTGCCGGCGGTCTCCGTTCGAGTCGGGGGCGTAGCGGCGGTAGTCCTCGCCGCCCTCGCCGCTGTTGCTGCGCGCGCCGATGCGGTTCATCGCGATTGCCAGCGATTCGTGCGCCTCGCGGCTGATGGAGCCGAGGGAGATTGCGCCCGTTGCGAAACGTTTGACGATTTCGACGGCGGGCTCGACTTCGTCGATCGGGATGGGCTGGGCCAGGGTCTTGAAGTCGAGCAAGCCCCGCAGTGTGCAGAGGCGGCGTTCGTAGCCGTTGGCGAGCTCCGCGAAATCGCGGTACGCGCGGGTGTCGTTCATCCTGCTCGCGTATTGCAGCTTCGCGATGGTGTCCGGGTTCCACATGTGGTATTCCCCGTCGCGGCGCCAGTAGTAGAAACCGCCCGGGTCTAGGTCGAGCGTCGCGTCGATCGCAACCTTGGGGAAGGCGCGCGCGTGGCGGGCCAGCACGTCTGCCTCGATAGCGTCGGTGTCGATGCCCCCTATACGGGAAGCCGTCCATGTGAAGTACTCGTCCACCAGCCGTTGGCTCAGCCCGACCGCCTCGAAGATCTGAGCCCCGTGGTAGCTGTGTATCGTGGAGATCCCCATCTTGGAGATCACCTTCAGAAGGCCCTTGTTTGCCGCCTTGACGTAGTTGTACACCGCCTCCGTCGCGTCCATCCCCTCGGGGAAGAGACCCTGGCGGTGCATTTGCTCAAGCGTCTCCAACGTGAGATACGGGCAGACTGCCCCCGCGCCATAGCCGATCAGCAACGCCAGGTGGGCTATCTCGCGCGGCTCAGCGCTATCTACGACGATTCCCACTTTGGTGCGCTCGCCCTCGCGAATGAGATGGTGATGCACGCCGGAGGTCGCCAGCAGGCTG
This sequence comes from Dehalococcoidia bacterium, assembly GCA_034423175.1. Lineage (GTDB taxonomy): Bacteria > Chloroflexota > Dehalococcoidia > Lucifugimonadales > Australimonadaceae > Bin16. The sequence goes on from DAOUJA010000078.1 coordinate 78,497, forward strand.
GGGATCGCCGCGTGATGCGGCCCCACGCCCCGGTCGGAGAGGACCAGGATCGTACAACCGGCTTCGATGGCCTCCGACGCGCCCCGGCGCAATGCGTCCATCGCGCGGTCCATCGCGCCCGCCCCTTCGTCGGCAGAGAAGAGAAGCGACAGCGTTGCCGCCTTGATGCCGGGCCGGTCGACCGCCTTGATCTTCTCGAGCTCCCGCTCAGTGAGAACAGGGCTGGGCAGCCGGAGTTGACGAGCGTGAAGGGGCGTCTCCTCGAAGAGATTGCGCTGAGCGCCGAGGTTGATGCTGACCGACGTCACGAGCTCCTCGCGGATCGCGTCCAGCGGCGGGTTGCTCACCTGGGCGAAGAGCTGCTTGAAGTAGGCGAACAGGAGTTGCGGGCGATCGGAGAGTACGGCGAGAGCGGCGTCGTTGCCCATGGAACCGGTGGGCTCCGCACCGTTGACCGCCATTGGCTCCAGCAGGATGCGGAGGTCCTCATGCGTATACCCGAACGCCTGCTGCAGGTCGACCAACGACTCCTCGTTGAGCGCATGGCGGCCGTTGCGGCTGGGCTCAGGGTCTGGAAGCGCGTCCAGGTGCACCAGGTTGTCCCGCAGCCACTCGCCGTAGGGCTGGCGCGCTGACAACTCCGACTTGATCGTGGCGTCGTCGACGATGCCGCCGCGCTCCGGGTCCATCAGGAACATCCGGCCGGGGTGGATGCGCTCCTTGAACAGTACCTTCTCAGGCGGGATGTCGAGAACCCCCACCTCCGAGGCCATGACCAACTTGTCGTCGGTCGTGACCAGGTAGCGGAAGGGGCGCAGTCCGTTGCGGTCGAGCACCGCGCCAACGCGGTCTCCGTCGGTGAAGGCGATGAGGGCCGGGCCATCCCAGGGCTCGACGAGGCAGGCGTGGTAGTCGTAGAAGTCGCGTTTGTCCTGTGACATCTGGACCTTCGGACCTGTGGCCTCGGGGATCAGCGCCATCATCGTGTGGTGCAACGGGCGCCCGGTGTGCAGCATGAGTTCGTAGGCGTTGTCGATGCATGCGGTGTCGCTCTGGCCCGGCCAGATGATGGGGAACAGCTTGTCGAGATCGTCCCCGAATTCCGGCGAGGCCATGGCGTTCTGGCGCGCCACCATCCAGTTGATGTTGCCACGCAGCGTGTTGATCTCGCCGTTGTGGACGATGTAGCGGTAGGGGTGTGCCAGCTTCCATGAGCCCAGGGTGTTGGTGCTGAAGCGCGAGTGCACAAGCGCGAATGAACTCGCCACGAGCGGGTCGGCCAGATCCTTGTAGAAACCTCCGAGCTGGGTGCCCATGAGCAAGCCCTTGTAGACAACCAGCTTCGAGGACAGGCTGCAGACGTAGAACTCGCCTCCGCCGGAAAGCCCCGCGTCGAGGACTTCGCGCTCAGCGACCTTGCGGATCACGAAGAGCTTGCGCTCGAACGCCGCGGAGTCCGATCCGGGGCCCATACCGATGAATAGCTGGCGGATCACCGGCTGACACTCCCGGGCGACGTATCCGATGACAAACGGGTCCACGGGCACGTCACGCCAGCCGAGGAACTGCTGCCCCTCCTGTTCGATGGCGCGCTCGACGATTGCCTCGCACGCCTCCCGCTCTGCGCTGTCTTGCGGCAGAAACACGACGCCGACCGCGTAGCCGCCGGGTTCCGGAAGATCGATCCCCAGCTTCGCAGCTTCGCGGCGCAGGAACTCATGCGGCATCTGGAGCAGCATCCCGGCGCCGTCGCCGGTCTCGGGGTCGCTGCCTGCAGCGCCGCGGTGCGCGAGGTTGGTCAACACCTCGAGCCCGTTCCGAACGATCTCATTGGACTTTACGCCTCGAACGTTCGCCACGACGCCTACTCCGCAGGCGCTGTGCTCGAATTCGGGACGGTACAGCCCAAAGGGCTCGCCTTTCCAAACTTTTGTCACCGCTTACTCCTCGGCCTCTTGGCGTTCAACGCAAACAGTGCGCCTCTCCTCCTTGTGACGTGGGAGCCTGGAGGAGGAGAACGCTGCTCGACCTTACGGGTGCATGTACTCTACAGAAGTAGCAGGTTCCAAGAGTAGCAGATTCCGCCCCGTGGTAAAAGGGCTCCGCTCCCGCACGTGGCCCCGCTCCCCCCACGGGCCCGCCCGCGCGCCCGTCGCTATGCACTGCTCCTCAGGAGTGGCGCAACGGCCTCGCGCGGGCAGGCCGGACTCCTGCGGCGATTGACACACTCCGGCTCGCTGCCGGATAATCACTCCTGTACAGGCTGAGATGGGGAGTAGTACTCCTTCTGGCGGGGCTTCAGAGAGCCGGGTTTGGTGAGAGCCGGCGCCTGCGCGAAGGACGAATGGACCCCTGAGCCTCGGTCCGAAACCTGTATGGCAGGAAGTAGGCGCCGACGGGCCCGCCACGTTACAGGCGGTCGGCATAACCCGCTGCAGGGCGGCCGTGCCGGAAAGAGTCCCTTCACGTTGCGAAGGGAAAAGTAAGGGTGGCACCGCGGTAGCCCCGCCCCTTGTATGAGGCGGGGCTATTTTCATGTCCACGAGGAAGGGAGAGATGGCGGACTACGTTCCGACAATCGATGAGTTCAGGCGCCTGGCGCGGGAAGGGTACAACCTGATCCCGGTCTACCGGGAGGTCGTGGCTGACCTCGAGACGCCCGTCTCCGCATACCTCAAGATCACGGGTGGCGGCGAGAGTGTGTCATTCCTGCTGGAGAGCGTCGAAGGCGGCGAGCGGATGGCGCGGTTCAGTTTCATGGGGACAGAGCCCTACCGTGTCCTGCGTACGGGAGAGGGCGAGCCGGACGGCCCCGGCGACCCGCTCCTCGCAGTGGAGGCCGAGTTGAACCGCTTCCGTCCCGCGCAGGTCGACGGCCTGCCGCGGTTCGTGGGGGGTGCGGTTGGCTATCTCTCCTACGAGACGGTGCACTACTTCGAGCCGTCCGCGTCCATGGCGGAGCGGGACCCGCAAGGACTGCCGGAGTCCGTCTTCCTCTTTACGGACTCCCTCCTCGTTTTCGATCACCTGCGGCACTGCATCCAGGTCGTCGCGACGGCGTACGTGGACGGGTCGCCTGATGAGGCGTATGCCCATGCCGCGCAACGCGTGGATGAACTGGTAGAGCGTTTGGCGCGTCCGCTCCAGCGGCAGGAGCAGCTTGCGGGAGGTTCCGCCGGGGGACAGTCCGCGGGCGGTTCAGGGATGGAACACCTGGAGCATTCCAACAAGACGCCCGGCGAGTACCACGGGATGGTTGAGCGTTCCCGTGAGTACATCGTTGCGGGCGACATCATCCAGGTTGTGCCGTCGCAGAGGGTGGAGTTGCAGGTCGCGTCAAAGGCATTCGACCTCTATCGATCGCTCCGGGCGGTCAACCCGTCGCCTTATATGTACTACCTGTGGCTGGACGACTTCGCGATCGTGGGGGCCTCGCCTGAGATGTTGGTTCGGGCGGAGGACGGCCTCGTAGAGACGCATCCCATTGCGGGAACGCGCCGTCGAGGGAAGAATGCCAGTGAGGACGCGGCCTTGGAGGAGGAGCTGCTGGCGGATGAGAAGGAGCGAGCGGAGCACATCATGCTGCTCGACCTCGGACGCAATGATATTGGCCGGGTCAGCAAGCCGGGGACGGTGCAGGTAACGCAGATGCTGGAGGTGGAACGTTACTCGCATGTGATGCACCTCGTGTCCCATGTAACCGGGCAACTGCGGGAGGACAGGTCGGCCTTCGATGCGCTGCGGGCTTGCTTTCCGGCGGGCACGGTGTCGGGCGCGCCGAAGATTCGGGCGATGCAGATCATCTCGGAACTGGAGCGTGAGCGACGGGGAGTGTACGCGGGCGCGGTTGGCTACTTCAGCTTCTCCGGCAATATGGACACAGCCATCGCCATCCGCACGATGGTGGTGAAGGACGGCAAGGCGTACCTTCAGGCCGGAGGAGGAGTGGTGTTCGACTCGGACCCGGAGGCGGAACGCATGGAATCGTTCTACAAGATGAACGCGCTGCTGCGGGCCATCGCCCGGGCGGATGCGGGGGGCGAAGCATAGCCCTCCGGGGCGTGCGGGAGGCACCGATGCTATTGCTCATCGACAACTACGACAGTTTCACCTACAACCTCTACCAGTTCCTGTGCGAACTGGGCGCCGACGTGCGTGTGGTGCGGAACGACGCGGTCACGCTGGACGAGATCGAGCAGATGGCGCCGGAGCGCATCGTCATATCGCCTGGGCCGTGCACGCCGGAGGAGGCGGGCGTTTCGACGGATGTCGTTCGGTGCTTCGGCGGACGCACGCCGATTCTGGGGGTTTGCCTCGGTCATCAGTGCATCGGTGTAGCATATGGCGGCCTGGTGAGTGGCGCAGGAGAGATAGTACACGGGAAGATGAGTTCGATAACGCACGACGGCAGGGGCGTCTTCGCGGGCCTGCCGAATCCCTTGCAGGGCATACGCTACCACTCACTTGCCATCGAACCTGAATCTACGCCGGAGGCACTCGAAGTGACGGCAAGAAGCGAGAGTGGGGTGATAATGGGTGTGCGGCACAAGGAGTTCGCCGTGGAAGGCATCCAGTTTCACCCGGAATCGATCATGACGCAGAGCGGCAAAGAGCTCCTGCGGAACTTCATCGAGGCCAGGTCATGACCATCCCTGACTTCACCAGCAGACCGGTGTGGGATGAGATGACGATGGACGTCCCCCCCGGTGAAGCGTTCGAGACCGCCCGCGAGCGGCTCCGGACGCTCGGCTATCGGCCGATCGAACCGGTCGCGGAGAGGGAGGACGGGAGCCTGCGCGTGATCGCCAGCCTGGACCGGTCGCCGGCCGCACTCCGCAGGAGGAACGGGAAGATCATGCTGGCGGCGGCCGTGGCGATGACGCTGGTGCTGCTGGTGATGATGGCCCGTGATATAGGAGGCGACCGGGCCATCGTCTCCTTCCCCCTGTTGGTGGCTGTGCTGCTCGGAGGGCTTGGAATGAACCGCCTGCGAGAGCCGATGCGCCCGGAGCATAAGGTCATGGAGATCACCGTCATCCCCACGCAGGAAGGCCACTGCCGCGTGCTCATCAAGGGCACGCTCGTGTCAGGCCCGGTGGCTCCTACCGAAGAGCCCCCCACGAAGGCGCAGGCGGCCGCAGCCGAGCAAGGGCTGTTGGAGGACATGCGCGTCGTGGAGGGCCGCCGTGGCTCCAGGGAGGACAGGCCGTGATTCAGGAAGCGATCGGGAAACTGGTGGCGCGGCACGCGCTGTCTGAGGAAGAGTCTGCCGCGGTGGCGGAAGACATCATGACGGGTGAAGCTACGCCCGCGCAGATCGGCGCGTTTCTGGTCGCGCTGCGCTTCACCGGTGAGACAGTCGAGACACTGAGCGGCATGGCGCGTGTCATGCGTCAGAAGGCGCTCCGCGTTGAAACGGATGGACAACTGCTGGACGTGGTGGGCACGGGCGGCGACGGACTCCGCACGTTCAACGTCTCCACGGCCTCGGCGCTCACGGTGGCCGCGGCAGGCGTGAAGGTGGCCAAGCACGGGAACCGCGCTGCTTCTGGCAGTGTAGGCGCGGCGGACATCCTTGACGCGAACGGCGTGAAACTGGAACTGGGCCCGGAGGCGGTGGCGCGTTGCATCGACGAGGTGGGCGTGGGCTTCATGTTCGCGCCGGCGTTCCACCCCGCCATGCGGTTCGCGGGTCCTCCCCGCCGCGAGCTGGGCATCCGTACGGTCTTCAACTTCCTCGGCCCGTTGACGAACCCGGCGGGAGCGCTCTACCAGCTGTTGGGCGTCGCGCAGCCCGCGGACGCGCCGTACGATGTTGCCGAACTGATGGCGCACGTGCTCGGTGCCCTCGGCACGGAGCGTTCGTGGGTGGTGCGGGGGGACGACGGGCTCGACGAGTTGACCACGACCGCTGCATCGCAGGTGTGGGAAGTCTCGGCTGAGGGGGTGCGGCACTTCACGCTGACGCCTGAAGAGGTGGGACTGCCTCGCGGGGACCTCGCGGACCTGCAGATCGACGGAGTGGACGAGGCACGAGCGAAGTTTGCGCGTGCACTCTCGGCGGGCGATTCGCCGGAGAAGGACATGGTGCTGCTGAACTCGGCGGCAGCGCTTGTCGTTCGAGGAGCGGCTGGCGACCTGCAATCTGGAGTTGCCATGGCCCGGTCGGCGATAGACTCGGGCGCGGCGCTGGAGAAGTTGGGGCAGCTGGCGGAGTTGACCCGGTCCCTGACGTAATGTGAACCATGAGCGCCACCGGCACTATCCTCGACAAGATACTGGAGGCGAAACGCGCCGAACTCGCCAGGCGCCAGCGTGAGACGCCGCTCTCGGAGTTGGAATCGCGGGTGCGGGACACGCCGTTCCCGCTCAACCTGTCCGGCGCGCTTTGGGGCGACCGTATCCGTCTGATCGCGGAGACCAAGAAGGCGTCCCCATCCAGGGGGTTGCTCGCACCGGAGTACAACCCGGTGGCACTGGCGAACACGTACGCCGCGAACGGTGCGGCTGCGATATCCGTCCTTACGGAGGTCGACCACTTTCAGGGCAGCCTCGAACACCTCGCAGCGGTGAAGGCCGCAGTCGGGTCGGAGGGCGTGCCGGTCCTCCGGAAGGACTTCTTGTTCGATCCGTACCAACTGTTGGAGGCGCGCGCCAACGGGGCGGACGCTGCGCTCCTCATCGTTGCGGCGCTCTCGCCGGAACAGTTGCGGGAGTTGCTGGACGCGGCGCAGCGGATCTGGCTGCAGTGCTTGGTTGAAGTACACGACGAACACGAGTTGGAGACGGCGTTGAACGCGGGAGCGGAGATTATCGGCATCAACCATCGCGACCTCCGCACTTTCCAGGTGGACATCACGCTGTCGGCCCGGCTGCGCCCCCTCATACCGCAGGGACGGATGGTCGTTGCGGAGAGCGGCATCAACTCCAGGGAGGACGTCGCAGCACTCCGGGAGACCGGGGTTCATGGCATACTGGTGGGCGAGGCGCTGATGACCGCTCCCGACGTGGGGGAGAAGGTGCGGGAACTGGCAGGGGTGCAGGCGTGACACACGTGAAGGTATGTGGCTTCCGCTCCATCGAACCGTTGCAGGCGGCGGTCGACGCGGGAGCCGACGCGGTCGGGCTCGTGTTCGTGCCGTCGGCCCGCAGACGGATGGCGACGGATGAGGCGCGTACCCTGCTCGACGAGGTCCGTGCGTCCGTCCGGGCGCTGCCCCTCGTAGTCGGCCTGTTTGCGGACCAGCCGCTGGACGAGGTGCGGCAGACCGTAGTGTCTGTTGGCCTGGACGCTGTCCAACTGTGCGGGAGCGAGGGCGTGGAGTACGCGACGCAGTTGGGCGTTCCGGTCTACAAGGTGATCAGCATCGACGCGGAGATACCGGTTGCGGCGCAGATGCCGCGCATCATGGTGTTGCAGCAGCGCCATGCGCTGGCGGGGCACCGGATAGTGCTGGACGCGCAGGTGCCCGGGGAATACGGCGGCACAGGGAGACAGTTCGACTGGGATCTCGCTGCCGACCTGGCGGGCGCATTCGAGATGAGCCTGGCCGGGGGCCTGTCGCCCGACAACGTGCAGGAGGCTGTTGAGCGCGTTCGCCCGTGGGGTGTGGACGTATCCAGCGGAGTGGAGACGGACGGGGAGAAGGACCCGGCCAGGGTGCGGGCGTTCGTGGAAGCAGTGCGGGCAGTCGACGTGCGAAGGAAGAAGGGCGGGCTCGCCCGCCTCCTGGGCAGGCGCTGACGTGACGACCTTCCCGGACGAGAAAGGCCGTTACGGCCGTTACGGCGGCCGGTATGTGCCGGAGACGCTTATACCCGCGCTGACGGAGCTGTCCGAGGCGTGGGAGGAGGCCCGGGCGGACGCTGCCTTCCAGGACGAATTGGCGCAGCTGCTGCACGATTATGTGGGCCGCCCGACCCCGTTGCATCACGCGCGCCGCCTCACTGAGTACGCAGGCGGCGCCGGGATATACCTCAAACGAGAGGACCTGGCGCATACCGGCGCACACAAGATCAACAACGCCCTGGGGCAGGGACTGCTCGCGAAGCGCATGGGCAAGCGGCGCATCGTGGCAGAGACAGGCGCAGGGCAGCACGGCGTCGCTACGGCCACGGTCTGTGCCCTGCTCGGTATCGACTGTGTGGTCTACATGGGTGAAGAGGACATGCGCCGCCAGGCCCCCAACGTCTACCGGATGGGGATGCTGGGCGCCGAGGTGCGACCCGTTACCGCCGGAAGCCGCACCCTGAAAGAGGCCATAAGCGAGACGATCCGGGACTGGGTGACGAACGTCCGGGACACGCACTACATCATCGGAAGTGTGGTGGGTCCCCACCCCTACCCCATGATGGTGCGCGATCTGCAATCGGTGATCGGGCGCGAGTCGCGGGAGCAGATGCTGGCGCAAGCCGGTCGGCTGCCGGATGCTGTCGTGGCTTGTGTCGGGGGCGGCTCCAACTCCATGGGGCAGTTCTACGCGTTCATCCCGGACGAGAGCGTCCGCCTCATTGGAGTCGAGGCGGGCGGCGAAGGCGTGGAAACGGGGCGGCACGCGGCCTCCATCGGTGGCGGCAGTGTGGGTGTGCTCCACGGGTCGATGTCGTACATAGTGCAGGACGGCGATGGCCAGATACACGAGACGCACAGCATCTCGGCGGGCCTGGACTACCCTGGCGTCGGTCCGGAACACGCCTGGCTTCGCGACAGTGGAAGGGCGGAGTACGTGAACGTCACCGACGACGAGGCGGTTGCGGCCTTCCGGCTCACGTGCCAACTGGAGGGCATCATCCCTGCGCTGGAGTCGTCCCATGCGTTGGCGTACACCGTGCAGTCGCTCGCGGCGGAGCTCGGAAGGGACGGCGCCGTGCTGGTCTGCATGAGCGGACGCGGCGACAAGGACATGGGGACGATCATGGAGCGGGACGCCGCGTCCTGACGTTGACAGGCTGGGGGGGTCGACGGGAAGATAGGGAGTCGGGAGACCGCTTCCAGCGCGCGGGTTGCCGCGTGGGAGAGAGCGGAGGGCAGGTTCCCTTTCCCTGAGGAGCGCATGGCCCCAGAGGCTTATGCCGTCAACTGGACGGCTGTCGTACTTGCGTTTGTGGTCGGCATCGTGGCCATGGGCCTGATGCTCGCCGCTTCGGCTTTACTCTCTCCCCGAAGGCCTTCCAAGACGAAGGGCATCTCCTACGAGTCCGGCATCCTCCCCACGCCGCTGAACTGGACGCAGTTCAACGTGCGTTACTACATCTTCGCCATCCTCTTCCTCATCTTCGACGTCGAGGCCGTGTTCCTGTTCCCGTGGGCGGTCGTCTTCGCGGACGAGGGGATTCCGGGCTACGTGTTCTACGCGATGATGCTGTTCATCGCGGTCCTGCTGCTGGGGGTCGTGTACGCTTGGCGCAAGGGGGTGCTGCGATGGAGGTAGAACGCGGGCAGGCGTTGCCGGTCTTCCGGCCATCCTCCTGGGAGCGGCCCGCGGGCGGGCGCTTCTTCGACTCAGACGAAGGCGGAGCCATCTCCACGGACAAGGGGAACACCCCAGCCGCCAACCTCATAAAGAGCGCCGCGCCGGGCGTCGTTACCGCTCGATTGGACGACCTCGCGGCCCTGGGACGGAGCAACTCGCTCTGGACCCTTACCTTCGGGCTTGCCTGCTGCGCCATCGAGATGATCTCGACGCACATGGCGCATCACGACCTGGACAGGTTCGGCGTCGTCACGTGGCCGTCGCCCCGGCAGTCGGACGTGATGATCGTTGCGGGGACGGTCGTGAAGAAGATGGCTGAGCCCATCAAGCTGCTCTACGAGCAGATGCCGGATCCGAAGTGGGTGATAGCGATGGGGACGTGCGCCACAAGCGGCGGGCCCTACTATCGCTCCTACAGCGTCGTCATGGGCGTCGACCACCTCGTGCCGGTGGACGTATACGTTCCGGGCTGTCCCCCGCGTCCAGAGGCGTTGATGGACGGCATCGTCAAGCTGCAGCAGAAGATCAAGCGCGACGCCAGGGAAGGCGTGCGGAGCGCTCCGGTGGTGGTGGGATCGCCGTCGCAAGAGGCTCCTGAGGCTGCCGTCGAGGAGAACCATGACTGAGCAGCAGCCTCCTGAGGAGCAGGCCGCGCCGCGCCCTGCCGCGCACCGCGGGCCGCCCGTGGAGGTGGCCGCTGAGGTGCTCGACGCTCAGGGAGAGCGCACGGCAGGTGCGCTCCGTCTGGTGCTTCGCGACATGGCGATCGAGTCCGGGGGGCGCGAGGACATTCCGTGGGTGCGTGTCGCGCGGGAGGACCTCACCCGCGCAGTGGACTCCTGCGTGCGAAGTCCCAACCTGCGGATGGACATGCTCCACTGCCTCTTCGCCGTGGACTACGAGGAGCGGATAGAGCTCAACTACGTGCTCTTCTCGCTGGGGAACGGGCATAAGGCGCTGCTCAAGGTGGACCTTCCGCCGGACGAGGCGCGCGTGAACTCGCTCACCGGTGTGTGGGAGGCCGCGGGCTGGTACGAACGGGAGACCCACGACCTGTTCGGCGTGGAGTTCGACGGCAACCCGGACCTCTCTCCCCTGATCCTGTTCGAAGGCTTTGAGGGCCATCCGGGCCTTCGCAGCTTCCCGCTGCACGACTACGAGGAGTGGTAGACGGTTCGGTGACCACCGGGCAGACATACGAGACCGTAGACATGATGCTGAACATGGGGCCGCAGCATCCGGCGACCCACGGCGTGTTCCGCATGGTGCTGACGGTGGATGGCGAACACGTTGTGGACGTGACGCCCCACATCGGGTACCTCCACCGCGGTTCTGAGAAGCTCGCGGAGAACGAGAGCTACGGTCAGGTCATCACGCTGTTCGACAGGCTGGACTACGTCGCCAACCTGAACAACGAGCTCATCTTCTGCCGGGCAGCCGAGCGGCTCATGGGCATCGAACCGCCTGAGCGCGGGCAGTACATCCGCGTGGTCCTCGCGGAGCTGAACCGGCTGGCGAGTCACCTGCTCTTCATTGGCACCTACGCCATAGACCTGGGCGCCATGACCCCCATCATGTACGGGTTCCGGGAGCGGGAGCGCATCCAGAACCTGTTCGAGTCCGTTACCGGCGCGCGCATGATGCACAACTTCATCCGCATCGGTGGGGTGAAGGAGGACGTGCCGCCCGACTTCGTCCCGCGTGTCCGGGCGCTGACGGACGATGTCGAGCGCGGCGTCGAAGAGGTCGACCGGCTCCTGACTTTCAACGAGGTCTTCCTCGCGCGGACGAGGGGCGTCGGCGTGATCGACGTCCCCACGGCCCTCTCCTGCGGGTTGACGGGCCCCGGCCTGCGCGCGAGCGGCGTGGCGTACGACGTCCGCAAGGACTACCCGTACGAGGTCTACCCCTACCTCTCCTACAAGGTGCCGGTGGGGGAGAACGGCGACTGCTGGGACCGCTACTACATGCGCGTCCTGGAGTGCTACGAGTCGCTCTCCATGGTGCGCCAGTGCCTGGACCAGATGGAGGAAGGCCCGGTGATGGCCCAGACGCGGCGCATCGCCCGTCCTCCGAAGGGCGAGGTGTACGTGCACGGGGAGAACCCGCGTGGGGACATCGGCGTCTTCCTCGTCAGCGACGGCACGGACAAGCCGTACCGCGTCAAGGTCCGCCCCCCCTCCTTCTGCAACCTCGTGGCGCTGCGGCCGATGATGCGCGACGCCTACATCGCGGACGCCGTGGCCATCCTCGGGTCGCTGGACATCGTACTGGGCGAGGTGGACCGGTGAGGTCGAAGCCCGTCCAGCTTGGCATAGCGGTGGTGTTGCTCGTCGGCGTGGGCGTCCTCGTCGCGGTCTTCACGCTCGCATTGGCGCTGCTCGGCGAACCGGGTGACGACGTCACCTTCCTCACCGTTGGGAAGATCGTGATTGTGCTGTTCGCACTGCTCACGCTCGTAACGACGCTTGGCATCTCTCTGGTCTGGCTGGAGCGCAAGCAACTGGGGCGGATGCAGGGGCGAGTGGGCCCTACTCGTGTGGGCCCGTTCGGCCTCCTTCAGGTCGTGGCGGACGGCATCAAGCTGCTGATGAAGGAAGACGTCGCGCCGGGGTCGTCGTCCAGGGCCATCTTCTACGTGGCGCCCCTTCTGGTGTTCGTGCCCAGCTTCGTCGTCTGGCTCACGATCCCGATCGGGCAGGACCTCGTCGTCCGGAGCCTGGACCTCGGCATCTTCTTCTTCATCGCGGTCTCGGTGCTGAGCATCGTCGGCCTGATACTGGCCGGGTGGAGTTCCAACAGCAAGTACGCGATCCTCGGAGGCTTCCGCTCCGCGGCGCAGCTCGTCAGCTACGAGATTCCCCTCATCCTGGGCGTGCTGTGCGTGGTGATGGTCGCCGACTCCATGCGGTTCACCGACGTGGTGGACGCGCAGGCCGCCGTGCCGTACATCGCGCTGCTGCCGCTCGCGTTCGCCGTGTTCTTCATATCGGGGCTGGCGGAGGTCGGCAGGACCCCCTTCGACATCTACTTCGCGGAGTCGGAGGTCGTCGGAGGGCCGTTCGTCGAGTACAGCGGTGCCCACTGGGCCATATTCTTCCTCGCGGAATACGTCAACACGTTCGTCGTTGCGGCGCTGGGTGCCTTGCTCTTCCTGGGAGGCTGGGTGTGGCCGTTCGGTGACGTGGGCCAGGTCCCTGCCGTGGCGGTCTTCCTTGGCAAGACCTACTTCCTCGCTGTGGTTATCTTCTGGGTGCGGGCGACGCTGCCGCGCCTGCGGATAGACCAGCTGATGAACGTGGGTTGGAAGATGCTCATACCGCTGGGGTTCGTCAGCGTCATCCTCGTCGCGGCGCAACGATTCTACGGCTGGCCCACCTGGACGCTGACGGTCATGTCGGTGGCGGTGCTGGCCGCTGCCGCGCTGGTGCAGGTGCGCCTGCAACGCAGGGACGTGGTGGCGACGGCAGAGCGTTACGCGGAGAGGGCCGTGACGGTGCAGCCAAGCAGGCGCAGGCCGGCGCCGGAGAGTCAACAAGCATGATAGGAACATTGAGAGGAATGCTCACGACGGTGCGCTGGCTGCTCAGACGGCCGGTCACCGCCCACTATCCGGAACAGCACCTGCCGGTGCAGCAGCGCTACATGGGCTTCCCCGCCCTCCTGATGGACGACACCGCTGACGAACCGTTCTGCACCGGGTGCATGGTGTGCGTGCGCGAGTGTCCCACGCAGTGCATGTCCGCGCAGATGCACGACAACCCGAAGTTCGCCGACGGGACGAGCCACCGGCGCAAGATCATCAACGAGTTCGAGATCAACCTGAACCGCTGCATCCTCTGCGGCATCTGCGTCGACGTCTGCGCGTTCGACGCGATCGAGATGTCCTATGAGCACGAGCTGGCGAGCTACGCCCGCGCCGGCTCGCGTGCGGACCTCACGCTGCTGCTGGAGCAGGGCCGGCGCTACATGAACATGAGTGGATGGAATCCTGAGAACCCTGAGAAGAACGTGGCGGGGGTCGCACTTGAGAAGAGGGCTGCCGCCGCCGCGGCGAAGGCGGCTCCTGCGGGCGAGCGTTCAGCGGACACACCGGCAGAGGATGGGGAGTAGCGTGGGCCTCATCCTCTTCTACGCCGCCGCCACGCTGACGCTGTTCGCCGCCTTTGGCGTCGTTACCACGCGCAACATCGTGCACGCCGCGCTCTTTCTGCTCGCCGCACTGGCCGGCGTGGCGGGCCTCTTCGTGCTCCTGTACGCGGAGTTCCTTGCCCTCGTTCAGCTCCTCATCTACGGCGGCGCGGTGATTATCGTCATCCTCTTCGCACTCATGCTGACCCGCTCCGGAGAATACGAAGGTGAGACGGAAACGCGCAGACGCCCCTTCGCGGCGCTGGCCGCGGCCGGACTCTTCGGCCTGATGGCGGCGGTATTCGTGGCGGACTCCGCACAGTTCAACACCAACACACGGCAACCCGTGCCCTTCGGCACCCTCGCGAGAGACCTGTTCGAGGCCTGGGCCGTGCCGTTCGAGATAGCGTCGCTGGTGCTCCTTGTGGCCCTCATCGGGGCGGTCGTCATAGGCCGCGCGGGCCGCGAGGAAGACGAAACGCTGCCCGAAGCCGACGACCCGGAGAGCACGTCTGAGCCCGTGCGCCGCGGTAGCCGCAGGCGCGCGCAGCGTCGTCAGAGGGGCGCATGACGCTGCTGCACTTCCAACTGCTGAGCGCGGCCATCTTCTGTATCGGCCTGTACGGCGTGCTGGCGCGGCGCAGCGCGGTCCTCGTGCTCATGTCCATCGAGCTGATGCTGAATGCGGTGAACCTCCAACTGGTGGCATTCGGGGCGTTCAGTGGGTTCGGGACCTCCACCGGACAGGTGATAGCCGTCTTCGTCATCACCATCGCTGCGGCGGAAGTCGGGTTGGCGCTGGCTATCGTCATGCGGCTGTTCAAGAACAGGGGCGGCGTGAACCTCGATGAGATCGACGTGATGAGGGGCTAGGCGTGGAACAAGCGTGGCTCATCCCGGTGTTCGGATTCGGAGCGTTCGGCTTCCTTGCGCTCTTCCGTCACTACCTCCCCGGCCAGGGCAAGCTGCTCTCCGTGCTGGCGATCGTCGTTGCCTTCATCGTGGTCTGGCCGGTCTTGTTCGACATGCTGGGCAGGGGCGTTGGCGAGTATCACTTCCCGAGAGACTGGTTCAGCGCCGGGCCGTTGGAGGTGGGTTGGGGCATCATCGTCGACCCCCTCACGGTGGCGATGCTCGCGCTCATCACGTTCGTGTCGGTCATCGTGCAGGTGTACTCGCTCGGCTACATGCGCCATGGGACCGAGGACGACCCCCGCATCGGCTGGTACTTCGCCGTGCACTCGCTCTTCAGCGCAAGCATGCTGATGCTGGTGCTCGCGGACAACCTCCTGCTCCTCTACGTCGCCTGGGAGCTCGTGGGCCTCTGCTCCTACCTCCTCATCGGCTTCTGGTTCGAGCGCCGCTCGGCGGCTGAGGCCGCGAAGAAGGCGTTCGTCACCACCCGGATAGGCGACGTCGGCCTCCTCATCGGCGTCGTGCTGCTCATCGTCGAGTTCGGCACCGTGGACATCATCGAGATCATGAACTCGCTCGGCGACCCTGGCGTGAACCAGGCGGTTGTCACGGCCAGTGCCTTCCTCGTGTTCTTCGGCGCGATGGGGAAGTCCGCGCAGTTCCCGCTGCACGTGTGGCTGCCCGACGCCATGGAAGGCCCGACGCCCGTGAGCGCGCTCATCCACGCCGCAACTATGGTGACCGCGGGCGTGTTCCTCGTGGCCCGGCTCTTCCCGCTGTTCGAAGCCGCGGAGAGCGCGCAGATGGCGGTCGCGACCATCGGCCTCGTGACCGCGCTCATGGGCGCGGCCATGGCGCTTGTCATGACGGACCTGAAACGCATCCTGGCCTACTCCACCATGAGCCACCTGGGCTTCATGATGCTGGCGCTTGGCGCGGGCGGCTACACGGCGGCCATCTTCCACCTGCTCATGCACGGCGTAGCGAAGGCGATGCTCTTCCTCTCCGCCGGCTCGATCATGCACGCCGCGCACGACGAAACGGACATCCGCAGGATGGGCGGCCTGCGAAAGCGCATGCCCCTCACCTCCGCCGCGTTCACCGTCGGCGCGCTGGCGCTGGCGGGCATCCCGCCGCTGAACGCCTTCTGGAGCAAGGACGAGATACTGTTGGCCGTCGCGGACGGCCTGAACCCCGCATTCGTCCTTCTCTTCCTCCTGGCGATTGTGCTCAGCGCGCTCTACATGGGGCGTGCCGTGCTCATCGTCTTCTTCGGGAAACTGAAACCGGAGAACGAGGGCGTTCACGAGTCCCCGCGCATCATGGCATGGCCGCTGGCGTTGCTTGCGGTGCTCGCAGCTGTGACGGGGTTCATCGCCCTCCCTATCGGCTACGAGGGCATCGGTACGTTCCTTGTGGCCCCTGGAGACAAGCCGCACGCCTTCGAAGTCGTTCCGGTATGGCTGCTGGCGAGCATCGTGCTCGCGCTCGCTGGCCTCGCTTTGGCGTTCCGGCTCTACGGAGGCGAGGACACTTCCCGCGTGGACGCACTCCGCGAGCGGTACGCCCGTGTGCACGACATAGTTGCGAACCGCTTCTACATGGATCACGCCTACCAATGGACGATCGACCGCGTCGTGCTCCAGGTGAGCCGTGTCCTCGCCTGGTTCGACCGCAGGGTCGTGAATGACGTAGGAGTGAACGGCCCCGGCATGAGCGCCGTCGAAGCGGGCAAGCGCCTGCGCTACCACGTGACGGGCCTGTTCGCGGACTACGGCCTGGGTATCGTCGTGGGCGCTGTCGTGCTCGGCGTATTGCTGTGGGTCGGGGTGTGACGGGATGAGTTTCGCTGAGCGCAACCTCCTCGAGTGGCTCATCTACCTGCCCATGCTCACGGCGGTGGTGCTGGTGGCGCTTCCGGCGGCCTGGCGGACGACTGCGCGCTGGGTGGGCGTCGGTTCGGGCGCGCTGCTCATGTTGGCCTCGGCGTGGGTGTTCATCGCCTTCGACTACTCGGCTGGCGCCGACACGTTCCAGATGGTGAAGGTCTACACGTGGCTCGAGTCGGTCGGCATCGACTTCCGGCTGGGCGTGGACGGCATCGCCGCGCCGATGGTGCTGCTCACGGGCATAGTCGCGCTCACCGGCTCGGTGATCGCCGCGAACGTGGATCGGGACGCGAAGAACTACTACATCCTCCTCTACGTTCTCATAGCGGGCGTGTACGGGACGTTCGTGTCCCTCGACCTCTTCTTCTTCTTCTTCTTCTATGAGCTGGCCATCGTGCCGATGTTCCTGCTCATCGCCGTTTGGGGCTCCAGTTCCACGTTCGCTGACTTTGCGCGGACCAAGGAGTACGGAGCGATGAAGCTCGTGCTCATGATCGTTGCGGCGAGCGTGCTGGTCTGGATAGCCGTCATCGCCATCTACGTGTGGGTGGACCTGGGCACCTTTGACATCCTCCGGTTGCGCGACGCGGTGCAGGACGGCGCCATCTCGTCCGGAGCGCAGAAGGTGTTGTTCCCGCTGGTGATGGTGGGGTTCGGCCTGCTGGCCGGTCTCTGGCCGTTCCACACGTGGTCGCCGGACGGCCACGTGGCCGCGCCGACCTCCGTGAGCATGCTGCACGCCGGCGTGCTGATGAAGCTGGGCGCGTTCGGCATCATCCGCGTTGGCATGACGCTCCTGCCTGAGGGCATGGAGGCATGGGCGCTTGCGCTCTTCATCCTGGGGACCGTGAACGTGGTCTATGGCGCGGTGACGGCGATGGCCCAGACGGACCTCAAGTACGTCGTCGGCTACTCCAGCGTCAGCCACATGGGCTACGTCATCATGGGCATAGCCACCCTGAACAGCATCGGCCTCACGGGCGCCACCCTCCAGATGTTCTCCCACGGCATCATGACGGCCCTCTTCTTCGCCGTCGTCGGCGCCATCTATGAACGCGCGCACACCCGCGACACGCTCATCCTGAACGGACTCGCGTCGAAGATGGGCTGGACGACGGCGTTCTTCGTGATAGCGGGCCTTACGTCCCTCGGCCTGCCGGGCCTGAGCGGCTTCATCGCCGAGGTGCTGGTGTTCATCGGCGCGTTCCACTCGCAACCCGTGTTGGGCGCTCTCGGCATCCTGGGCGCCGCGATCACGGCGGTCTACATCCTGCGGCTCGTTGCCCGTGTCTTCTTCGGCCAGCGCGACCCCCGATGGGATGACCTGCCCGACCTCACGCCGCGTGAGATAGCCGCGGCGGGCGCGCTCGTGGTGCCGCTGCTGCTCGTGGGCATCTGGCCCGCCCCGCTCCTCGATGTGATCAGGCATGGCGTGGATGCCTTGCCCGGTGTGGACGCCTTGGTGGGAGGTCTGCTGTAGCCATGCAGGTGGACTTCACACTCCTCATTCCGGAGTTCATGCTCGCCGGGCTCGGCGTGCTGGTGCTGGTAGCGGACTTTGCGGCGCCATGGCCGTCGCGCCGCGTGAAGAATGGCGCTCTTGCTGCGGTTACGGTCGTGGGACTGGCGGTAACTTTCGCCGTCATGCTGCCGATGCAGTTGGCCTTGGATGAGCCAGAGATCCTGTATGACCACCTGATTTACGTGGACCGCTACGCCCTGCTGTTCAAGGCCATGGCCATCGCTATCGGCGCTGCGGTCGTGCTCATCTCCCTCGAGTACGTGCATACCCGCATCCGGCACACGGGCGAGTTCTATGCGCTCCTGGTGTTTGCGGTGCTTGGCGCGAGCCTCATGGCCGGCGCGGCGGAACTGCTGACCGCCTATATCGCGATCGAACTGCTGACGTTCTGCCTCTACGTCCTCGTCGCGCTCAGCCGGGGCGACAAGCGCTCCGGCGAGGCCGCGGTGAAATACATCCTGCTTGGCTCCATTTCGTCCGCCGTGATGCTGTTCGGCATCGCGCTCATCTACGGCGCGGTCGGCGAGACGGGGTTCCGGCGCTCGGACCTGCTTCTGGAGTCGGTGTTCGGCCCGACGGTGGCGCTGGGGCTGGGCATGTTCGTGGCCGGGCTGGGCTTCAAACTGTCGATGGCCCCGTTCCACCTCTGGGCCCCGGACGTCTACGAGGGCGCTCCCACGCCGGTTACCGCGCTGGTCTCCGTGCTCTCCAAGGCGGCAGCCTTCGCGCTGACGCTGCGCTTCCTCGCCGAGGCGGGGGCCGCGACAGTGGAGGAGTGGCAGGTGGCGCTGGCGGTCCTCGCGGCCCTCACCATGACGGTCGGCACGTTCGTAGCCCTCGTGCAGGACAACATCAAGCGGCTGCTCGCCTACAGCAGCGTGGCCCAGGTGGGGTTCGTGTTGATAGGCATCATCGCGCTCAACGAGTCGGGCGCGCGTGCCGCGCTCTTGCACGTCGCCGGTTACTCATTCACGAACCTCGCGGCATTCGCGGTCGTGATCGCCGTCGAGGCGAAGACTGGCAAAGAGCGCATCGCCGACTACGCGGGCTTGGCCTCGCGGTCCCCGCTCCTCGCGATGGTGATGGCGTCGGCGATGTTCTCACTCGCGGGGCTGCCCATATTCGCGGGCTTCGTAACGAAGTTCCTCCTCTTCACCTCTGCCGTGGAGGGAGGGCTCTTCTGGCTCATGGTGGTCGCGGTCGTCAACAGCCTCGTATCCCTCTACTACTACCTGCGCATCGTCAAGGAGATGTACGTGGGCGAGGCAGCCGAGCCCGGACGCCTGCGCCTGCCGATCGTGGCGTCGCTCCCGGTCTGGTTCCTCTTCGCCGGGACCGTCTTCGTGGGCGTCTACCCCGCGCCGCTCATGGATGCCGCGGGGGCCGCGGTCGGCGCACTCGCGCCATTCCTCTAGCAGCGGATCATAGCTCCGACCTCACCTGGCACTGGTCCATCTCCATCCAGTCCTCGTCCTCATGGGACCGGATGAGGGAGTAGCGGTTGAACCGGGCGTCCGGGTCGTTATCCTCCGGCCATGTCTCTAGGTTGATGAGCCCGTCAACCATGCAACTCGTCACAACGAGCGGTAGCTGTTGCAGGTGGCGGTTGACAACCTCCTCCGCCCTGTCTGCGTCATGACCCACGGCCACGAGCATCAACCAGATGAGGGACCGGTGGATGACCTCGTCAAACTCCTGTTCCAGGTACTCGTCGTCAAGGTAAACGAACACCTTGGTTGTGGGGATCTCATCTCTTACGCCGATGAAGCTGGGGAAGGAGACGGCGGCGATCAGGTCTCCGTAGTGATTCGGATTGCCGCTGACGGACTCAGAGGCACTCCAGTACCAGACGCCCGGAAAGACGTCGACGTTCGCCTTGATCGTCGGCCAGTCGGGGAAGGCCAGACGTTCGGTTGGCGTGTCGACCTTCAGTCCTTCCCTCGAAGCAGCCAGCAGGTCTTCGGTTACTCGAGCGGAAACAGCCCGGTCGAGAGCCTCTCCTCCATGGAATGCTGCCGCGATGTCGCCTAGCGGCGAAGTGTTGATGCCGATGACCTTGCCGTCAGCAGTAAAGAGGGGAGGACCATGACCGCCTTCCAAACCGATGGGTGCATCCATCTGCAGGACCCACCGCTCCCTCTGATTGTCCCGCCAAACGCCGCTCACTCGTCCGCGAGTGACCGTTGCCTCGCCCGACTCCGACGGATAGTCCACCGTGAATACCGCACTCCCTGTGTCCAACCCGGCTTTGTCGCTGACGGGGGACATCGGGCGGTCAGTGTCGCAACAGGCGATCAAGGCGGCGACGCCGTTGCGTCTGTCGTAGTGGACTACGGTGGCGGTGTCGCTCCATCCGTCGCTCCCCTCGACGTGGACCTTGTCCTGGCCCTTGACGACATGATAGCTCGTGACGATTCTGGTAATGGCCTGGTCCCCGAGGAAGGTGGACCATGAGTCCACCTCGTAGATGACGCCGGCGCCCGCTCCGTGGGCGCCTGTCACCTTGACCACGCTCCGCCTGGCTCGCTCCATCATGTCCTCCGACGCCGCGGGCTGGGTTGGAGTCGGATCGACGGCAGGTGGAGGCGGTGTTGACGTAGCCGTGGAAGTGGGCGTCGAGGTGGGTGTTGGCGTAGCCGTGGGGACCGGTGTGGGCGTTGGGGTAGGCGTCGAGGTGGGTGTTGGCGTTGCGGTGGGCACTGGAGTCGCCGTAGGCGTGGGCTCGGCGCAGGCAATGGCAGATGTGAGGAGCGCCAGCGTCCCCAGCGCGACTTTCACCCGGAGAAACTGCGTCTCGGCGCGGCGAGAGGGAATCATGGCGGGTTCAAGACTAGCACACCGCTGTTTGGTGGCAGGCCCGCCGAGGCCCAACGCAGCCTGACCGGCAACGCCCGGAATCCCGGAGTCGGGCGTGCATACCTCGACGGGAAGGACCTCCCAGCGATAGCGCGCAGCGACCGGCGGACCGGCGACATCCGCCCCTTACGCCGTCGCCCCCCAAACGCGTACGCTGGTTGTATGACTGTCGCACCGTCAGCACCCATAGACCCCGTTTATGGCTCGCACTCCCGGCTATCGACAGGATCTATGGCTCCGGCGCAGAACTTTGTTTTCGATGGCCCCCTTGCCCCCTTGATGGCGGGAAGCAGGCCACGACCTTGGAAATGCCCCGTATCAAGGTGGCCAGGTGGCCAGATCGACCGTTCGATTCACTCGTGGAGAGCGATCAAGGGGGCCAATATCCGGACGGCGTTGGCCGCATTGATCGCTCCGCCACCCCTGCCCCGCTCGGCTGATAGAATCGAACGTGCCGCGCGAGCCAGTGCAATGACGAACTCTCCTATCGACAACCCACTCTTGCCGGACGCATCCGAACGCCCCCTGCTCATCTCGGTCATAGGCGGCGGCGCGCCGTCTGCCCGCGCCTATGAGTTGGCCGAAGCCGTGGGACGTGAACTCGCCCGGCGCGGCGCCGTCGTGGTGTGCGGAGGGCTCGGTGGTGTGATGGAGGCCGCGTGCAAGGGGGCCAAATCCGCGGGCGGGGTCACCATTGGCATGATGCCCGGCAGCGACCCCCGCGCCGCCAACCCGTGGGTGGACTACCCGGTGATGACCGGCATGGGCTACGCCCGGAACGTCCTCGTGGTCAAGACGGGACGCGCGGCCATCGCCGTGGACGGCGCTTATGGCACCCTCTCCGAGATAGGACACGCACTGGGCGACGGCACGCCGGTCATCGGACTCGAAACGTGGGAGCTGACGAACGGCGACGGCTATCCGCTGGAGATAACGCGCGCGGATTCGCCCGTCGACGCGGTGGAGAAGGCGGTTCGCGCCGCCCGGGAGCGCGACGCACGGGAACGCGCCGCAGCCCACTGACGACTTCCGTCATTCCCGCGAAAGCGGGAATCCAGTGGTCCGGCGGCAGCGCACTGAACGAAGCAGAGGAGTGAGAGGATGGCTCGTATAGAGGACGTGCGAGCGAGCGAGATGCTCGATTCGAGGGGACTCCCCACCGTCGAGACAGTCGTGACGCTGGACGACGGCGCAACCGGCTGGGCTGCTGTGCCTTCCGGCGCGAGCACCGGCACGCACGAGGCGCTCGAACTGCGGGACGGCGACGCAGCCCGCTACGGCGGCAAGGGGACCCTCACCGCCGTGGCCAACGTGAACGGCAGGATCGCGCCGCATATCCGTGGATTGGACGCTGGCGATCAGCAGGCGGTCGACGGGGCGATGCTGGAGCTCGACGGCACACCGGACAAGTCCGGCCTCGGCGCCAACGCGATACTTGCGGTGTCCCTGGCGGCCGCGCACGCCGCGGCGCAGTCGGCTGGACAGCCGCTCTACCGCTACCTGGGCGGCGGTGCGCTGCTCCCTACTCCCATGCTGAATCTGCTGAACGGCGGACGCCACGCGGTCAACTCGACGGACTTCCAGGAGTTCATGGTGATGCCGGTGGGGTTCGACAGCTTCACCGAAGGCCTGCGCTGCGGCGCCGAGGTCTACCAGGCGTTGCGCGGCATCGTGCATGCGCGCGGCATGTCCACGAATGTCGGCGATGAAGGCGGCGTTGCGCCGTCGCTCCCCACCAACGAGGCGGCCGTCGAGCTGCTGGTCGAAGCGATAGAGAAGGCGGGCTACCGCCCCGGCGAAGACTGCGCGCTGGCGCTGGATGTGGCCGCGAGCGAGTTCTTTGACGGCGGGAAGTACGTGCTCGCGCGTGAGGGCGTCACGCTGACGAGTGCGGATCTCGTGGGCTACTACGAGGACTGGGTGTCCAGGTATCCCATCGTCAGCATCGAGGACGGCCTCGTGGAGGACGATTGGGAAGGATGGGCTCTGCTCACCGAACGCCTCGGCAGCCGTGTGCAGTTGGTAGGGGACGATCTGTTTACGACGAACCCTGAACGCATCGCCCGGGGCATCGAAGACGGCGCGGGCAATGCGGTGCTCGTGAAGCTCAACCAGATAGGCTCGCTGACGGAAACGCGCTCCGCCATCGACATGACCCACGCCGCCGGCTGGAACGCGGTCATCAGCCACCGCTCCGGCGAGACGGAAGACACGACGATCGCCGACTTGGCCGTTGCGATGTCGGCGGGACAGATCAAGACGGGCGCTCCGGCCCGCAGCGAGCGCGTCGCGAAGTACAATCGCCTGCTGCGCATCGAGACGGAACTCGGCAGTGCCGCCGGGTATGCGGGCGGGACCCCATTCGAACGCTTGCGGAGGTGAGACGGTGGGTATCAAGGGCATGGACCACGTGGAAGTATGGGCGAAGGACCTGCAGGAATCGCTCGCGTTCTACACGGACGTGCTGGGCTTCCGGCACCTGCGCACGACGGCGGCGCAGAGGCCGGACGGCGCCGTGCATGAGCAGGCCTGCGTTACGCTCGGCGGCATGATGGTGGAACTCATCGCCGCTCCCCCGGAACGCGCGTCGGAGGAGGTGGACGTAGGGCGCATGGGAGTCAAGGCGTTCGCGCTCACCGTGGAGGACATGGAAGCGACCGCCGCCGCCCTGCGCGAGCGCGGCGTGACCTTCGTACAGCAGCCGAAACCCGGCTCGTCCTTCAACGGCTGGCGTGCGGAGATCCTCGACCCGAACGGCATCGGCATCGAGCTCCGCGAGTGGCTCGGCGACAGCATCCACAACGACGCCTGGCAGCCGGAGAGCGGTGCGGTGAGCCGGACGGCATGACCCGCGCCTTGTTGCGGAAGCGAACGCTCTATAGCATGGAGCAGCCTCAGAGACGAGACTGAGCAAGGAGGAGAAAGAGGCGTATGAGCACGAGGATTGGGATCAACGGCTTCGGGCGCATCGGCAGGCAGGTGCTCCGGGCAACCTTGGAGAGGCACCCTGAGGAGTTGGAAGTGGTCGCGGTGAACGACCTGGCGGCCCCGGAGGCGAACGCACACCTCTTCAAGTACGACACGAACTACGGGCGCTACCCCGGCACCGTGCAGGCCGTTGAAGGCGGCATCGAGGTGGACGGCCATCGCATCCAGTCGCTCTCGGAGCGCAACCCCGCCAACCTGCCGTGGGGCGATCTGGGCGTGGACATCGTCATCGAGTCCACGGGCATCTTCACGCAGCGCGAGAAGGCCGCGGGTCACATCGAGGCGGGGGCGAAGAAGGTCATCATCTCGGCGCCGGCCACCGGCGAGGACAAGACGCTCGTGCTGGGAGTGAACGCGGATGAGTACGACCCCGACGCGCACCACGTGCTCTCCAACGCGTCCTGCACCACCAACTGCGTCGCGCAGCTCATCAAGGTGCTCAACGACGAGTTCGGCATACAGCACGGGCTCATGACCACCGTGCACGCCTACACGAACGACCAGCAGATTCTCGACCAGGTCCACTCGGACATGCGCCGCGCGCGCTCGGCGGCACAGAACATCATCCCCACCAGCACCGGCGCGGCGAAGGTCGTCGGCGTCGTCATCCCTGAGCTGAATGGCAAGCTGCACGGCATGGCGCTGCGCGTTCCGGTCCCCACGGGCTCCATCACCGACTTCGTCGCCGACGTCGGGCGCGACGTGACGAAGGAAGAGGTGAACGAGGCGTTCCGCAGGGCCGCAGACGGCGCGCTGAGCGGCATCCTCGAGTACACCGAGGACCCCATCGTCAGCAGCGACATCAAGATGAACCCGGCCAGCTGCATCTTCGACGCCGATTCCACCATGGTGATGGAAGGGAACATGGTGAAGGTGCTCGGCTGGTACGACAACGAGTGGGGCTATTCCTGCCGCACGTCCGACCTCACGGCCATGATTGCGGAGAAGGGACTCTAGCCGCGCGGCGATTTTTGCGGGTCGGCGCACCTGCGTGCGCGGACCCGCGCCCATGCCGTAGCGTTACGGCATGCCGTTCGTGAAAGATATGCCAGCCGACGCGCCGCTTACCCCGTCCAGCGCCGCGGAGACTGAACCGCAGAAGCGCTCATCAGGCGTGAGCGCCGAGTTGGCCTTCGTGTGGCGGTGGCTCAAGGCCGCGCCGGCGTGGGTGTTCGTCCTCGTCCTGATCGCCGTCGCGGCGCTCGGCTTGCGGATGAACGGCCTCGACTGGGACGGCGGCAGCTTCTACCACCCTGACGAGCGCTCCATCTACCTTCGCGCGGACTGCATGTACCGCGTGCTGACGGAGTCGCCTGGATGGGCCTCCTGCCAGAACCGCGATTTCCCGCAGGACACGCCCGGCTTCCCCGGCGTAAGCACCCTCCTGGACAAGGACGCCAGCCCGCTCAACCCCCACTGGTTCCCGCTCGGCACCGTCATCATCTACCTGCTGGTGGGCATCCGGTTTCTCATGGAGCCGTTCATGGACCAGGTGCGGCTGGAGGACCTCGCCTCCGCGGGACGGGCGCTGGCGGCGTTCGTGGATACGGCCTCCGTCGTGCTGTTGTTCTTCCTGGGGCGACGTCTGTTCGGGCAGGGAGCAGGCCTGCTGGCGGCTGGGCTGGGAGCGCTCACCGTCTTCAACATCCAGGTCACGCACTTCTACCGCCCGGAGTCGTTCGTTGTGCTATTGGCGCTCGTTGCCTTCTGGTGGATGCTGAACGTACTGGAGCGCGGGCGGCTCCGCGACCATGTCGTTCTGGGACTCGTGATCGGCACGACGTTTGCCTTCCGGGGCAGCAGCTTGCCGATACTCGCCCCCGTCGCTCTCACCTACGCCGCACTCTTGTGGCGGAGATGGGAGGCCGGCGGGAGGGGATCGCCGCTCGTGTGGCCGGTGCTGGCCCCGGGCGCGCTCGCGTTCGTTGCCGCGTTGGGCGTGTTCGTTGTGCTCCAACCCTACGCGCTGCTCGATTACCGGAAGTACGTGGGAGACCTCGGCTGGGAGGCCATGGTCGCCCGCACCGCGGGCCTGGTGCCGTACACGCTCCAGTACGTCGGAATCCCGCGCAACGGCCTGTACGAGTTGCGGCAGACGGCGGTGTGGGCCCTCGGCCTGCCGTTGGGTGTGGTGGCGTGGGGAGGTCTGGCGGCAGCGGTCGTCGCGGGCTTCCGGCGTCCGCGCATCGGTGAATGGCTTCTGGTCTCGTGGGTCGTCGTCCTCCTGGGCGGCATCGTGCCTCTGTTCGAGGTCAAGTTCCTGCGCTACGTGGGGCCCGTCTTGCCCGTACTCGTGCTGCTCGGGAGCCATTGGCTGGTCGAGGCGTATCGCTTCGCCCGGGAGCGAGGGGCCGCGTGGCGACGCGTCGTCCAGGTCGGGATGGCGTTCGTCGTTGCCGCAACTGCGTTCTACGCGCTCGCCTTCGCTTCCATTTACTTCACCGACCATCCTGGAATACAGGCGTCTGCCTGGGTGAACGAGAACGCCTCAGCGGGGTCGAACATATTAACCGACAACCACTGGGACGAGGGCTTCCCGGACCTTGGCAGGTTCAACGTGGACCAGCTGCGGATACATGAAGGAGACACTCCACGGAAGGTCTGGGACGCCGCTGACCAGATCGAACGCGCGGACTACATCATGTCCTACAGCAACAGGCCTTGGGGGAGCATCCTCCGCGTGCCGGAGCGGTATCCCTACAGCTCGGCGTACTACCGCGCACTCTTCGCTGGTGACCTCGGCTTCGAACTCGTTCACGGCTTCGCCCGTTATCCCACGCTCGCTGGAGTCTCGTTCCTGCACGACCCGTTCACGGCGGCAGGACTGGAACGTCCGGAAAGCCTGCCGGGCGTGGAAACCGGCGCACTCTCGTTGGACCTCGGCTACGCGGACGAGAACGTGACCAACTACGACCACCCGCTGGTGCTCGTGTGGCAGAACGTGGAGCGTCTCACTGCGGCTGAGATCAGCGGCATCATGTTCGAAGGAGACTTCCCAACTCCTCCCGAACGGGCGTTGCTGAGCGACGAGGATCGTGCCGCGCAGGAGGCGGGCGGCACGTGGACGGACATTTTCGACGAAGGCGGACTGAACCGCTACGTGCCTTGGCTCGTCTGGTTGCTCGCAGTCGAAGTCATCTTCCTCGTCGCGCTCCCGCTCTCGGTGCGGCTGATGCGCTGGCTTCCGGACAGGGGCGTAGTACTCGCGAGACCGCTGGGACTGCTGCTCGTCTCGTGGCTCGTGTGGATGGGTGCGAGCGTCGGGCTCTGGACGTTCTCCCGCGCCAGTGTGGCGCTCTCGGTCCTGCTGTTGGCGGCGGTGTCTGCGGCGTTGCTGTACCGCAACCGTTGGCTTTTCACGCTGGCGAAGCGTCATTGGAAATACATCGCAAGTGTGGAGGCGCTGTTCATCGCGGCGTACCTCGCTTTCGTGCTGGTGCGCGCCGCGAACCCGGACCTCTGGCACGCATGGCGCGGCGGCGAGAAGCCGATGGACCTCACCTACCTCATCGCCGTCGTGAAGTCGTCCACCTTCCCGCCGTACGACCCGTGGTACGCGGGAGGGTTCATAAACTACTACTACTACGGGTTCGTGCCGGTCGCCGTGTTGATACGTCTGACCGGCATCGTGCCTGAGGTTGCCTACAACCTTGCGCTGCCCATGCTGTTCGCGTTGACGCTCACCGGCGCGTTCAGCGTAGGGTTCAACCTTGCAGACGCCCTCCGTCAGCGCGGGGCGCGGATGGTGCGGCGCTCCAGCCCTCTATGGGCCGGCGTGGCGGTTGCCCTCCTCGTGACTGTGCTGGCGAACGTGGACGGTGCCGCGCAATTGGTGCAGGGCGCGTGGCGCAGCATCACGGATGAGGCGTTCGGGCGGTTCGACTTCTGGCGCAGCAGCCGTCTGATGCCTGGGCAGATAGCCATCAACGAGTTCCCGTTCTGGACGTTCCTCTTCGGCGATCTGCATGCGCACCTCATATCACTCCCATACCAGGTGCTCGCGGTCGGTCTGGCGGCCAACCTCGTGCTGGGAGCGCGGAAGGCGGTCTCGCTCCGGAGGCTGCTCCCTGCACTTGCGGGGCTCGCCTTCACCGTGGGCGCATTCGCCGCGATCAACACGTGGGAAGTGCCGGCATACGGGCTGCTGGGCCTCGCCGCAATCGCCATCGCGCTGCTCGTACGGGGTGGCCCACTGGAGGCGGCGACGATAGCGAAGGGGTTGCTGTTGGCGGCGCTGTTCTGGCTCGTGATGTACGGGACGTGGCTCTCCTTCCACCAGAACTACGAGGCGCCTATCTCCGGCGTGAAGATGAGCCAGTGGCGGACCGTGCTCTGGCACTACATCGCCATACACGCACTGTTGCTGTTCGCTGCGCTCTCGTGGCTCGTGTTCGAGACGCGACAGGTGTGCAAGTGGGCAGTGCCCGACCGCGAGAGCGAGACCAGGACCCACTGGAGCTGGTGGGCCGTGCTGGGGTCTGGTGTGCTGGCGCTGTTGCTTGGGGTCGGTTTCCTCCTGTGGTCGGAATCCTTGCGGGAATGGCTGACAGCGGCGCTCCTGTCGCTGCTCGTCCTGTGGACGCTTGGCGTTGCCGTGTCCTGGTTGGTTCGGAGAGGCGGTCCCGCCGCCCCCGTCCAGCTCCTCCTGCTGGTCATGCTGGTCCTCGCGCTGGGCATAGGCGTTGGAGTGGACTTCGTGACCGTGGAGAACGACATAGACCGGATGAACACCGTGTTCAAGCTCTACCTGAATGCGTGGGTGCTGTTCGGCATCGTTGGGGGCGTTGGACTCTGGCGTCTGTGGACCGGCGGAGCGGTCCACTGCGGCAGCGGTGGCGGAAGGATCTGGCTGGGTGTACTGGCCCTCCTCGTGCTCGCGAGCTCTGTGTTCCCGATGCTCGGCACTCGTGCGCGCCTCGCGGACCGGTTCGATACCGCCGTCGGGATAACGCTCGACGGCCGTGCGTATCAACGCACTGCGGTCTATGGAGACCCGGCAGAGCCGGACAGGGGTTTCCCCGGGGCACACTACGCGTTGGACTACGATGCTGAGGCCATCGACTTCATACGCGAGAACGTCGAGGGCTCCCCCGTGTTCCTTGAAGGGGTAACCGCGCACGCCTATCGCTGGCCGCCGCGTGTGGCCAAGTACACCGGGCTTCCCGTGGTGGTGGGATGGCAATGGCATCAGATACAGCAGCGTGGTGCGGGCGGCACAGAGCCGGCTGCCGTACGGGCCCGCATCCATGACGTTCGCCTGATGTACGAGACGGAGAACGAACGGCTATTCCTGAACCTGGCGTCAGAGTACGGGGTCCGGTATGTCTACGTCGGGCCCAGCGAGCGCGTGTACTTCCCTCAGGCGGGGCTGGACAAGTTCGACGTGATGCTTGGCTCCTCGCTGGAAGTCTTCTTTGCCAACCGGGAGGTGACGGTCTATCGTGTGCTTGAGGCTGACGGGTGATGCCTTCTGAGAGACCTTCAGCTCGTGCGCTAGAATACCCTCGCTGCACGCGAGTACAGCGCCGCTCGGCAGCCGCAAGAAGGGAATGGTGTCAGGATGCTGGATCAAGATCTGATTACGCAGGTGCGGGACATCCTCATCAGCGCTTACCTCGTGGTGGGTATCCTGTTGACGCTCGCCCTGCTGGTGCTTGCGTTCCTGTTGGTGAAGACGGTGCGACGCCTGCTTGGGGCCATAACCGACACGGTTGAAACCGCCAACGGCACGTTGGAGAACGTCAACAAGGCTTCAGAGTCAGTGCTGAGATTCGTGACTTCTCCTGAGGGCGAGAGCAACTCGGCCTCGGTCGCCAACGGACTCGGCATGCTTGTCGGCTTCATAGCCGGGATGCGGGGCAAGGCGAGGTAGCGTTCCTGCTACAGCAGGTCGCCGATGTGGTCGGCGGTAGTGAGCAGCGTCATTGCAGCGAGGTCGGCAGGCCATTCGGCGCATGCGGCCCGTGCGCGCTCTGCAACGCTGGCGTCGGCAAAGACGAAGAGTGATCGCGCCAGTCCTGCCTCTCGGAACGCTTCGGCGGTCGCGCGAACATCCGCGATCGACGACGTTGCACGGATCTCGACGCCGGTCTCAGCGTTTCCCGCCTGTAGGAGCACGTCCACCTCTACGCCCGCTCGAACCACCTGCTCCTGCGAGCGGTAGCCGCGCAGCGCGGCCGTCTCGCGCACCAGTGCCGCCAGATACGGTGTGATTGTCATGCGGGGGTAAGAGCCGAATACCTTGAGCAGCGACGCCTTCTTGCTGATGTTGGCAAGTACTTCGGCCAATACGGGCTCGTCGCGGTGGCCATCGATATCCATGAGGAAGAAGTACTTGCCGAGCCCCAGCCGCGTCGGACGCGACTCGATCTTGGTGAGGTTGATGTTGCGTTCGGCAAACTCCCTGAGTACACCGAAGAGCTGTCCCGGTCGGTCTTGGGAGAACGCCATCGCCACGGACGTGAGGTCGTTGCCCGTGCGGGGGTGGTCGCTCTTGCCCAGCACGACGAACCGGGTAACGTTGTTGTCGTCGTCCTGGATACCGGGGGCGAGTATCTGTGCACCGTAGAGCTCGGCCGAGCGGCCAGGCGCGATGGCGGCGGCAGGCACGTCAGAGGCTATCGCCTGTTCGACCGCTTCCGCGGTGCTGAGCGAGGCTGCGAGTTCGGCGTTCGGTAGGTGCTGCTCCAGGTATCTTCGGCATTGGCCGAGGGCCTGTGGGTGCGAGTAGACGCGCTTCACCGCGGCCAGCACCACGCCGGGCTTCACCATCAGGTTGTGCACGATGTCCAGGGTGAGCTCCTGGCGGATGTGCAGCCCTTCCTCGTGCAGTAGCACGTCCAGCGTGTCCGTAACGGCGCCCTGGTAGCTGTTCTCTATGGGGCATACGGCCTCGTCCGCTTCGCTCTCCAGGACGGACATCGCTGACGCGGTGATGGAGCGGTAGGCTACGAGTTCGGCATCGTGCGCGTAGTCGAGCGCGGCCTGCTCTGAGAAGGTGCCCTGCGGCCCCAGGTAGGCTATCTTCATTGGCGCGCCTCCCCCGTGAGAGCGTGCCACAACTCGTCTTCCTTCTCGGGGGGAGTTATGGCGACGACGGCATCGTCAGCAGACAATTCGGGGTCGTTGACGGCGGGCTTGAGCTCTCCGTTCTTGTGGATCACGGCCGTGAGCAAAGTGCCTTGCGGCAGTTTGATGCGCGACACGGGCTGCCCCACAACAGGCGAACCGCTTGGGACGCGCATGGAGACGATACCGCTCGCCGCCCCACGCAGCGGGAGCACGTGTACGAATGGCCCCCCGGAGAGCTCTTCCTCGACGTGGGAGAGGATGAGTTCCGTGGTGCTGATGGTCACGTCCACGCCCAGCGCGCGGAACAGCGGCACGTGATCGGGGTCGGTGACCACTGCCATCGTCTTCGGGACTTTGAATGAGAACTTGGCCACCTGGCACGCAGTCAGATTCGTCGCGTCCTGGCCGGTTGTGGAGATGAGGATGTCGCACCGTTCGGCCCCGGCCTCGCCGAGAACGGTTGGTTCGGTCCCGTCGCTCGTGATGAGGATGGAGCCGAACTCCTCTGCCGCGGTGGCGCTCACGAGGGCGTCGCGTTCGATAAGGGCCACCTCGTGGCTCGCGGAGAGTAGCTCACGCGTGAGGTAGAAGCCAATCTTGCCTGCGCCGATGACGATTACGTACATCCGTTACTGCTCCATCGCGTCCAGGACCAGTTCTATGAGAAGTTGGTTGGGGTTGACGGTGGTGAGACCCAACTGCTCGTACATCTCGCTCCTGGTGGGATCGTTGATCCGGCAGACTACGTGCTGGATGCCGAAGGTGGTCTGGGCCGACTGCGCCGCGAGCGCGTTGGTCGTATCCCTCCCCGTGGCGGCGATGAATGCGCCGACCGATTCGATGCCGGTGCGGCGCAGCACCTCGTGAGAAGTCCCGTCGCCCACGTACATGTTGAGCCGTGCCCGCGGACGCAGGCGCCGGAAGTTCTCCGCGTCAGTGTCAAGGATGGTGACGCGGTCTCCGCGGTCCAGCAAAGCGGTCGCCGCCGTTGCGCCGAGCCTGCCGCAGCCGACAATCATCACGTGCCGGGTCACAGGGCTCCCTCCGGGATGGGCGCAGGTTGCTGCTCGCGGTACACGACCACGCGGCACGGGCTATGGCGCAGCACGTAAGGCACCATCTCCCCAAGCGACGGGCTACCGTATCGTTCGGTGTACGGCATGCCGGCGACGATGACGTCCGTCTGGCGGTCAGCCGCTTCACGCACGATAGCGGCGCCGATGTCCCTGGCTTGCAGGATGTCGCCTTCCACTTTGCACCTGAGCGACCGACCGAATGCCTCCATGCGCTGGAGCAAGTGCTCGCCGCGCGCGGTCTCATTGGGGAGCTCCGCGTCCAGGGGCAGCTTCCGCCCGACTTCTATGACGTAGAGCGCCCAGACCTGCCCCTTGTGCTGGCGTACCAGGTCGCACGCGATGGAGACCACGGTCTTGTCCATCGGCGTGCCGGTGACGAGTGCGAGGGCTCGCTTGATATCAGCCATGCTATTGCAGCCCGAAACGTTCGAGCGTTTCTTCTCTGCCCGCAAGGACGAGGAGGTCGCCTTCCTGGAGCACTTCATCCTTGGACGGCGAGAGGATGGGCTCCCGTCCCCTGCGGATGGCAACGACCGCGGCTCCGTACCTGTCGCGCGCCGTGGTCAGCCCCGCCCGCTCCAGCGAGAGGCCAATCATCTCGGTGGGGACGCTCACCTTGCTGAAGCCGAAACCACCGGCGAGCTCCATGTACTCCAGGACATCGCGCTGGAAGAGGCTGTGCGCCGCGCGGAGCCCGGTCTCCTGTTCAGGGTAGACGACGCGGTCGGCTCCCACCGCTGAAAGCGTCTTGCCGTGGATGTCGCTGATGGCGCGCGCCATGACCAGCGGCACCTCGAAGCTCTGCTTCAGAAGGACGGTGGTGAGCACGCTGGATTGGAGGTCCGTGCCGATGGCGACAGCCGCCGTGTCGAAGTTGCGGATGCCCACTTCTTCGAGAAATTCCATGGAGGTGGAGTCGCCCGTCACGGAGTACGTGACCTGTCCCATCATCATCTGAGTGAGCGACTCGTCCCGGTCGACTGCCAGCACGTCGTGGCCGACGCGGTATAGTTCGCGCGCCAGGCTCATTCCGAACCTGCCCATGCCTATAACGGCTACCTGGTGAGCCATGACGTTTCCCTCATCCGATTCTAACGCGTTCCTCTGCGTACCGGTACAACGCACGGCGCTCGCGAAGCGCCAGTCCAAGCGCGATCGTAAGCGGACCGAGTCTCCCCACGTACATCGTCAGCGTGACTATGAGCTTCCCGGGCGATGAGAGGTCCGGCGTGATTCCGTGGGACAACCCCACGGTGCCGAAGGCCGACATCGTCTCGAACATCACATCGCCGAAGTCGAAGGCGCCCGCCTCGAGGTTCGAACGCTCGGAAACCATGAGCGCGATGATGAAGAGCGATACACCGATGACGCCCAGCACGAGGACCGACAGGGCACGGGCTACCTGGGTGTACGCGATCTCGCGCCTTTGGAACTCGACGTGGGTGTGCCCGCGCACTGCGGCTATGGTCGCCACGATGATCACCATCGCCGTGTTGACCTTGATGCCTCCCGCGACAGAGCCGGACGCTCCCCCCACGAACATCATGATCATGTACAGGAAGCTCGTGCCAGCCTCCGCATGTCTGAATTCCATGGAGCTGAAGCCCGCTGTGCGCGCCGTGAGCGCCTGGAACGTGCCGTTGCTGATCTTGTCCGGGAGGCTCATGCCGCCGAGTGTCGCCGGGTTCGTCGTCTCAAAGAGGAGCATTGTCACCGCGCCCGTTCCCCAGAGCCCCAGCATCCCAAGTACCACCAGGCGCGTGTCCAGCGTCCAGCGATTGAAGCCCTTGCGGCGCGCCAGCTCGTTCATGACGGGATAGCTCATCGCGCCGACAAGGATGCTCAGCCCGATGGTCCACAGAACGGCAGGGTCGGATTGGAAGGCAGAGAGGCTGTTCGAGTCCGGGAAGATGGTGAACCCCGCGTTGTTGAAGGCGGAGACGCTGTGGAAGAGGCTCTGCCAGAAGGCCTCCGGCGCCGGGTACTTGAAGATGAGCCGAACGAAGAGCAGCAGGAACGTGACAGCCTGTGCGCCCAAGGCGAAGTAGACGATGTAGCGCACGACCCGTACGGCGTTCCCCAGCGCCTCGCCTCCCAGCGTCTCCCGGACGAGGAGCCGCTGGTTGAGCGTGACGCGTCGCCCCAACAGCGCCAGCACGACGAGCCCCGCGCTCATGATGCCCAGCCCTCCCATGACCATGAGCGCCGCGATCACCGCCTGACCGAACACGCTCCAGTACGCCCCGCTCGAAACGACGACCAGCCCGGTGACGCAGACGGCGGATGTGGCGGTGAAGAGGGCGGTGACGAAACCGGCGCTCTCCGGACCGGAAGCGGCGAACGGCAGCATGAGGAGGCCTGTGCCCACTGAGATCAGGGCTGCGAATCCCCCCGCGAGCGTGAGCAGCGCCGAAGACGACGAGGGCAGGGCGATACGCCGCCGCCGCTCCTGCGTGCGGATGCGCACAGGAGCCGTCTCGCTCTGGCGGGGGCGTCTGACGACGCGGTCGCCGGGACGGGGACGCCAGTTGTTGCGCCTCATCGCAAAGCCTCGATGGGCGCCGGGGGGACTGGATTGGAAGGAGTGAGCGTAGCGAGCTCCAGCCGCTGGCGGCACGGCATGAAAAATTCTAGCAGGCGTGAGGGAACAGTCAACGAATCCCCGCTGCGGGATAGGACGCATCGCCCTGAGTACGCCGCGATAGAATCGGCCGCATGGCGCATGGCATGCCGGAAACCCTCTCAATGCTCGTCGGTGGGACGCCGCTCATTGAGCTGCGCGGCCTGAGCCCACGCCACGGAGTGCGGCTCTTCGCCAAGCTGGAGGGTCAGAACCCCAGCGGCAGCGTCAAGGACCGGATAGCGGTGGCGATGCTGGACGCGGCGGAGCAGAGCGGCGTGCTCAGGCCCGGCGCGACGCTGGTGGAGGCGAGTACCGGGAACACGGCGATCGCGCTGGCGGCGCTGGCGCCTCGCAGGGGCTACAGGGTGCGCGTGGTGCTGCCGAGGGGCATCGTCCCCAGCATCGCGGACATCCTCGACCTGTACGGCGCGGAGATCGAGTGGTGCGAACCTGAGGGGGGGATGCGGGGCGCGATCCGGCGGGTGCAGGAGTTGGCGTCCGGTCAGGGCTACTACGCAGTTGGCCAGTTCAGCGATCCTGCCAACGTCCTGTGCCACTACGCCACGACGGGCGAGGAGATAGTCCAGGCGATGGAACGGGAAGGCGTGGACGTGTTCGTGGCGGGCATCGGCACAGGAGGCACCATCACAGGGGTCGGGCGGCGGCTGCGGGAGCGGTGGCCTGACGTGCAGGTAGTGGGTGTCGAGCCGAGGCTCGGGGAGCGGCTGCAGGGGCTGCGGAGCCTCTCGGAGGGGTACATCCCGCCGCTGCTCGACCTGGGGATGCTCAATCGGCGGTTCCTCGTAGACAGCGCGAGCGCCATCGCGGCGGCGCGGGACGTGATGCGGGCGGAGGGCGTCTTCGCGGGGGTGTCGTCCGGCGCGGCGCTCAATGCGGCCAGACGTGTGGCTGAGGGCATGGAGCGCGGGAATATCGTCATGATGTTCTCGGACGGGGCGTGGAAGTACCTGCCGTCGCGTCCGTGGGACGCCTCAGGGGCGGACGCCGAGGCTCTCGACGAAGTGCACTGGTGGTAGGAGCACCTAGGAGACGCCCAGCACCCGCTCGAGCGCGCGGCGGGTGAAGACGACGGACATGTCCCGCTTGTACCACGCGGAGCCGCGCGGGTCGTCGGTCGGGTCGACGATGTCGGCGACGGCCTGGGACGCCTCGCGCAGTGCATCGAGCGTCGGGGCTTGGCCCGCGAGCGCCTCCTCGACGACCGAGGCGCGCACGGCGGTGGGCGCAACGGCGCCCAGTGCGACGCGCACGTCGGCGATGCTGCCGCCCTCCACGCTGCCGATCGCGGCGACGGAGACGGTGGCGTAGTCGTCCTCGGTGCGGGGGAGGTATTTGATGTACGTCCACTCCGCGCCGGAGGGCTGCGTGGGGACGCGCAATTCCGTCACGATCTCGTCGGCCTCCAGCGTCGTCTCGTAGTAGTCGGCGTAGACCTCGCCGATGGGAATGACGCGCTCCCCACGGGCCGACGTGGCGACGACGCTCGCGCCGAGAATGAGGAGCGACGGTGGGGGGTCCATCGCGGGGTCGGCCTGGGCGATACCGCCGCCGACAGTGGCGACGTTCCGGATGCGGACGGTGGCGACCCGGCGGTACGCCTCCGCCAGCAGCGGTGCGTGCTCCTTGACGACGGGCGACGTCTCCATGTCGCGCTGGGTAACGAGCCCGCCGACGCGGAGCTCGCCGTCCGACACGTCGATGGAGTCGAGCCCGGGCACGCGGTGGAGGCTGACGATATGGTCGGGCGCTATGAGGGACTGCTTGAGGAGCGTGGTGAGGGAGGTGCCGCCCGCCAGGAGCTTGGCGTCTCCGTCGTGCTCGGCGAGCAGTTCCAGGGCGCCGGGGAGGGAGTCTGGTGCGTGGAAGGTGAAGTCGTGCATGTCTACTTCGCCTCCGCAGCGGCCTGGATGGACTCGATGATTTGATAGTAGCCGGTGCAACGGCAGAGGTTCCCCATCATCCACTCCTTGATCTCCGGCTCGGTGGGGTGGGGGTTGTGCTCCAGGAGCGCCTTGGCGGCCATGATCTGGCCGGGGGTGCACGCGCCGCACTGGAAGCCGCCGTAGTTGATGAACGCTTCCTGCACCGGGTGGAGCGTGTCGCCGTCGGCGACGCCCTCGATGGTGGTGATGTTGGCGCCGTCGGCCCTCACCGCGAGGGTGATGCACGAGGCGGTGATCCTGCCGTCCAGCTCGATGGTGCAGGCGCCGCAGACGCCGACGCTGCACGCCTCCTTCGTGCCAGTGAGGCCGAGATCGTAGCGGATGAAGTCGACGAGGGTGCGGTAGGTGGGGACCTCCCGCGTGTATTCCTGGCCGTTGACGGTGACCGTGACGGTCTGCCTGACGGGGGTGGTGGTCATAGAGCCTCCCTGCGGCCCGCGCCGGCCGCGTGGTTCTGAGCGGATGCTATCGCAGATACGCCTCCTTTGCCACTCCTGCGCGTACGGGCAGCATCGCCGCGCCGCCCTACCTCACTCCAGGGCCAGGCCGACTAGGGACAGGCCGGAACGCAGCCGTTCCAGCCAGTCCGGTTGGGGATAGCGGACGGTGTTCGTGCATATCCTGAATATGCAGGCGGCCTCGCGGAGTGCGAGCTCATGTTCGCTCCAGCCGAACCGATCGAGGGCGGCGCGGCGGAAGACGCGATGGTACTCGCTCCTCGCGTCGGTGCCCTGCTCACCCCTGAAGTGAGCGGCCCACCGGAGGTGCGCCAGGAAGTTGCCGACGTCCAGCAAGGGGTCGCCCATCCCTATCTCTTCGAAGTCCACGAGCGCAACCCTGCCGTCAGGCAGCAGCAGCATCTGGTCGTCGTAGAAGTCGTTGTGCGCCATGCCGGTGGGTTGCCACGACTCGATGAACGGGTCCAGGGCCCGCACAGCGACACCGAGCCCGGAGCGCGCTTCCTCATCGCCTCCAAGGGCGTATCGGATGGTGCGCTTCGCCCGGTTGTGGAGTGCCGGCAGGTCGAAGGGGCGTCCGCTGTCCGCAGGGGGTGGCGCGTTCCACAGCGTTTCGAGGCCGTGCAGCAGAACCGCGGGGTCAGGCTGATGGCCCCGGCGGATGTGGTCGCGTAGGTTCTTGCCGGGTATCTCCGACAGCCATATCGCTCCTCCCCTTCGCCAGTGGCCTGTGACCCGAGGCACGGCAAAACCGGAAGCTCCCACAAGTTCCGCAGCCCGCAGCAGGGGCGGAATGGCCGCGGGACGCATCACGCGGACGTAGAACCGCACGCTGCCCACCTTGTGACGCAGGACGGCGCGACTGCCCGGCCGGTATCGCACGACCTGTACTCCGACCCGGCGCACGGGCATGGCCATGACGTGCCGGTTGACCAGGCCAAGCGCGCCCTCCGGGTCCGCGGCCTCTTTGAGCCCGGGGAGGTAGGGGTCGTCCGGGAATTGGAAGACCTCTACGGGACGGTCGCGCCGGAGCATGACGGCGAAATAGTCGGAGGGGATGTAGTCGTCCGGGGGCCACTCGACGACGTAGCTGACCAGCGCTGACCGGCCGGGCGTGTGCGTGAACTGCCGGATACGGACCTGGTGGGGCGGGACCGCGAGGCCTCCCACGTGTTCACAGTACCGTTGCCATACCCACGCCGCGTCAAAGAGGTTGGGCAACTCATCCAGACCGGGATCGCCAGGCAGGGAGATATGCGGAAACTGCGGTACGGCGGTGACCGAAGCCCGCGAGCCGTTCTCAGCTGTTGTTGTCACTGTCGTCGCTATCGTCGCTATCGGGGGCGGACTCGACGGTCTGTGGCGTAGGGGTATCGATGCCGTCGGAGTCGGTGCCGTCGTTGTCGGTGGGCGTGGGGGTGTCGATGCCGTCGGAGTCGGTGCCGTCGTTGTCGGTGGGCGTGGGGGTATCGATGCCGTCGGAGTCGGTGCCGTCGTTGTCGGTGGGCGTAGGTGTGTCGACGCCGTCGTGATCGGTGTTGGCCTCAGTGTCGAAGCCATCGTTATCGGTTGGAGGGGTGTCGACGCCGTCGTTGTCGGTGGGCGTTGGTGTGTCGATGCCGTCGGAGTCGGTGCCGTCGTTGTCAGTGGGCGTGGGGGTGTCGTCCTCGTCGTCAGGCGGGACGACCGCACGGGAAACCCCGGAGAAGAGGCCGTAGCCATCGGCATCGGGAGTATCGGCCTCCGTATCGAGGGGGTCGCTCGCGGCGTCCTGATCGTCGTCAGGGTCATCGTCGTCGCTGTCTCCGGGCACGGGCGTACGCGCGACGAGTACGGCGTCGTCTGGTGGGTCGGTCTCATCCACGTAGACGGGGATGGAGGCGCAACTCCATACGAGGGCGGATGCCGCCGCCAGCGAGAAGACGGTCATGAGGAGTCGGAGCAGCCTGTTGCGCACAGCACACACTCCCAAGCAACGGAGGGAACGCAAGAGCGCCATCGTCCTCTCCGTCCCGCACCATCGTACGCCTGATGTCAAGCGGCGGAAAGGAGTCGCGGGGGTGGTCAACGGGCTCACCACGAGCGGAAGCGAGGGCTGGGACGACGGGATGGCGCGTCGCGTGACCTGGCGGTCACCCTGGGATCCCGCTTTCGCGGGAATGACGGGGAGGGGGCGGGAGTGACGAGAGGGGCTGCGAGGTTCCTGCCTGCGCAGGAACGACGGCAGGGGGCTGGGACTACGCGGCGCTGAGCTGATCGAGGATGCTCGCCCAGTTCTTGCCGGAGCCGCCGCCGCTGCTGGCGACGATAGTGCCGTCGCGGGCGATGCCGACGTAGGTCGCCTGCGAGCGGATGTTGAAGGCCTGCTGCGTGCCCTGCTCGGCCTCAGCGAAGACCCAGTCGTACCCCTCGCCGCTGGCGTACGAGTCCAGCTTCGCAGCGTCCTCGTTGAATGCTACGAAGAGAATCTCGACATCGTCCTTGTAGGTGTCGTAGAGGGGGTCCAGCGTGCGAGCCTCGCCGCGGCAGGTCGGTCACCACGTGGCGAAGAAGTAGAGGAGGACGCCGCGTCCCGCCGCAACGGATTCCAGGTTGGTCGAGGAGCCGTCCGGCAGCGTCAGCGACGCGTTGGCGGCGAGGTCGCCGTGGTCCGAGCCGACGGCCAGGTCGGTGCGCCAGCCGCCGGCTGACATGCCGTCGCCGGTGTCCGCGGCGGGCTTCGGCGTCGGCGTGGCGGTCGGTGCCGGTTCGGGGGTCGGCGTGGGTTGCGGCGTTGGCGTCGCCGTAGGGTCGGAGCCGCAGGCGGCGAGCGTGAACACCAGCAGGAGCAGGGCCGCCCCCGCCCGGAGGAGGTTTCGTGCGGATGTGGAGCGCGGGACCATCGCTCGGTAAGGCTAGGGCGTGCGGGAACGGGGTGTCAATCCGGGAGGCGGCCCGCCCTGCGTGAACCGGCAGGTCACTCTGGATTCCCGCTGGCGTTAGGAAGCGCGGAGGGCGTCCAGGATGTTCGTCCAGTTCTTGCCGGAGCTGCGGCTGGTGCTGACGATGGCGCCGTCGCGCCCGATGCCGACGTACGAGGCCTGGGAGCGGATATTGAAGTCCCGAAGCGTGGACGGTCCCTCGCCGAACACCCAGTCGTAGCCCTCACCCGCGGCGTATCTTCCCAGCGTGGATGCGTTCTCATTGAATGCAACGAAGAGGAACTCGACATCGTCCTTGTAGGTGTCGTAGAGGGGGTTGAGCGTGCGAGCCTCGCCGCGACAGGTCGGTCACCACGTGGCGAAGAAGTAGAGGAGGACGGCGCGGCCTCCGGCGGTGGACTCGATCGTGCCCGTGGAGCCGTCGGCGAGGGTCAGCGGGGCGTCGACCGCGCGGTCGCCGATGTTGGGGCCGGTGTCGATGTCGGTGCGCCAGCCGCTCGTGGCTGGAGGGGGAGGCTCAGGCGTCGGAGTGTCGGTCGGCGCGGGCACGGGCGTCGGAGTGTCCGTAGGCTGCGGCCTCGGCGTTGGCGTGTTGGTGGGGCGCGGCGTGGGCGTCGGCGTATCGGTCGGCGGCGGCGTAACGCCGGGCGCGGGGGTGGGGGTGTCCGTGGGTTGCGGTGTCGGCGTGGGGGTGTCGGTCGGCGCGGGCTCGGGCGTGGGCGTATCGGTGGGCTCGGGCGTGGGCGCCGGCGTTGGCGTGTTCGTGGGTACGGGAGTCGGTGTGTCCGCGGGGCGTTCCTCGACGATCGTTACCTCGTTGTTCGCGCACGCGGCCAGCGCCAGAACGAGCAGCGCGGCTGCTGCCGCTCGCAGGAGGCCGTATCCCCAACCGGTCCGCATCGCTTTCATTCTACGCGCTCTCCGGTGCGGGCGTGTCTCTGAAGGCGACGAGCTGCGCGGTGACGATGAGCCGCTGGTCGTACTTGAGGCGCGGGAAGCAGGTGACGAGCGAGATGCGGGCGTCGTCAGAGGGATAGAGCGCGAGGTCGTCGGCGTGCGTGGTGCTCGTGGCGTTCACGAGGTAGAGGTAGTCGCGCCCGTCGGCGGTGAGGATGACGTGCACGTCGTCGCCGTCGCGGAGGAGGTCGGCGACCTCGGGCAGGCGCAGGAATACGTTGCCCTCGCCCTGCAGGGGGTTCTCCAGGTGGCCGAAGTACCAGCCGTTGCCCGCCGAGCCGGGGTTCGGCGTCGTGGGGATGTGGCCGACCGTGAACGCGGGTGTCTCGTACGCGGCGCTCGACGCCAGGTTGATGATGCTGAGCTCCTCCACCTCCGCCTCGACGTTGAGCTGCGGGATGACGATGCGCTCCGCCCTGCCGACGACGCCCACGACGTGGGGGCGCCCTTCGTTGCTGAGGGGGACGAACCCTTCCAGGTCCGGCACGCCGAGCGAGATTGCGCCGCGGGGGTCGGCCCACTGCCGCGCGGGCAGGAGAGAACCGGGGTAGAGCTCCTGCGCCGCGGGCGACGGCGCCCGGTCAGCAGCGATGTCCGGGCGGGGCAACGTGTCCGTGACGGGCTCGGTGACGGTGACGTCCAGCCGGTCCAGATCGCGGCTGGCGAAGAAACCGTAGGCGTAGTACGCGGCGGCGGCGGCCAGCAGGAGCGCGCCGACGGCGAGCAGCGCGAGGCCGACTACGGACGAGCGCCGGAGCCGTGCCGGAGCGGGGACGATAGCGGGCTCAGCCATGCGCGCGCCTGGTCATTCTGAACCCAGCGGAGCTGGGGGCTAGCGCCTGCTGGCCGTCGCGCCGTTGTTGATGGGCTCGTTCACGTAGACGTCGCCGTTGCGGATCTTGAGGTTGAACCCGCAATCGGGGTTGGTGCAGACCCACGCCTTGTAGTGGATGGGCGCACCCTGGCTCCCGAAATCCGAGAGTGGGACGAGGTCACCTTCGTTGCATGCCTGGCATGCGGGCAGCGCTGTTTCCACCATCATCCACCTCCCCGTTCGTATTGCCGACCCGCGGTGCGCTGCGGGTGTACAGTGCGAACGATGGTAGCACACCCAAGCTACGCCCGTCCGCGATGCCGTACCGGGGCAGGGGGATGCTATACTCGTGGGCGCACGGTGGACGGGGCGGTTAGCTCAGTTGGTTAGAGCGTCGCGTTGACATCGCGGAGGCCAGAGGTTCGAGTCCTCTACCGCCCACCACGAATCCCCCCCGACCTCCCTCCTGCTACGACCGCGTCCGGGCTGCGATGTGCTCCACTACGCGCCGCAGACCGCCGCGATGGGGCCGGAATCGAGGACGCTCTCCACGCGGAACGCCTCCGGTATAACGCCGTTGCTCCTCCAGAAGTCGGCCAGCATCCGCATGCCCTCGGTGGCGGGGTCCGGGAAGTCGCGGAAGCCTGCGTGGGTCACGTCGTAGGTCTCTTCCGCGATGGCGCGCGTGGTCTCGCCGTACTTCTCGTGCACCGCGATGCCGAACTCCCGGTCCTGCTTGTAGCGGCGCTGACCTTCCAGGTACCCGCGCAGGAAGCGTTTAACGAGCTCCGGCTCCGACGCGACCAGCGGTCGCTGCGCCGCGATGCCGCCGATGGCGAAGTTCAGGTCCATCTCCGCATAGTCGTACAGCCAGGGGCAACCGGCGTGCCGCGCCTGTACGGCGGTGGGTGGCGAGAGGGGCGTCGCGGCGACCTCGCCGCTCAGCAGGGCCTGCAGACGCGACTGGCTTCCGCCCGTGGCGCGAAGCTCCCCGGCGCCGCCGAGCACGCGCTCGATGGT
Organism: Dehalococcoidia bacterium; assembly: GCA_034423175.1. Taxonomy (GTDB): domain Bacteria; phylum Chloroflexota; class Dehalococcoidia; order Lucifugimonadales; family Australimonadaceae; genus Bin16. The sequence continues at coordinate 121,175 of DAOUJA010000078.1, forward strand.
GAGCTGTCCGAGGAAGTCGGTGAGGTCTCCGGGGTGGCTCATCCCCAGGGACCGGCCACGGAGCGCGTCCAGCGTCATGCCGGGAGCGCCGACGAGGAACTGCTGGTTGACGCCGCCGGCGAGGAAGACGAGGTCCGCCCGGCCCTCCGCCACCGCGAGCACGAGCGCGGGCGCCGCCAGGTTGCCGAAGACGATGGCGCCGGACGTCAGCCCGGCCACGACCGCGTGCGCGTCCCCCATCTTGGCGAGGGTGACGTCGAAGCCCTGGTCGCGCATGGCCCCGGACTCGAGCGCGGCGGCCAGCGGCGTGACGCCCTGTCCTTCGCTGGCGTATCCACAGGGAAGCAGCGTGCTCATGACCGGTACGATAGTCCCGCGCGTCCGGGTGGCGCAACGAGGCGCGAACAGGATGGAAGAGCTTGCTCGGAAGGCAGCGGTGCTATACTCGACTCTCGCGGCGCGATACGCTGCGGTTCTCGAAGGCGTCCGGAGGGACACTACCGCGAAATCGGCATCGACAGTACTTGGAAGGAGGGGTTCCGTTGCTTGCTCAAGAGGTCAACGAACGACTCACACAGGTGGGACCGGGGACGCCCATGGGGACGCTGCTCCGCCGCTACTGGTTCCCGGTCGCCGCTGCTTCGGAGCTCGAGGAACACCCCACCAAGGGCGTTCGCCTGCTGGGGGAGGACCTCGTCCTCTACAAGGACAGGAGCGGAACGTACGGGCTGGTCGACTGGGCGTGCGCACACCGACGGCTCAACCTGCTGTACGGCATCCCGGAGGAGAACGGGATACGTTGCCCGTACCACGGTTGGCTGTACGACGAGACGGGCCAGTGCCTGGAGCAGCCCGCCGAGGCCCCGGACAGCACGTTCAAGGAGCGTGTGAAGCTCACCTCCTATCCGGTGCAGCAGCTGGGCGGGCTGCTGTTCGCGTATCTCGGCCCTCAGCCCGTGCCGCTGGTCCCGCGTTGGGAGCCGATGGTGAGGGAGAACACGGTCAGGGACGTGGGGTGGGCCGTCGTGCCCTGCAACTGGCTCCAGATCATGGAGAACTCGCTGGACCCCACCCACACGGAGTGGCTCCATCGCTACTTCTCGCACTACGCCATCGAGAGGCTGGGGAAGGGCAAGGACGACCCCGGTTTCTGGCGCAATGCGCCGCCGGTGGTGCCGCACGTGAAGATAGGGTTCGACGTCTTCGACTACGGCATCGTCAAGCGGAGGGTGCTGCAGGGCGACACGGAGGACCACCCCAACTGGAAGTACGGCCATCCCATCGTGTTCCCCAACATGCTGCACGACCGCGGAGGCAACGGCTTCCAGATACGCGTGCCGATGGACGACACGCACACGTTGTACCTCTGGTACCAGTGCCATGACACCGACCCCGGCGGGCCCGCGCAGCGGGATGAAGAGGTGCCGACCTACACGGTGCCGCTGCCCGGAGTGGACCTGCAGGGCAGGCCCATCTGGTCGCTGCTGGACCACAACGCGGGCCAGGACAACATGGCCTGGATGTCACAGGGCCCGATCTCGCAGCGGTGGCTGGAGAAGCTGGGGGAGTCCGACCGGGGATTGATCCTGTACCGGCGACTCCTGGACCAGCAGATCAACGTGGCTGAGGACGGCGGAGACCCGATGAACGTGTTCCGGGACCCGGCGACGAACGTGTCGATCCCGCTGCCGTCGGAGGGGATGGCGGAGGACAAGTCCTGGCAGGCGGGGCTCCAGCGTGCCAACGGTGTGAGCACGGGCTCCACCGGCAAGTACAGCGTCATCAACCGGGAGACGGCGCAGCGGAAGGGAGTGGTCGTGGCGGAGAAACCGGAGAGTGCTCCGATCCCGGCCATGGCGGGCACTCACCTGGTGGGTTGACTGTTTGGAGCGACGTTGAGTGGAGGTCAGATCACGGCAGGAGCACAAGACAGACGGACCTTGGCTGGAGGAGGAAGGCAATGCGGATAGCACGTCGATCAGCAATGGCAGTCCTGGCGGTCCTGATGATGGGACTGGTGATCGCTTGTGGCGCAGAGGAACCGACCGCGACGCCGGTCCAGAGCACGACTCCAGAGACGACGGCGCCGTCCGAGCCGGCTCCCACCCCGACACCGGTGCCTGTCTCCGAGCCTGATGCGCCGGCGCCGGAGACGACGGCGCCTGCTCAGCCAACGCCAACCCAGGCGCCGAGGGTCCCCATCGTGGCCACTCCCGTCCCCACGACCCCGCCTCCACCGTCCTTCAATGCCGCGGACCACTGGAAGGGCAAGACCATCAGGCTCGTGCTCGACCACAGGCCCGGCGGCGGCACCGACCTCCAGGGGCGGTACTTCGGGGCCAACTGGGGCAAGTTCATCCCCGGGAACCCCCGGATCATCGTCTCCAACATCCCGCCGAGCCCGTCGGGCACGCAGTACCTCTGGGACTCGGACCCGGACGGATACACGCTGGGGATCAGCACCATCGGCTTCCGCTCCCTGTATGACGACAGGTGGACGTTCCAGGCAGACGAGTTCCGCCTCGTGGGCGCGAGCCAGCTGCGGGACATGGAGTGGATGGTGCTCGACGAGGTCCCCTATGAGTCGTTCGAAAAGGCAGCCGGCGGAGACTACACGATGACGCTCGCCGAGCAGGTGGCGACGGCGGACGAGTTGACCGGCAAGTTCTTCGCGGCGGCGGTGCTGGCGCTATGGTTCGACATCCCGTTGAGGATCGCGACTGTCGCGACCGCCGGTTCCTCCGACGACCTGCTGATGCTCGAGCGGGGCGACATCAACGGCTACATCGCGGGCGCCCACTGGTTCCAGCTGCCGGTGCTCCGGCCCGGATGGTTGCGCGACGGCTTCCTGAGACCCTTCGCCAACATGAACCATCCGGACTTCGAGTTGCCCTGCAACCCCGAGATCTGCATGGATCTGCCGAACGTAGCCACGTTCATGAGCCCCGAACAGCTGGAACAGTGGAACCCGATCGTACGGGCTGAGGTGAGCACGACCAAGGAGATCGTAGCCCCGCCCAACACGCCGGACCACATCGTGAACGCGCTCCGGGACGCATACGCGGCAGCAGTAGGGGACGAGGAATTCGCGGCAGGTCTGGGCAGGGCCCAGGGGCAGCCGGTATTCCACGTGACCGGTGAGCAGATGGAAGCCCTCTTCGACCAGGACACTGCGGAGCTGCGGGCGTTCCTGCCCCGGTACCAGGACCTGCAGTCGCAGGTATACGACAAGTACTTCCGGTAGCATCGGACAGCGGACAGGGAGGAGCGGCCGTACGTGGCCGCCCCTCCCTGTCCGGGGAGTAATGCCGGATGTTCGAAGGCGTCTTCGAAGGGCTGTCCTACCTGGGCGGCGCATCCTTCTGGCTGGCGTTCCTCGCCGGGCTGGCGATGGCGGCGATAGCCGGCGTGCTGCCGGGCATCTCGTCCGGCTTCCTCATGGCGCTGGCGGTCCCGTTCGTCGTGTTCACGGTGAACGACCCGGTCATCGGGATCGTGCTGCTCGCCACCATAACCGGTGTCGAAGAGATGCTGGACGTCCTGCCGATCATCGTGCTCGGCCATCCGGGAGGCGGGCAGGTCACCTTCATTGAGGGCAGCCCACTGGCGCGGCAGGGATACGCTGCACGGGTCCTCGGCTACATCTACGTGGTTTCTGCGCTGGGCGGGCTGGTTGGAGCGATAGCGCTGCTGCTCGTGATCCCGGTCATCAAGCCGTTCATCCTGGAGTTCAGCTTCCCGGAGATCGCTGCGATGGGGTTATTCGGCGTCGCCATGGTCGGGGCGTTAAGTAGGGGCGCGATGCTGAAAGGCATCGCCTCCGGTCTGGTCGGCCTGCTCTTGAGCACGATAGGGCTGAGCGTGTTCACCGGAGACGAGCGGTTCACGCTGGGGCTCTTCGAGCTGAGGACGGGCCTGCCGCTGATCGCGACGACCATCGGACTGTTCGCCCTCCCGGAGATGCTGGACCTCACGATGACGAGGGCCCCTATCAGCAAGGACGCGCGGAACATCTCGACGCGCGAGGTGTTCCGCGGCGGAGCCATGGCGCTGCGGATGTGGCCGATAGTGCTCCGGCACTCGATATTCGGCGTGTTCCTGGGGGCCATCCCCGGCGTCGGCGCCCGCGTCGTGTCGTGGTTGTCCTACGGTCTTGGCATCTCGCTGAGCAGGGATCGGAGCCAATTCGGGAAGGGCTCCTACGAGGGGCTCGCGTTCTCCGAGTCGGTGCAGAGCTCGAAAGAGGGCGGGCAGGCGATCCCCACGCTGGCGTTGGGCTTGCCCGGCGGGCAGAGCTGGGTGTTCGTGCTCGTCGCCATGCTCGCCTACGGCATATCGCCGGGGCCGCAGATGCTGACGGAGTACGCGGACATCGTCACGCTCATCGTCGTCACGCTGGTGCTCGGCAACGCGGGCCTCGGCATGATCGGCATGCTCTGGTCCGGTCAGATGGCGAAGCTGACGCGCGTTCCCTATCCACTCCTGGCCTCGGTGATCATCCCTATCGTGTTCCTGGCGGCGTACCAGGAGTCGCGTCAGTGGACGGCGATCCCCATCGTGCTGACTTTTGCCGTCGTCGGTCTGCTGATGAAGCAGTTCCGCTGGCCGAGACCGCCGCTGATCCTGGGCTTCATCCTGGGAGACATCATCGAAAAGAACCTGCTGTCCTCGATATCGCTCTACGGAGCGATCGGGACCATATCGCGGCCGGTGACCATCATCCTGTTCATCCTGGCCATCGTGATCGCGGTCTTCTTCACGAAGCTGGCAGCTTCCAGTGATGATGAGGGCGACACTCCACCGGTGCCCGAAGGGCCCCGGGGTTGGACGTGGACGTGGGAGAACCTCTTCCCGATATTTCTCATCATCGTTGCCTCGGCCTTCTTCATAACGTCGTTCGACTATCTGCCCAAGGCGCAGGAGTTCCCCGCGTTCCTGAGCCTCGCGATCATCGCCATCGCCGTAGCCCAGGCGATACGGCAGTCGCGCGGAGTGGTATCGGGGGAGGTTCTGGACCTGGGGATGCGGAGCGAGGGTGTCGAGGGCCGGAAGCGGACGGCGCTCATCCTGCTGGGGCTGATCGTTGCCTTCCTGTTCCTGGCGACCGCGATAGGACTTCAGTATTCGGCGATCATCATGGCGTTCGTTGCCCCGGCCCTGCTCATGACGGGCAGTCGCCCGTGGGCCTGGGGTGCGCTCACGGGAGTGCTCGTTTCAGCCATGGTCTTCGGCGTGTTCGACCGGCTGATGCACATCCTGTGGCCGGAGCCGGTGATCTGGGCCTGGGTGCGCGACATGTTCGTTGCGGCGTCGTAACCAGTGACCGCAGGGCACGAGGCTACCCGGCCTCCGGCCCGCGAAGACTACACGTCCGGGAGGTCTGCGAGATGAACGTAGAGAAGCTGCAACCCAAGACGACCATAGGACTCGCGGACGGCAGCCTGTGTGAAGTCGTAGAGGTCAGCAGCGACAACAGCCAGGTCAAGGTCAGGTACATCGACACGATGGGCCAGCCCCAACTCGTCGGAACGGAAGGACTGGTCGACGCCGACGAGGTGCTCACCGTCATCGAAGGCACCCACGCCGAAGGATTGGCCTAGGCACCGCCCTAACGGTGCCGGACGCCGATCCCCAGTCCCAATCGCCTGGCGATCATCGCGACGCCGAGAGTCAGCATGGTGATGTGCAGCGTCACGATGCCGGCTGCTTCGCGCAAGGCCAACTCAGGCGAAGCGAATTCCAGCGCCAGGATGGAGAGCGTGATCGTCTCCCGGGACGCAAGCAGGATGATGCTCGAGGTGGCGCTCGCGGCTGAGACGAAGTTCAGGGTGCCGAGCAGGATCATGGTAGGCATCAAGAGGGGCAGCCAGATGCGCCAGTAGGTGCGGGCCCAGCCGGCCCCTGAGACCTTGGCTGCCTCCTCCATATCGTGCCCGACCTGGATGATGGCGCCCTTGCTGATGTTCACGCCGGTGGTGTTGCCCTGGAGGATCACCACGAGGAGCAGTGCATAGATGCTCCCGTACAGGAAGGACAGGCCGGGCGTACCAAGGAAGAGGAAGAGCAGGCCGAGGCCCGAAAGCAAGCCGGGTATCGCCCCCGATCCCCAGATCATCCAGTCCAGCAGCGCGCGGCCCGGCCAGTTGGTGCGGACCATGATGTAGGCGAGCACGGAGAAGAGCAGGGGGCTCAGGATCGCCGCGGTCATTGCCAAAGCGAGCGTCGTCGTGAGCGCTCCGAGGAAGAGGTGGTCCCCATAGACGAACCGCCAGTGGTCCAGCGTGAACACCGGGTCGATGTTGAAGAAGCCGGCGCGGGTCATGAAGCTTCCGAGAACGAAGGCGGCCAGCTGCACCAGGGTCAGCATGACGTGCAGGCCGAGGATGCCTGCGAAGATCAGCCACTTCCATGGCCCCAGGTCGATGAGGCCCGGCTTGAAACTGCCCGTGATGGTGGTGTAGCGGCGGCGTCCTATGATCCATCGCTGCAACGGCACGATCAGCAGGATGATGACCAGTGTCATGCTCGCGAGTGTCGTGGCCGCGCCGTAGTCCGGTATCTCCGATCGGACCTGGTCGTATATCAGCGTCGAATACACGTAGAACTGGATGGGGCGTCCAAGGAGGAACTCGGTCTCGAACGACTGGAAGATGCGAAGGAGCTGGAGCGCCAGCACCAGGATGATCGGGGACGCCATGAGGGGGATGGTGACGCGAAGCATCGTCCGCAGGTTCGAAGCTCCGCCGACGCGGGCTGCCTCTTCCAGCGCCATGTCCATGTTCCTGAACGCCGGCGTCAGGAGCATGACCTTGAGCGCTATCCCGTTCCCCATGAGGTGGACCCATATGATCCCGGGCACGCTGTAGATGTTGAAGGGCCCGTAGCCGAAGTCATTCAGGAATGGGTCGATCAGGGGAGCGAGGAAGCCCACTTCCCGCAGGAAGACGTTGACGAACCCGCCTGCCGGCTCCATGAGCAGGATCCATGCGATCGCCGCACCCGGAATCATGTAGGCGACCCAGAACAGGTATTCCAAAGGATAGGTCCACGGCATCCGCAGCCTTGCCAGCGCCCAGGCGATGCATATGGCGATGGGGAAGCTGATGACGGCCGTCAGGCCCCACACGAGGAATGAGTTGAACAGGGCTTCCAGCAGAAAGGGCTCCGACGGGACGGCGCGCCAGTTGTCCAAACCCCACTTGCGCTCGATGAAGATGATCGACGCGGTGTTGAAGCTGTGGGACAACACCAGCACCATGGGCCATATCAGGTAGAGGGCAAGCGCAGGCAGCAGCGCCGCCATCACGAAGACTCCCACGCCGGGTCTTCTGGGCAAGCCGGGGACTCTGGCGACTGCTGGTAGCCCGACCATCCGACACCTTCAGTTCGAAGTCGTTGAACGGCAAGGTGGGCGGAGCCCAGGACAAGCCTGAGACTCCGCCCACCGGAAGGTCACGCGCTGATCAGCCGCCCAGCAGGTCCGGGTCGCGGTCCGGCGGCGAAGGGTAGCCTGCGCCGACCAGTATCGGACGGATCCACTCGATGGCCTCTTGCAGCACCTTGATGTAGTTCGGGTCCGTGATGATGATGTAGAGCTCTTCGTCCGGACCTATCTGGGCATCCGGAGGGATGTGGTCGTTCGTCACGTCGGTGCGAAGCGACATCGCCCGGTAGGTGGCCGTATTCCCCAGGACCCGGTCCTGGATGGCGACCTTCTTCCTCGCCTCCCAGCCGTCCGGGCTCACGACCCAGTTGACGTACAGTCTCGCGGCGTTGGGGTTCGGCCCTCCCTCCATCATGGCGATGGACTCTCCGCTGCCGACACGCCAGCTTGGGAACCCCTCGACTTCCTTCTCGATGATGGGGAACCCCTGCTCGATCAGGGTCTCCAGGCTTGCCTGAGCGCCGCAGTTCGCGAATGCGACGGAACCTCGGGCCAGGGCATCCTCACACGCGCGGATGTCTTCGATCAGCCTGATGTTGCCGCTGGTCCAGAGGGATTGCAGGTACTCCTTCCCGCCGGGCAGGAGGTACGTGCGGGCGAGGCTGTCCGTCTGCGGGACCCGGTCCCACGCGATCATGCTCTGCCACTTCGGGTCGAGCAGGTCGTTGACCGAGGTGATCTCGTCGGCATTGACGAGGTCGGTGTTCAGGAACACGGTCTCGCGGTCTATCGTCGCTGCGTACGCGAACATGAACTGGTCCTCCGCGTCGACGAACCGCCATTCGCCGCCTCGCCACAGCGACTTGTCCTTGACCAACGGGTGGACGGCAACCTCTTCGAACGGGATCATGCCTCCCGCCGCGGCTATCTGGTTCGAACTTCCCGGTCCGCTCTGCCAGGTGTCCACTGTGTAGCGGCCGTTGGCCCGCTCAGCGAGGATCTTCGGCACCGTTTCCGATCCCCGGCCCCGCTGCTGGGAGATGTTTATCCCGAACTCCTCGGAGAAGATCTCCAACAACGGTTCGAACGCACGTGCCGACCCGCCGGTCGTGACCGGCACGAGTTCGCCCTCAGCCTGCGCGGCTTCGATCAGCGCGTTCCAGTCGGCCAGAGGGTCGGGCGTCGCCGTCGGCGTGGGCGTGGCGGTGGGGACGGGCGTCGTTCCCGGCAACGGAGTTGCGGTCGGCGCCGGGGTCGGAGTAGCGGTGGGGACCGGCGTTGCCGTTGGATCGCTCCCGCATGCGGCCGCGAGGCCCAGGGCGACCAGCGAAAGACCAACCAGGGTCAAGAGTCTCGTAACTCTGCCAGCTAGCGACGTCATGGCGTTCCTCCTCCATCTGGCTCTGCGCGGAGAGTGCGTCGGCGGCTGCCTTCGCCGGTCTCGGGATGTCTGTGTGTCGGTTGGAGGCGGTTCTAGGCCTCGTCTTCCGCGTACTTCCACTGGTAGTTCGGGTCCACGTAGGCTTCTGGCGGCATGGCGCTCGTGACGCCGCGCTTCGCCAACTCTTCCTCGAACTTGCTCCGTATCCACGGGTCTTCGTCCGGGTATTCGATCTGCTGGCGGTCGAGTTGGGTGATCTCCTGCCCCTGCATGTTGGTGAAAACGGACGCTCCCGTCGGCATCCCGGAGGGGGCGTGGATCGCCACGTAGCGGGCGTCTTCCGCGCCCGCGTTGAAGTGCTGGTGCCACCAGCCGCTGGGCGGCACGAAAACGCTGCCCTCCTGCCAGTAGGTCACCACCTTCTCATCAGCCCCGGGAGGCCACATCACCGAGTAGCCTTCTCCTGTGGGGATGATGATGACGACCCCGGGGCCGTGTTTGTGGGCCTTCTTGTACGTCCTGGCGGGGAATACGGACATGTGGCTTCCGTGCACGGCGCTGGGAAACGTGAACCAGACGACCCTTCCTCCCGACCCGCGCTGCCGGAACGGCTCCAACTGGTCCCAGACGAGCATGTTGGGGAAGAAGTTGCCTACCCACAGGTTCCGACCGGGTCCGCGGTTCTCGTCGCGTATCACCTTGGCCTCGGAGTAGGCCCCTCCTTCCAGGCCGTACAGGATGCTCGTATCGACGACCGTGCTCTTGAAGTAGAAGTCGGGGTTCGGGATGGCCGCCATCGCCGTCGGCAGACCATTGGTGAGCATGATCCGAACGGGCTCGGACCCGTGGGTGTTGCTCAACTGGTACGTGTAGTTGGCCGGCAGGAGGAACATCGAATGCTTGGACCACTCGAACGACAGCTTGGGATGACCCTCAGCCCAGATATTGGTCAGGCCCCTTCCCTGGGCGACGTAAGCGACTTCGTCGATAGCCATGTGGAACGACGGAAGCGTCGCGCGTGGGGGGATCTCGATGGCGACCGCTGCGCTGACCCCCTCCTGGCCGGCGAGCTGCAGGAAAGCGGCGTCACACTCCCGGAGGTCCCACGCGCTTAAGGGAAGGGCCCTGATGTCGTCGACGTGGTACTCGCGGTATACCGGGATGCCCTGCGACTCGATCCATCGGTCGTAGGGATGGACGCGGTCACCGGCCAGCGCCAGGGCGGGGTCGCGTGTCGTCATCGGTCACCTGTTGTAGCGCCGGTCACCATGGCGATGCGTTCCTCCGGCGTCATGTTGAATAAGCGCATCCCCTCGTCCCAGGTGAGGTGTCCGATGTCGTCGGAGGTGATTCGGACGACTTCCCTGGCGGCGCGGATCGCCTCCTCCGGAGTTCTGATCGACGGGTCCCGCAGCACGCCTATCGGGTCCAGCCCTTCCTTGACGTTGATCATCTGCTCGCGCCAGACCTTGCGGTTGAGGAGGAAGCCTTCGTCCGATACGCCCAGGTGGAAGCGGTCGAAGTCGGGGAAGTTGTCGTTGATGTGCGGGCTGTCGCAGACGTGGCATGCGCTCTGGGTCTGCTGGGCGACCTCGTCCTCCCAGATATTGCCCTGTCGCCACGGGTGACCGTAGTTCCACCACGAACCGACCTGCTGCGCCCAGTCGGCCGGCAGGTCGTGGGCGTGGCCGATGTTGGGCATGGGGTTGTTCATCTGTTCGACGGCCCGCTGGGCCTCGCGAGGCAGGTTCCCGTCGGCATCGAAGGGGAAGAAATCGACGGTGAACCAGCGCGTGTGGATGTCGTCTACGGGTATCGCCCATTTCATCGAGCGCGCGCCTGAGAAGTTGCAGCGTTGCGCGGGCCAGACGGTGTGCGTCTCGTGATATTCGTACGCGGCGGGATGCTCGTACTTGGTCTTCAGGACGACCATGCGGGTCCCCCACGGTGTCCGCTCGAACTTGAGCGGAGTCGCGAGCGCGCCGTCGGCCCCCCAGTGCATGGTCCCCACTACGGGCGCAGACCGGAACCATCCGTGCGCGATCTCCCCGTGCCACGGGTCGAGGTTGTTGTCGTGCAACGCCTGGAAGACGTTGCAGTGCTCCGTGTAGCCGCCGTTCCCGTTGACGCGCACCCCCCTGGTGGAGAAGAGCTGGTGGTACCGTGGGAAGACGGGCATCAGGGCTGGCGGCCCCATGTAGGCAAAGATCAGGCCGCCCACTTCCACGCAGGGATAGGCAGGCTGTTTCACCTTCTCATTGAACCGGCTGTCCGGGGGTTCTCCGGGCATCTCCACCACGTTGCCATCGCCGTCGTACAGCCAACCGTGGTAGAGGCAGCGGATGCAGTCGCCCTCGACGCGGCCGTAGAAGAGCGACGTGCCGCGGTGAGCGCAGTGCTCGAACAGCAGGTGCGGGCGGGCGGAGGAGTCCCGGTAGAGCAACAGGTTCTCTCCGAGCATCTTCACCCTGATGGGGTTGCGGGCCCCTGAGAACGAGTTCCCTTGCGCTCCGCCGAGGTTCGCTGAGACTTCCACAGGCAGCCAGTAGCGGCGGAACACCTCCCCGGAGGGGGTGCCGGGTCCAACCCGTACCAGTTCCAGTTCTTCCTCAGTTCGCATAGACACTCCCCCTCGTTGCCGGAGTTTCGATGTCTCTACGGCAACATTCGCCGGATTCAGGCGCCTGTTGGCGAGTATAGGTTTCCCTTTCGGAAAGTCAAGGAGCGCTGATGAAGGGACTGCTGCGCGCCTCCGGCGGCGCGGGTGTGGTCTAGAATCAGAACTGACGATGTGGCGTTGCATGACCATGTTCAGAGCGGTGCGCATCCTGCTGGAAGCGGGTGGCATCGACCTTGCAGGCTCCTTGGCATATTTCACCGTGCTGTCGCTCTTTCCTGCGGTTGCGCTCGTCGTCATGACGATAGCGCTCTACGGCGACCCTGAGGCCATCCACCGGCAGGTCACTTCGGTGCTGTTGTACTACTTCCCCACGTCCCGGGACCTGATCGAGGACGCGGTTGAGAACCTCTTCCAGGGCTCGCTCGCCATCGGCATCGTGGCGTTCGCGGGCGTCGCGATGGGCGCCAACGGCCTGTTCATGGCCGCGAACAGGTCCGTGAACAGGGTTTTCGGCGTGGAGACGCAGCGGATCGTCACCCGGACCGTCCTGCAGGTGCTGATCTCGACGGTCCTCGCGGTGCTGTTCCTGCTGTCCATCGGTGTGTCTGCGTCGCTGCAGTTGGCGATGCGGTTCAGCGAAGGCATAGCCAGAACGGCGGGGGAACTCTCGGCGGTCCCGGTCGTTGCGCTGGGCGCGGCCTCGGCGCTGCTGCCCGCGTTCTTCACGATGCTGGTGTTCGCGTTCGTCTACTTCCGTATGCCGAACACCCGGGTGGAGTGGCGGAACGCCATGTTCGGGGCGCTGGCGGCTATCGTGCTGTTCGAGGCGGGCAAGCACCTGTTCTTCTGGTTCACCGGCTTGGCAGGGCAGAGGAGCGTGGTCTACGGGCCCATCGCCTCGTTCGTTGTGCTGCTGACGTGGGGGTACGCCGCGGGCCTCATATTCCTGTACGGCGCGGCGATGGCCAGGGCCGCGGCCGAGCTCCGGCCGCGGGGACGTTAGAGAGCGGCATCACGGTCCTTCCGGCGGGTTGTAGCGACACGCGGTGTTCGTAGTAAAGTTGCCCTGTTCCGCACGACACCTGTTGTTCCGGAGGCGGCCCTGGCAACGGCAACGCAGAATCCCCGCTACGAGACGCACGAAAACCCGCCCTGGCGGACCTCGCTCGGTTTCGGGCTGCAGTTCAGCATGATCGCCTCGGCCACCCTGCTCGTGACGCCCGTCATCGTCGCGAACGCGTCGGGCAGGGGCGAGTCCTACGTGGCGTGGATGGTATTCGCGTCGCTGGTCGTGGTGGGCCTGTCCACGCTGGTCCAGGTGCGCCGCCTCGGCCCCGTGGGCGCGGGCGCGGTGATGCCGTTCTTCACGGCCGCCTTCGCCATTCCCTTCTGCATCACGGCGGTGGTAGACGGCGGTCCCGCCACTTTGACGACGCTCGTGCTCGCTTCCGCGCTGTTCCAGTTCATCGTCGCCAGGTGGCTGTTCATCCTGCGGCGGCTCGTCACGCCGGTAGTCGGCGGCACGGTGATGATGATCCTCTCCATCACGCTCGCGTCGGTCGTGTTCGACTTGCTGGACGGCGCAGCCCAGGAGGAGCCGGTAGCGGCCCCGCTCACCGCGCTCGCGACGCTGATGGTGGTCGCGGCGCTCACTCTGCGGGGGAGCGCGCTGTGGCGGCTGTGGGCGCCCATGATCGGCATAGCGGTGGGCTGCGTCGTCGCCGCGGCGTTCGGCATATTCGACACGAGCCGCATCACCCAGTCCGCCTGGGTAGGGCTGCCATCCGAATGGCCGGGGCTGGAGTTGGACCTGGGCATCCAGACCTGGACGTTGCTGCCGGCGTTCCTGTTCCTGGGCGTCATCATGTCCATCCAGGTGAATGCGGAGGCGATAACACACCAGCGCATCTCCCAGCGCGAAGTGAAGGCGATCGACTTCCGGCAGGTGCAGGGAGCGCTGGCCGGCGGCGGCGTCAGCAACCTCCTCGCGGGCCTCGGTGGAGCGGTGCCGAACGCCGTGAACCCGGGCATCACTCCCTTCATCCAGGCCACGGGCGTCGCTTCGCGCAGGATGGGCTACGTCATCGGCGCCGCCTTCATCGCCGTGGCATTCTTCCCCAAGGTGTCCGGGCTGCTCAGCAGCCTGCCGGGACCCGTGATGACGGGCTACCTGATCCTCGTCACCGGCATCCTGTTCGTGGACGGCGCGCTGACGGTGATCAACGCCGAGCGGAACCGCCAGAAGCTCATCGTCGCGGGAATCTCCTTCTGGATAGCCGCCGCTTTCCAGTTCGACCTGTTCACGCTGCCGAACCTGGACCCGGTGCTGCGGACGCTGGTGAAGAGCGGCATCACCACCGGAGGGCTCGCCGCCATCGTGATGATCCTGTTCCTGGAGGTCACGAAGAAGCGTCGGATGCGCTTCGAGTCCCACCTCGACGCGGAGGTGCTGCCGGAGCTCTTCGCCTTCACGGAGCAGTTCGCGCAGAGCCGCGGGTGGGACCAGCCGATGAAGGACCGGCTGAGTGCGGTCGCGGAGGAGACGCTGCTGACGCTCGCTCCTCTGGACCTCACGCTGGACCTGTCGGATGAGGACGAGGAGAAGCAGGCGCGACGGCTGGTCGTGCTGGCGTCCAGCGAAGGCCCTATCGCGGACCTGGAGTTCATCGGCGGGGGAGACGAAGAGAACCTGGAGGACCGCATCCGGCAGATGCAGCAGCACGACGAGGAGACAGTGACGGAGAACGAGATATCGCTCCGCCTGCTGCGGCGCTACGCATCGTCTGTGCGGCACCAGCAGTTCCACGGCACGGACATCATCACGGTGCGCGTGGGCCCTCCGGGAACGCGGTAGAGGGGACTGCAGGCCCATCAGGCTTCCGGGTGCCCCTTGCCGCGCCGGTTCCCCGCGCACACAACCTCCGAATACACTGTGCGTGATCAGCCTGTCGGAGGTGCGGCATGACCACCGCTTCGTCCCGGAAAGTGCTCTGCGTGCTCTACGACGATCCGGTGGCAGGGTTCCCACCGGCCTACGCTCGGGACAACATACCCGCCCTCACGCATTACCCGGACGGCCAGACGCTGCCCACTCCGGGCGCCGTCGACTTCGCGCCCGGCCAACTGCTGGGCTCCGTCTCCGGCGGGCTCGGGCTGGAGCGATTCCTCACCGAGCGGGGGCACCGGTTCGTGGTGACCTCCGACAAGGACGGGCCGGACTCGGTCTTCGAACGCGAGCTGGCTGACGCGGACGTCGTCATCTCCCAGCCCTTCTGGCCCGGCTACCTGACGGCGGAGCGCATCGAGCATGCGCCGCGGCTCAAGCTGGCCGTTACCGCAGGCATCGGGTCTGACCACGTCGACCTCAGCGCCGCCATCGCGAAGGGCATCACCGTGTGTGAGGTCACGTGGTGCAACAGCGTCAGCGTCGCGGAGCACGCGGTGATGCAGATGCTGGCGCTGGTCAGGGACTACATACCCCAGTACGGCTGGGTTGTGAGGGGAGGGTGGAACATCGCCGACGCGGTGTCCCGCTCGTACGACATCGAGGGGATGGACGTGGGCGTGGTCGCGGCCGGAAGGATAGGGCTCGGCGTGCTGAGAAGGATGAAGCCCTTCGACGTGAACCTCCATTACACGGACAGGCACCGGCTCTCCGCCGGCGTTGAGCAGGAACTGGGGCTGACGTTCCACGAGACCGTTGAGTCGCTGGTCAGCGTGTGCGACGTGGTCAGCATCCACTGTCCGTTGCACGCCGAGACCGAGCACATGTTCAACGACGGATTGATCGGCAGGATGAAGCGCGGGTCGTACATCGTGAACACCGCACGCGGAAAGATATGCGACCGGGACGCCGTCGTCAGGGCGCTGGAGAGCGGCCAGCTCGCCGGCTACGCGGGCGACGTCTGGTTCCCTCAGCCGCCCCCCAACGACCACCCCTGGCGGACGATGCCCAACCACGCGATGACCCCCCATACGTCGGGAACGTCCCTCTCGGCCCAGGCCCGCTACGCGGCGGGCGTCCGGGAGGTCCTGGAGTGCTGGTTCGACGGGCGCCCCATCAGGGAGGAGTACCTCATCGTGCAGGGCGGCGCGCTCGCCGGAACGGGAGCGCACTCGTACAGCGAAGGGGACGCTACGGGCGGTTCCGAAGAGGCGGCGCGTTTCACGGCCGGATAGGCGCCGCGCGAGAGGGGACTCGGTGGGGTAAAGTACGGGCGGAGGACTTGAACAGCAACAGAAAGGGGGGTGACGCTATGGAGACGTGCAAGGCTGCGGTGATCACGGGGTTCAACGAGCCGACCGAGATGCGCGACGTGCAGATGCCGGACCTGGAGCCGACGGGGATGCTGGTGGAGGTGGAGGCAGCGACGCTCTGCGGGACGGACGTGCACATCTGGCACGACGCTGCAAACCCGAACATGCTGCCCTACATCCCCGGCCATGAAACGGCCGGGCGTATCGTGGCCATCAATGGCGAGCGGTACGACGTGCACGGCCGGCAGCTCAAGGAGGGAGACCGCATCATCTCCGCGTACCGCTTCTGCGGGCACTGCTTCTACTGCTCGGTCGCGAACCAGCCCTCGCTCTGCGACGACAGCATCCGGTTCGGACGCGGTCGCGCCGACCGCGCGCCGTACCTGTTGGGCGGCTGCGCCGAGTACCACTACATCCCGCCCGGCACCGCTATCATCCCCATCCCCGACGAGGTGACGTCGCCGCAGGCGGCCTCCGCGGCGTGCGCGCTCCGAACGGTGATGCACGGCTTCGAGCGGCTCGGACCGATCTACCCCCACGACACTGTCGTCGTGCAGGGTTCCGGGCCTGTCGGGCTGTACGCGTCGGCGGTGGCGCGCGACCGCGGCGCTGGCCGCGTGCTCGTGATCGGCGCGCCGCCCGTTCGATTGGAGGTCGCCAAGGCGTGGGGCGCGGACGAGACCCTGGACATCGGCGAGATGCCGGATGCCGGAGACCGGCACGAGTGGGTCCTGGAGCGGACGGGCGGACGCGGCGCGGACGTCGCCGTCCAGTGCGTCTCCTACGTGGTCATTCCCGAGGGGCTGGGCTTCCTGCGCCCCGGCGGCCGCTACCTCTCCATCGGCGGCGGCGGCGGGCCGATCACCCTCAACGGCTTCGGGCAACAGGTGACGATCGTGGGCGTTCGCTCCGGCGAGGGGCGGCACTACAACCAGGCGTTGGAGTTCCTGCGGACCCGGAGCGCGTCGGTGCCGTTCGCGCGGATGCTCTCGCGCCCCTACTCCCTCGAAGAGACGTCCGACGCCCTGCACGCCATGGCCGACTTCCGCGAGGTGAAGACGGTCATCGTGCCGCACGGCAACTAGCCGGCCGCCACCGGGGCCGCTGAAGACAGGAGAGAAGCGGTACATGGAGCTTGGCGCGTTTTCCATCAGCCTGGCCGTCGCGGACATCGCGGCGTCCAGGCAGTTCTACGAGCAGTTCGGGTTCGAGGTCGTTGGAGGCGATCCCTCCGAGGGCTGGCAGATACTCCGGAACGGCGACGTCACCATCGGTCTCTTCCAGGGGATGTTCGACAAGAACATCCTCACGTTCAACCCCGGTTGGGACAGCCAGGCGCGTCCATTGGACGCCTTTACCGACGTGCGCGAGCTGCAGCGGCAACTGAAGGCGAGAGGCGTGCAACTGGTGAGCGAAGCTGACGAAGGCGGTACGGGGCCGGCCAGCTTCGTGGCGGTCGACCCGGATGGCAACCCGGTCCTGGTGGACCAGCACGTCTGACCGCACAGGAGGAACGCATGACGCTGGTACTGAGCGACGAAGACGTTGCACGCGTACATCCGATGGCCGACTGCATCGAGGCGATGGAGACCGCCTACCGCGACCACGCTCTCAGCAGCGCCGTGAACATCCCCCGCATCCGCTACATCAGCCCCACCACGGACGCTGGTAAGATCTACGGCTCCAACATCCACATCGGGACGACGCCCTCGTACGACACCGCAGCGATACGCATCGGGGGCAGCGCGCGCAGCACGAAGCCGAACGCGCAGGGCGAGCGCTCCCCCAGGTTCGACAACCGCAACTGGGGGTTCATCGTCCTCATCGACATGCAGACGGGGCGGCCGCTCGCCTTCATCCATGAGTTCTACCTGTCCGGCATACGCGTCGGCGCCACCTCGGGCGTCGCGGCGAAGTACCTCGCGCCGCCGGGCGCGCAGACGGTCGGCATGTTCGGCAGCGGCAAGCTCGCTCGGACGGACCTGGAGGCGCTCGTGCAGGTGCGCCCGGTGCGCAGCGTGAAGGTCTACAGCCCCACGAAGGAGCACCGCGAGGAGTTCGCCAGCGAGATGTCGCAGCAGTTGGAGATCGACGTCACGCCCGTCGACAACCCGCGCGAGGCGACGGAGGGCACGGAGATCGTCTGCTGTGCAACGAACGCGGGCTACGTGAGCGGCAAACCGGTCTTCGACGGCGAGTGGCTGGAGCCCGGACAGTTCGTCATCTCGCTGCAGAACAGCGACGCCAACTTCAAGAAGTCCGAGGTCGACGACACCACGTTTGCCCGGAGCGCCTTCATCTGCATCAACGACCGCGACAGCGTCTACTCGAACAACCAGATCGAGCTGCTAGACCCCATCGAGCAGGGCCTGGTCTCGTGGGACAGGATATGCACGCTGGGCGAGGTGGTCGCCGGAACGACCGCGCTGGAGGCGCAGCCCGGCGACATCGTCTACTACAAGAACAGCACCGGCATGGGCATACAGATGGCAGCGGCGGGGGCGCTGATCTACCGCAAGGCGGTGGAGGCCGGCGTCGGGCAGGAGATTCCCACCGAGTGGTTCGGCAGCGACCTCACCCCCTGGTACGACAAGGGGTTCTACCCTTCAGCGTGAGGGCGTTTGTGGGAAGTGAGGCTACTTGCCACGAGGCGCGCACCGCTTTCAGGCGGGGAATCTCGTCATGCGGCGTGCTGCTCGATGAGAACCAGGGCGAGCCTGCTTCCCATCCCGTTGGACGAGAGCGCGCCAGGATGGGTGAGGGATACCTTCCCTCACCCATCTTCATTCTTTGACGTCTTTCCCACCGCCATCCGGTAGCCGACGCGGGGTTCGGTGATGATGTGCCTGGGGTCTGCGGCAGCGTCGCCCAGCTTGCGGCGGAGCCTCTTCACCACGTTCCGCAGCAGCCAGGGCTCGCCTACCTTCTCCGGACCCCAGATTCGCTGGAGCAGCACGGTGTGGCCTCCGCCTTCATTCCCGACGCCAGGAAGCCCTGCACCCCGCCGCCGTCGTCCAGGAGGGTCATCACGCCGTAGCGCGCGGAGGTCAGGGAGCGGGCCGAGTCGAGGACGCCCTGGAGCACCGCGTCGAAGTCCAGGCTCTCGTTGATGTGCCGGCTGGCTGCGCTGAGGCGCGACAGGCGCTCTCGCAGAGCCTCGATCTCACGGTGGAGCTGGTCTGAGTTCACGGAATCCTCCCTCCCGGCCTGTACGCATTTGTGCCTGGGCGCAGCCCCGGCGACATCAGGAATCCGACAGCATGATACACCATATTACACAAAAGAAACCCTGAAAAATACGCTGATGCTACAGGCAGTTTGGTAGAGTTCTGATGGGTCTGTGCGTCCCCTCTCCCGAAGGGAGGCACGGGCCGCCGCCGATCTCGACCGGAGAGTTGAGCAACCGCTCCGCCGCCGGGGACGGCGAGTCCATCCCGACCGATGAAGCGGAACGCTGGCCGATAAGGAGGCACGACAGCCATGTTCGACGAAAGCAGCAGCAGGGTGCGCCGTCTTTTGAAGGCGGCCATGTCCGTTACCCCCCCCCCCAGAATGGACGTTCTAGTCCAGCCTTCCTCTCCGCACCTTCGAGGCCCGGCATCATGCGGGCCTCCGTCTTCCGCCTAACCCCGCTCCTCCTGCTGGCCGCCGCGCTGCTCGCGCTGGCGGTCTTCTTCACGCACGATGCCCGGCCCGCCGCCGCCCAATCGGATGGAGCCTACCTCTGCCCCGGCAGCCCCGACTCGTCCCTGAACCCCACCGACCTGCGGGCCTTCGGCGGCAACGGCGTGCTGACCCTGGCCTGGATCAACCCGGACACGGACAGGGGCTTCGGATACGCCGTCCGCTGGAGGAAGAGTGGGACCACCGCCTGGCTGAACCCCAACGGGGCCGTGGGCGAAGTGATCAATCAACAGCGACCCAGGTACGCCCATGACATCACCGGCCTGGAGCACGGGGCGAGCTACGAGGCGCAGGTGCGGATCGTCCTCCAGCGGGTGTCGTCTGCGAGCCATGGCGGGCACGCCCAGCCCGGCGGGTGCAGCGGGTGGGTCTCGGTCACCGGGACGACCCAGGCCGCCAACGCAGCCAACCGGGTCCAAATCTGGTCCGCCACTTTGACAGTTGGGGATATTCTCAGCGGCCTTGGGCGCGGGTGTGACGACGCAGAAACAGGTTCAGAGTGTTCTTCCAATCTCACCGATAACACTTTCACCTACAGCGGAGTGGACTATCAGGTCCACGAACTCACCTCCGCTCCCGGTGGTGATTCTCTTGGGATTGTCTTGAACAAGGCTATTCCCGACAGCCTGGACAACTTGGTCCTGCACCTGGACGGCAGCAGGTGGCTTCTGGGCGACGCGGATAAGGAAACCTCAGACAGCTATGGTGTCACGGACGACACCAGAGAATGGGAAACCGGCCCTGCCTGGTCGGTGGGCGACACCGTCGCGGTGAGCCTGACTGCGCCGCCGCCCCCCACGGCGATCACGGTCACGGCCAGCGGCGCGCTGCACGAAGGCGGGTCGTCCGTGAACGTGTTCTTCACCCTGGACAATCCGGCGCGGGCCGCAGGGGGCGCGACGCTGGGCGCCGATATCCCGGTGGAAGACCCGCCCGGGGACACGCTCCTGACCCGCTACTGGGTACGCTGGCTGCCCGAGGTCGTCCAGGGCGCCAC
>DAOUJA010000079.1:0-39362 GCA_034423175.1 Dehalococcoidia bacterium
TGCGAAACACCCTGCATTAAGGGGGCCAAGGTGGCCAGATCGACACTCCGGTTTACTCGTGGACCGGCGATTAAGGGGGCCAGAATTCAAGGGCGTTGGCCCTCTTAATCGGAAGACGGCGCTGGCGTACCTACTGGGTTCCCGCCTGCGCGAGGATGGTTCGACGGGCTCACCACGAGCGGAGGAGGGCGCAGGATGACGAGGGAGCGTGGCGTGCATGACTCCCTCGCCCCCTGGGATGAGGGTGCGCCAACCAATTTTGGCGGGGTGAGGGTTGCCCTAGAGCACGGCCACCATGTGGTGCTGGACGCGGTTGGCGCGCTGGACGCCCATCTTCAGCACCTGCCGCGCCGGGCGGTCGTCCGGGTCCGGGAACATCGCGCTCCACGCCGCGTCGATCGCGGGCAGGTCGCCGTAGTCCTGGATGAGCAGCTGGATGAGGCCGACGTTGTCGATGCTGCCCCCGCCCGTTTCCACCAGCGTCTTGATGTTGCGGATGCCGTGGTGCGCCTGCCCCGCGACGCCCGCCACCGGCTCCAGCTTGTCCGGGCCCTCCGTGTCCACGCCGGAGACGCCGGACGAGCAGAAGAGATCGCCGATGCGCGCGCCCATGGGGATGGGGTCGTGGTGGCCGTGCCCCTCGATCTCGTGGTTCGTGCGCTCGCCGTTGAGCCTGCCGATCACCTGTATCTGGATCTGCCCGCCCATGGGGTAGCGGAACGTCTTGCGCGCCGCCTGGTACTGGCCGATGGGCCACGCCTCCAAGTACACGTCCACCATGTACGGCTGGTACGCGAAGTCGTTGAGGTACACCCACTGCAGCACCACGTCGTCCACCGTGCCGCCCGCGTGCTCCATGAACACCCGCATGTTGTCGAAGCACTGGTCCGTCTGCGCGTCCTCGCCCACCACCGGCAGCGAGGTCGAGAGGTCCCACGGCACGATGACGGACGAGAAGACGTAGTCGCCCATGCGCACGCCGTTGGGGAGCGGGTCGCGGTGCGTGAGCCCGGCGACCTCGATGCACTGCCGCCGCTGTCCGGCGACGCCGATCGCCTGCAGCTCGACGCCCTCGCCGGGCGGCAGCGGGTAGGACGTCGTCTTGCGCGCGGGGCGGTTGCCGGCGTCCGGGAAGAGCTCCAGCCAGCCGGTGTTGATGTGCGGCCGGAAGTCCTGGCTGTCGATGAAGTTGGTGACGAGGCCGATGTTGTCGGTCGAGTGACCGGCGGCCTCGACGAGCGTGCGGAGGTTGCGCCACGCGTTGAGGAACTGCTCCGCGGGATCGTCCGGCATGACGCCGGTCTCGAGGTCGATGCCGCGCACGCCGGAGGTGAAGAAGAGACCGCCGACCTCGACGAGGTCCGGGGCCGCGGCGTCCGGCGTGCTGAGGCCGGGCAGGCGCGTCGTCGTGCGCCGGTTCTGTCGCCCCGGCGCGGCCTTGTCGCTGAGCACGGGTCCGGGCTTGCTGCGGAACTTCGGGCGTATCGCCGCGTTGGCGAGGCGGGCGTCGCCCGCGTCCTTGACCATCGCCTCGGCGCCCGCGAGCGCGAGCCGCTCGTCGCGGTCCTCGTCGCCGGTGCCGCTCACGCCGATGCCGCCGATGACCTCGCTCGCCCGGTGCAGGGTCAGCCCGCCGTGCAGCGTCGTGATGCCGTCGTTCGACCAGTCGGCGACAGTGCGGCCGTCGTGCGAGATCTGCTGGCGGTAGATGACGGTGTCGCGCCCGATGAAGGCGGCGGTGTACGCCTTGCGCTCGGCGTTCCGCACGTCGGTCGCGGACGCGCCGTCGCGCCGCGCGGAGTAGACGAGCGCGCCGCTCTCGTCGACGACGGCGATGGCGAACGGGCGCTCGCTGGCTCGCGCGGCTGCGGTCGCCGCGGCCACGGCGCGCTCGGCGTCTTCCAGGCTGATGGTCTCTCGCACGGGCATGGCCTACACCCCCTGTACGGCGATCACGGACGTCGTCGCGGAGCGGTGCCGGATGCCGATGATGGCCTGATAGGCGTCCGAGTCGTGCCAGGCCTTCAGCGCGTCGATGTCCGGGAACTCGATGACGACGATGCGGTGGGGCTCCCACTCGCCCTCGATCACCTCCGTCGCGCCGCCCCGGGCGAGGAAGCGCCCGCCGTACGGCTCCAGCGTCGCGGCCACCCCCGGGCTGTACGTCGAGAACGTCTCCGGATCGTGAACCTGCACGTTGGCTATGAGGTATGCGGCCATCACTCCACCCCCATCGCTTCGAGGCCGATGCGCGCCAGCGCCTCGTCCCGTATCGTCGAGTTGCCGCTCATCGCGATCCCGCCGACGACCTGCCCGCCCGAGCGGATGGCAAGCCCGCCCTGGAGCGTCGTCAGCTTCGGGTCGCCCCAGTCGTCGAGCGTCCGCGCGTTCGCCTTCACGACGTGGTCGCGGAAGTCGACGGTGTTCATGCCGACGCGTGCGGCGGTGTACGCCTTCGCGCGGGCGCGGCCCAGCATGCGGGCCGGGGCGCCGTCGACGCGGGCGCAGAGCACCTCCACGCCGTGGGCGTCGGTGATGCAGAGCGCGCCGGGGTTGTCCGTGCCGGCGGCGAACTCGGCGAAGATCGCTTCCTTCGCCTTCAGGGCCTCTTCGAGGCCGATGCTCTTCGTCTCGAACATGGCTTACAACTCCCGCAGCAGCCGGCCGAAGCCGGGTATCTCGTCGTCCACTCCCGCGAGGCGCAGCGACTGCCACGCCATCGCCTGCATGCTGCTCACGACCGGCACGCCGAGCTCCCGCTCCAGCGTCTCGACGACGGCGACGCTCGGCATGAGCGCCCCGGTAATCCAGACGCCGTCGGCGTTCGGCGTCGCGCGGAACAGGTCCGCCGCCATCCGGCGCACGACGTCGAGGTCCATCGTCGAGACCTCGTACGCGCGCAGCTCGCCGCCCGCGACCTCGCCGACCACCGAGCCCGCGTTCGCAACCTCGATGTCCGCGTTCGCCACGTACGCCGCCAGCTGCGCGTGCGTCCTGTCGTCGAACGGCGTGAGCATCGCGACCCGCGTCATGCCGAGCGCGTTCATCGCCTTGATGCACGAACCGAGGTCCGTCGCCGCGGGCGTGTCGGTGACGCTGGCGATGCGGGCCAGCACCTCGTCCTCGAACTTCCACCCGCGCGTCGCGATGATCGGCACGCCCGCCTGCATGATCGACTGCGGCCGGCGGGTCATGATCTCCTCGGTGGCGGCCGGCAGGCGCTCGACAGCGTCGGCGTACGAGCGCTCACCCTCCGCGAGCACGACGCCGAGCGAGGTCATGACGATGGTCACGCCCTCGGGCGCGATGAGGTAGAACTCGTACGAGTTGTTCTCGTGCGCGGGCGACGGGGTGATGAACCCCACGCGTGCGCGCCAGCCGTAGGGCCGGTCGGCGGTCGCGGTCAGCGCCATGCGTCCTCCTCCGGTCGGGGTGCGTCGGGAGTGTAATCGGCAGCGCGCCCCCGCGCCAATTGGGAGGGGATGGCTGTGTAACAATACACAAGAATGATAGAATCATTACTATCATTCGTGCAGAGGTGATACTATCTTCTCGCCGCGATTTACCTACTCCGCCCGGATACAGGGCTCACTGGAAGCCCTCGACGGGCAGCGCTGGCTGTTCGAGAACATGCTGCTCATGCCCAGGTACGAGGTGTGGGTCAAGCGCAGCATCTCGGTCGCGCGGGTGGCTGGAACGACGGCCATCGAAGGCGAGGGTATCGGCACGGAGGCGGTCAGCGACCTGATGCGGGGGGGCGCCGCCGCGCGCTCGGACGTCGACGCCGTGCGCGCCAACAGCAACGCGATCGCCGCGTACGAGTTCATCGACTACCTCAGCGAGCAGTTGGACATACCGCTGAGCGAGTTGGTCATACGTGAGCTGAACAGGCAGTTCATGCGGGGCGGGCCGGAGCTGCTGACGCCGGGGGTCTACCGGAAGGGGCAGAACTCGGTGGGCAACTTCACGCCGCCGAACCAGGGCGACGTCCCTGCGCTCATGCGCGACTTCGCTGAGTGGCTCTGCGCGGAAGACGACGTGCATCCGGTGCTTGGCGCCGGTATCGCACACCTGCACCTCGTGTCCATCCACCCGTTCTGGGACGGCAACGGGCGGACATCGCGCGGACTGATGACGCTCATCCTCCAGCGTTCCCCGTTCGGGTTCAGGAACCTGCTGTCGGTCGAGTCCTGGTTCGCGGACAGGCGGGACGCCTACACCGACGCCATCGAACGCGTGCAGGGACGGGCATTCTCCGAGACTTACGACATGACCACCTGGCTCGAGTTCTTCGTCGACGCCCTGGCAGGAGCGGCGCAGTCGTTGATGAACGAACTGACGGACTGGCACCGATGGATGCAGGACGTACAGGTCTCGCTGAGACGGGCTGGCCTCAATGACCGGCAGGCCGACGGACTCGCATACGCCGCGCGGGCGGGGCGCATCACGAGGCCGGAATACATCGAGATAACCGGCGTCTCGCCCATCACCGCGACCCGCGACCTGGCGCGCCTCGTGGAGGCCGGCTTCCTGGAAGTGCAAGGACGTACGCGAGGCCGTGCGTACCTCCTGAAGAGGCAGGAGTAACTGCCGTTAGCCCTTGGCCGTTGACTTAAAGAAATCTGCTGAAAAGTTACTGTGCGCGCCGGAACAATAACCGGCGTTACTGTGCGCCGACCCCTAGCCGCGGCGCTTCCGCAGCTCCGCCCAGACGTCGTCCGGCGAGAGCCCCGCGTCCGCCAGCAGGACGAGCGTGTGGTAGAAGAGGTCGGCGACCTCGCCGGGGAGGCTCTCCGTGTCCTGCGTCGCCGCGGAGAGCGCGGCCTCCACGCCCTCCTCGCCCACCTTCTGTGCGATGCGGGACGTGCCGCTCTCGAAGAGCGAGGTGGTGTAGCTGCCCTCCGGGCGCTCCTGCTGTCGCTGGCGGATGACCTGGAAGAGCTCCGAGAGCACGCCGGGGCCCGCGTCGCTCCGGTCGTACTCCGGCTGCTCGGGCAGCGGCGTGAAGAAGCAGGAGCGCTTGCCCGTGTGGCACGCCGGGCCGTCCGCGCGCACCTGGAACAGCAGCACGTCGCCGTCGCAGTCCACCTGCGCCGAGGAGACGTGCAGGAACGCGCCGGACGTCGCGCCCTTGTGCCAGGGCGCCTGCCGCGAGCGGCTGTAGAAGTGCATCTCGCCCGACTCCAGCGTGCGCGCGACCGCGTCCGGGTTCATGTACGCGACCATCAGCACCTCGCCGGTGGCCTCGTCCTGGCAGATCGCCGGTACGAGCCCCTGGGCGTCGAGCTGTATCCGTGGGTTCTCTGCGGTCGTCATCGGGTCCCTCCCGCGTTCGCGGCGCGTCAGTCCAGCAGCGCCGGGATCTCGGACAGATCGCTCACGATGTGGTCCGGCGGCAGCAGCGCGCCGTTCTCCGGCGGCGGCGTGCGCCCGGGCGTGTCCACGGTCCGCTGCACGAGCACGGTGTGCATGCCGGCGAGCTTGGCCCCGTGCGCGTCGTCGTAGGGGGCGTCGCCCACGTAGAGCACGGCCTCCGGCGCGACGTCCATCTCCCGGAGGAAGCGGGCGAAGATGCGCGGGTCCGGCTTGTAGGCCTGCGCGTCCTCGGACGACATGACCCGGGCGAAGCAGTCCCAGCCGTTGTGCGCGATGGTGCCGTGCAGGAAACGGTTGTCGGCGTTGGAGAGCACGGCGAGCGTCCGCGTCCTCCCCAGCGCGTCGAGCGCGTCGTTCGTCTCGGGGTAGGCGGCCCTTGCGGCGAGCGCCGTCACGCTGTCGGACGCGGCCTGCTCCGCGTCGCCGGTCAGCCCCATCGCCTCGAAAGTGCCGATGAAGGCGTCGCGCCACGCCTCCCAGTACGTCTGGAACGGCGGGCTCGCCTCAGGGTCGGCCATGTTCGTGCGTGCCTTGCGGAACTGCACGTCGCGGCTGGCCCACTCCGCCCAGAACGCGAGCGCGTCCACGGGCAGGCGTTGTCCGTCCACGATCGCCTTGTGCGCCATCTGCCATTCTTCGGTGTCGTTCTTCACGAGCGTGCTGAACATGTCGAAGGCGACGACCTCGATGTGCCGGAGTCCCGTCATCGCTCAGTGGACCTCGCGCGTCGGGATGCCCCGCGCCGCCAGCGAGCGCTTGACCTCCGCGATGGTGTGCTGGCCGTAGTGGAAGATGGAGGCCGCCAGGGCAGCGTCGGCGTGACCGTCCGTCACCGCCTCCGCGAGGTGCTCGACGCAGCCCGCGCCGCCGCTCGCGATGACGGGGATGGGGACGGCGTCGCCCACCGCGCGGGTGAGTTCGAGGTCGTAGCCGTCCTGGTGGCCGTCGGCGTCCATGCTCGTGAGCAGCACCTCGCCCGCGCCGAGCTTCGCCGCGTAGACGGACCAGCGCACGGCGTCGATGCCGGTCGGCGTGCGTCCGCCGTGCACGTACACCTCCCACCGCGAGTCGGCGTCGATGGCGAGCGCTCCCTTGCCGGGGTGGTCGCCCGGCAGCAGCAGCGGGTCCGCCTCCGGGTTGTCGGGCGCGATGCGTCGAGCGTCGATGGCGATGACGAGGCACTGGTTGCCGAACGCCGCCGCGGCCGCGGCGAACGCGTCCGGGTCCTGCACCGCAGCCGTGTTCATCGACACCTTGTCGGCGCCCGCGTTCAGCAGCTTCCGCACGTCCTCGACGGTGCGGACGCCGCCGCCGACCGTGAGCGGGATGAACACCTGCTCCGACACGTGCTCGACCACGTCGATGATGGTGTCGCGCCCGTCCGAACTGGCCGTGATGTCGAGGAAGACGAGCTCGTCGGCGCCCTCGCGGTCGTAGAAGGCGGCGAGTTCGACGGGGTCTCCGGCGTCGCGCAGGTTGACGAAGGACGCGCCCTTGACGACGCGTCCGCCGGTGACGTCCAGGCAGGGGATGATGCGCTTGGTGAGCATGGCCCTAACAGGATACCGGACGCAGGACGGGAGTGCGGCGGGACGCGGTACCTACGCCGTCCACGATACGTGGCCGTGCAGGTCGGCGGGCTGGGGCTTGCTCTTGAAGACGGCGAAC
This sequence comes from Dehalococcoidia bacterium, assembly GCA_034423175.1. Lineage (GTDB taxonomy): Bacteria > Chloroflexota > Dehalococcoidia > Lucifugimonadales > Australimonadaceae > Bin16. Next base: position 7,045 of record DAOUJA010000079.1, read on the forward strand.
TCCGCCTTCGAGGCGGCGAGCGTCGTGTCCGCGCCATGACCGGGGAGCACGAGCGAGCCGTCCGGCAGCGTCAGCAGCCGTTCCTCGATGCTCGCCACCACCTGCCGCAGATCGTCGGGCGTGTTCGTGCGGCCTGGCCCGCCGGGGAAGAGCGTGTCGCCGGAGACGAGCGTGCCGTCGGTGAAGAGGCAGAGCGCACCGGGCGTGTGGCCGGGCGTGTGCAGGATGCGGATGCGCGACGAGCCGATGCTGAGCTCGTCGTTGTGGGCGAGCAGCGCGTCCGGCTCGCCGGGCAGCCTGCGGGCGTCGCTCTCGTGCACCGAGACAGGGAGGTCGGTGAGCCGCTTGAGGTCGGCGTAGCCCGCGACGTGGTCCGGGTGCGTGTGCGTGACGACGACGCCCTTCACCTGGAAGCCCTCCGCCTCGCTCAGCAGCCGCTCGATCTCAGCCGGTGCGTCGACGAGGTACGCCTCCTTCGTGGCCGGGTCGGCGATGACGTAGCCGTTGTTGTCGTACGGCCCCATGCCGGCGACCTTGAACACGAGATGCGGGCCATCGTAGACGAGCGTCATGCGCAACTCCTCCGCAGGGTGTCCGCATAGGATAACGCGGCCAGCGAGGCGAAGGCTGTTATGCTGCGCGCCGCACGACGAGAACGGAGGCACGGGATGTGGAAGGTTCGTTGAAAGAGGCGGTGCGCGAGTATGCGCTGGGGCTGCCCGGAGCGTGGGAGGACCACCCGTGGGGCGAGAGCGCAATGAAGGTGGGGAAGAAGGTGTTCGCGTTCCTGGGCGTGCCGGGGACGGGGTTCGGCATGGGCGTGAAGCTGCCCCAGTCCGCAGGCGCGCTGCTCTTGATGCCGTTCGCTCGTCCGGCGGGCTACGGCCTCGGCAGGAGCGGCTGGGTGGAGATGACGTTCGCCGAGGACGACGCCGGCGCTCCTCCGCTTGACCTGCTGCTGGAGTGCGTCGAGGAGAGCTACCGCGCCATCGCGCCGAAGACGCTCGTGAAGGAGCTGGACGCGCGGGGAGGGTAGGGGGCCGTGGTTCGACAAGCTCACCACGAACGGGGGTGGGTTCTGTGAGCTGCCACGCCTACCGCAGCGCGGGGAGCACCTCGGCGGCGGCGAGGCGTATCGCGCCCTCGACGACCTCGCGCGGCGTGCCCGGCCACCCGAAGCGCAGCGACGCGTGCGTGACCCCGACGTCGGCGAACCGCTGCAGGTCGGCGGTGACGTCGTCGGGGCTGCCGACGATGAAGCGTCCCGCGGCCAGCTCCTCGAACGGCTGGGTGAAGTCCTCCTCGCCGGGGAGCGCCTTGTCCTGTCCCCACGCGGCGTACGCCTTGTACTTCCCCTCCAGGAACGGGCGGGCGGTGGCGATCGCCTCCTCGCGCGTGGGGGCGACGAACGTCTCGCGCGACATCGGGAGCGTGTCGGCAGGCGGGTGGCCGTGCTCGGCGCGCACCGTCTTGTAGAGGTCCACCTGCCGCGCCAGCGTGTCGAACGGGGCATGCGGGTTGAGGTACCACGTGTCGCCGTTGCGGGCGATGCGGCGCACCATGCCGTCGCCGTTCGCGGCGATCCAGATGCGCGGGTGCGGCTGCTGGACCGGGCGGATGCCGAGGTGCACGCCGGTGACCTTCGTGAAACGCCCCTCGAACGTCACCTCGCCCCCGGCCCAGAGCTGCTTGGCGAGGCGCAGGTTCTCGAACATCCGCGCGATGCGGTCCTCGTGCGTGACGCCGAACGCCTCGTACTCCTCGTCGCGGTAGCCGAGAGCGGCATTGATGATGACGCGCCCGTTCGTGAGCACGTCGAGCGAGGCGACGTCCTCGGCCATCTGCACGGGGTTCTGCAGGGGGATGAGGACGGTGGAGAGCATGTCCATGTCGCCGGTCTCTGCGCTGATGCGGGCGAGCGCGATGAGCGGCTGGAGCATCTGGAACGGGTGCGAGAGGTAGTGCTGTCCCGCGTAGATGTAGTCGAAGCCGAGCTCGCGTCCGACGCGCACGAGGTGGAGCACGTCGGCGAACCGCTGCACCATGTCGCCGTCGCCGGAGTGCTGGAGGAGGCCGGAGAGGGAGAGTCCGAACTTCACGACGCCGCGTCCAGCCGCGCGATGTCGGCCTGCATACTCGTGAGCTCGGCGATGATCTCCCTGATGCGGGCCCGGTTCTGCCTGCTCTCAGTTTGGATGCTCTGTACCCATTCGTTGTGGGATTGCAGGTGGTCCGGTGAACTCATCGACGTCTCCTCCGTGCGCGGCGATTATAGCAAGGGCCGCTGCTATGATTTCTCCGCGACCGACATCCCCGACGGAGGACGAGACCGATGGACCGCACAGCCCACATCGCGCTGCGCATCGTCAGCGCGCGCATATTCGAGTACGGCATCATCGCGCTCATCCTCGCGAGCGGGGCGCTGCTCGGACTCGCCACCTCCCCCGCCATCGTCGACCAGTACGGCGACGCCATCGCGATGGGCAACCGGGTCATCCTCGGCGTGTTCATCGCCGAGGCCGCGCTCAAGATGCTCGCGCTCGCCCCGGCGTCGCAGCGCTACTTCCGCGACGGCTGGAACGTCTTCGACTTCGCCATCATCGTCTTCGCGCTCGTGCCTGCGACCGGCTCGTTCGCGATGGTCGCCCGGCTCGGAAGGCTGCTGCGGGTGCTGCGCCTCATCTCCGCGATCAAGGAGCTGCGGCTCATCGTCGGCGCGCTCGTGCGCTCCATCCCCAGCGTCGCCAACATCATGATGCTCATGAGCATCGTCGTGTACATCTACGCCATCGTCGGCTACCACCTCTTCCACGAGGCCGACCCCACGCACTGGCGCACGCTCGGCATCTCCCTGCTGTCGCTCTTCCGGATCATCACGCTGGAGGACTGGACGGACATCATGTACGCGGCGATGGAGCACCACGGGCTCGCGTGGCTCTACTTCCTCAGCTTCGTGGTCGGCGGCACGTTCGTCGTGGCCAACCTCTTCATCGCGGTCGTCATCAACAACCTGGACAAAGCGAAGGTCGACCAGCTGATGACACTGGAGACGCCACCCTCGCGCGAGGAACTCCTGCGCGAGCTCCGCACGACGCAGGAGACGCTCCAGCGGTTGGAGGAGCGGCTCGGCGGGTACGGCGGGGAGGGGCGGTAGCTTGCTATCGTCATTCCAGCGAGGGCTGGAATCCAGAGGCTGCGGCAACGGCGGTCCGACCAAGATGACCAACGCGCCCGAATTCTGACCTCCTTGGTCGTCGGCCCACGAGTAAACCGGACCATCGATCTGGTCTTCTTGGTCACCTTGGTCTGGGGTGTTTCCAAGGCCGTGGCCTGCTTCCCGCAACCAAGGCGACCAAGAAGACCATGAAAACAAAGTTTGCGGGCGGACCCATAGACCATATCTATGGCTGCGCCCCGAGCTATAAACGCTGTCTATGGGTGCTGTCCGCACGACGGTCATGCAACCAGCGTACGCAATCGCGCTGCGACCGCGAAAGGGGCGCGTGTCACTGATTCCGATAGCCCATGTGTGGCGCACGGCTATTGACAAATCACTCCTGAATTCTGATATAATGTGACATTCTTTTTGCGCATCTTTTCCACAGGAGGTCAGCCATGACAACGGTATCGACGATTGCAGAAGTGACGGAAGAACCGCTGGTCGTCATCCGCAGCGCCACCGGTGAAGGCGGCCTCCGTGAGAGCATCAGCCGGCACATCGACAACCCCGGACGTGCCGAACGGGCTGTGCTTGCGTGTCACTGCGGCTGGAATGACCTCGCGGTCCAGTGGGCGGAGTTGCCTGACGTGCAGAGCGCCCTGGACTATGAGGGCGCCTTGCTCCGCGTGTACTTTGAGCAGCACCTTCGCATGCCGTCCGTCGCGGGTCTTCCGGCCCAAGACATGGTGGGGATGGTCCCTGCCGATGCTGGAGCGGCGTTTCTGATCTGGTCGGGCTGGCACGCACTGGTAGAGCACAACAGCGAGAACTTCCCAACGAGCTATGGCGTCTACGTCATCGCCGCCGGGAAGCCGGAAGACCCTGCGAATCGGAAACTGCCCAGGGGGACCATGGCTCCGGGCGCCTGCCAGTTCGCAAAGTACGAGGACCCATGCCGTCTCTCGTTGAGGCACATCGTGCCAAGGGGTTGCTGGCTCTGACGGGAATGCCTTCGACCAGAGGATCTGCGGAATAGACTGATGGGAGTGCCTACCACGGAATGGAGGGGCCAAATGACGACTCATGCACGTGTCACCTACGTCTGTGACGGCTGCGACAACCAATTCCCGTCCGGCAAGAAACGACCAGAACCCGGTACTGCGCTCCTTGCGTTAGCGCATTAGGGAAGGCTGGTCTCGGAGTACGCCAAGCAAGGGCGATGGACAGAGAAGAGGTACGGACGCTCATAGCGACGCGGGAACACGCTTGAGCAAAGCGGCCGAGACCAAGAACAGGGGAGGACAACATGACAGACACCGTCAACAGAAAACCAAGCGAAGATTTCATTCGCAAAGTGCCTTCGTGGCGCGCCAAGTACCTCGAAAACAACATGTCAACGTTCAGAGTGGAAGCCTTCATCCAGAGGAACTGGGGGAGCCCGTGCTTGAGTGACCCTGAGTACAAAGACAGATACCAAAGAGTGAATGCTCTTATCAAGGAACTGACAGGGAAGGAGGGCGTGGAGAGACTGGAAGATGCCATGGAAGTTGTGTACCGCTAGGGAGGAGGTCGTGGGCCTAATCTCTTTGCCCAAATCAAGAAGAACAATCCCAAGGATGAGATTCAAAAGCAGATAGAAGTCGCTTTCAGTGCGCTTGGGGGAGGGCGGCCAGCGGAAGCCTTAGAGGAGTTGAAACGCCTCAAGTACTGTAGCGATGCCTTCGGCAGCAAAGTACTGGCGATGCGCTCCCCGTGGAACGCTCCTATCTGGGACAACATCGCCCAGATCACTTTGAGCGAATTCAAGATTAGCGGCAAGCAGGTCAGGAGCTACGAGCAGTTTATCGCGTTCTGTGAGCACGTCGCGGACAAGTTGCAGGAGTGGGAGATAGCCCCCCCACGCGGCGAGCGCTGGTATCTCCGCGATATCGAGATGGCCTTGTTCCAGTTCGGCTGGGACAACGGCAAGTTCAACGGGCGCATCACAGGCGGACTTCCCTAACCGCCGCTGCGCTCTCTCCGTTCCCGCCAACCCACACCACCTGTCAAATCTGCGACACGCGCCCCTTTCGCGGTCGCTCCGGCTCCGCGTACGCTGTCCCGGTGACGGCGGGTCCCTCATCTCGCCGTTGAGCCGAGAGCCTCTCGAAAGGGGTGTCGGAAGATGCCGGAAGTGCCGGACCGCTGTGAGGTTCTGATGGGTTCGCTGTTGGACGGGCTGAACCGGCCTAACGCCATCCCCATGGGGGAATCAGGTGGCTCAGGTCGGTGCGGCATTGCCGGCAGAGCCGAGTTGAATGCCGGTCGAGCGTGCGTCGGTTCAGGGGCACCCCAGGCAGTATCCAATGGTCGCCGCGGAATTCGCGGGCCATGAAGACGTTCTGAACGTCGTCTTTGGAGCCGCAGGCTTTGCATGGCGCCTTGTTAACGCGCCGCCATCTGAGGGCCGCCCATAGAATCCCAAAGCATAGGAGCGCCAGGCTGGCGACGACTCGCGAAGGATCGTTCTCTCTGAGGAAGTGCATCGCCATAACGATGGCGACGAGGATGAGTATCCCCTGTATCAGCAGCACTGCTTACTCCTTCAGCTGCGTGGGGAGCGACTGCCGCGGCGGGACGAGGCTTTGGCGTTGCGGCCCGCGGAGCCGTTGCGGGAGGCTGCGCCGTTGCGGGATGCGGCTTTGGGGGGCGGTTTGTGGGCGGTGCGGCTGACGCTGCGGACGCCGCGCACGCCCTCAATCCTCGTGAAGAGGCGCGAGAGCTGCTCCAGGCTCGTCACCTGCGCGTTCAGGTGGATGACCACCATGTTCCCGTCCACCGGCTCCGTGGTGGAACCGGCGATGTTCACGTGCTCCGCGGAGGTTGCGCCGGTGATGTCGTGCAGCAGCCCCACGCGGTCGAAGCACTCGACGACGATGCGGGCGGGGAAAACGTTGCGGCTCTGCCCCCACGTCACGGGCACGATGCGGTCCGTCTCCGTCACGCTGCGGACGTTGGCGCAGTCCACCTTGTGGACGGTGACGCCCCGCGTGCGGGTGATGAAGCCCTCGATATCGTCGCCGGGCAGGGGGTTGCAGCACTCGCCCATGCGGGTGAGGAGGTCACCGACGCCGAGGACGCTGACGCTGCCGAGGACGGGGCCGTTGGGCGTGTCGGGCGCCTCCTTCGGCAGGTCGCGCTCGGCGGCCTGCTGCGCCGCGGAGAGCCGTCCGGCGATCTGCGCTATCGTGACAAGGCCGGAGCCGATGGCCGCGTACAGGTCGTCCGTGGCCTCGTAGTGGAACCAGCGGGCGACCTCGGCTTCCTCCACCTGCGCGGAGAGGCGTTTCAGCTCCTTCTTCAGGACGGCGCGCCCGCGCTCGATATTCGTGTCGCGCTCCTGGTGCCGGAACCACGAGCGTATCGCCTGCCGCGCGCTCGCGGTCTTCACGTAGCCCAGGTGGGGGTTCAGCCAGTCCAGGCTGGGCCCGCGCGCCACCTTGCTCGTCAGCACCTCGACGGTGTCGCCGTTCTTGAGCGGCGTGTTGAGGGCGACGAGCCGCCCGTTCACCTTCGCGCCGATGCACTTGTGGCCGATCTGGGTGTGGATGCGGTAGGCGAAGTCGATGGGCGTCGCGCCCGCCGGCAGCTCGCGGACCTCGTTCTTCGGGGTGTACACGAAGACCTGGTCGCCGAAGAGGTCGCCGGTCACGTTCTCGAGGAACTCGTCCGTCCCGCTCACGTCGCGCTGCCACTCCAGCAGCTGGCGCAGCCACGTCATCCGCTCCTCGAACTGGCTGCTCTTCGCGCCGCCCTCCTTGTAGCTCCAGTGGGAGGCCACGCCGTACTCGGAGATGCGGTGCATCTCGTGGGTGCGCACCTGCACCTCCACCGGCAGCCCGTCGATGGAGCGCACCGTCGTGTGCAGCGACTGGTACATGTTCTCCTTGGGGTTGGCGATGTAGTCGTCGAACTGGCCGGGAACGGGCCGCCAGAGCGAGTGGACGAGGCCGAGCACGCCGTAGCACTCCTGCACGGTGTTGACGAGGACGCGGACCGCGAAGAGATCGTAGATCTCGCTCATCTGCTTCCCCTGCGCGGCGTAGGACTGCGCCTTGCGGTGGATGCTGTAGATGTGCTTGGGGCGACCGGTCACCTCTGCATCGAAGCCCGCGTTGGCGAGCTCGTCCCGCAGCACGTCGGTCACTTCCTTGATGTACGCCTCCCGCTCGGTCCGCTTGGTGGAGAGGAGGGTGGAGATGCTCCGGTACTGGTTCGGCTGGATGTACCGGAAGGCGAGGTCTTCCAGTTGCCACTTGATCTCGCCCATGCCGAGGCGGTGGGCGAGCGGCGCGTAGATGTCCAGCGTCTCCTGCGCGATGGCGACGCGCCGGTCCGGCGGCAGCGCCCGGAGCGTCTGCATGTTGTGCATCCGGTCGGCCAGTTTGATGAGGATGACGCGGATGTCGTTCGCCATCGCGACGAGCATCTTGCGCAGGCTCTCCGCCTCGCTGTCGGTCCTGGCGACGAGCGGCTCGGCGTCGCCGGTGATGGTGTCCATGCGGGCGAGCTTGGTGACGCCGTCGGCCAGTTTCGCCACGTCTTCCCCGAACTCCTTCCGCAGGTCCTCGGCGGTCACGTCGCAGTCTTCGATGACGTCGTGGAGGAGCGCGGCGGCGATGGTCGGAGCGTCGAGGTTGAGGTCGGCAAGGTACTCGGCGACGGAGATGGGGTGCTCGACGTAGTCCTCGCCGGACTTGCGTTTCTGCCCCTCGTGCGCGGCGGCGGCGAATTCGAGCGCCCGTTCGATCATCTCGGCGCGATCGCCGGGGAGGTAGCCATGCACTTTTTCGAGAAGGCTATGCACACCCGCATTATACGTGCTGCCTTCATGAATTGAGACCCATATGCGCCTATAATGACGGCACCCCGTCCCTGCACGAGAGGTCCGATGCACCAGGCCCCCCGAGGAACCGCCGACATCCTGCCGGAGCAGCAGCGGTTCCGGTCGTTCGTGTACGGCACGGCCGCCGAGGCCGCCCGCGCGTTCGGCTACGCCCGAATCGACACGCCCATCTTCGAGGACACGGCGCTGTTCGCCCGCACCGTCGGCGAGGAGACGGACATCGTCCAGAAGGAGATGTACAGCTTCCAGGACCGGGGCGGGCAGGAGATCACGCTGCGCCCGGAGGGGACCGCCGCCGTCTGCCGCGCCTACCTGGAGCACGGCCTGCACAACCAGCCGCTGCCGGTGCGCCTCTACTACCTCTGCCCCATGTTCCGCTACGACCGCCCCCAGGCCGGACGCTTCCGCCAGTTCCACCAGTTCGGCATCGAGGCGATCGGCGACTCCGACGCGACCGTCGACCTCGAGGTGCTGCAGCTCGCGATGGAGAGCATGGAGCGGCTCGGGCTCGGCGGGATGACGCTCGTACTGAACAACATCGGCGACGCGGCCGACCGGCCCCGCTACGTCGAGGCGCTGCGCGAGCACTTCCGCCCGCACGCCGCCCACATGGGCAGGGACGACCGCCGCCGACTCGACACCAACCCGCTCCGGCTGCTCGACTCCAAGGAGCTCGCGGGCGAGTCGTTCATGGCGTCCGCTCCGCGCAGCATCGACTACATCGGCGACGAGGCGCGCGAGCACTGGCAGGAGCTGCTCGGCTACCTGGACGCGCTTGGCATCACGTACCGGCTCGACCACACGCTCGTCCGCGGGCTGGACTACTACACGCGCACCGTCTTCGAGGTGCACCCGTCGCGCGAGGGGGCGCAGAGCGCCGTCTGCGCGGGCGGCCGCTACGACGGCCTGATCGAGCAGCTCGGCGGGCGACCGACACCCGGGATCGGCTTCGCGGCGGGCATCGAGCGCCTCATCCTCAATCTGAGAGACCAGGGCGCGGAGCCGCCGGAAGCCGCATCCGCCCCGATCGTCGCCGCCTACCGCGGGGAGCGCGCCAAGGCGGAGGCCATCCGCCTCGCCGCTTCGCTCCGCGCCGCCTCAGACGCCGCGGTCGTGGTCGCGCCGCCCCGCAGCCTCAAGGCGCAGCTCCGCTACGCGTCGGCGCTCGGCGCGCGGGGGGTCTTCATCCTGGGGGACGCGGAACTCGAGCGGGGCACGGTGACGTACCGGGACATGGCGACGAGCGAGCAGCGCGAGGCGCCGCTGGCGCAGGCGGCGGATATGGCGGGGCGCTGAAGCGGGGCGCCGGAGCGCCGGCTAGAAGGACAGATCCACCAGTTGCACGCCCGAATCGGTCCGCGTCACCTCCACGGTGGTGAGGGCGGCTTCCGCGTTCATCCAGAACTCGATCGTCGCGCCGGTGTACATGGAGAGGTCCAACGCTATCGGGAAGTCGTACTCGCCGAGCTCCGTGACCTCGCGGGTGAACCAGAGCGTGTCCCTCCTCTCCTTGCTGACCTTCGCGTAGAGCCGGGTGCCGGGCACGGCCGGCGAGCCGTCCACCGTGAGGTCGCCGTAGAAGAGGAGCGGTATGTGGGGCGGTGCGCCCACCGGACCGACGACGCTCGCCGCCGGCGGGCTGATCTGCGTGTAGCCGGTGCGCAGCGAGGGGATCACGCTGGCCCCGAGGTCGGCGGCGCTCGCGGCGTAGACCTGCCTGGCCTCGCCGACGCCCTGGTCGGTGAGCCACGCTGCGGGCATGCGGATGCCCTGCAGCTTGGCCCTGTCGTTGATCAGGACCCCTGCGTCGAACGCTGAGGCCTCGCCGATGTGCAGCTGGATGAAACCGTAGCCGAGCAGCGAGTAGATGAACCCCCGAGCAGTCACGGGGCGCGGGTCCAGCAGCCCGTTGAACGGGTCGAACTGCATGAGGACCATGCGGTCGCCGATGCCGGGGATGTCGGCCGAGAGGGGCAGGAACTCGTAGGTGCGGGGCTCACCCAGCGGGGTGAGCAGCGCCAGGCCCTGCTCGTCGCTCCTTCCGGTCACCCACGCATCGCCCTCCGTGCCGTCGGCAAGCGTGAACGTCACCTGCGGGGCGTTCCCCAGCGGCGCCGCAGCGGTGATGATCTCGCCGCTCTCGCTGATGACGGCGCCGGTCCACGTGTCCTCGCCGAGCGAGAGCTTCACGACGGCGTTCCTCGCCATCGCGGCCGCCTCTTCCAGGGTGAACGTGGGTACCGGCGTCGGCGCCGGGGTGGGAGTGATCGTTGGGGTCGGCGTCGAGGTCGGCGTCGGTGTGGGCGTTGCCGTGGCCGTCGGCGTGGGGGTTGCCGTAGCCGTCGGGGTTGGCGTCGCGGTGGGCTCCGGCGTCGGCGTGTGTGTCGGCGTCGGCGTGGGAGCCAGGGTCGGGGTGGGAGTGGGGGCGGGCGTCGGCGCCGGCTCTTCTTCCCGGGAGCTGTCGAATGCAGCGGCAAGCGCCAGCACGAAGACGGCTGCAAGGACGATTACGGTTGGTATGCGCAGGGATTTCCGCATGGTGTTTCCGAACGGGCGCAGCCGAACTAGAACGCGAGGTCCAGCGTCACGGTCAGGTCCTGCGCTTGATCATCATACGTGCCTTTTTGCTCCGCTGGTCTGGCGTTTGCCCAGAACTCCACTTCTGCTCCGTTGTAGCTGTTGTTGGGTGCGGAGACGTTGAGGAGGTAGAAGCCAAGCTCCGTGACCGCGTTCGCATCATCGACCCAGTGGTCTGGCTGACCGGCCTTCCGCAGTCTCGCATACAGGGGTGTCCCGGGAGCCGCGTCAACACCGTCAATGGTGATGTGACCGCTGAAGATGAGCGGCAGGGACGGGAATTCCTCGATGGTGCGGCTGGGTGGATCAGGATCGATCTGGAGCAGGCCGGTCCGCAGTGAGGGGATGGAGCTGGTGCCGACCTGGGCCGCGTCGACCGCGTAGACCTCCTGGGCGTTGCCGGCGATAAGGTTGTCCACCAGCCAGGCAGACGGCATGCGGACGCCCTGGATCTTGCCGCTCGAGTTGATGAGCATGGCGCCATCCGAAGTCGAATTGCTGGCGGCCCGGATCTGCATGTAGTTGAACCCGAGGATACCCGGCTTGTACCCGCTCACCGTTGTCAGCCGCTGCTCGACCGAGGGTGAGAGGGTGGAGTGCTGGAGCAGGCCGAGCTCGTCGCCGATGATCGGCGGCTGCGCGGAGAGCTGGATGAAGTCGTAGGGAGGAGTCGTGCTGATGGGACGCAGGAGCGCCAACCCGATGACGTCGTCCCTGCCGACCACCCATGCCTCGCCCTGCTTCCCACTGGCCTGGTTCTCGGCGGCCAACTGGAAGCTCACGAGGGGAGCACTGCCAAGCGCCTCGGCGGTCGTGAGGATCTCGCCGTCCTCGCTGATGAGGGCCCCTGTCCACACCCTGTTGTTCGCTTCCAACCGGACCGTGGCCCTCGTCGCGATCCTCACCACATCGATAGGCGTAAGGGTCGGCGTTGCGGTTGGCGTCGCCGTGGGTTCCGCGGGGGTTGGCGTTGCGGTTGGCGTCGCCGTGGGTGTCGGTGTGGGGGTTGCGGTGGGCAATGGAGTTGCGGTGGGTGTGGCCGTGGGAGTTGCCGTCGCCGTGGGGGTGGGAGTGGGGACCGGCGTAGCCGTGGGGAGCGGAGTAGGCGTTGCGACTACCGGGACGACCTGCGGTTGGCTCTCGCATGCGACGCTTACCGCCACGGCGAGCATGACGGCCAGGAACACGAACGCTGGGACAAGTAGAGGTATCCGCATCAGGCCTCACAATGGCTTGCAAGCTCTATCGTCCACTCAGGGGACAATGCAGCGATTCTATGCTCCATAAGGGTTGTCTCCAATGAGTTAGGGTTGCTTGTTTCGCATGGTGTGTCAGCGCCCGCCCTGCGAATCGGGCGCGACCGCTATGCTATGCTGACTATTACGTTCCCCGGTGCGCCGGGGTTCCATTGTGAGAGAGCCCCGCGATGTTCGATCGGCTGGATAACCTCCTGAAACGGCGTGAGGAGATAGACATGCTCCTCGCCTCGCCGGACGTCGTCGCGGACCCCGCCCAACTGACGAGGCTCGGCCGGGAGCGCGCGGCCCTGTTGCCGGTAGTGAGCGCCTGGGAGCAGCTGCAGAGTGCGCAGAGCGGGCTGGCCGATGCGAGAGAGCTGGCCTCCGATGCCGACCCGGAGGTCGCCGAGCTTGCGCTGGAGGAAGCCGAGCACCTCGCTGTCGAGGTCGAGCGGCTCAACGGAGAGCTTCGCGAGGCGTTGCTCCCGAAAGACCCGAACGACAGCAAGAACGTCATCATGGAGATACGCGGCGGCACCGGGGGCGACGAGGCGGCGCTCTTCGCGGGCGACCTCTTCCGCATGTACCAGCGGTACGCACAGCGCCATGGACTCCGCGTGGACATCGTCAACACGAGCGAGACGGAGCAGGGCGGGCTCAAAGAGGTGGTGTGCGAGATCGAGGGCTCGGGAGCGTACCGCCTCCTGAAGCACGAGAGCGGCGTACACCGCGTCCAGCGCGTGCCGGTGACCGAGGCGCAGGGCCGCATACACACCTCCACGGCCACCGTTGCCGTGCTGCCGGAAGCGGACGAGGTGGACGTGGACATCAAGCCGGAAGAGCTGCGGATAGACATCTTCCACTCCGGCGGACCCGGCGGCCAGAACGTGAACAAGGTCGCCACGGCCGTCCGGGTGGTGCATAACCCCACCGGCATCATGGTCGTCTCGCAGGACGAGCGCTCGCAGCTGCGCAACAAGACGAAGGCGTTTGCCGTGCTGCGCTCGCGCCTCTATGAACTGCAGTTGCAGGAGCGGCAAGCGGCGACGTCGGCCACGCGGCGTTCCCAGGTGGGCGCAGGCGACCGTTCGGAGAAGATCCGCACCTATAACTTTCCGCAGGACCGCCTGACGGACCATCGCATCGGCATGTCCATCCACGGTCTGCAGGAGATCATGGACGGGCAGATAGACGCGGTGGTGCACGCGCTGCTGCAGGACGAACAGGCCCGCCTTCTGGCGGAGGAGGCGGAGGCCGCCGTCTGAGCCCGGCGCGACCGGGAGATCAGGCCGCGATGGGGTCTGCGTCGTCCGCGACCGCGCCGGGAGCCGACGCGGCGGGGAGCGTCTCGTCCCACTCCATGCCGCCGCGCTTCCACTCGTAGGCCCAGCCGGCGACCATCACGGCGGTGAAGAAGAGGATGGCGCCGAACGCGGACCAACCCAGCGCTCCCGCCTGGGACGCCCACGGGAAGAGGAAGACGACTTCCACGTCGAACAGGAGAAAGAGGAGCGCGAACCGGTAGTAGCGGACGTTGAAGCGCTCCCAGCGCCCGCGCTCCGGCTCCATGCCGCACTCGTACGGCGTGTACTTGATGGGGTTCGGGCGGAACGGACGGGCCTTGATCCGCGTGGCAAGCTGAGAGAGTACGAGCACGCTGGCCGGCACAACGACAGCGACTGCCGAGAGCATGAGAACGAGCCCGTACTGCCGCAGGTAGTCTTCCATGATTTCATGCTATGGAGACCGCCGGTCGAGCGTCAAGTCTGACTGTGCCGACCACACCCTTCCCTTGCTTGCATCACGATTGAGCCGGGTGATAACATGCGCGTTCGTGTCCGCTTGTTCCGTCAGGGAACTCCGCAAGCGGTACTTTCCGGAAAGGGGGGCTGCTTGATTGGAAGCGCTGGGTCGCCACGTACTGCTGGAGCTCCGCTCCTGTAACCCCACATCGCTCGATGACCTTCCCCTGCTGGAAGGCATGATGCTGCGCGCCGCGGAAGAAACCGGCGCGACCGTGATAGGCAAGATCTTCCATCAGTTCAGCCCCCAGGGAGTAACCGGCGTCGTCGCCATCGCCGAATCCCACCTGTGCATCCATACCTGGCCCGAGTTCTCCTACGCCGCCGTGGACATCTTCACCTGCGGCGAGAACTTCAACCCCACTGAAGCCGCCCGGCTCATCATCGCAGGCCTCGAGTCGGCCGACGCGGAGATGACCGAGGTCTCGCGCGGCATCGACATCCTCACTGCCGCCGCAACTGCCTGAGATGAACGGGCTCTCTCCCCGGACGCTCTGGTACCTGGAGCACCTGAGCCCCGACCTCGTACAGGCGTCCAGCGTCCGGCAGGTCATCTACGAAGGCGACACCCCCTATCAGCACGTACAGGTGCTGGAGACCGGACCGTTCGGCAGGATGCTGGTGCTGGACGGGAAGACGCAATCGTCCGAGTCCGACGAGTGGGTGTACCACGAGGCCCTCGTTCAGCCGGCAATGCTCGCGCACGCGGACCCGCGCCGCGTGATGGTGGCCGGGGGCGGCGAAGGCGCGACGATCCGCGAGGTGCTGCGCCACAGCTCGGTTGAGGAGGTCGTCATGGTCGACCTCGACAAGGCCGTGGTCGACCTGTGCAGGGAGCACCTCCCGGAGCACCATCGCGGCGCGTTCGAGGACCCGCGCGTGACGCTCCTCCATGAGGACGCGCTCGCCTACCTGGAGCAGCGGGAGACGCCGTTCGACGTCATCGTCATCGACGTTCCTGACCCCCTGGAGGGAGGGCCTGCGTACCTGCTCTTCACGGTGGAGTTCTACGAACTGGTGCGAGCGCGTCTCGCGCCCGGCGGCCTGATGGTCGCGCAGTCCGGGCCCACAGGGCCGACGAACGTGCGCGAGGTGTTCACGGCTATCGCGCAGACCATGGCGCGCGTGTTCGACCACGTGTCCGGCTACGACGCGCACATCCCGAGCTTCGGGATGACGTGGGGGTTCATCGCATGCGGCGGCGCGGATGCGCCGAACGTCGGCGCCATGAGCGAGCCTGAGGTGGACGCGCGCGTACGCGCGCGCATCGCGTCCCCGCTCCGCTTCTACGACGGCGCGGCACACCGCGGGATGTTCGGCCTCCCGAAGTTCGTGCGCGAAGCGGTCGCAGCGGAGACGCGCATCATCACCAGGGACAACCCCGTCTACGCCGTCTAGCCGGAATCCTTGTCCCAGGACTTCCAGCCGTATCCCGCGAAGCCGCTTCGCTTGCCGCGATGGTGGCCCCGCCCGAAGCCGAACTTGCCTCGCGAGTCGCGGGGCGCGATCGCAGGAGGGTTGAGGTACCAGTCGAGGTACTCGTCCGCCTGTTCCTGCGTGATCCTGCCTTCCTCCACCATCGCCGCCAGCTTGTCTCGCAACTGCTGCTCCCAGGCCGCCTTGCGCTCCGCCTGCAACTCGTCCCTGGTCTCGTCAAGGGCGGTCCGGAGTTCCTCCTCGCCGATGCCGAGCTTGCCGGCGAGTATCTCCACGAACCGGGATACCCCGGAGGAATCGTCCGACGATCCGTCCCGGGCGAACGCCGTTCCTGCGATGACCCCGGTCAGGAGCAGGGTCGCCAGGACCGGGACTACCAGCCATTTCCTGCGCATGGATGCCGCCTCCTCGATTGCGATTTCCCGTTTCTGCCGTCCGAACGCGCGCTAATGGACACTACGCGCCGGTGGGCGGCATGGATTCATGCCGGCGCGGCGGGTTCCGCGAAGCGCGCAGCACTACGTCGTTGAAGGCGGAACGCCGCGCGTGCATAGTGGAGATGCAGTTCCGGGCACCCCCGGGGAACGATTCCAAACAGGACGGCAATGAACCTGATAGACGTGCTCATCCTCGCCCTGCTGGTCATCGGAGGCTTCCTCGGCTGGGTGAACGGCGTCATCAGGTGGCTGTTCACCTTCCTGGGGTTCATCGTTGGCATCATCCTTGCCAGCAGGCTCTACAGTACGCTCGACTGGGCCATCCCGATGGTCGACAGCGACGGCCTCCGGCAGTTCATCACGTTCGTCATCATCCTCACGGCCGCGGTGGTGGGCGCGTGGATGCTCGGACGCGCTGTCAAGGCGACGCTGAGCCTCCTCATGCTCGGGTGGGTCGACAGGGGCGTGGGGATGGCAGTCGGCCTGTTCGTCGGTCTGCTGGGCGCGTCCGCGGTCGTCCTGGCGATGAACGCGATACCGGTGGAAGAGGTGCGGCAGGCCATGAGGGATTCGCTGCTGGCAGACACGTTGCTGGACGGGACCTCGTTCATCCAGGGGATGATGCCCGCGGAGTTCGAGATACGGAACTCGCTGTTCGCGCACGCGGGTGAGGCCTAGCGGTTGTGGATGCTTCCGTTCGCCCAAGCGGACGGAGGTTGCCTATGCTCTCCAGCCCTCTTATGATTTGAGAGAGCGGCCCTCTCGACGGACGGCGGGCGCGCGAGGAGGAGACGCTCTGGCCGAGGCGGTCCTCATCCTGAACCAGAACTACGAGCCGTTGAACGTTTGCGGCGTGAGACGGGCTTTGCTTCTCGTCCTGGGGCAGAAGGCGCAACCCCTGGAACTGGGAGACGGCGAATACCGCTCCGTGTCCCAGAACTTCCCCATCCCCTCAGTCATACGCCTGCTCTACATGGTGAAGCGCCCGCTCTTCACGCGCCGCCTCTCCCGGCGAGAGATATTCTGGCGGGACCAGTTCTGCTGCCAGTACTGCGGCAGGCAGACACGCGAGTTGACGCTGGACCACGTCGTTCCCCGCGTGCTGAACGGGCCGCACACCTGGGAGAACGTCGTAGCGGCCTGCGTGCCGTGCAACCACCGGAAGGCCGGGCGTACCCCAGCGCAGGCGAACATGCGGCTGCTGCGCGACCCTATGCCGCCCAAGGCGAACCCCTACTACCACCTGATGCACCGCAACCTTCCGGACGAGTGGAGCATGTACCTCCCGTGGCTGGCCCAGCGCCGGAGCGTGGAGATCGGGACCGAGGCGCTCGTTCAGGCGTGATCACGCCTGCCCTTCCAGCAGGGGAGCTTCCAGCATGAACACGTCCAGCGCGAGCCGGACGTTTGCGTTGCGCTCCAGGGCCTCGATCGTGCGGGTTACGTTGTGCGCCCAGCGGACGACGTCGGCCGGTTGAAGGGCGGCGGCCTGCCGCTCCAGCATCTCCCGCCAGGACAGGTTCGTGATGCCGGACGCGTTTCCCTGTTGCACGAGCAGGATGTCGCGCAGCCAGCGGAGCCAGAGGAAGAGCTCCTCGCGGCCTGCGGCGCGGTCGCGGTCGAGGCGGCGGGCGAGCTCACCTGCGTAGGCGAACCGCTCCTCCAACCCGCCGTCGATGGCGTCGACGATCTGCTCCATCCGCTGGTGCACGGACGCATAGAGCGTGTCGTCCCCGGATGCGGCGATGGCCCAGCCCACGCAGCCGCGCGAGAGGCGGGCGAGCACCTCGGCCTGCTCCGCACTGACGCCGTGCTCATCCCTCAGGATGCGGTTGACCGCGCCCACGGGCAGGGGATGGAAGTAGAGCGTCTGGCAGCGGGAGCGGACGGTCGGCAGCAGGTTGTCCAGGCTGACGCCGACGAGGATGAGCACGACGTCGTCCGGCGGCTCCTCCAGCACCTTGAGCAGCGCGTTGGCGGCGTCGCGGGTGAGCAGGTCGGCCTCGGTGATGATGAACACGCGGGTGCGTCCTTCATAAGGACGGAGGTGAGCGGAGTTGATGATGTCGCGCACCGCCTCGATGCCGATGGATGCCGCGTTCTCACCGAGGCTGATGAGCCGGACGTCCGCGTGGTTGCCCTCGGCGATACGTATGCAACCGGGGCAGACCCCGCAGGGAGAGTCGCCTGCGTCGCAGTTCAGCGCCTGGGCGAACTGCACCGCGAGGGTGGACTTGCCGAGGTGCGCGGGGCCGGTGAACAGATAGGCGTGGTGTAAGCGGCCCTCTGACAGCGAGCGCTCCAGGGTCTGGACGGGCAGGTGCTGGCCGTGCAGGCGGAGCATGGGTCAGACGACGTCCTGCGCGATGAGGTCCTCGTAGGACTCTCGGCGTCGGAGGAGGGTCGCCGCGCCGTTCCCGGCCATGACGATGGCGGGGCGTCCGTTCATGTTGTAGACGCTGGCCATCGCCGGGGCGTAGGCGCCGGAGGCTGGGATGGCGATGAGGTCGTCCGCCTGCACCGGCGCGAGCGATGCGTTGTGGACGAGCACGTCGCCGGACTCGCAGTACTTCCCGGCTATGGTGACGGTCTCTGTGGCCGCGTCGCCGGCGTGGTTGGCGGCGACGGCGATGTAGCGGGAGCCGTAGAGCGCGGGGCGGATGTTGTCGCCCATGCCGCCGTCCACGGAGACGTACGTGCGGACGCCGGGCACCTCCTTGATGGCGCCCACGGTGTAGACGGCGACGCCGGCGGGGCCGGAGAGCGAGCGTCCGGGTTCGACCGTGAGCTCCGGCCGGGGCAGGCCGTTCGCGGCGCACCCGTCCGTGAGCGCCTGGACGATGGCTTCGGCGTACTCGTCTATCGTCGGTGGCGCGTCGTCTTCCGTGTAGGCGATGGCGAAGCCGCCGCCGGGGCTGAAGCGGCGCAGTTCCAGCCCATACTCGCCCATGCGGGCCGCGAAACGGAGCACGCGCTCGATCGCCTCGGTATACGGCTCCAATTCGAAGATGGGCGAGCCGAGGTGGAAGTGGATGCCCTGCATGTCCAGGTTGGACGCGGCCACCACCTGGCGCACCGCCTCCTCGGCGTCGCCGGTCTCGATGGGGAAGCCGAACTTGCTGTCCAGGACGCCGGTGGTGGTGAGGCGGTGCGTGTGCGGGTCTATGGAGGGGGAAACACGGATGAGGACGGGCTGCTTTCGCCCGGCTGCTCCGGCTGCCTCGTCCAACAGGCGCAGCTCGTGGAAGCTGTCGATCACGAAGTTCCCGACCCCCCATGCGACGCCCTGCGCGATCTCCTCCGGCGTCTTGTTGTTGCCGTGGAAGTCGACCGTGGAGAGATCGACGCCCGCGGCGCGGAGCACGGCGACCTCGCCGCCCGATACGACGTCGAAGCCCAGGCCGAGCCCCGCCAGGTAGCGGGCGAGCGGGACGTTGATGAACGCCTTGCACGCGTAGACGACACGGCTGCCGGGGTAGCGTGAGCGGAAGGCATTGAGGAATCCCTCCGCCTGGTTGCGGAGCGTGGCCTCGTCGAACACGTAGAGCGGCGTGCCGAACTCGCGGGCGAGCGCGGTGACGTCGCAGCCGCCGATCTCCAGGTGGCCGTCGCCGTTGACGGCGGTGGTGACGGGGAAGACTTTGGACTCGAGGGGGACGGACATGGGGTACTCCTGTCGGTGATAAGAGCGCCCCGCCGCGCGGGCGGGGGCGCACCGGTTAAGTGTGCCACCTCGGGCTGCCGCGCGCCATCGGCGCCGCAGGAGCGGATGTCCCGGTGCCACAATGCGCCCGGCGGTGCTATAGCCAGGTATTCCGGCCCTCAGTCGTCGTTGCCAGTGTTGTTCGTGCCCAGAGGGTTGTAGGTCGCGGGGATGAAGTGCAGTACGGCGATGACGATGAAGGCCATGGCCGTCAGATAGGCGCCGGCCCCGAAGCTCAGCGCTATGCCGGCCTCCCGCGCTCTGTCCGGGTCGGTCGCCTGCCAGATGTACGCCATCGTGACGATGGTCACCGCCAGCCCGGCGATGCCCACGATGATGGGCACGACGCGGGGCAGCACCACGGACGGGAGGCTCGCAACCGCAAGGACTGCCAGCGTCCAGAGGAACACGTAGGGCAGGCTGGTGTCCTGGTCGTTCGCGAGGCTTCGCGCAATGCCCCAGCCCGAGAAAGACTCCAGCGTTTCTCCTTCGTAACTGACGGAATACCACGGCATGACCACAGTCAGCAGGACGATGACGCCCAGGACCGCAGCCACGATGCCGGCGATGTTCACCTTCCCCTGCAACGCGCCCAGTTTCCCCGGCAGCGCGATAGCGAGGGCCGTCCCGCCCGCCCCGTTGCCAGCTGTGGCGCCCCGCTGTCCGAGGACGGAGTTCAACCATGCGATGGTGCGGGGCGGGTTCCGTAGCTCATCGCGGTAACGGATCTGCAACGCTCCGATGGCGCCGAACGACAGGAGGGCCAGCCAGAAGCCCAGGGAGCTGAAGTAGAAGATGAGGAATATCACGCCCAGGGCGGCTATCCCGGTCCGCATCTCGACCTGGACAGGGTGGGGTGCGTAGTAGGTGCCGATCGCCGCCAGTCCCAACAGCGCCAGGAGCAGGAGGTATATGAAGGGAGCGCCCATCATGAAGACGGATAGCAGGATAACGACGCCCAGACCTGGAACGATGAGGCGTTCGTTTACTTGCATAGCGAACTCCTGATGAAAATATATCTTGATAGTAGTCTCCTTCTACTGATTCCACAAAATTCAATAACCGCTTCACACCTGCGCAGAGACTCCGGAGGAGCTGGCGCCGGCGGCGATGGCCGCGTTGAATGACCGGTCAGTCAATCCTCGTGGCGGCGGGCCATGACGGCGTATATGCGGTGTGGCACCGGCAAGGGGTTGCCGGGGAACCGCTCAACGAGCATGCGGGCATGAGTCCGGTCGAACACTTGCACCTGGTCGAGTGGGAGGGAAGCTCCGATGCCGGCGCTCGCCCTGATCCTCCCACGCCAGGCCTCGTGCGTGTAGGGAATGTCGACGTCGTACTCGAAGCTGCGGACGTCGGAGAAGCCTCCATTCCGGAGGTCGTCCAGCCAGGCCGGGTGCCGCCCGGTCCCTCCGTAGAGAGTCCAGCCGGGATTGGCCTGTCGTATCAGGAGCTCGGTGGCCTCCGGCACACTCCCCGGCAGCGGGAGCCAGTCCAGCGAGGCGATCACGACGTGGCCGCCGGGAGCCAGCAGGCGGTGCGCTTCCCTCGCAGCCCGCTCCGCTTCGAACCACCACCAGCACTGCGCGGCGATCACGAGGTCGACTGACCGGGAGGGCAGTCCGGTGTCCTCGGCCTTCGTATGCACGTATCCGACGGTCACACCCGCAGCCTCATCGAGCTCCTGTGCCTGGCGCGTGAGCTCCTCTGCAGGATCGAGGCCGATCACGACGCCCGCCCCACGGAGCGCCAGGGCGCGGGCCACCGCCCCGGTCCCCGTGCCGAGGTCGATGGCACGGGAATCCCGGATAGGCATGACGCGCTCTTCCAGCAGGTCGAAGAAGCTGTCGGGGAAACCTGCGCGGTGCGTGGCATAGTCGGCAGCCGTGAGGCCGAAGTCGACTCCCCGCATCTCGCGTGCCCGGCTGGTGGGGTCGGGAGTCTTCTGGTTCATTTCTTCAGCGTACGCGGTGGGGAACGGCTGCGGAAGGGGCGGGCGCCACGTGTGTCTGATGCCTCATGGGGTCCGCGTCCGGGTCGAACCTCATCGCGTAGGATGATCTCAACTCGGAATAGCACAGCTGGAGGGTCAAGAAGTGCTCACGAATCGAGAGAGTCGATTGGAACGGCTGGAACGGATGACCGAAACGCCGATGACGTTACTCGCTGTCTTCACGATACCGCTGCTGCTCGGTCCTTACCTGTGGGGTGACGAGCCTCACCTGGCGTGGGACCTCGCGGCCTGGGGTGTCTTCGCGATAGAGCTCCTCCTGCGGGTCATCCTCGCATCTGACAGGCGTTCCTACCTCAGGTCACACTGGATAGATGTTCTCCTGGTTGCAGTGCCCTTCTTCCGCCCCTTGCGCTTGCTGCGGGTAGCGGTCGTTGCCTTGCGGATCGGTGTTGGCGTTGGCCACGCTCTCTCCATCGAGCGGATGCTCATCTACGCGACGACACTTGCGGTGGTGTGTGCATGTGCCGCGCGCATAGTCGAGCCTGAGACGTTCCCGACACTGATAGACGCGCTGTGGTGGGCGCTGGTTACGATGTCCACAGTGGGCTACGGCGACATCTCTCCGGCCACGGATACGGGAAAGGCTGTAGCCGTCCCGCTTCTGGTAGGAGGGATAACAGTATTTGGTGTGCTGACGGCCAATCTCGCCACGGTGATGGTCAGGGAGCAGGCCAAGGCCGGGGAGAAAGGGAGAGGCATAGGTGGGGGCTGACCCGCACCTGCGCGACACGCGCCCCCTTACGCCGTCGCCCTCGACCGCGTCCGGGTCGTCGGAGGCCTGCTCCGGCTCGGAGGAGCCGGTGCGCCCTGCGTGTGTCCGCCGCTCATTCGGGTGTCGTCCATACGCCGCGCGCTGCCTCACCACACGACCTGCCGGTCGCCCTGGATTCCAGCCTGCGCTGGAACGACGGGACGAGGATGCGAGGCTCCTGCCTGCGCGCGCGCTGAAGCGCTGGAACGACGAGGCGTTGAGCGTTGGGGTAGAATCCGGCCATCCTCAGAGCGGAGAGGGGAGATGAAGGCAGCGGTGCTGCGGGACATCGACCGGGACCTCGTCGTCGAGGAGCTGCAGACGCCCGACGTCGAAGACGACGACGTGCTGCTCGAGGTGGCCGCGTGCGGCGTCTGCCATACCGACCTGAAGGTGCAGGAAGGCTCGATACCGACGCCGGTGCCCGCGGTGCTCGGGCACGAGGTCTCCGGCGTCGTCGCGGGCGCGGGGAAGAACCAGCGGGACCACTTCAGGGACGGCGACCGGGTAACCGTGGGGATGCGGCACGCCTGCGGGCGCTGCGAGTACTGCACCAACGGCCTGTCCAACCTCTGCCAGCAGAGGCCGGCCGGCTCGCCGTACCGGAGAGCGGACGGGGAGACGGTGACGCGCTGGAACGTCGGCGGCTTCACGCAGTTGCTCTCTGTTCCCGCGTACATGGTCTTCCACCTGCCGGAAGGCGTTGGGCTCGAGGAGTCCTGCCTGATCGGCTGCCGGGTGACGACCGCCTACAATGCCGTGAAGAACGGCGCGCACCTAGCCCCCGGCGAGTCGGCAATGGTCATCGGCTGCGGCGGCGTGGGGCTGAACATCATCCAGATGCTGCGGCTCTTCGGCGCGTACCCCATCGTCGCGGTGGACGTGGTCGGAAGCAAGCTCGAGGCCGCGCTCTCCTACGGCGCGACCCACATCGTGAACGCGACCTCCGATGACCCGGTCGAGGCGACGAAGGAGATCACGAAGGGAGGCGCGCGCAAGACGTTCGAGGCCATCGGCAACCCGGTAACCGCGGACCAGATCGTGCGGGCGACGCGTCCCACCGGCACGGCCACAATAGTGGGGTCGATGCCTCCGGGGCCGATCACCATCAACGACTCGCGCTTCGCCTTCAAGGAGATCAAGGTAACGGGCGTGGCGATGCGCCGGACGAGCGACGTGACGGAGGTGCTCGACCTCGTATCGCAGGGCCGCATCGAGATCGGCTCGTTCATCACGAAGCGGTACGGGTTCGACCAGATCAACGAGGCGATCGAGGACGTGCACCACGGAAACGTCCTCATGGGCATCACACTCTGGAACTAGAGGCAGGAACGACAGATTGAACGGCGAAAGGAGGGCGGCATGACGCAGGTATTCAGAGCGTACGAGATTGACGCAAAGGGCATAGGGGAGCACGTCGCATTCCTGGAGCCGACGCCCAAGCGCATCCGCGTGACACTCGGCGGCGAGACGATCGTCGACAGCAAGAGGGCGGTCCTCATGTACGAGACGCGGCACCAGCCCGTCTACTACTTCCCGATGGCCGACGTGCGGATGGACCTGCTGGAGGAGACCGATAAGAGCACTTTCTGACCGATCAAGGGAGACGCTCAGTACTGGAGCGTCAAGGTCGGCGACAGGGTGGAGGAGAACGTCATCTGGGCGTACCAGGAGCCGCTGGAGGGCTGCGTGGACGCCCGGGACTACGTGGCGATGTACTGGAACAGGATGGACGGTTGGTTCGAGGAGGACGAGGAGGTCTTCATCGGCCCGAAGGACCCGTACACGCGCGTTGACTGCCTGCAGAGCTCCCGCCACGTGCGGGTGGAGCTGAACGGCGTAACGGTCGCCGAGACGGACCAGCCGGTGATGTTGCTGGAGACCGGCCTGCCGCACCGCTACTACATCCCCGGCAAGGACGTGCGGAAGGACCTGCTGCGCCCCAGCGAGCGCGTGCTCGGCTCCACGTACAAGGGGCTGGCGAGCTACTTCCACGCGGACGTGGGCGGCGAGACGTTCGAGGACGTCGCGTGGACGTACCGCGACCCCACGGTGGAGTCGGCGAAGGTCGCGGGGTACGTCTGCTTCCCGCAGGGCAAGGCGGACGTCTATGTGGACGGCGAGTTGGAGCCGAAGCCGAACACGAGGTGGGACTAGCAAGCAAGAATCCCCTGAAGACTCTGGTGGCAGAGGTGAAGAGTTGAACCGACACAATCAGCATCGTCGGCAAGGGAACCGGAGCAATCGTCAGCGGCGCACTCTCTATAGCAGAGCAACTACTGTAGTGGTGAACCAAGGGCGAATCCTCTTGGTCAAGCACAATCGTGAGAACGACTGGGCTCTACCGGGAGGCTGCCGGAGCCGTAATCAGGCCGGTACTATCCACCAAAGTTCTGGGTGGCAAAGATGTAACCGCCCGACTGGGCGATTCCTACCCCGATATATCGCAGTTGGCCATTGAGGATGTTGGCCCGATGCCCCGGGCTTCTCATCCATCCGTCGACTAAGTCCTTAGCCAGCTTCTTGTGGTCGTGCCTGGTAGGGAACTTATAGATGTTCTCTGCCGTCATCTCGCCCGCAAAGCCGATGGCCTTTATGCGTTGATGAGGAGTTGAGCCCTTGTGCCCAGTATGGGAGAAACTGTGACGAGTCATCCAGTTGCTATGCCCCTGTGCGGCCGACTGTAGCGCGAGGTAACGGGACAGCGGTTGCAGCTTGCGGCGGACTCTGGCTTGGTTGGTGTACCGGATGACCCACTTGGCCGTGCCGACGTGAGACTGTGGAGTAGTGTAGAACCGCTTTGGTCGACGCAACCGGTTCCTACCCAGGCTGGCTTCTCTGAATATGCCGGACAACAGCCAGTACAACAGTCCAATCATTCCGGGCTCTCCATCAGAATAGCCGTTGTGTCACTCCGCGAACTCCCCGCGCAGCTCGCGGTAGAGGCGGGACATGAGCGGCGGGAGGCGGTCCTCTTGCCGCCCCCAACCGGAGAAGGGACCGAGGTCCAGCGACGCCAGCGCCTCCTCCTCGGAGCGTCCCTCCGTGAAGCTGCGCTCTCCCTGCTCCGTGATGCGCAGCAGGCACTCGCGCATCTCCGCGAGGTCGGCGCGGGTCCCGAGCGGCCCGTGCCCGGGCACCACGACGTCGCACTCGACCTGCGCTGCGCGCTCGGCGGTGTCCCCCCACGCGAGCGGGAAGCCGTCGCGCGCATTCGGGATGTACTGGTGGAAGGAGAGGTCGCCCGCGAAGAAGACGCCCTCTGTCGGCAGGTAGACGGCGACGTCGCCGCGCGTGTGCGCCCTGCCGAAGAAGCGCAACTCGACAGGCCGGTCGCCGAGGTGGAGCGTGAGCGTGTCGCTGAACGTGAGGTTGGGCGGCGTCTGCGGGAGGTCGCGCCACTCCTCGTAGATGGCGGGGTAGAGGTCGCGCAGGAACGCGCGGTGCGAGTCCCACTCCGTGGCGAGGTCCTCGCGGCAGGTGTCGTGCGCGACGATGGGCGCCTGCGGCATGAGCGCGTTGCCGAAGAGATGGTCGCCGTGCCAGTGCGTGTTCACGACGTAGCGCACGGGCTTGTCGGTCACGCGGCGCGCCTCGGCCAGCAGACGCTCTGCGAGCGCGGGCGTCATGAGCGTGTCGATGATGACGACGCCCTCCTCCTCGACGAGGAAGCCCGCGTCCGTTGCGCCGCCGGCCTGGATGAAGGCGTAGGCCCCGGGTGCGACCTCGATGGCGCCGGTGCGGTAGTCGCCCGAGGTCATGACCGCAACTCCGGCACGACCCTTGCGCTGAGCAGGTCTATCGTCCGTTGCACGTCGGCGAGGCTGCGCGCCTGCGGCAGGAAGACGAAGTGGCTGACGCCCGCTTCCGCGTACTCCGCGAGCATCGCGGCGATGGCCTGCGGCTCGCCGGTGAGCGCGCCGCGCTTCTCCGCGCCCGGCAGGTCCGGCTCGGTGCGGAGGTCGACCAGCACGCGGAGGGAGAGCGAGACAGCGTCGTCGCCGCGCCCGTGGGCTGCCGCCTCCTCGTTCATGGCGCTGTGGGCGTCTGCGAGTTTCTGCGGCGTCGTGCCGAACAATGGCGGGAACCAGGCGTCGCCGAACCGAGCGGCGCGGCGCATCACCGGCTTCGTGTGGCCACCCACCCAGATAGGCGGATGCGGCGTCTGCGCCGGGTGGGGGTAGGACTGGACACCGCTGACGTTGAAGAAGCGCCCCTCCAACCGCACCTCCTGCTCCGTCCACGCCGAGCGCACGAGGCTCAGGCCCTCGTCCAGCAGGGCGCCCCGGTGCTCGAAGTCCAGCCCGAGCGCCTCGAACTCCTCGCGCAACCAGCCCGCGGCGACACCGAGGATGCTGCGGCCGCCGGAGAGTACGTCCAGCGTGGCGGTCGTCTTGGCCACGGCGAGGGGATGGCGCAGCGGCAGCAGCGTGACCGCAGTGCCGAGCTTCACACGCGTCGTGAACCCGGCGACCCAGGCGAGCGTCGTGAATTGGTCGAGGAAGGGCAGGCCGGGTGCGATGAGAAACTCGCCGTCGGCGCTGTAGGGGTACGTGGAGGTGTGGCTGGTCGGCAGCACGACGTGGTCGGCGGCCCAGACCGAATCGAGGCCGGACGCCTCGGCCTGCTCGGCGACGAGCCGCACGGCTGATGGGTCGTCCATGCCGATGGTGGGGAGCGAGACGCCGAACTCGATCATGGGGCGCATGGTACAGGACGCGCGGCCGCTCGCGTATACTCTCGCCCGCATCCCCCATCACACACGGAGGCATATCGATGGCGCTCGATACCAGGGAGTTTCTCGCAGAGATGCAGCAGTTGCAGGAGCGGAAGCACAGCCGCAAGCACCCGCTGTTCGAGATGATCGAGGAGGGGCAGCTCACGCGCCCCCAGCTCAACGGGTTCATCAAGCAGTTCTACCTGCTCTTCCCCAAGCCGTTCCCGAAGCCCATCGCGGCGATGTTCGCCCGCGCTCCGCAGGACACGGAGTTGGAGCGGATGTGGTTCGAGAACCTCTCGGAGGAGGCGGAGGGCGGCGAGACCGGCACGGCGGGTCACAAGGAGCTGTACATCCGCTTCGCCGAGGCCGCCGGCATCCCGCGCGACGAACTCAACGCGACCCAACCGCTGCCGGAGACGCGCGGCCTGCTGAACTGGCGGGAGCTGCTCATCGGCCAGCGCTCGTGGCTCGAGCTGTACGCGTCGCAGGGGCTCGCGCTGGAGGGCACGGCCAGCGGGCGGATGCACCGCGTCGTCAACGGTCTGGTGGACCACTACGGCTTCGAGCGCGACAGCGACGACATCCTGTACTGGACGCTGCACATGTCGGTCGACGAGGAGCACATGAAGGTGGGGCCGTACGTCATCGAGAAGTACGCGGTGAGCGACCTGGAGCAGCAGTCGGTGCGTGAGTCGCTGAACGCGACGCTGGACATCTTCTGGCTGGTCTACGACGGCATCGTGCGTGCGTTCGTGGACGAGGACCCGCTGTACGAGGAGTGGCGGTAGGGGGGATGCCGATAGCGCTCTTGCCGCTATGCCCTGAGCATGCTATCGTCATGCCATGACGAACCTGCAGGTGAAGAACGTCCCGGATGCGCTCCATGATCGGTTGCGTCGCTACGCACAGCGGAACAACTGCACCATCGGCGCGGCAGTGCTTGCAGCTATCGAGCGCGAGTTGGCGATGAGCGAATGGAAGGAGCGGTACGCCGCGCGTCCTGTGACGCCGCCCCTCAGCGCGCCCGCCGCCAAGCTGCTCGCCGAGGAGCGCGCCCTTCGGGACAAGGAACTCGCTGCTGACCTGGACCTCAGGTGAGTTCGTACGTTGTAGACGCATCGGTCGCGGTTGACTACATCCTGAAGACGCCTCGCGGCCTGGCCGTTGACGGCGTGATTAAGGATGCCTGGCTGTTAGCGCCGGAGATGGTGGATGCGGAGGTGCTCTCCGTGATGCGCCGCGAGGTCCTGGGCGGACGCCTTGACCCAGTCAGCGCGCTAGTCGCTATCGAGGACATGTCCGCGTGGCCGGTGGAACGCATCCCGAACCGAGTACTTGCCTCCCTCGCGTGGGAGCATTACAGGAACGTAAGCGCCTACGATGCCCTCTACGTGGCTGCGGCGCAGCTTTGCCACCTCCCGCTGATCACCGCCGATGGCCGGCTGGCACGGGCGTTGGAGTCAAGTGGCGCCGTGCAATACATCCACGTGGGGTAGATTCCCCAACGCCTGCATGGTCCCCAGCGGTGCGCCCGGCGCTTCAGCCGACGGGATACCTGGCAACCACCTGGGACCACTCGCAGCCGGAGCACTCGAACACCAGCTCTGTCCAGAGGGTGTCCTCCCAGTCCAGGAGCTGCCGGGGCTCCGTTTCGCGCTGGGTTACGGTCGTGTTCTGACAACGCGGGCAGGCGTAGGCGATGACCGGTCGGGGTCCCGTCGGGGTGGCTGGATTCCTCATGGGTAGGCGTCCCTGCCTGCCGGTCAGCGTACTGCGCCGTAGGCCTCTTCGACCCGCCGGTGCAACTCCTGCACGAGTTCGTTGGCGGGAGCGTACCGGCCCACGTCGTCGCGCCAGTAGCCGCGATGGTACTGCTCACGGTAGCCGCCGATCCTGCTGCCGATGCGCCGGAGGGCCTCTTCTTCGTCCCGGTAGCGGACCTGCGCGACGATCTCCTCCATGTGCTGGGGGTCGCGGAAGACGTTGAGCGGGTCGCCGCCGTCTTCCACGACGCGCATGTTCTCCTCCAACTGGCGCCGGAGGAAGACGATGGGGATATCGGTGCGGCCGAGGTTCTCCGCGGTGCGGTCCGTTATGGCGCCCTGCGACCACCACGCGATCATGTCCTGGGTAAAGGTGTGGTCGAGGATGGCCTTCCCCTGCCGGTCCCAGAGAGGGACCTCGTAGAAGGGGACGATGTCCTGCGGGGGCGTGTCGACGCCCTTCGGTGCGGCGGCTATCTCGTAGTGGATGTAGTAGGTGCTGGTGTCGTCGATGGGGACGCGCACCTGGGTCCTGTTGTACATCGTGTTGCCGATCTCGCCCCCGGTCATGACCGGGAAGATGACGGTCGAGTGTCCGGCCTCGCCGTCGAAGTCAGCGCCGAGGGCTCTGGAGTAGGTGATCCCCTTCTCCATGCCGTACGGCGTCGGCCGGGCGTAGAGGTCTGCTATGCCGATGCCTGAGCGGATGGAGGTGAAGGCCCGGTGCGTCCGTTCGTCCGGGACCCGGTCTTCCAGCAGTCCTTCCTTCTCCAGTGTGTACCTGAAGAGTTCACCGTGAAGCCAGGGGTTGTGCGCGGGGTCTCCGGTGTTCTCCCAGCTCTGGAGCCAGTTGCAGGGCAGGACCGTGCAAGCGATCTGGCGGATGGCGTTGGGCCACACGAAGACGGGCCAGGGCGGCAGCAGGGGCGCCGGCTCCGGCCCGAGGTAGGCCCAGATGAGCCCTCCCATCTCTCGTGTCGGATAGCCCTTGAGCTTGATGCGGCGCGTGAATGCGCTGTCACGCGCCTCCAGCGGGGTGTCGAGGCATCGGCCGTCGGCGCCGTAGAGCCAGCCGTGGTAGGCGCAGCGCAGCCCGTCCTCGTCCGGGATGCCCCATTCCATGCCCATCGAACGGTGGGCGCACCTGTCGCCGATGAGCCCCACCTCGCCGTTCAACGTGCGGAAGAGCACCAGGTCTTCGCCCAGCAGGCGCACCTTCATGACCGGTTCCGACAGGAGTTGTGCGTAGGGACGGAGGGGCAGCCAGTAGCGGCGCAGCAGTTCTCCGCCGGGAGTCCCGGGACCCACTCGGGCCAGCCGCTCGTTGGTCTCTGCAGTGAGCATGCCGACCTCCTTCGTGAACCCTGGTGGAACGGGCGTCGACGGGGCGCAGCTCACTGCCGCGCCCCGTCATGCTTCTCCTGTTGTCAGGCTACGCCCGGGTGGGGGCGGCGCCGGGGGCGGTCCAGCGGTGGGTGGGCTGCTTCTGCCAGACGTCCTCGTCGATGTTGGTGTCGACGATGGGGTGGTCCGGGTCGCGGATGACGCCCATGGGGTCCTCGCCGCGGGCAACGCGCTCCATCTGCTCGAACATCGTGCGGCGGAGCAGGACGACGCCCCGGTCCGAGTACGAGAGGTGCTCGACCGAGCGGTCGGTTATGGGGCCCTGCGTCTCCCACGCCATGTGGTCCTGCGAGAGTACGGAGCGGCGGTCGTACCACGCGTGGGGGTGGCTCTTGTCCGCTGGCTCCTTGTAGGGCTCGATGTACTCGACGGGCGGGTCCCACGTCGTCTCGTCCGGCTGGCCGTCCTCGGTGAGCCAGAAGTTGATGTGGATGTGCCAGGTATGCTCGTCGTCGATCGGCGTGCGGAACTGCGTGCTCGGCCCCTGCCGGAGGATGGAGGGGAAGAGCACCGGGTGCTCGTCGACGACGCCGTTGGTGTACGTGCGCTTCTTCATCATTCCGTAGCTCGTGGTGTAGAACTCGAATGAGTCGACGTCGTCGGTGAAGCCGCGCGTCGTGTTGACGGGCTCGCGCAGGCCGCGTGCGTAGTACTCCTGGTGGAGTATCTGCAGGTGCGCGGGGTCCATGGAGTTCTCCATGGCCTGGAACCAGTTGCAGTCCAGCACGGGGTGGAGGTTTATCTTGCGCCGCCCGTCCCCTCGCACGAGCGTGTCGAACGGGGTGAAGACGGGCGCGGGCCTGGGGCCCATGTACGCCCAGACGACGCCGAGGTAGACCTTGCAGTCGTAGGCGGGCTGCTTCACGGAGCGCATGATCGCTTCGTTCTTCTCCGGGGGCGTCTCCAGGATGTTGCCCTCCGTATCGTACAGCCAGCCGTGGTAGGCGCAGGAGATGCCGCGCTCCTCGACCCGTCCGTAGACGAGCGACGCGCTGCGGTGCGCGCAGTGGTCCGCGAGCAGCCCCCAGCGTCCGGACTTGTCGCGGAAGATGACGAGGTCCTCGCCGAGGATGCGGACGGCTTTCGTTGGCCGCTCCTCCGTGACCTCGGAGGCGATGGCGATGGGATGCCAGTAGCGACGCAGCAACTCGCCCGCAGGCGTGCCCGGCCCCACACGAGTCAGCTTCTCGTTGTCCTCTCTCGTCAGCATGGCGTTCTCCTCCCTGCTCTCGGCTAAACGCTCTGTCCCACCATCTTGCGTCGCTCGATGGAGTCCTCGCCGCCTTCGACACCGCGCTGGTTCAGGATGGGGCTGTACTTACTCGCCATGCCCTGGCGCCTGATGCCCTTCTGTCCTTCGCCGCGCTCCTCGTACTGCTCGTTCCGGCGGGACTTGTGCTCCGTGTCCATGCCCAGGTAGACGTTGGACGCGGGGTCCCGGAACGTGTTTATCGGGTCGCCGCCGTCCTCGACGATGCGGATGTTCTCCTCGAGCATGCGGCGGAACATGATGATGCCCTTGTCCGAGCGTCCGAGCGACTCCTTGGTGCGGTCGGCTATGGAGCCCTGCGTGATCCACGCAGCAACGTCCTGCGCCGAGTTGGAGTCGAGTATCTCGAAGCGTACCCGGCCGTCCTCGGCAAGCTGGATGAGGGGCGGGAAGAACAGGGGGACGTCCTCGTCACGCTGTTCGGGATCGTCAGCCGACATCTTCGGGTGGCACATCACCCACCAGTGGCCGGTGTGGGTGTCGTCCAGCGGCACGCGGATCTGGAACGACGGGCCGACGCCCGCGCCCATGCCGCCGCCGCGCCTGCCGTCCCAGGTGTCGATGGCGGTGCCGCTGCCGCCCTGGCGCAGGAAGTAAGGGAAGACGATGGGGTGGCCCTGCGCCCACTCGCCGTCTTCGTAGCTGCCGCCCTTCACGAGCCTGCGCTTGTAGATGCCGTACTGGAACTTGTCGAACCCGATGCGCTCGTTCTCGTAGCGCTTGCGGACCTTGTCGCCCTCGCCGCGCATCTCCAGGATGTAGTTGGCCCACTCGCCGTGCAGCCACTCGGAGTGCACCGGGTCGAGCGAGTTCTCCTGGCACTGCAGCCAGTTGCTCGGGAGTTCGGTGTAACCGATGTCCCGCACGACGTTGTCGAGCGCGAAGACGTCCCAGCTCGGGAGCAGCGGCACGGGGGCCGGACCGAGATAGGCGAATATGAGTCCCGCCTTCACCTGCAACGGGTACGCCTTGATGCGCACCTTGTCCTTGAAGCGGTTGTCCGGCGCCTCGGTCTCCTCGTAGGGCTGCTCGAGACAGCGGCCGGTCTCGTCGAACATCCAGCCGTGGTAGGGGCAGCGGATGCCGTCGTCGGTCGGGATGCCGTAGACCATGCCCATGCGGCGGTGCGGGCAGTAGTTGTCCACGAGGCCGAAGAC
>DAOUJA010000080.1:0-13862 GCA_034423175.1 Dehalococcoidia bacterium
GCGGTCTACGTGCCGTATGGGTTCGTTATTCGTCATTGCACTCCTCCAGAGTGAACAACTCGCCGAAGTCCTCGACTCCGAGCGCCCTCTGCATCCGTCTGCGGACGCGTCCCGAGGGCGCCCGGCCTTCGCCGATCAGCGTTGAGAGGTATCCCGGGCTGACGCCGATCTTTCGCGCGAGCCATCTCTGGGAGCGGTTCAGGGTGTCGAGCCTGTCCCAGAGGGTCCGCGCGTCGAGTCGGACGACCGCCCGTCGCCGGGGTCTCCGCGAGTTTCTTGACCTGTCGAATCCGCGTGTTTCGCATGATTCGTGTTTTTCGTGATGCGGCATGTTTTTGGAAAAACCTCTCTACGGGAGCGCCGGCACGGCGCGGGTCGGTTGATACTCGGCGGGCATGAGCCATGCGGGGCCCAGCGGGCCGGCTCTCTCCAGGAGTCCCCGGTGGGAGACCCACAGGGGGAGCGCGACGCCCGTCCGGTTCGTCTCGTCCCGCGCCACGCGCAGGAAGCGCGTCGCAGCGAGGTCGTCGTGGAAGACGACGAGGACGGCGGGCCTCTGGCCGTGATCGCCGGCCGGCCTGTGTGTGGAGTAGTAGCGCAGATAGGGGGCGATGCGCGACGCCATGGTTGCGGGCCGCACGGCTCGGCGCTCCCACTCCAGGAAGAACGGCCAGAGGGTGCGACCCTTTCTGAGGACTGCGAAGGCGTCGGGCTGAACGGAGCGCAAACTGCCTTCATGACGAAAATACCTTGAAGCGCGGCTGGGCGGGTCGAGCTGCGCGATCTCCCATCCCAGCGCGCGGGACTGCGTTGCAAGCGCCCCGACGAAGGAGTGGACGGCGCCGGTGTGCTCGACGTTCCTGAGCAGCTGCCCACTCCTCGAACCTGAGACGTTGCTCCAGTCGAGAGGGGCGTCCGGGTCGCGCGGCTCGGCGCTCCAGCGCTTCTTGGCGATTGCGAGGGACGCGCGGTCCCTGTGCGCCAGGACGGCGAGTCCCCGGTCGGAGAGGGCCAAGTGACTGCCGCTCCGAGAAGCGAGTCGGGCCACTACACCGAAATCATCGAGTCCGCTCACCACCTGAGAGACCCTCGACTCCGATATTGCCAGGATGTCGGCCAGATTCTTCAAGGTGATCCAGGGCCAGTCGGAGAGCAGGTCGAGCGCATTCTTCTCCGACGGCTTCAGGATGACGGGCAGAGCGTGGTCGGGCAGGTCGCGCCCAGGACCGCCCGTGGGCATGTCCCAGGGGAGCGAGACCCGCGTGAGGGGCGACTCCTCCGGGAGGTCGGACCTCGGACGTATCTTCTGTAGAGCCGTCCGGAGATCGACGACCTCGCCGGATGCGAGGAGACTCCATATCGAGTCGTCCGGGGCTGCGGCCGCCGCGTCGCTCTCCAGGGCGAGGAAGACGGGAAGGGGAGCGCCGGAGAGCAGCCTTCGGGCGTGCCTGAGTCGCACCTCGTCGGGCGCGATCATGAGGACTCCACCCGGAAACGGTCCGTCCAGTAGTGTTCGCATCCGTTTCGAGAAGGCCGTCCTGTCCTGGGTGCGTCCCCATCTCACGACGGCGAACGTCCTCCGGTCGGAGAGCTCCATTGCGGCATCCATGGGCAGGGCCCGGTACCACTGGAAGCGCGTGAGGCGGGCGACGCCGGCGACCGCCGACGCCAGACGGTAGACGAGGGCCACGGCGTCGAGGCGCTTGAGCATGATCGCCCGCCACTGGAGCGATACCGGGCGTTCGCGCAGCAGGTCGTCGAGGGACACTGCATCCTCTCCCGCGAGGCGGCGCACTCCGTCCGCCGTGAGGTGGTACCGCGCGGTGAGCGCGGTGAGGCCGGTCGCGTGGGGGACCGGGGCTGCGAGACCTTCTTCCTCAAGACTGCGGACGGCCTCGTAGACGGCCGACGTCGACCACCCGGACACGGCGGCCATCTCCAACCTGTCGAGGAACGGCATCGACACCAGGAGTCGTAGTATTTCGCGCAGGCATCCTTCGGGCTTCATTCGGCGCTCTCCTCGCTCTCCTCGTTCTCTGCGACTTGGTAGTCGTTCTCCTCGCTCTCCTCGTTCTTTGCGACTTGGTCGTCGTTCTCAACCGCTTTATCCCACTTCGAGCGACGCTTGTTGTTCCCTGGTGTCGAAGGTTGTCCGGCGGCCTTCTGATTCTCGGCCGCGGCCTCGCCGTCCTTCAGTGCCTTCATGCCGGCCTTGAACCTCTGGACTCGCTTTCTGCGCTCCTCGTCGTCCTCAGAAACGGGGGTGTACTCGGCGGCCATACTGCGGATGAGTTCCGCCGTATAGGAATCGCCGGGGTCGGGTCTTCTGACGGCCATGGAGAAGGCGGGCATACGCTCCGTTCCCACCGTCGCCCGGACGTAGCACTGGTGCACCGGAAGGGAGGTCACGTCGTCCTCGGTCACGCGCTCCTTGCCGAGCTCCCAGACGAGGTGCCGGGCATCCGACGCGGCCACCTGGAAGACGGCGAGGCACCCGACGTTGGCGAGGATCGTGTCCCGCATCGTGGGGGAGAGATCGTCGAGCTTTGCGAGGCTCTGGGTGGCTAGGACAAAGCTGGCGCCGAACTTGCCGAGCTCGCTGAGCATCGACTCGTAGTCCACGCCCGGCATCGACTGCATCTCGTCGACTACGACCAGAGCGCCTCTGCGTTTCTCAGGCGGCAGGGTTCCCTGCTCGCGGATCACGGCGTCCACCAGGTTCAGCAGCGACGCTCCGACGAGGGCCGCCACGTCCCTGCCGACGCTGCCCTGCGCGGTGGAGACGAAGAGTATTCCGCCGCTCAGGATGGTCTCGCGGAGGTCGATGGTCGAGCGCGACTGTCCGAGGATGGCCCGTGCCCGTTTCGACGATGCGTAGTAGGACAGCCTCGTCTGCACCGGCGCGAGGGCCTCGGCCTTGTAGCGGTGGGGCCATGAGGAAAAATCCCTTTCCCACCACTCGATGAGATACGAATCGTTCAGCTTCTCCAGCAGCCTGTTGCGGAACGGGTCGTTCGACAGGAGCTTCAGCCCGTCGAGGATGGTGTACTGCTTGTCTTCGTCCATCGACTCGTTGGCCTCGTGGAGGGTCTTGACGGTCTGCTCGATGATCGACTGCATCCTCGGCCCCCACTGGTCCCAGAGTCCTCGCGCCACGCGCACCACCGAGTCTGCGGTGCGGTCGCGGTCTTCGAAGACGCGGGTGTCGAGCAGGTTGATGCCGGGAGCGCCGTACTCGTCTGCAAGGTCGATGAGGCGGACCCTGTCCACGAGGGAACGGGGGACGTGTTCCAGCAAGCCGGACACGAGGTCGGCGTGGGGGTCTACGACGACGATGGCGTCGCCGTCCCTGCCCTCCGCCTTCTCGCGCAGCTTGTGCGCGACGATATGGTGCATGAGCGTGGACTTGCCCATGCGGGTGCGCGCCACGTAGAGGTGGTGTCTTCTGAGCAGGTCGTCGGGGAAGTGGATTTCACGCAGCGTTCCCGCAGAGGCATTGCCGACGAGCGCCCCTCCCTTCACGCCTCGCGCAGAGGGCAGGAGCGTCCTGGACCCGGAGCGCTCCACGAGGGGCGTCTCGTCCCGCGCTCCCGGGGGGTGCCACAGGGAGGCGACCTCGCGGACTCCGAGGACGCTTCGCCCGCCGAAGAGTCCGGGATCGGACGGGTGCAGGGACACGGCGGGCGATGCGGGCGCCACCTTGCCGGCGTCGAAGCGCGCTCCGGCGGGGTTGTCGTAGTGGCGGTAAGCCGAGGCGACCTGTTCGAGGAGGGAGGTCGCTCGTTCAAGCCTGTCCCCCGCGGGCAGGACCGCGACGATCTCGACCTCCGCGTCGAACGCGATGCGCGAGGCCTTTTCGTGAATTTGAATGGGGTCATAGACGCGGGAGCGGTATTTCTTCCAGCGATGCCATGCCCAGCCCCCAAGGCCAAGGGCGAGGAAGACTCCGGCGCCCATGAGAACGGCCTTCCATGCATCGCCGTCCCGCACCCACAGGTAGCCCTGGAGCGCGACCAGCGCCGCCGCGCCGAGGACGGCCATCGTCATGCCGTCGGTGCGGTGCGCGCGGGCCTGTCCGGTGTACGTCGACTCGCGGGGTTCCGCCACGGCGCGCCTGTGGCCCTTGTCCTGGTGGGCCTCGGCCCAGTCGGGACCGAGAGAGCGGAGCAGCAGTCGCGCCACGACGCGCTCACCCTTATTCAGGTCGGACAGGGCTCCCACGAGGGCTATGAGCGGGTCGGAGCCGGGGTCGAGCAGGTCGTCGTCGCGGAAGACCCTGAGCGGCGCGTAGTCCGGGCCGCTCGACCGCAATGTCATGCTCCACGCCCGCTCGCCCTCATCGAGGCGGAGGGGGTCGTCCTCCGCAGGCATCCCGGTGATGCGTGCCTGGGGATAGTGAGCGGACAACTGGGTTCTGACTGCCTGCTCGTCGAGGCATCGGGCCATGAGCGTCACGCCGTCCGCGTCCCCCGCGAGCTCGAGGGAGAACGGCTCCGGCACGGCAATGGACGCGAGCATGTTCTCGACGCCGAGGAGCGTTCGCTCCCCCGTGCGCGGCGGCGTGACCGCCAGCAGGACCGGTGCTTTTTTCTCGCCTTCGCCGAAGAGTCGTTTGGTCAGGTTGTTTTTCATGGTCTGGGTCCTTCCCTATAGGTCTATCTGCGATGGCCGGGCCGCCACTCGATTACGGCCGTCTCCTCCGGCGTGGCCTCGATGCGGACCGGGAACCTGTTGCCCCGCGCGAGCAGGAGGCCGTCTCCCCTGGGGCAGGACAGGAGCCATCGCTGGAGCTCCTCCGGCAGGTCGAAGGCGTCCCCCACGGTGCTGATCGCGGCGGCGTCCTGCTGGAGCAGGAGCTTGAAGGCGGCGTTCTGGAGGAGGGCGCGGCCGGAGTGTCCCGTGATGGTTCTCGAAGAGTCCTCACTCAAGAGATCCTGGACGTCCTGGGTGATGAACTGGAGGCCGAGCTTATGCTTTCTGGCCCGCTTCGCCATGCTGACCATGAACGCGGCCCCTTCGGGGTGCTGCATGATCGACCACACCTCGTCGACGACCAGAAGCCTGGGCTTGGGGTCCTGGGCGGCGGCCGCCCACACGGTCTCGGTGCAGACCATCGCGGCTGCGGGCCGCAGCTCCGGTTCGAGCAGTCGCAGGTCGAAGACGGTGACGAGGGCCTCGTTGCGCAGGAGATCGTCTCCCTCGTCGGAGAGCAGGTGGCGGAGGCTCCCGGTGGCGAAGGGACGCAGAAGACGTGCCAGGCCGGGGTCTCCCGCCTCGTCCTCCTGAAGGTATGTGTAAAAATCGCGGAATCCGGTCCTGTCGCGGGGACGGGCGTAGTAGCCCGCGAGGGCGTGGTCGAGGGAGGCTCGCCGCTCGGCGGAAAGGCGCTCTCCCACCATCACCTCGATGAGCCTTCTGAGGCTCCCGATGCGCTGGAGAAGCTCCTCGGAGTCGCCCTTGTCGATGACGAACGGGTTCATGCCCTCGCCCTCGACGCCCGGAGACAGGACGCGCCCGCCCGCGGCCCGGGCCATGTCGGCGTACTCGCCCTCCGGGTCGATCACGTAGGCGGTGACGCCGCGCGTCAGGCCTCTGAGCACGCCGAGCTTGGTCGAGAACGATTTGCCCGAACCGGAGCGGGCCAGGACTGCCGTGTTCGCGTTGAGGTGCGTGCCGTCCCATGGGTCGTAGACGACGGGGGAGCAGGCGCGCATGTCGATGCCGTAGAGGGCCCCGCTCCTTGTGTCGAGGTCTGGGGGCGAGTAGGGGAACATCCTGGCGAGGCTCGACGTGTCCAGCGTCCTCCAGACGGCCACGGCATTGAGGGCAATTGGCAGCCCGGACAAAAATCCGTCGCGCTGGCGGAAGGCGAGGTTGTCGAGCTTGCCCAGGGTTGCGGCGAAGTGACCCTTCGCGCGCTGGGTCAATTCTTTCAGGGATTCTTCGTCCCCGGCGTGCAATGTCACCGAGAGTGAGGAGTGAAAGAGCCGTTCCCGTCCGCGCTGCACCTCGTCGCGCAGGCGCGTCACGTCCTCGAGGGCGATCTCCGCCTCCGGGGACATGGTGCGGCCCCGCTTGAGCGACAGGGACTGCGCCGACTCGAACCTGACCTTCTGCCACTCGAGGGTGCGGGCCGCCTGCTCGGGCGGTATCGGCCCCAGGTGGACCGACAGGTCCATCGGCGCTCCCGACGCCATCAGTCCCTGGAGGAAGCCGGGAGCGAGGGACCTGGGCCACTTGCCGAGGTGCAGGGAGCGGACGAGGGTATCGCCGATACTCATGTCGCGTCGGTTGATGTCGACCTCGATTTCTTCGCTCTCGTCGAACTCGACGGGCGAGCCGCCCAGGGCCGCCGACACGAAGAACATTCGGAGCCGGCGGCCGCTCAGGGGATGGACGGACAGACCGGCCCTAACCAGCAGGCCGTGAAGCTCGTCCATCCGGGCGAACTCGCACACGGCGTAGAAGCGCCGGTCGAGGATGCCGTCGCGGGACTCGAGGTCGGTGAGCAGGCGATCAAGAGATTGGGCGGCCGCCCCGGTCTGCGGCGGAAGCTCATCCGGCCGGGTCTCCCTGAGCCTGTCCCTCAGCGCGCCGAGGCGTGGCGGGTGCTGCCTCACCAGGATCTGCGCGTGGAAGTCCAGGGCGTTGAGCGCCCCCGCGAACGCGCCCAGCTGCGGGTCGTCGATCTCGAGTCCCATCACCTCGCACGCTGCGACCTTCACGCCGTCGAGGCGGACGATGCCGTCGTCCTCCAAATGCGACACCATGAAGAACAGGGGGAGGAGCTTGCGCTCGGCGTCCCCGGGCGACGCGACCGCCTCCTTCTCTCTGAACCGGCCGATTCCCAGCCGGAGCGCGAGACCTCGCAGTCTGTCGAGACCGGACGCAAGCCGTCTATTGAGTGTTGTCGTCAGTTTCAAGTCGGTGTACTCCTCGGCTCTAGGGGATGGGGACGACGCCCCCGCGCAGCGCCAGGACGATGACTTTGGCCGACAGCACGAGCACCAGTCCCCCGACCGCTCCGACCACGGCGTGCTTCGCGCCGGCCGCTCGTCGCTCGTCGCCTCCGGCGGCGATCAGAATGAACCCAGCCCACACGACGGCGAATAGCGACAGGCCGGTCGCGGCGTACGCCATCCCCGTCAGCGCCTCGTCGAATGCGTGGAGCATTTCCTGTTCGGCGGGCGAAGCCCCCAGCAAGACAAGCGCCGCGAGGATTAGGGTCGTCCACTTCACATTCACAAAAATCCTCATTGCGGCCTGCCCTCAGCTTGACCGGGGGGCCACTCCCATCCCCAGATATCGAACAAGATGCTCGCCTCCTCGTCGGTGAGCGGCCTCTGCTCGGCCCTCTCCGGCTCGGGTTCCGACGGCGGCGGCGCGAAGACCTCGTAGGGGTCGTCCGACCCTATGTTCACGTGAAGCGACAGCCCCTTCTGCCTGACCGGGGTCAACGGCTCGCGCTCGACGACCTCGGCCTCGACGCGCTCAGGGTGGACGACGGTCAGGGTCACGTCCCGGGAGACCGTTGTGCTCGGAATGGAGAGCGTGGCCGACACGACGTGTTGCGTCCGCGTCCCGTCGTCGTGCGTGACCGTCACCGTCTCGCTGACCGTCTCGGTCGTCCCCGGTCTCAGAAGACTCACCGTCTCGGTGCGGTATTCGGTCCGCTCCGGGTGGTGGGTGAGCGTCACGAGCGGAGGAATCGGGATTCGGAGTGCGGCCTCGATGTCGGCGTCGATGGTCACGGAGTGAATGGCCTCGCCGGTTGCGACGGGGAGGGAAAAACGAACCTCTCCGTCCCGCACGAAGGGCACACCGGCGCGCGACGCGCCTGACGTGACGGCGACCGCTCCGGTGACGGCCGTCACCTCGGCCTCCATCACCGATGTCTCGGTGACGCTCGCGTGTCCGTCCACAGTCTGGAGTTCGACAACCTCCTCGACGAACCCTGCACACTCGGACTCGACCGTTCCCTCGACGGTTCCCGGCGTCCATCCAAGGGAAGTGACCCTCAGATCGCATATCTCCCCGTCGACTTCCGGCAGGGGAAAGGGAAGCTGCGCTTCCTCGATGGCGAAGGCTCCGGCCTGTCCGATGCCGTCCTCCCATGAGAAGGTGAACGAAGGGCTCTCGCCGGACAGCGGCAGCGAGTACGAGATGCGCTCTCCCTCGGCGAGGTTGGCGATGCCGAAGAAGCGCAGTACATTGCCGCTCGGTCCGCCGTAGGCGCGAACGCGAAGCTTCAGGCCGGTGGCCGCACGGAGGGATACCTCGGCGCGGTCGTCCGACACCTGCAGGCCCTCGAAGTAGAGCCTCCGTCCGGGGACCGGCTCGGCGGGCTCGTAGTCGATGTCGTCGAGCCAGTGGTCGTCGGCGTGCGCCGCCTGGGGCGTCGCAAGTGTGGCAAACGAGAGTATTGCGAGGGCGACGAAGACCGGCACGAGGTTTCGTCCGGGTCCACGCCCCCTCGATCTGCGGCCCCCGCGGCGTCTCTTGCGGCGGCCCGGTCTCTTGTGCGGCGTGGAGGGCGCCGGTGCGCCGGGTTCGCCGGACCGGACGCGTTGGGACCTGGGTGCGCTCTCGTTGCGCCGCTCGTCCGGTTGCTCAGCGGGTCGGTCGGGCATCTCTTGCGTACGCCTGGAGTCGGGGGCGGTCAGGCCGCCGGCGACCGCATGGACGGCGGACCGCATCCCGCGAGAGACTTGAGCGCGGGTCTTCCCCCACCCGGCCCTGATGACTCCTATTCTTCCTCTCGCCTGCACGGGCCTTCGGACCTTGCCGAACCACATGTGTGGCCGGAAGGGTCGCCATCCCCGGTCGCGGCGCATCCTCGCCAGCCCGCGCCTCGCCATGACCCGCATCCTGCGAGAGCCGCGCCCGGCGCGTCGGGCCATCATCGCCAGGGGGTTGGGAGCGCTCTCGGGAACCGGCGGCGGCTCGCTGCGCGTCAACCCGGAAACGGGTCCGGCATATAGCCTCCCTCCCAGCCGGTACCTCAGAAGGTCTGCAGCCACGAGCGGGAGGCTCCTGCCTCCAATCTTCCCCACAATCGCGGCGATTCCGATGACGCAGAGGACGACGGCCAGCGCGATTCTCGCGCCGGTCGGCCCCACCGGGGCGTAGCTGTACGCGCCGTACGACAACGCGCATACCGCCGTCACCGCGACGATCTGCGGGAACGACAGCCACAACAGGACCCTGTCCTCGGCCTGCACGTGTGTAGGCACCTCGTGCTCTCTCATGGTTTCTTCTCCTTCCTCGCGTCTGCCTAGCCCGACGTGGCCGTAGGCGTGGCGGGCTGCGGCAGCTCGACATCAACCGCCGGATCGACCACGGCGTTCATCACCAGCTCGATCACGCCGTAGGCCAGCATCGCCAGCACGACGCCCGCGATCGCCGTCATCATCGCGCTCTTGCCCCGCTCCATCTGGTGCGGGGCTCCGCTCGCCGTCAGATACAGGTAGGCCCCGTACACGAAAAATCCCACGCCAACCGCCCCGACCACTCCCAGGAGGATGCCCACCAGGTTCGAAATCGTCTGCGTGATCTGTTCCATTCCGTTTTCCTTCCCCTCTCGCTTTCCGAGATTTGCTATGATCCGTGGTTTGCCCTATCCGCTCCGCCCACTGCGCGTCTCTATTCGTTCGTCGCTCCCACGCTACTCGCCGCCGCTCCT
This sequence comes from Dehalococcoidia bacterium, assembly GCA_034423175.1. Classification (GTDB taxonomy): domain Bacteria; phylum Chloroflexota; class Dehalococcoidia; order Lucifugimonadales; family Australimonadaceae; genus Bin16. Next base: position 9,683 of record DAOUJA010000080.1, read on the forward strand.
CGGGGCTGCTCCTCCGCCCCCTCCGGCTGACGGGGTTGCCATGGAGGCCGCCGAGTTGACCGTGCCCGCAACCGCCGACACGCCCGCGCTCGCAGCCACCGCTCCAACCGCCATCCCACCCGGTCCCCCCGCCGCTCCTCCGGCGATCATTCCGACCGACCTCATCGACCGCATCATCGATCCGGGCAGCGACATCCCGAAGTACAGCGTGCTCAGCCACGCGTCGAAGGTGCCCGCCTGTCCGAGCATCGAAGGCACCCGCGTCGCCAGGTAGACGAACCCCAGCGACATCAGCAATTTCCAGATCAGGTCCTGCACCGGCTCGAAAGCCGCTATCTCGGCGAACTGGTGCAGGAATCCGAACCCAAGCGCGAGGGCGATGAGCTGCACGGCCTGCTGGAACACCGTCGTCATGAACATCCGCAGCCAGTGGCGGCCCCAGCCCGCCGTGTGGGGCAGGATCCATAGCCCCAGCGCAATCGGCGCGAGGGCCAGAAGCACGTCGATCAGCGCGAGCCGAACGATCATCTGCACGAGGACGTAGAGCACGAAGAACCCGTAGATCAGGTAGAGCAGGGCCATGAGCAGCGCCATGCCCACACTCCCCGACTCCACGGCCGTGAGCAGCGTCCTCAGCGGAGCCCTGAGGAGGTTGCCCGGGTTGACGCCGAGCGACTCCGCAACGAACCCGGACACACCAGCCGCGACCTCGATGACCAGGGAGCACCACCAAAGCGACGTCGCGGCGGCCACCAGCCCCAGCACGAGCCGGGGAAACATCTCACGCCATCCGGCGCTGCGGCCTCCCACGTGCTCGCTCATGATGAGACTCAGCCCCATCCAACCGACGATCACGACCAGCGCTCCGGACGTGACGGTCCACACGACCGTCCACGCCTGCCGCACCAGTTCGTTGGCGTAGGTCAGCTCTGCGGGAGTCCCTGTGAGAATGTCGCTCATGGGCTAACCTCCCCGGCACTCGTCGGCGTTCGCGCCGCTCGCCCGCTCGACCACGCCGCACAGCGTCCCGTGCACTCCCTCGATCACCCAGCGGGCGAAGGCCCTCGCCCAGCGTGACGGGTCGAAGGCTCCGATCACGCGGTCCCACAGGCCGGTCGGCTCGTGGGCGGGGATCACGACGTGGAAGCGGTCGGGCTCGCCGGGCGTCGTCTCGGCGGCCATCATGAACAGCACGTAGACGCGCTCGGGGTCGAGCTCGGGCTGGTCGTCGTGGCCGGGGTACTCCCACGACCTTTCCACCCAGCCGGAATTGAGTCTCGTCTCGCCCCCGTGCACCTGCGTGACGCCGGTGAGCCAGTCGCCGGTGTCGGGGTCTCGCACGGCGTAGGCGAGGAAGGCCACGGGCCGGTCGAACACCGGACGGGCGATGAATCCCCCGTCCTTGTTCCGCTCGACGAACCTCGCGCTCTCGTTGACCAGAGAGACTCCGGCCCCCTGGGCCATGACCGTTCCAACCCACGCGACGGCAAGGAGCGTCGACAGAAGCAGCGACGCGAGGAGAGGTGCAAGCCGCCTCTGTCCACCGGTCTTGATTGTCGATTGCAGCGCCATGTAGCGGCCTCCCTGTGTTTCGCGCCGTCTCCATCCGTCGACGCTCCGGCAATCGAGTGTGAACGATGAAATCTCCCGCCGTAATGCCCTGTGAGGCGTACACGCGTGTACGCCCTACGAGGCATTCACCGGAGGGGGCCTCCTGTGATGTCATTACCGTGTACAGAGAATCGGGCGAATTTGTGAGAAGGCGTGATGGGACGGGAACGCGGAGGCGCAGGCGTGGAAGGGCTCTCCCTACAGGAAAAAGTGAACAGCCGGACTTTAGTCCGCGTTCTGGTCGGGGGGTACATCAGGCGTAGCTGGAAAGTACATCTTGTACCCCTGCCGAAGATGAGGGCGGGTACATTGGGCGTAGTCGGAAAGTACATTTTGTACCCCTGAGGGAACGAGACCTGGTCGCGAGTGTCGTAGCTGCAGGCTTCTCCCCGGAGGGACGAAAGAGCCGGAAAATCGGAGGAAAATCGTGCAAAAGAGCAGGTACGTGGAAGACGTTCACCATCTGCGGCTCATGTCGCTGCTCAATGAGCTGGTGGGGGACAGAGGAAACAAGGGCGCGGCGAGAGTGTTGGGGATAGACCGAAGGACCGTGGCTGCGAGCGTGAGGTCGGGAGTCCTGTCGGGCAGGGCGCGAGAGGCGCTGGAGCGAGCCCTGGTGGAGGGGGACGGCACGTCGGAGTCACGGGAGCGGCGGGACCAGGAGGAGTTCCGTCGGCGGATGGAGGCGTTCGAGGAGGAGATGAGGGGGCTGAGCAGGGAGCACGCTCGGACGAGGCGGCTCGTCGAGCGTGTGGTCGGGCACGTGGGAGTTGCCAGAGGCGGCAAGGGGAATGCGTTAGCCCCGGGTGGACGCGGGCGACGCGATGCGATGGTCGAGTCAAGGCGAGAGTATCCCGAACTGGTGACCCGTGAGCCTGCCCAGGACGACGAGGAGGTCTACGCCGAAGCGTGGCCTTTGGTGAACGAGTGGCGGAGGTTGGAGGTGCGGCGCGAGGTCGGCACGAAGCTCGACCGCGCAAGGACGAGGGAGCGGATCATGGAGCTGGAGATTGCAATGATCGACGAGCAAGGCCTGACGCTGCCGCCCGAAGTCTCACCGATGCAGCCGTCGGAGAAGAGAGTCCATCTGGGTTGGCGGATGAAGACTTTGGACGTCCTGCGAAGGGAGCGAGTAAGGCTGGAGTTTATTGGTCGGGCGCGGCGGAGGCTAACCTTCGGACTGTGGCAGGAGTAAACCTGCTCAGGATGTGTGACCGGAGCCCTGTCGAAATAGCCGGATCTACTTTAGCTGAGCCACGGTTGCGATCTTATCTTTGCCAAGGCCAGGGTGTAGACAAGCCCGACAGAGGGAATCACGGCGAACATCACCGGAAGCCACCAGTGCCCTTTCACCTCACCGCGAGCTATCACCATCGCATATGACAGTTCGGCGACTACGTTCACCATCAGGAAGGCCCTCTTGACCAAGGCCCTTGCCGTAGACGGCCGGCGCAGAGGGGATACAGCAGCACGACCATCACCCAGGACCAGACATCTGCTCAGTCGGCAAAGGCGCCCACCAAGGCCATGAGCCCAGCAAGGACTGCCTACACCTCATCAAGAATCAAAGTTGCTTTTCGAAGGGTCTTCACGATTGTCTATCCTTCGTGCCGGGTCCGTGTTCGGGAGAGCTTGTTCAACCTCCCATCGCAGCAGAGCACTCGTTGGCAGTGCCGACTATTCCGAACCGTCGATCTTGTTTGCCTAGATGCTGGAATCGGCTTCCTTTCACGGGCGTTTGGGTCGTCTCACCCCGGAGTCGAACCACGAGAAGGTCGCATCATCCTTGCGCCTGATGACGATCTACTTCCCCGCCACCCCCGTCGCCTTACCAATCAGCCGACGGAAGACTGTTGGTCTCTCGCAAGCTTCATCGAGGTGGCTCTCAGCTTCGATACGCTACGCTAGTGGGAATTGACCCTAGCTCGTTTCGTCCCACATGCCGCTCGCTTCTTCCAACAATTGGTCGAATGATTCAATAGCATCATCTACCAGCAATAACACCGCATCATAGGTATGAGGACGCTCAGCCTCTTGTGCCTTTCGTACTATACGCTCGACCGCAACCTGATGTTCTGGCCCCAGGAACTCGCTCAATTCTTCTACAGTCCTTGCCATTTCGTTCGCGGCTTTCGTGCTCTTGCGTACTATACCATTAAGCCTATTGACCTCACGTTTCGGAACATCGAGCCGCGCAACACTCAGTCTAAATGCCTTCTCACCGTATCTATGAGTCTCTGTAAATGCCTTAAGGTCCCCCAAATCCCCCACCTAACCATGTTGTTGTGGCCTTTGTGGTTCTCCAAGACGTGATTGTTGTCGACTCGGCATCCCATCTGCTTAGATTGGGCTGTAGGGAAGGTTTCTGAGGACGCTTTTGAGAGTACTGGACCGCCCCCGTTGCCCGGTGGCGGTTCTCTTGGGGTCCAAGAAGGCATGATTCGGCACGACAACTCGGATAGAGTCGCCTTCAACCGATGGTTCGTCAGGACGGCTTATGCCGGCTACGGCTCGGCAGCCAGCGCCGATAGCCTCTGCCGCGCTCTGAGCAGCAACCAATATGAGGGAT
>DAOUJA010000081.1:0-1845 GCA_034423175.1 Dehalococcoidia bacterium
TACAGGCCGGAGGGTAGCGCCAGCGCTCCCGAACCAACGCATCCACTTCAAGTCTCCTTCGTCCCCTCTCCCGACATCTCTCCCTTACGCATCCGGTAGCCGACGCGGGGTTCGGTGATGATGAACCTGGGGTTGTCCGCATCGTCGCCCAGCTTGCGGCGGGTCCTACTCACCACGTCCCTGACCAGCCAGGGCTCGCCGACCTTCTCCGGACCCCAGACCCGCTGGAGGAGGACGGCGTGGCTCAGCACCCTGGGAGCGTGGACCGCCAGCTCGTAGAGCACCGCGTACTCCAGGGCCGTCAGCTCCACCGGCTCCCCGTCCACCGTCACCCGGCGCAGGGCGTAGTCGATGGCCAGACCCCCGGCGTCGTAGGGTGACGACGGCTCGGCCTCGAAGGGCTCAAGCCGCTTCCTGAGCGCCGCCCTGATTCTCGCCGCCAACTCCGTCGGCGAGAAGGGCTTCACCACGTAGTCCACCGCCCCCATGTCCAGAGCCCTGGCGACGGTCTCATCCTGGCCGTACACCGACAGGAAGATGACCGGCACGTCCGCCGTCCCGCGGATGTCGTTCATGATCTCGATGCCGTCGCTGCCGGGCAGCACCATGTCCAGCAGGACGAGGTGGGGCTTCTCCTCCTCCATGAGTCTTGGCACGTCGGCGGGGTCACCCGTCGCGATGGGCGCATAGCCCGTCCTGGTGAGCACGTCGCGGACATACCGCAGGTCCTGGGGGTTGTCGTCCACGGCCAGGACGCGGACCTTGGGAGTGCGCCGCGAACCGGTAGAAGGAGTATCGGGCGCCGGAGTCGCCGACCGCTCCACCGCAGGCAGGGTGAAGGTGAACTTGGCTCCCAGTCCCGGCCCGTCGCTCTCCGCCCAGATGCGGCCCCCGTGGGCCTCGACGATGCCCTTGCAGATGGCGAGTCCCAGCCCCGACCCGTCCACGCCCGATGCCGTTGTCTCTCCGGTCGCCCGCGAGAACTTGCGGAACAGCTCCGGCAGAAGCTCCGCCGGTATGCCCCGGCCCCGGTCGGAGACGGAAACGGCGACGTGTACTCCGTCCCGCACCGCGCTCACGGTTATGGGCGACCCCTCGTGGGAGTAGGAGGCGGCGTTGGAGAGCAGGTTGCTCAGCACCTGGACGATGCGCCGCCTGTCGGCGACCACCATTGGCAGGTCCGTCGCCATCTCCACCTCCAGGGGATTCCTCGCGTCCGCGCTGCGGAACCGGCCCCCGGCCTCATCCACCATCAGGCGCAGCTCCGACGGCTCCGGGCCCACGGGCAGCGCCCCCGTCTCGATGCGGGCCACGTCCAGCAGGTCGCCGATGAGGTACTGCATGTGGTCTACCTGCTGGTCCATGATGCGGTGGAATTGGGCGGCCACGGCGGGGTCCATGTTGTGGCCGCTGAGCAGGGAGGTGGTGGAGCCCTTGACCGTGGCCAAGGGCGTGCGCAGCTCGTGGCTCACCATCGCCAGGAACTCGGCCCGCAGCCGCCCCTGCTCTTCCACGTCCGTCATGTCCTGCATGGTGACCACCACCGACTCCAACCCCCCCTCGTCGGAGCGAATGGGCGTGGCGTTGAGCAGGACGTTGATGCTCCGTCCGTCGGGGACGCCCATGACGATCTCCTCTGCCCGCACCGTCTCGGTGTCGCCCAGGGCCCGGGCCAAGGGAAACTCCTGCAGGGAGAACTCGCTCCCGTCGGCGCGGCGTATGGTCATCAACTCCAGCAGGTCCTCCGGCGTCTGGCCGGAGGCGCGCAGGCCGTCGACGATCCTGCGCGCCTCCCGGTTGAAGGACACCGCCGCTCCCGTCCGCGCGTCGAGGACGACGACGCCC
>DAOUJA010000082.1:0-175811 GCA_034423175.1 Dehalococcoidia bacterium
CACTGTCCGGGATGTAGATACCGCTCTTGGTCTGGGTCTCCTGCTCCACCGCCTTCACGACGATGCGGTCGCCCAAGGGCTGCAGATTTCGCGCCACGACTACCTCCTTTTCGGCATTCGGCGGGTGCATCTGCTAGCACTCGCCTTAATAGTCTGTTAGCAGTCGGATAGCCTGACTGCTAATCCGCCGCGCATCGTACGGGCAACCGGCGCGGGCTGTCAAGGGTTGCGTGGCCGGGGCGGCTCGACAAGGCAAGCACAGGTAGGTACTATTTACGTAAGGCGTAATGATACGGGGATTCAGGGACAGGACGACTGAGCTATTCTTCAGTGGAGAGTTCGCACCCGGGTTCCAGTCGTTCGCTGCTCAGGCCGCGCGACGGCTCACGATTCTGGACAACGCAGCGTCGCTGAGAGACCTGTCCGCCCTGCGCAGCAACAGGCTGGAGGCGCTGTTGGGAGGCCGCGCGGGGCAGTACAGCATCCGAGTGAACAGACAGTGGAGGGTCTGCTTTCGTTGGGGTAGCGATGGCCCATATGACGTCGAGATAGTGGACTACCACTGAGAGGTGAGTACATGGTTGTGAAGAACGGCATGCGTCCAGTGCATCCGGGCGAGGTCCTGCGCGATGAACTTGACGAGTTGGAGCTCTCCCCTCATGCGCTTGCCAGGGCGCTCGCGGTGCCGCCCAACCGGATAACCGCCATACTGAAGGGCCAGCGAGGGGTGACGGCGGATACCGCCCTGCGCCTCTCCCGCTATTTCGGCACCACGCCCCAGTTCTGGATGAACCTGCAGCAGACGTTCGAACTCCGCATGGCAGAGGAGACCTCCGGCGCGGAGGTTGCCGCCACCGTGCAGCCTCGGCTGCCGTGAACCACCGGATCTACACATGACCACCGACGACCACAACCCCATCGCACAACTGACGCTCGACGCGGACGTCGCAGCCCTGACCGCCGCGCTGCTTGCCCTGGACGCGGACTCCGGCGCGCGCGTCCTGCTGCTCTCCGGCGACTGGAGCTCCGCCGGAGCATCGCTGCGCGACGGCGCGGACGACGACCCTGTCGCCGCGCTCGCCGCGCTCCGCATCCCCATAGTCGCGTGGGTGGACGGCGACTGCCACGACGAGGCGCTGGAACTCGCGCTTGCGGCTGATATCCGCATCGCGGGCGAGTCGGCGGCGTTCCGCATGGGCCACGCGCGCGAGGGACGCATCCCCTCGCACGGCGGCACGCAGCGCCTCACTCGCGCCGTAGGCCGGGGACAGGCGCTGCGCCTGCTGCTCACCGGCGAAACGCTCGATGCCGACGATGCGCTCCGCGCCAGGCTCGTGCACGACGTCGGCGACCTCGAGGACGCCGAGGAGCTCGCCGCCGGCATCGCGGATGCGGGCCCCATCGCGGCGCAGTACGTGAAGGAGGCCATCGCTGCCTCCGCCGACCTCCCGCTGCGCGAAGGCATGCGGTTCGAGGCCGACCTGAGCATCCTGCTCCACTCGACCGCCGACCGCGCCGAGGGGCTGCGCGCCTACGCGGAGAAGCGCAAGCCCAGGTTCGAGGGCCGATGAGCGCCTTCGAGACCCTGCGCTACGAGAAGCGCGACGGGGTCGCGACCGTCACGCTCTGCCGTCCCGAGGCAGTCAACGCCTTCAACGTCCGGATGCGCGATGAGCTCGCCGAGGCGCTGAGCGCCGCGCGAGACGACGCCGAGGTGCGCGGCCTGCTCATCGCGGGCGACGGCGAACGCGGCTTCTGTGCGGGCGCCGACCTCACCGAGTTCGGCACGGCGCCGTCCCAGGCCGTCGCCCGCTACGTGCGCTGGGCGCGCGACCTGTGGACCGCCCTGTACGAACTGCCGAAGCCGACGATGGCCGCCGTGCACGGCTACTGCTTCGGCTCCGGTCTCGAGATCGCCGCCCTCTGCGACCTCCGCATCGCATCGCAGGACGCCATCTTCTCGCTGCCGGAGGCGTCGCTCGGCCTGGTCCCCGCCGCGGGCGGTACGCAGTCGCTCCCGCGCATCGTCGGGCTCCCGCGAGCGATGGAGCTCGCGCTCACCGGCAGGCGGATGACGACGAGCGAGGCGGTGCGCGCCGGGTTCGTCGACTGGCTGGTGCCCCGCGAGCAGCTCAGGATAGTGGCCGAGGCCCGCCTGCGGGAGGTCGCATCCGCGCCCGCCGGTGCGCTGGCGCTGGTGAAGCGCGCCGTCAACGAGGGCGCCGACCTCACGCTCGCGGACGGCCTGCGGCTTGAACGGCGGCTCGCCGCTCGGCTACGCTAATCTCCTGCGAAGCGGACACGCTTGCAGGAGACCCCCGCCTTGCACACCCACGACATCCTCACCATCGCCGCCGCCATCGTTCCTGAGCGCGCCGCGCTCGTCCACGACGGTGGCACGCTGACCTACGCCGCGCTCGCCGACCGCGCGAACCGGCTCGCCAACGCCCTCGCCGCGCACGGCGTCGGGGCGGGCGACCGCGTCGCCGTCATGGACGTCAACACGCCCGTCCACTTCGAGGCGTACTTCGCCGCCGCGCGGCTGGACGCCGTCTACGTGCCGCTCAACTTCCGCGGCCACGGCGACGAGGTCGGCTACCCGCTGCGCCACGCCTCCCCGAAGGCGGTCGTTGCGGGCGAGCGGTACGCGCCGCTGATCGCAGGCCTCGGCCGCGACGGAGCGTCCGCGAGCGTTCTCGCCGTCGACGGCGGCGCGCCGCAGGACGGCTGGCGCTCCTACGAACAACTGCTCGCGGAGGGCGGCGAGGACGAGACGCGCTTCCCCGAGGCGTCGCCGGACGAGACCGCGGTGCTGCTCTACACGGCGGGCACCACCGGCCAGCCGAAGGCCGTGATGCTCTCCCACGACAGCTTCACGTCGTTCATGCTCGCCAACATGGAGCCGCCCGACCCGGACGTTGAGGAGCGCACGCTGCTGACGCTGCCGCTCTACCACGTCGCCGGGCTGCAGGCCGCGCTCGCGGGCGTGTTCGGCGGACGCACCGTCGTCCTCCAGCGCCAGTTCGAGCCGCGCGAGTGGATGGCGCTCGTCCAGGAGCACCGCATCGAGCGCGCGCTCATCGTCCCCACCATGCTCAAGCAGCTCCTCGACCACTCCGAGTTCCCGGCGCACGACCTCTCCTCCCTGCGCGTGCTGACCTACGGCGGAGCGTCCATGCCGGCGACGGTGATCGAGCGGGCCGTCGCCGCGATGCCGGGCGTGCAGTTCATCAACGCCTTCGGGCAGACCGAGACGGGCTCGACCATCGCGATGGTGCCGCCGGAGGACCATGTGCTGGAAGGGCCGCCCGAGGTCGTCGAGAAGCGGCGCCGGCACCTGCGGAGCATCGGCAGGCCGCTGCCGGACGTCGAGGTGCGCATCGTCGGTGAGGACGGCCACGAGTTGGCGGCGAACGAGCACGGCGAGATAGCAGCGCGCGGCCCGCGCCTCATGCGCGGCTACTGGGGACAGCCGGAGGCCACGGCGCAGACGGTGCACGGCGGCTGGCTCTTCACCGGCGACCTCGGCTACATGGACGAGGACGGCTACATCTACCTCACGGGACGCGCGAAGGACTTCATCAAGCGCGGCGGCGAGATGGTCGCGCCGGAGGAGGTGGAGCAACTGCTGCACGCCTGCCCCGGCGTCGAGGAGTGCGCCGTGATCGGCGTGCCGGACGAGACCTGGGGCGAGCGCGTCATGGCGGTCGTCGTCCCGACGCCGGGTGTCGAGCCGTCGGAAGAGTCGCTGCTCGACGCCTGCCACATCCTCGCGCGCTTCAAGCGCCCGGAGCAGGTCGCGTTCGTGTCTGAACTCCCCCGCAACGCCCTCGGCAAGGTCCTCAAGAACGAGCTCAGGGCGAGGTTTGGGGGGTGAGAGAGGAGAGGAGATGAAACTCAAAGAGCATGACATCGTCACGCTGACGGTTGACCTCCCGGACGACGGCCTGCGGGCCGGGGAAGTGGGGACGATCGTGCACGTCCACGCGTCGGGCAAGGCGTTCGTGGTTGAGTTCGCGGACCGTGAAACGCCCGCGTTCGCTACAGTGTCGCCTGCGCAGGTGTCCGAGCGGCGTCCGGTCCATAGCCGACGCCAGCCTACGCGTGCCGGGTGATGCGCGGGTAGTCCCGTCATCTCGCACCCCACTCGTCGCTCCCATGCAGGCAGGGCCTCGCAGCCCTGTGCTTCCGACGATTGTGACACCCGCCCCTTCCCCCAGCGCCCTATTACCGCGTACGCTGTCTCCGTGATGGCGGACGGACGGCATCGGCTGTCTTGAGGGATGTGGACCGGAATGGGCTGTATCGGGCGGTTATGACCCGGAACGAGCTGCGGATGGGCTGGTTTGGACTGTCGAGCAGCCCACTTGAGAGGCTGATTGCAGAGGTGAAACGAGGACCGTGGGCCGTTTTGGGCCGCGTTTCCCCCCGGAACGTTCGCTGACCCCATCCTGTGCATCCTATCCATCCATGTGAGTCGCAGAATTGTGACACGCGCCGCTTACGCGGTCGGGCAGGGCGGGTGTAGGCTGGTTGCATAACCTATATGCGTGGGGATGACCCCACGGTACTGCGCGAGGGGACGAGCCCCCGGTCATCAGACGAGGCCGGGGGCTTTCTGTGTTTCCGGTGCAGTCCAGGAAGGAGGAGACCGATGCCGGACGAACGAGGAGGAAGAAGCGACTACGCCCCCACGGTGCGCCCGCGGGCGGCGCGGCAGGACGGCCTGCGGCGCTATACCCCCGGCTACCTGATGGACCTCTCCGATACGCGGACGATGTTCTTCAGCGACTCGGACCGCTCCACCGTCCGCCAGACCCTGCTGCGCCCCGGTCCCGGCAAGCGGCTGCGCCTCATCAACCTCACCGTCTACCAGCCGACGTCCGACAACCCGCACTTCTGCGAGGTCTACTTCGGTACGGGCGCGACCATCGCGTCGAGCCCGCGCAAGGCGATCGGCTACGTGCGTGTGCCGGACCACAGCTCCGGCTCGACCCGCACCTGGGGCCGGGGCGCGGGCCCGGCGGGCGAGCGCAACGAGCCGCTGAGCGTCCGATGGGTGACCAGGCCCACCACGTCCCACAAGTTCATCGTTGAATACACGGAGGAGCGCTAGCCATGGAAGGATACCGGTCGCTCTACGGCGATCTCACGAAACTGAAGGACAAGTCGCTGCTGGACAACCCGGCAGGCGGCACCAGCGCCGACCGTGCGCTGTTCAGCCTGTTGCTCGCGGCGTCGGAGGCGGTGGACCGTCACTGCAACCGCCACTTCTACGCGCTCACCGCGACGCGCTGGTTCGACGGCCCCGGCGATCCGGTGCTCGTTCTGCCGGACGCCATCGAGGTCACGTCGGTGCGCTCGGACGAGGACGAGAACGGGCAGTACCACACGGAGTGGTCGTCGTCCGAGTACCAGCTGCTGCCGCTGAACGCGTCGCCGGAGGAGCATTGGGGCAGGCCGTATAACGCGCTCCGCGTGCGGGGCAACGGCCCGCGCCAGCGGTTCGAGCGCGGCCCCGCGCGCTACGAGGTGCGCGGCAGGTGGGGGTTCGGCGAGCGGCTGGAGTACGCGGGCGCGCGGCTGCGGAGCACCGCCAGCCAAACGGCAACGCTGCTGGACGTGAGCAGCACCGCCAACTTCGCGGTGGGGCAGACGATAGGGATCGGCCCGGAGCGGATGCTGGTGCGGTCGCTCTCCGTCAACCGGCTCACCGTCACGCGGGGACTGAACGGCACGGACCCGCAGCAGCACGGGCTCAACTCGACGGTCTCCGTCGTGCGGTGGCCCGCGCCGGTGGAGCGCGCGGCGCTCATGAACGCGGCGCGCCTCTGGACGCGCGCACCCGCGTTCGAGCCGTTCTACGTCGACGCGGACCTGGACACGGACGTTCGGCTGCTGCTGGAGCCGTACCGCCTGGGAGGTGTGGCGTGAGCACGATGATGACGCAGAAGGAACGGCTCGCGGCGCTGGAGGCGGAGAGCGACGCGCACACCCGGGAGCACGAGCTCACCGAGCGCGTCTGGTCCGCCAAGCTCGACGCCATCGACGCGCGCCTCCGGGGCATCGAGCGGTTCCTGCTCGACACTCCCTCCCACGACGTCGACGTCTATGAGGGCTGGCGCCTGCACCGCCGCGACCTGATGATCATCAGCGGCAGTGCGGGCATCACCTCGCTCATCTGGCTCTTCGTTGAGATCGGCCTCCGCCTCGTGTGATCCCTTCCTCCGCCCCCTGCGTCGAAACGTCCGCGAGCGTCGTTCGGGGCGGTTGGGGCTTCGGCGAGAGCGCCAGCAGCATGAACCCCACGAACAGGCCGCCCGCCGCCGCGAGCCAGCCCACGGCGAAGCTCGTTGCGTCGAACAGCATCCCCAGCGCGGGCGTGCCTGCACCGGTCATGAAGAGCGTGAGCGGGGTCGCCGCGCCGCGCACCGCGCCGATGTGGTCGCGGCCGTAGTACGCGGGCCAGATGTGCGTCTGCATGAGCATCGCTACGCCGATGCCGATGCCGACGAGCACCGCGCCCGCCAGGCCGTGCCATACCGTCGTCGCGGTCGATGCCACGAGCATCGCCGCAACGACGACGACGAACCCGGACATCGCCACGTAACGGGGCTGGAGCCGGTCTATCCAGGGCGCCACGAGGATGGACGCCGCCACCTGCGTGAACGCCTGGGTGGAGAAGGCGATGGCAGCCAGTTGCGGCGGGATGTCCAGCGACCGGAGGAACGCGACCCAGAAGACCCCGACCGTCCCCATCGCGGCCATCAGCAGCCCGTAGGCAACGCTGATGCGCCAGAACGCGCCCGTCCGCATGGCCTCCCGTACGGTCCAGGAGTATTCCAGGCGAGACTCACCCCCGGAGCGTTCCCTGGCGGGCAGCGAGATGGACTCGCCATCGGGCAGCAGCCCGAGGTCGGACGGCTGGCTGCGGATGAACAGCAGCGAGACCCCCGCGATGGAGAGCCCTCCCACCGCGCCGAGGACGAGCCACGCGTCGCGCCACCCCACTGCGTCGATCAGCATCTGGGTGAGCGGGCTGGCGATGCCGATCCCGAATGGAATGCCGGGGAAGAAGAGCGACATCGCCCTGCCGCGCTTGAGCACGAACCATTTGGCGATGGGGATGGTCAGGAAGAGCGTGCTGCTGCCCCAGAACCCCATCATGCCGCTGAAGAGCGTCAGGCCGATCATCTGCCAGCCTGCGTTGACCAGGCCCAGCGCGGCGGCGCTGCCGCCCAGCATGAGACCCCCGACCGCGAGCGGCACGCGGGAGCCCCGGCGGTCGATCAGGCGTCCGATGAACGGGCCGGAGGCCGCGAAGCCCAGGAGGCGCGCCGAGAGCGCCCACCCGAAGGCGCTGTTGCCGAGGCCGAGCTCCTCGCTCATCGGGGCGACGAAGATGCCGAAGTTCCCGATGCCCAGGAACATGCTGATGCCCCCGGCAACGCTGAGGGCGGCCACGATGACCCAGCCGTAGAACGGGCGTGACGGAGTATGCGTCGGGCGCGTTGTGATGGTCAGTCCCTTGAACGGGTGTTCGGCAAGTATATGCCCTGGCTCCGGATGCGCCTCAGCACCCCCGCCGGGCGCCGCCGCTCACTCCCCCGCGGTCAGGGACGTGATGGTGGTCTGTTCCTCGAGGACGAGCCCGCCGTCCTCCAGCACGGTGTAGTAGCTCTGCTGGACGAGCAGCGGGTTCACCTCGACGAACTCGAGCACTCCCAGGGAGACCCGTGTACGGCGTTCGTAGCGGACGCTCGGCTGGCCATTCAGGAGGGATCTCCCGGCGAACGTATACCCCGACTCTTCGGCACGGGTGGCGACGTCGAGGTGGGCCTCCAGCCATTCGCTCAGGTCCGTCTCGTACTCGGGTTCGGATGCACTTTCTTCCGGGCACAGTCCCGGCCAGTCCTCCTCCGGCACGTTGACCACGGAATCGTCGAGAAGAGACACCAGGACGGGGGGAGTGCCGTCGGCGCTCGTTACCTCCCCGGTGATGCTCGCCAGCACTCCGGCCGCGTCAGGCGTGAAGACGGTCTTGGATATCACCCGCTCCGGGTAGACGGCCATGTAGTCGGGGACGCGGAGGGGGTCATAGTTGCGGAGGGGGTCATAGTTGCAGGGGGTGGTCTTGTAGCCGCCCTTCCGGAATACCTCCTCCACGAGCACGAGCGGCCTCTCGGGGCTGAGATCCCCCACCAGTGCCGATAGGGCTTGGGCCGCGTGCTCTACCGCCGGGGTTCCGGCGCCTGGGGCGGGCCCGGCCGTTGGCGTAGGCGCCGGGACCGGCGTGGGCGTGGCTGTCGGTGTCGGCTCAGGCGTTGCGGTCGGGGTTGGCGTGGAAGGGCTGCACGCGGTCAGCGCCGCGCCCACGAGGATGAGCAGCGCGACCAGCGCCGGTACGCAGGCTGATCGCGTACTCCTACTCCTTCTCTTCCTCTGCGGGGCCGGTGAGCTTGCCGAGGAACTCCTCCACGGAGGGCGGGAGCGGCGGAAGCTCCTTCTTCTCCTCCGCTTCCCGTTCGGCCTGCCGCCTGCCGCTCCGCGCGTCGTAGTCCGACTCCAGCCGTTCGACCAGCGACTTCACCTGCGCGTTGCGCTGCATCTCCGCGGTGACGCGCGCGTACTGCTGCGTGTCGCGCTGGCTGGCGGCGTACTCGGCGGGGAAGCCGTAGATCGTGGAGAGCACCTGCAGCATCTTGGAGCGGCCCGCGAAGTCCGCCTCGAGCTCCACGTAGTGCGGGAGTCTGCACATGAGCATCATGTTTTCTATGCCGCGCTCGCCCAGGCGGTCGCCCACCATGTTCATGATGGAGGTGGGCCCCTGGTACGGCCTGCGCCGGTTCCCCTCCACGCCCTGGACGTCCTCCAGCGGCTGGCCGTTGCGGGTGCCCATCACCAGGAGCGGGCGGGTGTGCGGCACCGCGTCGTACATGGCCCCGATGCGGCAGAAGCGGTCGACGTTGAGATACGCGATGACGTCCACCAGCGCCTCGATGTACTCCTCCGCGTTGGAGTGCGGTTCCAGCATGTGGAGGAAGATGAAGTCGTGCCCGCCCAGACCGGTCGCCCACCGCATGTCCGCGTTGGGGATGCGCATCTTGCGCTTGCCGTCCTCGTAGTAGACCACCGGACGGTAGCGCGTGAAGTCGAAGTAGTGCCCCGGCTTGGCGAGCGTGCCCAGATCGCGGGCCCGCATGTACCGCTCCAGCCGCTCGATGCTCAGAGAGCCCACGCTCCCGGCGTCGATCCACGGGGTCAGGGAAGCGATGATATGTGGCGACCGCAACTCGGGGAGAGGCTCGTGTAGTTCAAACTCGCCGACTCTCATGCCCCTATAGTGTTCCCCTTTCGCGAGTTTTGCAAGTGCTCTGCGCCGTGCTCGACGGCCATCCGGGGAACCCCGCGTTCCCGCTGACCGCAGCCTCCGCGGCGCCGGCCAGCGGGCCTGCGGGGCAACGTGGGAGCGTCCGGGTCCGCCCTCAGTCCCCCTGCAGGAACCGGATGATGATGTCGGCGACCATCTCCGGCTGGTCGCTCTGGACCTGGTGCCCCGCGTTCGGGATCCAGTGGAAGGGGACGTGGGGCAGCATCTTCTCCAGCTGCTTGCCGTACTCCGGCGAGGCGAAGTGGTCGTTCTCACCCCACAGGAATATCGTCGGGATGAGCTTCGTCACCCAGGGAAGGGTCTCCCGCATCTCGTAGCCTATCTTGAGCAACGGGTCGTTCTGGAACCGCTCGTTCGCGGCCTGGAAGCCCTTGTTCGTCTCCTGCAGGCCCGGCCGCTGCGCAACCTCCAACCGCTGGTCGACGACCTGGTCGGTGATCGCCTCGTCGCGGTGGATGATGGCCTTTATCCGCATGCGCATGTCTTCCCGCGTTCCGCCCTGCCCGTAGTTGGCGGCCAGGTCGGTGCCGGCCATGCGGATGCGCTCTATCCCCATCGCCACCGCGATCGACCCGCTCCCGACCAGCACGATGCGCTCGATCCGCTCCGGGTGGAGGATGGCGTAGCGCGCCGCCGTCCACGCGCCCTGGGAGTTGCCCATGATGGAGAACCTGTCGAGACAGAGCGTGTCGACGAAGTCCTCCAACTGGTCCACCCGGCTGTGCAGGCCGCGAGGGGTGGGGACCAGGTCCGTGAACCCGTAGCCGCCCACGGCGTCCGGCGCCAGCACGTGGAAGTGCTCGCCCAGCCTTGGCATGATGGTGTGGTTCGCGGAGACGCCGGACTGGGCATACCCGCCCCCGTGCAGCTGCACGAACACGGGGCCGTCGCCCCCCGCTTCCACGTAATGCGTGCGGAATGTTCCCGTCCTCACCCACCTTGATCGCCAGGCCTTCTCTGCCATCGTCTCATCCCCCTGTGAAAGTCTTCCGCAGCGCCTTGATCTGCGCAGCCATCGGTACCCCGGCTGACCCCGCGCCGGGGGCCTCTCTGTCTATGACGAGGTTGACCAGGACGGGCCCCGGCGTGTCCAGGATCTGTGGGAGTTGCTCCTCGAACTCTTCTCTCGTGTTCAGGTTGAAGGCGGCCTCGTACCCGGCCCCCAGCGCCAGGACGCAGAAATCGAACACCCCGGCCCCCGGCAGAGGCTGGCTCCCGGTCGTCTCGTGTACGCCGTTCGCAAAGATGAAATGGTAGAGGTTGCGCGGCTGCGCGTGCGCGATGCTGACCAGGCTGCCCAGCTGCATCAGGAGGCTTCCGTCCCCGTCGAGCACCAGGACGTTCCTGTCCGGGACGGCGAGCGCCAGTCCCAGCCCGAGCGACGAGGCGCTTCCCATGCACCGCTGGGCGTCCAGATGGTCGATCTCACCCTGGCCCGCCTGGTGCCAAGGGACGATGGACTGCATCGTCGCGACGCTGATGGCGCTCCCGCGACCTGCGGCCAGGACTTCGATCGCTTCCTGCCGACGCATGACGTGTGCATCCCTCCTTGCAGCCGGACGGGCCTGTCAGCTCGTGGGCGCTCCCACGATGACCGCGGCCGGCCCGGAGTCCCGGTGCGCTCTCTCGAAAGCTGCCGCGATGTTGCCGATGTCTTCGGGCCCTTCGAGCGGGTAGTGCGGCACGTTCCAGGCTTCGAGCGTCGGAACGAGCAGCCTGACCGCGCGGTTCCGGCTCTCAGACGCGGGCAGCTTCACGTCCCGGCCGAACTGGCCCACCATCATGAATGTCGGGGCCTGCGCATCCAGCGTGATCGCCTTGATGGCGTTCAGGGACGCCAGCACTCCGTTGTTCTGGATACACAGCATCGCGTTCACGCCGCCCGCGTAGAGGCCCGCGTTGACGCCCATAGCCTCGTCTTCCGTGCAGACGGTCAACAGGCGCGGCTTCTCGAGGCCCGCCAGCAACTCCAGCACGGTCCGCTGCACCGAGTCCGGCACGGTGATCACGTACTCGACGCCCAGCCGCAATATCTCGTCCACCACGGCCTGCCCGGGCACCGGGCGCGCTACGGCTTCGTCCTTCGTGGTCAATCAACCCTCCAACCATACCGGCGCGGCTTCGTCACGGTCTCCCCGCGGTCCCCACGAGCGCCACCTCGACGCCCTCTTCCAGTTCGGCGCCGGCAACGCCGATCGCCGGGCAGTCGTTGCCGAAGACCTCTTTCGCGATCTCGATGAACTCGTCTTCGAAGTAGATGTCGCGGAGATGTACCTCAAGCGACAACGTGCGGTCCATGCTCGTGCCCGCTCGGGAGAGGATAGCTTCCAGGCACCGCAGCGCCTGGCGGGCCTGCGCCCGCTTGTCCGCACACAGCTCCGGGACCAACGCGCCCGACTCCGGGTCGCGGTTCCCTGACAGGCTGCTCACGAAGACGAGGTCGCTGGCGATGACCGCCTCCGCCATGTCCGGGTCGTGGGGCGCCCAGCGGACCTCCTTGTCCACGCCGGGCGCCACCGCCACGCCGCCCAGCTGGATGAGGCGGTTGGCCAGTTCGCCCAGGGCGAGCGCGAAGTGGGCGAACGGGATCTTGCCTCCGAACATCTCCTTCGTGCAGGCGCGGAACGAGCGTGCGTCCTCCACGTTCCTGCGGAACCCGGCGTCCAGGCGGACGAAATCGCTCAGGGGAGCGGGCACTTCGTCCATGAAGGAACGGAGGGTCTCGAAGTTGTTGAAGTGTTGACGCCGGAACGCGTCCGGTGCGTTGATCGGCACCTCCTCGCCCGTGTACGGGTTCGCGAAGCCGCCGACCCCGAAAGCGTAGAGGAAGTCGCCGGCCCGGACGAGCCGCGCCGATTGCCCGCGCCGGGGCTGCGGGACAACCACCTGCCTCGGCACGTCCCGCGTCAGCCCGATCGCCATGGCGGTGATGGCGTTGAAGTCCGCCATCTTGGCCTGGGCCCCCCAGGCAACCGCCTCCGCATGGCCGACTTCGCCGAAGTAGTCGGGCCAGACGGCCATGCGCTTGAGGCTCCATTCCTGGCCGCTCGTGAAGTGCAGCACGCGCATGACGCAGTCGCCACTCAGACCGGCGCGCTCCAAGCGCCGCTGGATCCGGCTGAACGCGTTATGGCACTGCTCGATGGGCTTGTAGACGAGGTCGAATTGCAGTTCCTCTGTCTCCGGGTCCCGGCAGCCGTCGGAACCGGAGAGGAACAGGTGAGGGCCGTACCGGACGAGGGCGGGGAAGCCCCGGCCCCGTTCGTCCCACAGCAGTATCTCCTTGTCAGCCACAGTCTCTCCTCGTCGTCAGCCCTGCGCGATCGGCGCGGGCTGTTCCGCCTCCAGGGTGTAGAAGTCCTGGACGACCTCGACGTACGGCGTGTCGCCCGCAGGGCCGGCGCCCCTGGAGGCTTCACGGAAGGCAGAGAAGGCCTGCTCGTCGTCCCAGCCGGTTATCGTGACGAGCTTGTGGTCGTTCTCCGTCGAGACCGTCCGGTAGCGGAAGACGAATCCGGAGGACTCCATCATCCGCTCCCCGTTGGAGTCGAGACGCTTCGCCGCCTCGTCCAGCCTCCCGGGTTTGATGAGATGCGTACCCACCACGAGAAACATCGACGCACCTTCCCTTCGGTGAGCGGGGCTTCGCTGATCGAGCGTCAGGCCCCCGCCCCGTTCCCGTCCGGGCCCTTGATGTTGAAGAACGCGGCGGTCCGGTCCCACACGATCGTGCGTTTGAGCGCCGGGTCCATCCCGGCGAACATCTCGTCCAGCGTGCGCTCGGAGTAGGGCCAGGTCCCCTGCTCGTGGGGGTAGTCGCTGCCCCAGACGGCGCTGTCGCAGATGTAGTAGTCCGGGTCGGCCAGCATCTTCGTGCCCAGGTAGTCTTCCTCGAACGTGAAAGTGATGTTCCGCTTGATGTACTCGCTGGGCATCAGGCTGAGCTTGACGTCGGACTGCGGCTCCGCGGCGTTCAGGTACCGCTGCTCCATCGTCCTGTCCATCCACTGGATGTCGAACGGGATCCATCCCAGGCGGCACTCGCCGAACGAGTAGCGGAGGTCCGGATGGCGCTCGAACACGCCGCTGAAGATGAGCTGCGCCAGGTGCGGCGAGATCGACTTCGGGGCCTGCGGGTAGTGAGCAAGCCGGGCCCCCCGACGGTACGGAGGCCGCGGCGTGCCCTTCTTGTCGCCCACGTGGGAGCAGATCACGATCCCGGTCTCTTCGGCCGCGGTCCACAACGGCTCCCACGTCTCCTCGAAGATCGGCTCGGGCATGTCGAAGACGACGAACTCGACCGCCTTCGCCCCCTTCTCCGCCATGCGGTAGACCTCGGGGGCGCACAGCTCCGGGAAGCTTGCCGTGAGCGTCGGCAGGACGATCAGCCGGTCGGGGCTCGCCGCCGAGAGCTCGAGCACCCAGTCGTTGTGGATCTCCCAGTACGCCTTCTCCAGCTCCGGGTCCCGGAAGGTCTCCTTACGCGTGTTCCCCGTGTAGAAGACCCCGGCGTAGGTCCCGTCCATGTCCATGTGCCTGAGCATGATGTCCGGGTCCGACCCGAACTTGCCCTCCTCCACCTCGATGACGAGCGCGTCCGCCGCGCGGCTCGCGCGGAAGTGGCTCCTGGCGTGCTTCGCCCTGTCGTTGCCGTCTGCGGCAGGCGCGTGGAGGTCTCCCTCCCACTCCCACATCGTGCCCTTGTCCGTTTCGACGACCTTCGGGCCTATCTCGCGGAGTTTCGCCGGCAACCTGCTCTGGAAGAGGTCTCCGGGATACCAGACGTCGCTGAGGTGGTTGTCTGCCGATAGGTTCGTGTACTCCATAGTCGGTGCCTCCTTCGCCACCAGACCGCTGAACCATCCGCCTCTGTCATCCACTTGCTTCAGCCGGTGCGCGCCCGTCCTGGGTCGGATTTTCGTGGGTCCGACACGGCTAGGGGAGTGGCCGCAACGTACCATCGCCCCCAGGACGTGTCAAACGCGAGGGAGCCCGCTCGCCGGGGGCGCGTGGCGCCCGCTCTTCCCTACTCCGCGTCTCTTATGGCGCGCCAGACGCGCTCCGCTGTGAACGGGATGTCCACCATCGGCGCGCCGATCTGCCGCAGCGCGTCGTGGACGGCGTTGGCGAGCGCGGCGGGGCTGGCGCACGACGGCATCTCGCCGATGCCGCGCACGCCCATCGCGCCGTTCTTCGCCTCCGTCGCGTGCGTCTCGACGACCATATGCGGCAGGTCCTCGGCCAGCGGCATCGCGTAGTCCATGAACGACCATTCGCGCGGGCGGCCGTCGTCCGCGTAGGAGACGGCCTCGCACATCGCCTCGCCGAACCCCTGCGCGACACCCCCGTGGATCTGCCCCTCCACGATGAGCGGGTTGACGAGGTTGCCCACGTCGTGAACAGCAACGAAGTCCCGGACGCGAACGTCTCCCGAATCCCGGTCGATCTCGACGTACGCGATGTGCGTGGCGAACGCGAAGCTCCCCGGTGGCAGCGTGTACGTCGAGTAGTGGCGGAAGCCGCCGTCCGCGCTCCCCGCCATCTCCGCGAGCCTGCCGAGCGGCACCGAGCGCGACGGGTCCGAGCGGGAGACTGCGGCGCCGCCTTCCAGCGTGACGTTGTCCGCGGGCGTCTCGAGGAGATGCGACGCGGCGTCGATCAATCTATCGCGCGCCTGCCACGCGGTCTGGTAGACGGCGTGTCCACCGATGACGAGCCCCCGGCTGGCGTATGTGCCGGCGCCGGGGCCGAACGGCTGGATGCCGTCCGTGTCGCCGTGCAGCACGCTCACGCCGCCCGGCGTCACGCCGAGCGCGTCCGCCGTGATCTGCATGAACGTGGTGGAATTGCCCTGTCCGTGCGGCGAGATGTCGGTAGTGAGCCGGACGTGGCCGTCCGGGTCGATCTCCACCGACGCGGCACTGGAGCGGGCCGCGTCGCCGCCCGTGCCGCCGGAGCCCTTGGTCGAGAGCGCGATGCCGAGCCCCACCGTGCGCCCTTCCCGGCGCTCACGGTCGCGTCGTGCAACCAGATCGCTGTACCCGGCGACCTCAAGCGCCCGGTCGAGCACCGGCTCGTAGTCGCCGTCCACGTAGGGGGTGCCGGACATGGTGGTGTAGGGGAACTGGTCCGGCGGAATGAGGTTCCGGCGGCGCAGCTCCACGGGGTCGATGCCCAACTCCTCGGCGACGAGGTCCAGCATGCGCTCCATGCAGAACGTGCCTTCCGGCTGTCCGGCTCCCCGGTACGACGTGATGGGCGGGCGGTTCGTCATCAGGCATACCTGCTCGCCCTCGTAGGCGGGGACGTGGTATGGCCCGGTGATGCGCTTCGCGGCGTTGTCCGGCGAGGTGAACGTGCCGCTGATCCAGTACGCGCCAAGGTCCGACAGGAAGCGCCCCCGCAGCCCGAGGACGCGGCCATCGTTCGTGACCGCCGCCTGCATGTGCGCCTCCAGCCCCCGCGCGTGCGAGGAGTGGATGTTCTCGCTCCGCTCCTCCACCCACTTCACGGGCCGCTGCAGCCGCATCGCCAGGAGGATGGCCGCGACCTCCTCGGGGTAAACGTGGTGCTTGTGCCCGAAACCACCGCCCACGTCCGGTGTGATGACGTGCACGTGGCCCGGCAGCGTGATCGCTTCTTCTATATGGTGGGCGGTGTCGTGCGGCGACTGGTTGGACGACCAGAACGTGAGGTTGCCGTCAGCGTCGAAGCTGGCGATGCAACCGCGGCCTTCCATCGGCATCGGCGCCAGCCGGGGGATAACGAACGATGCCTCGACGACGCGGTCCGCCGCGGCGAACGCCTCGTCGACGTCGCC
This sequence comes from Dehalococcoidia bacterium, assembly GCA_034423175.1. Taxonomy (GTDB): domain Bacteria; phylum Chloroflexota; class Dehalococcoidia; order Lucifugimonadales; family Australimonadaceae; genus Bin16. Next base: position 16,212 of record DAOUJA010000082.1, read on the forward strand.
CCCGCCCGTGCGCTGCGACGCCCCGACGTTTGACCCGATCGCCTGGTGGAGCGTCGCGTATCCGCCCTCTGCCGCGCGCTGCAGGTCGTTGACCGCTTCCAGTGGCTCGTAGACGACCTCGACGCGGGAGACGGCATCTGCGGCCTGAGCGGCGGTCTCCGCTGCGACGGCCGCGACGGGTTGTCCGGCGTAGAGAGCGCGCCCCAAAGCCAGGATGGGGTGCGCTCCGCCCCGGTTTACCTGCATACCCGGCCTGCCCACGCTTTCCAGCACTGCGCCGTCCTCCACGTCATCCCCCGTGATGATGGCAAGCACGCCGGGCATGGCGAGCGCCGCGCTTCCGTCGATTCGCTCGATGCTTGCGTGGGCGTGCGGGCTGCGAACGACGGAGACGTGGGCCATACCGGGCAGGGTCATGTCGGCGATGAACTCGCCGTCGCCGCGCAGGAGGCGGTCGTCCTCGAATCGCAGGATGGATTGTCCGGTGTATGGCGTTGTCGTAGTCATGCGCGGGATTCTAGCCTCCCCGTCATGCCTGCGAAAGCGCGGGGCCCCTTTCGGGGAGGGAATCGCTGTCCGTCCTGCGGGCGGACGGCCGTCACTCCTTCGGCGGCCTCCATGCCTCCATCGCAGGAGGAGAGAAGCAGGGTGGAGGAAAGGCTCCTGGCCAACCTCCACTTGCCCTCTCCCGTGCCATCGCATAGAATCTCTGGGTTGCCATGGACTACGCGATCGTACAAACAGGTGGAAAGCAGTACCGCGTTCAGGAGGGCGACTCCATCACGGTGGAGAAGCTTCCCGGAGATGAAGGCGGCACCGTCGAGTTGGACAACGTGCTCCTCGTCTCCAGGGGGGACAGGGTAACCGTCGGCCAGCCGCGGGTAGAAGGCGCCAGGGTGGTAGCCGAGGTTGCCCGGCAGGGCAAGGCGGACAAGGTCATCGTCCTCAAGTACAAGCCGAAGACCCGTTATCACGTCAAGAGCGGCCACCGGCAGCAGGTTACACGGCTGGCCATCAAGCAGATCGTCGGCGGGTAGGAGGCTCTCGTGGCTCACAAGAAAGCGGGCGGAAGCAGCCGGAACGGAAGGGACAGCCACGGTCAGCGCCTCGGCGTCAAGCGCTTCGCAGGCGAGAGCGTCCGCGCGGGCACGATCATCGCCCGCCAGCGCGGCACGAAGATCCACCCCGGCGTCAACGTCGGCATGGGCAGGGACTTCACTCTCTACGCGCTGATAGACGGCCAGGTGATCTTCGACCACGCAAACAAGCTGCACAAGCGCGCCAACGTAACCCCGGCGTAGCGGGAGCGCATCGAGCGATGAAGACCGAGATTCACCCGGACTACTACCCTGAAGCCGTCGTGACCTGTTCCTGTGGGAACACGTTTACGATCGGCGCGACGAAGCCCCAGATCAAGGTGGAGATCTGCAGCTCCTGCCACCCGTTCTTCACCGGCGAGCAGCGCATCGTCGACACGGAAGGCCGCGTGGAGCGCCTCAAGAGGCGCTTCAACCTCCAGTAGGAGGCGCCGCCGGAGATCCTCTCCCTGGAGAGAAACGGAGGGTGAGGGGTATGGCGCAGGCACAGCAGCATTCCATCTACGGGGGCCAGGCGGTCATTGAGGGCGTGATGATCCGCGGGCGGCACGTGTACTCCGTGGCTGCCCGCAACCCCACCGGCGTGATCAAGACCATCACTCGTCCCGTTCCCACGTGGAGCGTCAACCGCTTCCGCCGCATCCCGTTCATCCGCGGCACCTTGGTCCTCTCCGAATCGCTCGTCGTGGGCATGCGCGCCCTCACGTGGTCCGCGCAGGTCTCTTCCGGCGAGACCGAGGAGGACGAGCAGCCCATACCGCCTGTGGCGATGGCCCTCACGCTCGCGACGTCGATTGTGCTTGGCATCGGCCTCTTCTTCGTCCTGCCCCTCCTCATAACGCATGGGTTCGTGGACCGCTTCACGGACAACTCCATCCTCAGCAACACTGCGGAAGGCATCCTGCGCCTCGGCGTCTTCTTCGCCTACCTCGGGCTTATCGGCCTCATGCCGAGCATCCAGCGCGTGTTCGGCTATCACGCCGCTGAGCACATGACCGTCCACGCCCAGGAGGCGCACCTGCCGCTCGAGCGCGACAACATCCGCCTCTTCCCGGCAGCGCACCCGCGTTGCGGCACCGCGTTCCTCCTTACGGTGATGATTGTTTCCATCATCGTCTTCGCGTTCCTTGGCACTCCGGACCTGCCCATCCGGATCGCGTCGCGCATCGTCCTCATCCCCGTCATCGCGGGCGTCTCGTACGAGGTCATACGCATGAATGCGGCGCACGCCGGCAATGCGCTCGTGCGCGCGGGTACCCTGCCGAGTCTGGCCCTGCAGTCGATGACGACCCGCCCTCCGGACGACGGCCAGATAGAGGTCGCCATCGCCGCCATGAATGCCGCCATGAAGGGCGACGCCGCCGCTGTCGCAGCGGAGGGCGCGTAGAGTCCTCGTCGTCCCTGCGGAGGGAGGGCTCTCGCCGCTCACTCCTCCCCGCGTGACCTGGCGGTCACTCTGGATTCCGGACTGCACTGGAATGACGGGACACCTCTCCCTTCCCCTGTCCGGCGCGCTCCAGCATCTCCCGCGCGACCTGCGAGACGCTCTCCCCGCTCCCCAGCATTCCCGCGATCTCCCCGGTGCGCTCTTCCTCGCTCAACGACTCCGCCTCCGAGTACGTCCGCCCGCCCTGCACCCCCTTCCCCACGCGGAAGTGCGTGTCCGCCCACGCAGCTATCTGCGGCAGGTGCGTCACGCAGAGCACCTGCGCCCGGCGTCCCACCGTCCACAGCTTCCGCCCCACTACGTCCCCCGCGCGGCTCCCGATGCCCGCGTCGATCTCGTCGAAGACCAGCGACGCAGCGCCGGATGCGGTCTGCAGCACGCTGTTGAGCGCCAGCATCATTCGAGACGTCTCACCGCCGGACGCCACCTTCGCCAGTGGGCGTGCCTCCTCGCCAGGGTTCGTCCGCGCCGAGAACGCGACCCGGTCTATTCCGCTGCCTGTTGGGGCGTAGCGCCGTCCGTCCGGAGCGGGCAGGCCGTCGTCCGCCTCCTCCCGCTGGACCGCGACGTCGAACGACGCACGCTCCAATCCCACCTCCCGCAGTTCCGCCGCGACCGCCTCGCTCAACGCCGCCGCCGCCCGGATTCGCGCGTCCGATAGCGCCACCGCGAGTCCACCCGCGTTCCTTGACGCCTCGGCCAACGCGCGTTCCAGTTCCTGGCGGCGTTCGTCGGCAGTCTCCATGCGCTCCAACTGCGCGCGGGCGTCCTCCGCGAACGCGAGCACGGCGGACTCGGGGCCGCCGTACTTGCGCTTGAGACGCCGCAGCAGCGCGGCACGCTCCTCGACCTCGGCCAGCCGCGCGGGGTCGGACTCGACGCTCTCCGCGAGGTCCCGCACATCCCGGGCAGCGTCGCTGAGCTGCGCCACGGCGGACTCCAACGCTTCGATCTGCGCGACAAGCGCGTCGGCCGCGCCCGGTGCACGTCGCAGGTGGTCCAGCGCCTCAGCCGCGAGGTCCGCCGCGTTGCGGTCGCCCTGGCTCAACGCCTCGTAGGCAGCGGCGCAGGCTTCGCGCACGCTCTCGGCGTGCTCCAGCACGTTTCGCTCACGCAGCAGCGCCTCCTCCTCGCCGTCCACCGGCGCGGCGGACTCGATCTCGCCCACCTGGAAGGCAAGCAGGTCCCGTCGCTGCTCCACTTCCCGTATCGCCGCGTCGGCATCGGCGAGCTCGCCGCGCAGGCGGTGTGTCTCCGCCACCGCGCGCTCGACCGCGTCCCGCTGCTCGTCAAGTCCGCCGAAGTCGTCCAGCGCCCGCATCTGGAACCGCGGTTCGAGCAGCGACAGGTGCGATCCCTGCCCGTGGATGTCCACAAGCGCGCCGCCTACGGTCCGCAGCAAGCCCGCGGGTACAGCGCGTCCGTTCAGACGGGAGGTCGTACGTCCTTCCTTGTGCACTTCGCGGTAGAGCACGACGATGCGGTCATCCTCGTCCACCGCGACGCCCAGCTCCGCGAGCGCCCCCCGGGTCCGGGGGTCGTCGCTCAAGGAGAAGACCGCTTCGACGCTCGTGAGAGCCGCGTCGCGCCGCATCATCCCGCGGTCCGCCGCCCCGCCGAGCACGAAGGCCAGCGCGTCCACCAGCAGAGACTTGCCCGCTCCCGTCTCACCGGTGATGACGTTGAAGCCCGGCCCGAACGCGAGACGCGTCTCCTCTATCACGGCAAGATTGCGGACGGTGAGTTCAGCCAGCATCGCGCGGCGATTATACGTTGGTGCGCCTCGCCTCTCCGCTGCGTACCGCGATGTAGACGCCCAGCAGAAGCAGCGCGCCTCCGGGCAGCACCGTCCACGGCGGGACCTCCCCCAGCACGGGGATCGCCATGAGCGTCGCCAGCACCGGCTCGCCGCGCACCGCCAGCGTTACGTTCACCGCGGGCATGTATCCCAGCGCCCAGTTCAGCAGCGAGTGCCCCACCGCCTGCGGCAGGAGCGCCGCCATCGCCATCCAGAAGTAAGACTCCGCGGGGAGGTCGAGCATCGGTGCACCGCTCGCCACTGCCGCCACGAGCAGCACGGCTGCTGCCACGGCGTAGACGATGGTGATGTAGGGCAGGGTGGGGATGCGTCCGCGCACCCGCCGCCCGACGAGCAGGTAGCCCGCTACCGCCACCGCCCCGCCGAGCGCCAGGGCGTCGCCCAGCAGGTGACGTTCGCCCTCTGCCCAGTCGCCCGCCGCGATGACGACGCCTCCGGCGACGCTCACCGCCACCGCAAGCGCGGTCAGGCGTCCGACCTTGTCAGGCGAGGCGAAGTGCGCTCCGACCGCCACGAACACCGGGGTCGTAGTGACGAGCAGGACGGAACTTGCAACGGACGTATGCGCGAGCGACGTTATCCAGAGAGCGAAATGGGCCGCAAGGAACACCCCTGACCCCGCGAGGAGGGGCAGGTCGGCGCGGCGCACGGCGACGAATCCCCCTCGCCCTGCGATGCCGGCGGTTACGCCGACGATGACGGTGGCGATGCACATGCGGTACGCCGCCACCGTGAGCGGGGGCGCCTCCGCCAGCCTGATGAAGATGGAGGCGAGCGAGACGCTCACGACCCCCACGCCGACCCATACGTACAGCATTGACCAGATTCTGCCACGCACTCCGCCGGTGTGCGCGCTCTCCGGCGGGGAGACTGGTAACCTTGAAGGTACCCCATGCGCGCACCTCGTCGACCCACCGACCAGTCCGCCCGTCCGAGACGTGCCAGTGGCTGGAGCGGGACGTTTTCCGCGCTCCGCTACCGGAACTACCGGCTCCTCTGGTTCGGCACCATCTTCATGAGTGCCGGTACATGGATACAGCAGGTGACGCTTGGCTGGCTCACGTTCGATATCACCAACTCCTATATCCAGGTAGCCATCGTTCTGGGGCTGCGCGCCCTGCCGATGCTCGGCGCGCCGGTCGCCGGAGTCGTCGCCGACAAATTCGACCGCCGCGTCGTCCTTCTCCTGGACCAGGCTTACCTGGCGTTCCTCGCTGCGGCGTTCGCGCTCATCCTCCAGTTAGACCTGCTGCAGCTGTGGCACATGCACGCTTTCTCCTTCCTGACCGGTGCGGGGTGGGCGTTGAACAACCCGCTGCGGCAGACGCTCGTGGGAAACTCCGTGCCGCGCGACCGGTTGATGAACGCCATAGCGCTGAACTCTATGGCGTTCAACTCCATGCGGATGATCGGCCCCGGCGTCGCGGGAGGGATGATCGCGCTGCTGGGGCCGGAGGTGAACTTTCTCTTGCAGGCGATGATGTACGTCATCGTCGTGCTGCTCGTGCTCCCGTTCCGCGCCGAGTTCGCCGAAGGACGGGAAGGGCGCAAGCAGCAGTCGCCGTGCGCCGACCTGAGGGAGGGGCTGGCTTACGTCGTGCGCGAGCCTGTCCCTCGCTACGCCATCGTCCTGAGCCTGATCCCCACGCTGACCCTTATGGCGTTCATCCAGACGCAGATGCCGGGGTTCGTAGCTGAGGACCTGGGCGACCCGAACGGCGGGCTGCTCGGGTTCATGTACGTCGGCATGGGGGTAGGCGGGTTCATAGGCGCGGTGCTGGTTGCGCGGTTTCATGCCGTGGAGCACAAGGGACGGCTCTCCCTGATTGGAGTCGCGGGAGCGGCGCTCGCCGTGCTCGCGCTTTCGCAGGTCGACGCATGGTGGCAGGCGTGGATCATCCTGGTCGTGCAGCAGCTCTTCTTCATATTGGTCATGACTACCAACAACACCATCCTGCAGTCCGTTACCCCGGACTACATGCGCGGACGCGTGATGGGCATATACATGCTGGACGTGGGGATGCAGCCGCTCGGAGGCTTCGTGGCCGGGATAATCGCCGAGAACTACGGCGTGTCGACTTCCTGGCTGATAGGTGGCTCGATAGGCATGGTGCTCGTGACGCTCGTCACGTTGATCGCACCGTCGTTCAGGAAAGTGCGGCTGTAGCGAGCGCCGCAGAGACCGCCGCGATCAACTCGGCATCCTGCTCCGGCGGCACGGTGCGCGGGTCGAGCAGTACGCGGTCGCCCTCGATACGCCCCACGACGGCGGGAGATCCCGCGCGGAGCCGCCGAGCCAGTTCGTCCGGCCCGCCCGTCGTCGACGGATCGATGCACACGAGGCGCGTCGGCAGCTCGTCGCTCGGCAGGCTCCCTCCGCCGAGCCTTGACGCGCCCTCCACGACGGTGGCGCTCGCGCCGACACCCTGCGCTATGGCCTGTGCACGGATTCCGAGTGCCTCCTCCGTCGCCGCGATCATGCGCCAGACCGGGACCTTCTCCATCGCCTCGCCGCGAACGTAGTGCAGCAGCGTCCGGTGCAGCGCCGCGAGCGTCAGCTTGTCGGCGCGCAGTGCCCGGGCAAGCGGATGCGCGCGTAGCGAGGCGACGAGTCCGGCGCGCCCGGCGGCGAGTCCTGCCTGCGGCCCGCCGAGTAGCTTGTCTCCGGAGAAGAACACGACGTCCGCTCCCGCCGCGAGGCTCTCTTGCGGCATAGTCTCGTGCCCGATACCGAACCGCGCCGTGTCCAGCAGCGCGCCGGAGCCGAGGTCGTGCAGTAGGGGAACGCCGTGCGCCGCGCCGACCCCCGCGACGTCCTCCAGCGATGGCTCATGCGTGAACCCGACGACCCGGAAATTGGAACGGTGCACCACCAGCAGCGCAGCGGTCTGTTCCGTGATGGCGCGTTCGTAGTCCGCAGCATAGGTGCGGTTGACTGTCCCCACCTCCACGAGCCGTGCGCCGCTCTGTGCGAGCACGTCCGGTATCCGGAAGCCGCCGCCGATCTCGCTCGCCTCGCCGCGGGAGACGATGACCTCCCGCCCGGCAGCCAGGGCTGCGAGCCCCAGGAGCATCGCCCCCGCGTTGTTGTTGACCGCGACCGCGTCCTCCGCGCCGGTGAGTTGGCGCAGCAGACGCGCGACCGCCCCGTACCTGCTCCCGCGCTTCCCGTCGTCCAGCTCCAATTCCAGGGTGGAGTAGCCCTCGGAAGCGACGGCGGCGGCATGGATGCTCTCCTCAGAGAGCGGAGCGCGCCCGAGATTGGTGTGCAGGATGACGCCGGTTGCGTTGAGCACCGGCGCAGGCCAACCGGCCTCGCTGCTCTTCATCGCCTCTGCGACCTCGCGTGCGACCTCCTCCGCAGTCGGGGACGCTGCCCCCTGGGCCACGGCGGCGCGGGCGTCGGCGATGCGCTCGCGGACGGAGGTGGTGAGGACCCCCTGGGGGTACCCGTCCGCGAGCAGCGCCGCGACGGGAGGCTGAGCGAGCACGTCGCTAACGGCGGGCAGGCTTCGGAATGCGGCGTTGGTCATGCGTTCATGTTAAGGATGGCGCGGGGGCGGGGCAAGGAAGCGCGGTCGCGTGCTCCCCCGGCGATGCCCCTATAATCGCGAGAGCGTGCCGAGGTGGCGGAATGGCAGACGCCGCGGACTTAAAATCTGCTGTCCACAAGGGCGTGTGGGTTCGAGTCCCACCCTCGGCACCACGGTTCCCTGCATGCGGTGTACGCCTCGACTCAGCGGCGTCAAGCCGCAGGCCATCCGCGTTGACCTGATGCCCGGCCAATCCTACACTTGCCTTCTGGTATCCCCGTGCCATGTCGGAGCTCCGCTCAGAGCCATGCGGATGACTGCGCTAGGCAGCGATGATGCCGCCCCGCAGCATGCATAACTCTGACGCAACACGTGGACCGGCCTCGGGGGCCGAAGACAGCCTCAGCGGCGTCGTCCTGCCTACCGATTACCTCACACAGGTCGAGAAGGCGCTGGCGCATGACCGCGAGCGCTCCACCAACTATTTCAAGCACACCCTCATTGGTGACCCGGAAGCCGACGAGACGCTCGAAGAATGCTCCTCGCTGGAGCGGGCCGAACTGTACATCTTCGTCCAGGCGGGGATGGACGGCGACAAGGACTCTCTTGCCGACGCCCCCACCGCGCTGAGGGAGTTCTTCGAGCGGTTGGACTCAGTTCCGGACTGGTACCACGAGATAGACTCTGCACCCGGCGTCCGGAGCTTCCACCGGAACTCCTCTCTGATCCTGGGGGCGATGGTCGGCGGCGTCCTGGTCGAGGGATTCACGACGAACATCAGCAAGTCGTTCTTCCTGAGCGGGCGGCTGCGGGACCAGGGCGTCAGGCGGCTCAAGCAGAACAACCGGCACATGCTGGAGATATTCATGCCCGGTGGCATGGACAGGTACGGCGACGGCTTCAAACTGTCCGTTCGCATCCGGCTGGTCCATGCGCATATCCGGCGTCTGCTCGAGGGTTCAGGAGACTGGGATCGGAGTGCTTGGGGAGTCCCGGTCAGTGCCGCGCACCTGGGTTTCGCCATCTCCGCCTTCTCCGCGCGGTTGCTCCACCATGCCAGGAGGCTGGGCGCGCAGTTCAGCGATGAAGAGAAGGCAAGCTTCATGCAGATATGGCGGCGGTCCGGGTATGTCATGGGCATCCCAGAGACCATCCTCTACAACGACGAGGCGGATGCGCTGAAAACGTTCGAGGTTGGCAGTATGTGCGAACCTCCTATCGGGCTCGAATCGATCGCGATGGCGAACGCGCTGGAGAACTCGGCGCCGGTGGTTGTCGGGATCGCGGACCCCTCGCAGCGGCGCAGCCTGGCGAAGTACGTCTATAACGTCTCCGGCGCGCTCATCGGCAATGAGATGGCTACCGCCCTGCGGTATCCCAGACGCCACACGTTCGGCGTGCTCCCGTTGTTCCGCCTGGATGTGCGGTACAAGCGCCTGATGGCAAGACTCTTCCCGAACTACGCTGCCCGGATGAGGCAGAACGACTTCACCGGCATGCTGGGAGCGTCGGCGTACGACGAGGCAGGGCTCACCTACGGATGGCCCGACAACGTCTACGCGGAACGCTCGAGCCGGTGGTGAGCGAAGCCCGAGCAGTGAAAACGTACCAAAACAAGGATAAATTGTGAGGCAGCAAGTGGCTGCTACGAGATTGCATTGTACAGAAACCGGGCAACTGATGCTCGATGATATCGAGTTGCCGACAGACTATCATTCCAATGCGGAAAAGGCGCTTAAACACGATTACGAACGGGCTTCGAATTATCTCAAACATACGCTCATCGGTGACCCTGAGATAGACGAGATGCTGGAAGAATGCGCATCTCTGGAACGCGCGGATATGCAGCGTTTCATTCATGCAGGCATGGAGCAGGACGAGGACGTGCTGTCTCAGGCTCCGTCAGTCATCCGGGATTTCTTCAAGAGCCTGGAAACGCCTCCCGAATGGTTCGACCCCGAGGCTACGAAGCCCGGCATCCGGAGCTTCCACCGCAACTCGCCGCTGGTCCTGGGTGGGATGGTTGGCGGCGTACTCGTGGAAGGGTTCGCTACGAATATCAGCAAATCGTTCTTTCTGACCGGCAGGATCCGGGACCAGGGCGTCAGGCGGCTGAAGCAGAACAACCGCCACATGCTGGAGATATTCCTTCCGGGCGGCCTGGAGAGGCAGAGTGACGGCCTCAAGCTGTCGGTCCGCATCCGGTTGGTGCATGCCCAGGTGCGCCGCTTGCTCAACCATTCGGGAGAATGGGAGCACGAGGCCTGGGGCGAGCCGATAAGCGCCGCGCACTGCGGCTGGGCCCTGAGCGCTTTCTCGGCGCGCCTGCTCCACCACGCCATGAGGTTGGGCGCTCGGTTCAGTCCCGAGGAGCGGGCGAGCTTCATGCAGGTATGGCGGTACTCCGGTTATCTCATGGGTGTTCCGGACGCTATCCTCTTCGAGGATGAGCAGGACGCTCTGAGGCTGTTCGACGCTGGGCTCATGTGCGAGCCCGAACCCGGCCTCGAGTCGGTCGTCATGGCGAACGCACTCGTCAACGCCGCTCCCTTGGTGATCGGACAGTCGGACCCCGCCCAGCGGCGTGGACTGGCGAAGTACGTCTACCACGTTTCCGGCGCCCTCATCGGCAAAGAGATGGCGAACGCCTTGAGGTATCCGAAGCGTCACACCACCGGTGTACTTCCATTGTTCCGCATGAACATCCGCTACAAGCAGTTGGTCGGCAAGCTCTTCCCGAAATACGCGGACCGGATGAGATCGAGCGACTTTACAGGCCTGCTCGGGGCGTCGGCGTACGACGACGTCGGCATCAGCTACGCAACGCCTGACAGGGCCCGAGCGGAGGAGTCGGTCTTCTGGTAGGAGTTCCGTGCGCCCACTACCGCCGCACTTTCGCCCATGCCACTACCATCACTCCCAACGCCGCCAGCCCGCCTATCGTCCACGGGTCCAGCCCGGTGACGACGGCCAGCACGCCGTAGAGTGCGAGTCCCAGCGCTGCGCCAACTCCCGTGTTGCCAAGGATGAATATCATCGCCACCCCGAGTGCCATCGACGGCAGCGCGATCAGCCACGCGGCGCCGAGGCACCCGCCGGCGAGCGTCGCGAGCCCCACGCCGCCCGGCAGCCGCGTCAGCCCGAGCAGTGGCCAGTTGTGTCCCGCAATGGCAGCGGCAAGCGCGGGCAGGGCGAGCGCACCCTCGGCGCCTGTCGCGTTCGCCAGGGCGACGGCTGCCGCTCCCTTGCCGGCATCCCCGGCGAACACCAGCGCGCCCCACGTGGGCCCCACCTGCCGGAAGACGTTCGCCGTCCCTGCTATGCGGGTATCCACCTCCCCGATGGAGACGCCCTTTCGCCGCGCAGCCAGGTACGCCCACGGCAGCGAACCGAGCAGATACCCTACGAGGACGGAGACCGCAACCGCAGCATAGACCGGCATGGGCGCAGTCTAGCGCACCCACGTCCTGAGCCCCGCTTACCGTGGGAGCATACGCACTGCCCGCCGCGCACGGCTATGATAGGCTCCCAGCGCATCCCTCCCTGATGCAGGAGCAGCATGAAGGCCATAGCAGTAGACACCGGCGGAACGTTCACGGACATGGTCGTCCTGGACCAGGACACCGGAGCGCTCGCTGTCCTGAAACTCCCCTCCACGCCGGACGAACCCGGAAGGGCGATCATCGACGGCATCCGTGAGACGTTCGCCAACGGCGTTGCCCCCTCCGACGTCCTCTCGCTCTCGCACGGCACCACGGTCGGCACGAATGCGCTCCTCACCGGACAGGGCGCACACGTGGGACTCTTCGTCACGGAGGGCTTCGGCGCGATCAACGACGTCTGGCACCTCGCGCCCAGCGAGGACTCTTCGCGTGCCACCAGCGTCTACGTGGAGAAGAAGCCGCCCGTGCAGCCGCGCTACCGGCGCGAGGCGAAGGAGCGTGTCAACTACATGGGCGAGGCCGTCGTCCCGCTTGACGAGGAGGCCGCCGTCGAAGCGGTGCGCTCCCTCGGACGGCGCGGCGTCGAGTCGATCGCCGTCGTGCTGCTCTTCTCATTCCTGAACCCCGAGCACGAGGAGCGCATCGCCGCGATCATCGAGCGCGAGCTGCCGGGAACGACCGTGTCGCTCTCCTCGAAGGTGCTGCCGCAGATGCGCGAGTTCCCGCGCCTCAGCACGACGGTAGCGAACGCCTACATCTCACCGAAGATGGGGACCTACCTTGCCACCTTGGAAGAGCGCGTGCGCGCCGAGAAGGTGACAAGCGACGCCCTTTACGTGATGCAGAGCAACGGCGGGGTCGCCCGCATCGGCAGCGTCACCCCGGTGACGACCGTGCTCTCCGGCCCCTGCGCCGGGGCGATGGCGGCGATGGCCGTCGCGTCCACCGCGGGCTTCGACAACGTCGTCTCGCTGGACATGGGCGGCACGAGCACGGACATCGCGCTCGGCCAGCAGGGGCGCGTTCTCGAGACGACGAGCGGGCGCATCGGCGACTGGGAACTCGCAGTGCCCATGCTCATGATCAACACCATCGGCGCGGGCGGCGGCACGATGGCGATGGTCGAGTCCGGCGGCGGACTGCGCGTCGGGCCGGAGAGCGCGGGCGCCGACCCCGGTCCCGTGGCCTACGGCAAGGGCGGCGTGCAGCCGACCGTCACCGACGCGAACCTCGTGCTCGGCTTCCTCAACCCTGAATCGAAGCTCGCCGGACGGGTGAGCCTCGACCGCGACGGAGCGGAGCGCGCCATCGCCGGGATGGCCGGACGGCTCGGCCTCGGTACCCTGGAGACCGCGGAAGGCATCATCCGCATCATCAACGCCAAGATGGAGGAGGGCATCCGCGCCGTCTCCACGGAACAGGGCTACGACCTGCGCGATTTCGTGCTCGTCGCATTCGGCGGAGCGGGCCCGGTGCCGGCCGGTCGGCTCGCCGCCGACCTCAAGATGTCCAGGGTTATCGTGCCGCCCGCGCCCGGCGTCACGTCGGCGCTCGGTCTGCTGATGGCGGACCCACGCCACGACTACGTCCGCTCCCGTCTGCGCCTCATGTCCGAGTTGGACGCAACGGAGCTCACCGCGACCATGCAGGACCTGCGCGCGCAGGCGGAGCATGAGTTCACCTCTGAGGGCTACTCGCTGGACCAACTGCGCCTGGAGTTCGCCGTGGACGTCCGCTACCTCGGCCAGGGCTACGAGTTGACCATACCGCTCGGATCGGAGAGCGAGGTCTCGCAGCAGGACGTCGCGGCCGCGCGGACGCGGTTCGACGCGACGCATGAGCAGATGTTCGGCCACGCCGCGCCGGACGAGGAAGCAGAGGCCGTGAACTACCGGCTCCGCGCCTCCGCAGTCGTCCCCAAGGCGACGCTGAAGCGCCAGGCGCACGCGGACACGGACTCCCGCGTCGCGCGTGTGGGCGCGCGGGACGTCTGCTTCGACAGCGCGCAGGGGATGGTCTCCTGCCCCGTCTACGACCGCGCGCTGCTCGCTCCCAGCCACCGGTTCGACGGTCCGGCCATCGTGGATCAGCTCGACTCGACCACCGTCGTCTACCCCGGCCAGCGCGCCCTCGTGGACGACTACCTGAATATCATCGTTGACGTGACGTAGGGAGGTAGACCATGGCACGCGTTGACCCCATCACCTACGAAGTGCTCCGCGCGCGGTTGGACGGCATCGTCCGTGAGATGGAGAAGGCGGTGTTCCGCACCGGCTACTCCACCATCGTCCGGGAATCGCACGACTTCAGCTGCGGCGTGCTGGACAAGCATGGGAGGCTCGTGGGCCAGTCGTTCCACCCCGGACACATGGCCGCTTATCCCGAGTCCATCAAGGGGCTGTTGCAGTTCTACAGCCTCGACGACATGGCCGAGGGCGACGCCTTCTTGGCGAACCACCCCTACTACAGCGGGTGCCCCCACGCCAACGACATGGTCATCATGACCCCCATCTTCCACGACAACGAGGTGATCGGCTTCGCCGCCAGCATGGGGCACACGCCCGACATCGGCGGCGTCTCTGCGGGCAGCCGCAACGCCACGTCCCGCGACATCTTCGGCGAGGGGTTGCAGATCATGCCCGTGCGCTACATGCGCAACTACGAGCTCGTGCAGGACACGGCGTCGTTCGTGCGGGCCAACAGCCGCGTGCCCGAGATGATGATCGGCGACCTCTCCGCCAAGGCCGGCGTCTGCTTCACCATCGGCGAGGAGCGCGTGAAGGACGCGCTGCGCACCTACGGCAAGGAGACCCTTCTTCAGATGTTCGACGACCTCGGCGAGCGCACGGAACAGCAGGCGCGGGACTACATCTCGCAATGGAAGGACGGCGTCAGCGAGTCCGAGACCTGGGTGGACGACCCATCCAACCCCGGCAAGCCCATCCGCCTGCATGCCGCTGCCATCAAGGAGGGCGACCGCCTGATAGTGGACTTCACCGCCACCGGCGACCAGGCCGCCGCTCCCATCAACGTGCGCGAGCCGTTCATCCGCGGCCTGGTCTATAACGGCGTCATCTGCATGACCGACCCCTACCTCCCCATCAACCACGGCCTCGCGAATGCCATCGAATGCCGCTTCCGCAAGGGCAGCATCATCTCGCCGGAGTTCCCCGGTCCGGTCGGCTTCTACTCCAAGACCATGGCCATCGCCGAGAGCGTCATTATGACCGCCGTCGCGAAGGCCGCAGGACGGCCCACGCTCGCCCACGGCTCCACGCAGAGCTCCATCGTCATCGGATACCAGGGCGACGGCGACCGTCAGTACGTGCAGTACGAGCTGATGTACGCGGGCGCCCGCGCTTTCGACGGCGGCGATGGCTTCTCCGGCGTCGGCGCGCGCGCCAGCGGCGGACGCTTCACCAGCGTAGAGATCATCGAGTCCGAGTTCCCCGTCGACATGACGCGTTTCGAGGTGCTGCCCGACACCGGCGGCGACGGCAAGTCGCGCGGCGGCCCCGGTTACGTGCGCGAGTACAAGGTGCGCTCCGGCGGCCGCCTCTCTGGCGGCGCGGCCAAGCGCGAGGCCGCGGGCATGGAGGGCGGCGGCAACGGCTCCAACGCCTACGTCGTCGTGCACCCCGGCACCGACCGCGAGGAACGCTACCCCGGCATCGCCTCCAACCTCGGTATGCAGCCCGGCGAGGTGTTCAGCATCGAGACCGGCGGCGGCGGCGGCGTCCTGTCGCCCGCCGAGCGCGACCGCGAGCTTGTCAAGGGCGACATTCAGGACGGCCTCATCACCCCGCAGAAGGCGATGGAGGTCTACGGCCTCACTGAGGCCGAGGTCGCGGAAGCGCTGGCGGACTGAACAGCATCCAAAGCCCGTTCTTCCCGCGGGTGTAACATACCCTCATCGCTCCAGCGGAGGTGTGGGATGGCGTTCGACCTGCTCATCAAGGGCGGCCTCGTGGTGGACGGCACGGGCGCTGAACCCCAGGTTGCCGACGTCGGCATCGTGGAGGGGCGCGTCGCCGCCGTGGGACGGCTTGACGGCCCCGCGTCGCGTGAGATCGACGCAAGCGGCAGTGTCGTCACTCCCGGCTTCATCGACCACCACACCCACTACGACGGCCAGGTGACGTTCGACCCGCTCTGCACCTTCTCCTGCTACAACGGCGTGACGACCGTCGTCAGCGGCAACTGCTCCCTGACGCTGGCGCCGGTGCGCGAGGGCGACGAGCCCGCGCTCGCCGGGATGCTCGCGAAGGTCGAGGCCATCCCCTACGACGTGCTGATGAACGGCGTGCCGTGGGGCTGGCGCACGTTCGGCGACTACCTCGGCTCGCTCGACAACAATCTCGGCATCAACTTCGGCGTCATGGTCGGCCATTCCGCCGTCCGACGCTGGGTGATGGGCGCGGACTCACAGGAGCGAGAGGCCACCGGAGACGAGATCGAAGCGCTCCAGGCCGCGGTGCGTGAGTGCATCGAAGCCGGCGCCCTCGGCGTCTCGTTCGACCGCAACCCCCGCCACGCCGGCATGGACGGCAAGCTCCTCCCTGCCAACGTCGCCTCCATCGACGAGCTGTACGCGGTGGCGAGTGCACTGCGTGACCTCGACACCGGCGTCATCCAGGTAGGCGACCCGACGGACCTCGAATTGACCGAGGGCATCTGTACGAAGATATCCGAGGTCAGCGGGCGTCCCGTGACTTACCTCTCCATCACCCAGAGCGTGCTCCGGCCCGACAAGTGGCGGGAGCACCTCGCTCATCTGGCCGACGTCGCATCCCGCGGCACAGCCCGCATCTACCCGCAGATCAACCCGCGTCCCGCCCTGCGCTACTTCCAGATGGACAGCGCTGAGTTCTTCAACTTCATGCCCACCTGGAAGCGCATCATGAACGGCCCCAACGCGGAGCGCATCGCCGCCTTTGCCGACGCCTCGCTCCGCCCGCAGCTCGCGAAGGAGGTCTCCGAGCACAGCGACACCACCGCGCTCGGCTTCTCCGGGCGCTGGGACCACGTGGTCATCGTCAAACCCGTGCTGGAGAAGAACAAGGCTCTCGCCGGCATGACCGCCGCCGAACTCGGCGCGCAGCGCGGCGTCAGCCCCATGGACGCCTTCCTCGACCTCGCCGTCGAGGAGGAGTTGAAGACCTGGTGCGCCCGCAATCAGCAGAACAACGACGACGAGGCGATGGCCGTCATCCTCAACGACGAGCACACCCTCATCGGCCTGTCGGACTCCGGCGCCCACGTCGTGCGGGAGGGCGGCTACGGCTACGGCGTCCACTTCCTCAGCCACTGGGTGCGCGACAAGGGCATCATGCCCATCGAAGAGGGCGTGCGGCGCCTCACCTCGTTCCCCGCGGACGTCTTCGGCACGCCGGGGCGCGGCAGGCTCACGCCGGGCAGCAAAGCGGACGTGCTCGTGATGGACTACGAGAACCTCGGCCTTGACCCATCGGAGGAGGCCTACGACCTGCCCGGCGGCTCCATGCGGCTGAAGCAGGTGGCGCACGGCATCCCGTACACCATCGTCAACGGGCGAGTGCTGCTGGAGGACGGTGTGCACACAGGTGCGCTTCCCGGCGAGGTCGTGCGGAACTCCGGCTGGGAGGCGGGGAAGAACGAGAACGGAGCGGCGGGCTAGACGTTGTCCTGGGTAGTCATCGCGCTGGTGGGTGCGGCGATCTCCGGGATCGTCAGCATCTTCGACAAGACCGTCATCTACCGCTATGCGACCACGCCCCACACGCTGCCGCTGCTCATCGGTATCGCGCAGACGTTCGTCGGGGTCGTCGTGCTCGCTGCCGTCCGCGTGCCTGCAGATGCCACATGGGAGCCTGTCCTGTGGGCGCTCCTCTCCGGGGTAGTCTTCGGCCTCAGCGCGCAATTCCTGATCCGCGTTCTTTACTGGAATGAGGTATCGCGCACCATCCCGGTCTTCCAGACGTATCCCATCTTCACCGCCATCTACGCCTTCTTCTTCCTCGGGGAGGAGTTGGGCGTGGTCGAGTGGCTCGCGGTGGCCGTCGTCGTCGCGGGAGCCGTGTTGATCTCGTTCCGGCCCGGCGCCACCTCCATCCGCAGCATCCTGCTGGACAAGGCGTTCGTGTTGCTCATGATCGGCAGCGCCATCCACGGCAGTGCGCACGTGTTCGGCAAGGTAGCCGTGGACGAGCTCCCGGTCCTGTTCACGCATGCGGTGCGCTCTCTCGGCCTCGGAGCCGTCTTCTTTGCCTTCAACCTCCGCAGCGGCTCTGTGGACGACGTGCGCACGTTCGTCCGCACACGCAGCCCGGCTTTGCGGTTCGTCGCCATGAACGAACTGATCATCGCCACGGTAGGGCTGCTGCTGCTGCTTTGGGCGCTTGCGCTTGGTCCGGCGGCGCTCGTGACCGCGCTGACCGGCGCGCGCACCTTCTTCCTCGTGGTCTACAGCACTGCGCTTGCCCTTGTGTGGAAGGGCGCACTCGGGGAAGTCACGACCCCCGGCGTCGTCGCCGTCAAGCTCGTTTCGACTGCACTCGTCGTAGGAGGCGTCGCCGGAATAGCGCTGGGAAGCGCGTAGCCCATGTCCTGGGTAGCGATCGTACTGGCGGGCGCGGCGCTCGCCGCCTGCATAGGCATCCTGGATAAGACCATCATTCACGGCTACGCCCGGACGCCAAGTACGGAACCGCTCGGGATCGGCTTCACCATGCCGCTCGTCGGGACCGCGCTGCTCCTCGTCTTCGGCATCCCGGAGACGGCGACGCTCGAGGCCGTGCTCCTGGCGTTCCTCTCTGGAGCGTTCTACGGCCTTGGCGCGCACATCCTCATCCACTCGCTCTTTACGCGGGAGGTTTCCCGCGCCATCCCCGTCTACCAGACGTACCCCATCTTCACTGCGCTCATCGCGTTCTTCTTCCTGGGAGAGCGGCTGGGCGCGATCGAATGGCTTGCGGTCCTCACCGTCGTGGCAGGCGCCGTGCTCATCTCGTCCGGCCCGGGCACGTCCCGCGGCTTCCTGCCCGACAGGACGTTCATGCTGCTCATGCTCGGGAGCCTCATAGAGGGAACCTCCTTCGTACTGGGCAAGTCGGCGGTGAACGAGCTCCCGGTGGTGTTCGTGCATGCACTGCGCATGTTCGCCCTCAGCGGCGTCCTGCTCGCATTCAACCTCCGGCGGCGTCCGCTGGAAGACCTCATCTCGTTCTTCCGCAACCGCAGCCCCGCGCTCGGGTACATGGCCCTCAACCAGTTCCTCGTCGCCAACGCGAGCCTCTTGCTGCTTCTGTGGGGGCTCTCCCTCGGCCCGGCGACGCTCGTAACGGCGCTCTCCAGCCTGCGGACGTTCTTCCTCGTCGTCTTCACCATCGGCCTCTCGCTCGTCTGGCGCGGCGCGCTCGGCGAGGTCACCACGCGCGGCACGGTTACGGTCAAGCTCGTATCCACCGCTCTCATCGTGGGAGGGGCGGTCGTCATAGCCCTCGGCAGCGAGTGACCTCGTCGCCGCTGTGACACATGCCCCTTCTCTGATCGACGATGCGTCGGTTACGCTGGATACATGGCTGTCGTTCACACAACACCCATAAACTGCGTCTATAGCTCGGGGCCCGGCTATAGATCTGGTCTATGGGTTCCAGCGCCAAAGTATGAATTCGATGGCCCCCTTACCCCCTTGATCGCGAGAAACCACCGGAAGCAGGCCATGGCCTTGGAAACGCTCTGGATTAAGGCGTCCACGTGGCCAGATGAGAGGTTCGGTTTACTCGTAGGTCGCCATTAAGGGGGCCAGAATTCAGGCGGCGTTGGCCACCTTAATGGTCTACACCGTCCCGGTGCTTCCTCCGCAGCCTGTGCAAGAATGAGCAGACCCTTTCCCATGAGCAACTCCACGCCCTCCCGCCGCCTCGTCCTCTACCCGTCCTTCCGCGGATGGTGGATCGTGGGCGTCTCGTTCCTGGCGCTTTTCACACACGGCGCGGCGACCAGCTACCTGTTCGGGCTGCTCGTCGTTCCCATGGAGAACGACCTCGGCTGGAGCCGCACGATGCTCACCGGGGCGCTCACCGTCGCCACGTTCGTCTCCGCCGGCCTCGGCATGGTGCTCGGCCCGCTGTTCGATCGCAGCGGCGCGCGGCTCGGCATGACGCTCAGCGCGCTGTTTGGCGGCGCGTGCCTCGTGCTGCTGGCGTTCACGGATGTGCCCTGGGCGTACTACGCGCTGCTCGGCGTAGGGGTCGGCGCGGCGCGGACCGGGCTGGAGATCGTGGGCCCGCGCACCGCCATCGCCAACTGGTTCATCCGCCGCCGCGCCGCCGCTTTCGCCTGGTCCAGCGGAGGCCGCGCCGTCTTCGGTTTCACGATGGTCCCCGTCTTCGCCATCCTCATCGAGCAGACGTCGTGGCGGGCGGGGTGGGCAGTCCTCGGCGTCGTCGAGATCTTCATCCTCGCTCCGCTCGTGTGGCTCATCGTCCGGCGCAGGCCCGAGGACCATGGACAGTTCCCCGATGGGGACCTGCCGAGTGCGGCGCAGGCGGCGGCACGGGGCCCGACGCGCGGCGTTGCGGACGAGGACAGCTGGACGCTCAGGGAGGCGGTGCGCACGCGGACGCTCTGGCTCATCGTCATTTCCATCATGCTTACCGGGTTCCCGGCTACGGGCGTGATCGCCAACATGGTGCCCTATTTCATCGACGAGGGCCTCACCTCGACCTTCGCGTCGAGTGCCTTCGCCTTCTTCGGCTTCGGCGCGATGTTGGGACGCCCATTCTGGGGCTATATCGCTGCCCGCTTCGGCGTCCACGCCAGCCTGACGCTATGGGGGTTCGGCTACTCGCTCGCCATCGCGCTCTACGTCCTGGCCGATTCGCCGGCTACCCTCTTTGCCGCGGCGTGGCCGATCGGTCTCGTCATCGGGGGCTCCCAGCAGCTCCAGTCGCAGGCGTGGCCGGACTACTTCGGACGCAGGCACGTCGGCGCGATAACGGGTCTCACCGTCCTGCTCGTCACCCCTGCGATGGCGCTGGGGCCGCTCGTCACCGCGCTGGCATTCGACCTCACGGGGAGCTACGAACCCATACATACCGCCTATGTCGTGGGAGCATTCTTCGCAGGCTTCTTCTTCCTCGCCGCGCGCCGCCCCAGGCGGAAGGCGCCGCAGCCGGAGGCTGAAGGGGACTGACTGGTACTCGCGCGGCGACCCTCCGCCGGCTCAGGGCAGGCTCGCCCTCCTACCGCAGAGCGTCCTGTACCAGTATGACCAGCAGGGCGATGACCACTCCGAACCCACCCAGCATGACGCGCACAGACAATGCCAATTGGCCTTTGACGCCCTCTATCTTGTCGTCTATCTTCGCCGCTAGTGCCTTGTGTTCAGCATCGTTGCGCTTCTCGAATTGCTCGAATGTCTCGTTCGTTACCACAACTAGGCCCTCCTAGCATCCCCGTTATAGCCTATGTGGTTCAGTCTTGACAACCCTACCGTGTTCCCTTTGCTGCAGGCCCGGCTTGTCGATCAGGGATGCGATTGCCATGGCGCAGGGTATGGGTATCTGAGGCGGGTGGTCGGCCTGCGGCAGTTCTGCTACGCCTGATGCCCACTGCGACGACGGAGCGCGAGCACCGCAATCGCGAGCGGGATCGCCAGCACCACGACGCCGATGAGCACGACCATCGCCAGCGGCCCCAGCCCGAGGATGGAGTCCACCGTATGAGTGAGCCACTCCAGCAGTTCGGAGTCCGTCGGCTCGGAGTGATGCGCGCGGACGCCCACTGCCTACGCCTCCGCCAGCCGCATGGGCATGTACCGCGCCGAGACCTCCCGCTCCCGCAGCGTCCACGCCAGGAAGGACGCTCCGGCCAGCAGCACGACCGACACCACCCAGACGGGGTCGTAGGAACCGAAGTGGTCGAACGTAAAGCCTGCCGCGAGCACGGCAAGCGCCCCGGCGCACATGTGCACCATCGTCAGCATCCCGGTGATGGAGCCGACGTTGCGTATGCCGTACACCTCCGCCGTCAGGGCGCTCGTCTGCGGAACTGTCGCGAGCCACGAGCCGCCCGCCACGACCGCGAACACCCACAGCCCCATGGAGCCCGGCATCACCAGCAGCGACAGGAACCCCAGCCCGCGTACCGCGTAGATGACGGTGAGCGAGTTCTTCCGCTGCACGCGGTCTGAGATGAAGATGCCCATCACGAGCACGCTCGACATGTTCGCGAAGCTGAGCAACCCGAACGCGAGCGCCGCCGTCGTCTCGTTGATGCCCTCCGTCTTTGCGAAGGACACGAAGTGCACGGCGATGATGGCCGTCGTGATGCCGCAGACAACGTAGGTGAGCGTGAGCTGCCACATCGGCGCGGACCGGTATGCCTGCCGCCAGTGGGACACGGCGAGCGGACCGTCGAATATCTGCGGTCGCTGTGATCCGCCGGTCGTGTCGGCGGCATCGCCGTCCGGCCGCAGGCCCATCGCCGCCGGTCGGTTCCGGACCACCACCAGCAGGAGCGGCAGCACGAGCACGAGCATGATCCCCGCGATCACGCCGAGCGCGACGCGCCAGTTGGCGAGTTCCAGCAGGTAGGCCGCGAACGGGATGAGCAGCATCGCCCCCCCGGAGCCCCCGGCGGTGATGATGCTCAGCGCCGCACCGCGCTTGCGCACGAACCAACGCGCGATGAGCGGTGTTATGGGCGTGAACATCGCCCCGGCGTTGGCGAACGACGCGAACGTGGCGTAGAAGAACGCCAGCACCCAGATGTTGAACGAGAGCGTCATCGCTATCGCGCTCAGGCCGAGCACGCCGATGCTCACGCAGCCGACTACGCGGCCGCCGTACCGGTCTGCCAACCCCCCTACCACCGGCTGCGCCACCCCGTTCACCATCCATCCCACGAACGCCACAGTGGACAGGAACGAGACCGATACCCCGAACTCCTCTCTCCACGACGGCAGGAACAGCCCGAAGCTCTGGCGGAAGCCGATGGAGACGAACACCATGAAGAAGACGGCGGCGACGATGTACCAGCCGTAGAAGATGCCGCCCTGCCGCGCCGTACCCGGCGCTCCGTCCGATGACACGCCTGCCCCTCCGTTGCGTTCCGCGATTGTACACGCCGCCTCCACGCCGGTCGGCAGACAGGTGGGAGCGTCGCTACAGCTCCAGCCGCCGGTAGCGCGGCAGGGCTATGCTCGCGACGACGATGATCGCCATCCCGGCGACACCCCCGACGAGGAAGGCGTTATCCACGCCGTACGCCTTGGAGATCGCGCCTGCGAGCAGCCCCCAGAACGGCATCATGCCGATCTCCATCTGGTAGACGCCGATCACGCGGCCCCGCAGTTGATCAGGCGTCAGTGATTGCACGACGGTCATGTTCGTCGTCATCACCACCTGAACGAACAGCTGCTGCAGGAGCAGCGCGAGCATCGCGATCCACAGGACGTCCACCTGCGAAAGGACGATGACGCTGACCGACGACAGCGCGAATGCGATGGAGGCGAGCACGCCCTTCCGACGCGCCGTGCCGAACAGGGCAAGCAGCGTCGTCCCCAGGAATCCGCCGAGCCCCATCGCCATCAGCAGCAACCCGAGATACGTGCCGTCCTCGTTCAGCAGTATCTCGGCGGAGTAGACGGGCAGTTGGTTGAATACCAGGGCGAGCATCGTGGTGGATAACCCGAACGTCATGGCGACGGTGATGCGTGTCGTCGGATCGCTGATGACGCGCGCGAAGCCTTCCTTGAGGCTCTGCAAGGGCGACACCTCTCTGGCGCGCGTCCGGTCCGCGGAGTAGTAGGGCATCCTCATGCGACTGAGCACCAGTGCCGCCGCCAGGAAAAGGAAGCCCTGGATGAGGAAATTGATGCCCGGACCGAAGAAGGCGATGACGACCCCGCCGACAGCAGGGCCCACGGTGCGCATGAGGTTGAACGACATCGAGAGCATCGCCGTCGCGTTCATCAACGCCTCGCGCGGCACCGTGTTGGCGATGAGCACGTGACGTATGGGGTTGTTCCCCGCCCACAACAGCCCGAACAGCAGGGCGAACACGTACAGGTGCCAGAGCTGATGCAGGTCGTACAGCAGCAAGAGCGCGAAACCGAACACGAGCACGGTGACGAGCACCTGGTCCACGAGCAGCAGCTTCCGGCGGTCCACCCTGTCGGCGATCACGCCCGCGAGCGGCGACAGCAGCAGCGGGAGCGTCCGGACGCCGACGACACCCGCGGTATGCAGCGCGTCGCGGGTGAGGTCGTACGCCAGCCAGCCGAGCGTCACCTGCTGGAACCAGACGCCTCCCGCGACGAGCGCCGTCGTGAACCAGAGGATGCGGAAGTCGGGGTATCGCAGCGCCTGCCGGGACACGGCTCTCTGTGTTGCGGACGCGGCTGTCTGGGGTTCCGGTGATAGCATGGGGCGGCCCCACTATACGCCGTTACCGGAGAGGAGGCGTGCTGAGCGGCCTGCCGGCCGATTTGCCCGGCTATCGGCGGGGTCTATACTCCGCGCAGAAAAAGTCCACGCCCGAAAGGGGGGAACACCATGAACGCAAACATCGAGTTGGTCATCGACGCCGACGGGCACGTGCAGGAGGACAACGACGGCATCAGGGAGTTCCTGCCAACCCCCTTCCACAGGGACAGAATGCGAACGATCTTCCCTCCCTTCGACCACTTCCATCGCTACCACCTGATCCACCCGGACCCGGAACGTGTCAAGCGGGGAGTGGTGGGGCCGGACGGGTGGGTGGCGTTCCTCGACGACGTGGGCATCGACACCACCGTGCTCTACCCGACACAGGGACTCGCCTACGGCAAGATCACCGCCATCGACTGGGCGATAGCCGCCACGCGAGCGTACAACGACTGGCTCCACGCGACCTACTGCGCACGCGACGCGCGCTTCAAGGGCATGGCGCTCATCCCGATGCAGGACCCGCCAGCGGCAGTGGAGGAGCTCCGGCGTGCCGTGACCGAGCTGGGGATGGTGGGCGCGATGCTGCCGTCGCGCGGCTTGTCGCACCTGGGGTCGAAGGCATACTGGCCCGTGTACGAGGAGGCGGACCGGCTGGGCTGTGCGATAGCCGTGCACGGCGGCTGCCACGACGGCATGGGCTTCGACGACCTGAACCGGTACGCGCCCGTCCACGCGATGGGGCACCCGATGGGCGTGATGATCGGGATGGCCAGCATAGTCTTCAACGGCGTGCTGGACCGCTTCCCCAACATGCGGATGAGCTTCCTGGAAGGCGGCATCGGCTGGTTCCTCATGGCGATGGAACGGTTCGACCGCTCGCACGTCACGCATATCGAGGACGACCCGGAGGGCGAGTACGGTCCGCACGGCGAAGAGATACCGAGCGAGTACATCCTGCGGCACATCCGCGACGGACGGCTGTACATCGGGTGCGAGGGCGAAGAGCCCGCGCTCGGGTTCGCAGCGACGCGGTACAGCCCGGACGCATTCCTCTACTCCAGCGACTTCCCCCACGAGGTCACGACGGAGATGTGCAAGCGGGAGATACAGGAAGTGCGGGAGAGCGAGGAGCTCACGGACAGCGCCAAGCAGGCGATACTGAACGGGAACGCCCAGCGCTATTACCGGCTGTAAGACGTTGAACACGCTGGTAACAGGCGGGGCGGGCTTCATCGGCTCCCACCTCGTCGACGGGCTCATTGCGGAGGACCACGACGTCGCGGTCGTGGACGTGCTTGCCACCGGCAAGCGTTCGAACGTCAACCCGCGGGCCGCCCTCTATGAGATCGACATCCGCAGCCCGGCGCTGGCTGCGGCGTTCGAGGCCGCGCGACCGGACACCGTCGTGCACGTCGCCGCCCACGCCAGCGTCAGCGAGTCCGTCCGCGACCCCATGCACGACGCCGAGGTGAATGTGCTGGGCACGCTGAATGTGCTTCAGCAGTGCGCCGCTTACGGAGTGGAGCACGTCGTGTTCAGCTCCACAGGAGGCGCGCTCTACGGCGAGCCGGAGCGTCTGCCCGCAGACGAGGAGCACCCCGTGCGCCCGCTCTCGCCGTACGGGGCGTCCAAGGATGCGGCTGAGGCGTACGTGCGAACGCTGTGTACGCTCCATGGCATCCGCTACACCATCCTGCGGTACGGGAACGTTTACGGCCCACGCCAGGATCCGTTCGGCGAGGCCGGCGTCGTCGCGATCTTCGCCAATGCCATGCTGCGCGGTCAGCCCCCCGTCATCTTCGGCGACGGCTCCCACGAGCGTGACTACGTGTACGTGGACGACGTCGTGCGGGCGAATGTGCTTGCACTTGCACGGCAGGAGAGCGGCGTCTTCAACATCGGTACCGGGCAGGGAGCGACGGTTCTGGATGTGTTCGACGCGCTCGCCGGCGCCACCGACTACGGCGGCAACCCGGAGCACGCGGCCGAGCGTCCGGGCGACGTACATCGCATCTACTTGGACGTGCGCCGCGCCGAACGGGAACTCGGCTGGCGCGCCGTCATGCCGCTTGGAGAGGGCATTCGCCGCACCGTGGACGCGATGCGCGAAAGCGGGCCGGAGCCCGACACGCGTTGACAGCGGCGCTGCCTGCCCGACTATGATGGCGGTAGTTCTGCGAAGGAGTTGATTCGTGAAAGACCTGATTTGGCCGTTCGGCAACGCTGAGGACGTCGGCTACATCATCTGGCCCGTCACCGCCGGTGGCGGCATTGGCTTCGGAGCGTTGCTCATCATCCTCAGCTTCGTCTGGCCGTAGGCGTCTCATGGGCGAGGCGCAGTTCGCCACGGTCAACGGCGTGCGCACGGCGTACGAAACAAAGGGGAGCGGCTTCCCGCTGCTGCTCCTGCACGGCTTTCCGCGCACGCGCCGTACCTGGGAGCAGGTCACACCCGCACTCTCGGAGCGGTTCACCGTCGTAGCGCCTGACCGCCGGGGCTACGGCGACTCCGAACGCATCCCGGATCCCGCCGCCTACGGCCTCGCGGCGATGGCGGCTGACGCGATTGCCCTGATGGACCACCTCGGACACGAACGCTTCGTCGTGGTAGGGCATGACAAGGGTGCGCCGACCGCGAGGCGCATCGCCGCCGACCTGCCGCAGCGCGTTGCCGGCATGGTGCAGATCGATTCGACGCCGCAGGGCGTGGGCGGAGAGCGCCGTGACCCGAGCGGGCGGCAGTGGTACTTCGACTTCTTCCGCCAGCGCAACGTGGCCGAGCCGATCGTGAACGCCATACCGGAGCTGTTCTTCGGCCTCTTCCTGGACCGCAACCCGCACCTCTCGCCGGAGGAGCGCGCCTTCTACGTGGAGATGTTCTCGCGCCCCGGCACCGCGGACGCCGTCATCTGGGACTACCGCCTGGCGCTGGAGGAGGACCCGGACTACTGGCGCGCGGAGGTCGCCGCCGGACGCAGGATCGCCGTGCCGGTGCTGTCGTTCTGGGGAGGCTCCGGGCCGTCGTCGAGGGCGGACGTGCTCGCCGCGTGGCGTGAGGTCGCGGACGACGTTCGCGGCTGGCCGGTTGAGGGCAGCGCGCACTACGTGCATGAGCAGCAGCCGGAGGCGACCATAGCCGCCATCCTCGGCTTCGCCGACGAACTGGGACTGCCCTGAGACTCCTCGCTCGCGCCTAGCTGGGCACCGCGACCTGCTGCTCCTCCCGCGCGGCGTCCGCCTTCGCGAAGTCCGTCTCGCTGAAGTTGTACAGCGTCGCGCCTCCGTAGAGGACGGCCTCCGCCGTCTCCCGCGAAACACCCTGCACGAGGTTGTTCGACACGTTCGGGAAGTTGGAGTCGAAGTGCGGGTAGTCGGTCGAGATGCACATGCGGTCCGCGCCGATGAGCGATGCGGTCGCCTCGATCTCCGGTTCACTTCCCTCGACGGCGGCCCAGCAGTTGCGGCGGAAGTACTCCTTCGGCGTGAGGGAGAGGTAGGGCGCGTGCGTCTCCAGGTACTGGGGGTAGTCCCACTCGATGCGGCTCAGGACGCCGGGCACCCACGAGTTCTGCGCCTCCAGGAACCCGACGCGCAGCTTGGGGTGGAACTCGAAGACGCCGCCGATGACCATCGCGATGAGCGCCTGCTGCATCTCTATCCAGTGGCTCGCCACGTGTCGGTAGAAGCGGTTCTCGCCGTAGAGCGTGTTCATGTGGGAGTACCACGCCCCGGTGCCCTCGTGGAAGCCCCACGTGACGTCCAACTCCTCGTGGAGGCTGTAGAGCGGCTCCCAGTAGTTGGAGTGCCAGAAGCGCCCGTTCACGAGGTTGGGCCGCATGAACGAGCCGACTGCGCCGAGTTCGGTCACGCAGCGGCGCAGCTCGCGGCAGGCCAACGTCACGTCGTGGAATGGGAGCATCGCGGCGAACTTCAGCCGGTCCGGGCTGTACTGGCAGAAGTCGTGGATCCAGTCGTTGTAGGCGCGGCAGAGCGCCTCGGAGAGGAGCGGGTCCATCCCGTTCCGCGCGATGAGCCCGAGGCCCATGGTCGGGAAGAGGACGGCGATGTCCACGCCCTCCATCTCCATCCCCATCACCTGGGCGACCGGGTCGTAGTTGCGCTCGATGGCGAAGCCCAGGTACGGGGCGGAGCGTGAGCCGGAGAGCGGTTGGCGCTGGTTGGCGGAGACCTTCTTGTTGCGCTTCCGGTACTGCTGGAGGTCGTCGTCGCCCGCACGGGAGAGGCCGTCGATCACCACGTTGGAGCCCCCGGCGCGCCCCGGCGCGCTGATGACGCGGTCCTTGAACTTCGGGTCCAGGTACCGGTCGAAGATATCCGCCGGTTCCATCACGTGCATGTCGCAGTCAACGAATCGCATGCCGTCCTTCATGGTGTCTCCTCTCGTGCGATGAGTTGCGCTTGGCGGAGTATAACGGCTGCGGTCCGCCATCGCTCGTTCGCTATCCGGTCTTCGTTGGGACCGTTGAGCTTGGCACCCGAGTGTCCAGGTACAGCACCTTGATCAGGAAGACGACTGTCAGGAAGGAGTCCACGAGGATGCCCAGGGCGAACAGCGCCATGACGCTCTCAAACGTAGGCTCCCAGAGGCCCGTTGCATAGAGCAGGAAAGCTACGAGGTAGACGGTGCCGTTGGTGATGATGGACTGGTACGCCAAGTACTGGGTGCGTCCGACGCCATAGAACACGCTGTCCATCACTGTATTGAACGAGAAGAGCACATACGGGACGAACAGTATCGCAAAGGCGGATGCCGCCCACGCGATACTCTCAGAATCGTCCGACAGGAAGCCTGCGAACGCAGGAAAGAGAGGGAAGAGGACGACCCACACCACCAGGATTCCGGCGGTGATGACCATTGAGGACTGCCACAGTTTCCGAACCTGTCCAATGTCGTGGGACGCGTTGGCGACCATCGCCTTGGCGGAATCGGCGAATGCCAGAATCGGAACCAGCAAGAAGCCCCAGATGATCTGGTTGGCAAGCCAGAAGCCACCTATCTCCTCGCTCCCGATCGTATTGATGATGCGAATGATCATGAAGAAGAAGGCGAGGTTACGCACAAGGCTGTCGACTCCACTGCCAAGACCGACGCGCAGGTACTCGCGCATACCTGCGAAGGTCGGCATCGTCCTCAGCGCGCCCAACGGTATCTCCTTCACGCAGACCAGAAACCCGAAGCCGATAGCTGAGAATCCCAGGCTCGCCAGCAGAGTCGCCCAGCCCACGCCGACCACTCCCGCATCCAGGGAGAACCCGTAGCCCCCGAAGAACAGGCTGTCCAATGCGAAACGCAGCAGGACGTTTGCGATGGCCATCGCTAGGACCAGTGTCCGTAACCGAAGCGACTCAAACAACACGACGATGGCCGCGGCAAGTAGCGTGAACGGGATACTGAAGATGCTGATCCCCAGGAAATCTCGTGTCTGGGACTGAATCTCATCAGACGTGCCGATGAGCGTGATGAACGCGTCCCTGAAGACGAATATTCCTGCTGAGAAGACCAGCGATGCTACGAAGATGAAACTGAGGACGCTCTTCGCTCGGTCCAGTTGCGCAGCGACTCCATGGCGCAGTTGCGAACCGAGGAAGAAGAAGATGGCCAGTACGGTGGCTTCCTGGAAAACCTCGACAACTATACCGACGAACTGCCATTGCGACACGATGGCAAGACTGCCGGTACCAGGTAACTCGTTTCCAACGAGGTAAACGCGGTACAGCTGGTAAATGTTCGGCAAACCGAGGAAAAGGAGAATAAAGAGAAACAGCCTCCAATCCCAGACCCTGACGTGGTCGCGTGCGAGACGTGTCAGCCCTGCCATTGTCTACTCTGCCGCCCGCACTCCCGCGATGAACTCCCGCACGTGAGGGATCATGGTGTCGGCTACCTGGAAAGCCTGCGCGTGTGTGTGTTCAGGCAGCGAGAGGAATGACGCGTTGGGAGCGAGCGCCGCGCACCGCTTGGCCGGCTCGTGGTTGCGTATGTCCTTAGTGCCGGCGTAGACGAACGTGGGCAGCGTCATGTTGACGATGTCCTCGTCCGGCGCGCCCCAGTCCAGGTTGGCGAGTTGCTGGGCGGCGTACGCGTCCTTGTCGTTCGCCATCAGGCGTTCGCGCTGGCGGTCTGATATCGCTCCCCCGTCCATCTCCAGCGCCGTGACGTAGACGTCCATGCCGAGACGCATGACCTTCGCGCGGGCCTCCCACCGGGCGCGGTCGAATTCGGGGACGGGCAGAGGGATGACCGGGTAGGAGCCGAGCACGAGGGCGTGGAAGCGCTCCGGCGCCAACATGCCGAGCGCCCAGCCGATGCTCGCACCCATCGAGTAGCCCCAGTAGAACGCCTTCTCGAGGCCGACGTCGTCCAGCACGGCGGTGACATCGGACACCTTCTGCGCGCGTCCGTAGTCGGCTGGGTCGGTGAGCTTGTCGCTGTGGCCGAAGCCGCGAGAGTCGATGAGGATGAGGCGGAACTCGCCGGAGAGGGCCTCCGTATAACCCGCGTCGTGCCAGTTCTTTGTGCTCCCGCCCATGCCGTGCATGAGCACGAGCGGTGGCGCGTCGTAGGGTGCGTCGTCGTTCACCTCATAGTGGATGCGTACGCCGTTGTTGTCCACGAACCGGTCTTCGAATGGCATGGCGTTGCTCCTTGGTTCAAGACGTCATTGGCGCGACTTCCTAACCCCGGCGATGAACTCCCGCACGTGGGGGATCATCGTGTCCGCCGCCAGGAACGCCTGCATGTGCGTGTGGTCCGGCAGCGAGAGGAATGACGCGTTGGGAGCGAGCGACGCACACCGTTTGGCCGGTTCGTGGTTCCGCCTGTCCTTCGTACCGGCGTAGACGAACGTGGGCAGCGTCATGTTGACGATGTCCTCGTCAGGCGCGCCCCAGTCCAGGTTCGCCAACTGCTGCGCGGCATAGGCGTCCTTGTTGTTCGCGAGCAGGCGTTCCCGGTCGTAGTCCGGGAGCGGCCCGGCGTCCATCTCCATGGCGGTCACGTAGACGTCCATGCCGAGCCGCATGATCTTCGCGCGGGCCTCCCACCGTGCGCGGTCGAATTCGGGGACAGGCAGGGGAATGACGGGGTACGAGCCGAGCACGAGAGCGTGGAAGCGCTCTGGCGCAAGCATGCCGAGCGCCCAGCCGATGCTCGCACCCATGGAGTAGCCCCAGTAGAACGCCTTGCCGATGCCGAGGTCGTCCAGCACGGCGGTGACGTCGGACACCTTCTGCGCGCGTCCGTATTCGGCCGGTTCGGTGAGCTTGTCGCTCTCGCCGAACCCGCGGGAGTCGATGAGGACGAGCCGGAAGTCTCCGGAGAGCGCCGCGGTGTAGCCGGCGTTGTGCCAGTCCTTTGTACTCATCCCCATGCCGTGCATGAGCACGAGCGGCGGCGCGTCGTCGGGTGCGTCGTCGTTCACCTCGTAGTGGATGCGGACGCCGTCGTTGTCCGCGAACCGGTCTTCGAATGCCATGGCGCGGTTCCTCCTGGTTCCCGGGTCTCCCTAGCGTGTGTCCTCCACCATGGCGATGAATTCGCGAACGTGTGGAATCATCAGGTCCGCCGCCAGGAACGCGGACATGTGCGTGTGTCCTTCCAGTGGCAGGAACCTGGCATTGGGCGCAAGGGAAGCTGAGCGCTTGGTGAGCGTGTGGTTGCGCGGCATGGGGTAGTCGTCGTCGGTGCCGGAATAGACGAGGGCGGGCAGCGTCATGTTGACGATGTCCTCGTCCGGTGCCCCCCACTCCAGGTTGGCTATCTGCTGAGCGGCGTAGGCGTCCTTGTCGTTCGACAGCAGCCGGGCCCGGCTGTCCTCGGGCAGGCGGCCCTGGTCCATCTCCATCGCGGCGACGTAGACGTCCATCCCGAGCCGCATGAGCTTCGCGCGGGCCTCCCAGCGGACGCGGTCGATCTCCGGTACGTCCGGTGAGAGCACGGGGTACGCGCCGAGGATGAGGCCGCGAAAACGATCGGGCGCGAGCATGCCCACCGCCCAGCCGATGCTGGCCCCCATGGAGAAGCCCCAGTAGTACGCCTTGTCCACACCGAGCTCGTCCAGCACGGCGGTGACGTCCGACACCTTCTGCGCCCGTCCGTAGTCGGCGGGCTCCTTCAGCTTTTCGCTTTGGCCGAAGCCGCGCGAGTCGATGAGCACGACCTTGTATTCGTCGCGCAGCTTCTCCGGGTACCCTGCGTCCCGCCAGTCCTTCGTGCTCATGCCCATGCCGTGCACGAAGACGATGACGGGTGATTCCACCGGCCCCTCCTCCACCTCGTAGTGGATGCTGACGCCGTTGTTATCCACGAACCGGTCCTGGTAAGGCATGTGCTGCTCCTTGGGCGTTGGGTGTTGCTAGCGTGAGTCTTCGACCATGGCGATGAACTCGCGCACGTGAGGGATCACCACGTCCGCCGAGGCCATCGCGGATGCGTGCGTGTGTCCCTCCAGCGGCAGGAACTTCGCGTTGGGCGCAAGCGAGGCCGAGCGCTTGGTCAGCGCGTGGTTGCGCGGCATCGGGTACTCGTCCTCGGTGCCGGAGTAGACGAGCGCCGGGAGGGTCATGTTGCGGATGTCCTCGTCGGGTGCGCCCCAGCTCAGGTTGGCTATCTGCTGAGCGGCGTAGGAGTCCTTGTCGTTCGCCAGGAGTCGGGCCTTCTGCTCTTCCGGCAACGGGCCTTGATCCATCTCCATTGCGGCGATGTAGACGTCCATGCCCAGGCGCATCAACTTGGCGCGGGCCTCCCATCGGACGCGGTCGATCTCCGGCACCTCCGGCGAGAGCACGGGGTAAGCGCCGAGAATGAGGCCGTGGAAGCGGTCCGGCGCGAGCATGCCGACTGCCCAGCCGATGCTTGCACCCATGGAGTAGCCCCAGTAGTAGGCCTTGTCGGTCCCCATGTCGTCCAGGACGGCAGTGACGTCGGACACTTTCTGCGGGCGTCCGTAGTCGGTGGGCTCCTTCAGCTTGTCGCTCTGGCCGAAGCCGCGGGAGTCCAGGAGCACGAGCCTGTACTCGTCGCGCAGCTTCTCCGGGTAGCCGTTCACCCGCCAGTTCTTGGTGCTGCCGCCCATGCCGTGCACGAAGATGATGACGGGCGCCTCGGCAGGCCCTTCTTCCACCTCGTAGTGGATGCGAACGCCGTTGTTGTCCAGGAACCGGTCTTCGTATGGCATGATGCTCCTTCCTCGCTTCGAGTGCCTTCCTACCGCCGTCCCCCGTCCGCTTCTATCGCGGTGCCGGTTATATAGCCCGCTGCGTCGGAGACGAGCCAGAGGACGGTGCCCGCGTGCTCGTCCGGCGTGCCGAGCCGCCCCATGGCGCTCCGGTTCGTCGTGGTGGAACGGACGCTTTCGTGCCACATCGGGCGGTGGGGCGTCTCGATACCGCCGAGCGCGATGGCGTTGACCCGTATCTCCGGCGCCCATTCGTAGGCCATGGACTTGGACATGTTGATGACCCCCGCCTTGGCCGCGCCGTAGGCTGCCTGTCCCGTGCCGGGGTTGATGCCGGCTCCTGACGCGATGTTGACGATGGCGCCCTTGCCCTGCGCCTTCATGATCGGCTGCACGGCCTTGGAGCACATGAACGCCGTGAGCACGTTCACCCGGTAGCACTCGATGAAGTCGTGCGGCTCCAGCTCCATGAGGGGGCCGGAGCGGAACGTCTCGCCCCAGCTCCCGCCGACGACGTTGACGAGCGCGTCGATGCGCCCGAACTCGTTCATCGTCTCCGCGACGAGGTTGTCCACCTCGTCCTGGTTGCGGACATCTGCGGTGACGCCGAGCGTGCGGCTGCCGATGGCGCGGATCTCGTCCACGACGGGGTGCACCGGCGCGTGGGGCCGCTCTCTGCCGACCGTGACCTGTTCCGGCTCGCGCGCCGCGACAACGACGTTCGCGCCCTGGCGTGCAAGTGCGAGCGAGATGGCCTTACCGAACCCCTGCGAGCCTCCTGTGACGATGGCCACGCGGTCTGTCATGTCGAAACTGGGCATGGTGTTCCTCCCTCTCTGCGAGCGGATGATACATCCCCCGTCGAAGGCGGGGTTATCGTGGTAGAGTCTACGCGATGAGCGACGCGGAAGAAGCGGCGGTACTCGACGCCAACAAGGCCTTCTACGACGCGTTCGGCACCTTGGACATCCACCGGATGGAGGAGGTCTGGTCGCGTGAAGACGTGGTCACCTGCATCCACCCCGGATGGCCGACGCTCGACGGCTGGGCCAGTGTCATGGAAAGCTGGGAGCGGATATTCGATGGCGCGGCGATGATGACGTTTACCATCACTGGCGCGGAGGCGACGGTCGAGGGCGGCGTCGCGTGGGTCACGTGCACTGAGAACCTGACGTCGGTGACCGGTGGACGCGTGATGGACGCCCGGGTAGAAGCGACGAACGTCTTTCGTAGCCGGAGCGGGCGGTGGCTCTTGGTGCACCACCACGGCTCGCCCGTCCTGGGCGGATAGGCGGCTGACGCATTTGACCGGAGCGGCGCGGAGTGGCAATCTTCCATAGCAGGGAAGCACCGTCAAAGTAATCAGGGAGGTGAAGCGATGTTGACCGAAGAGCAGAACGACCGGTTGACGCTGGTCGGCCCGGGGACGCCCATGGGCGAATTGATGCGGCGCTACTGGCAGCCCATAGCCGGGGTGTCTGAGTTCAACGAGAACCCCACGAAGGCGATCCGCCTTCTGGGCGAAGACCTGGTCCTCTACAAGGACGAGAGCGGCACGTTCGGCCTGATCGACGCCTCATGCGCTCACCGCCGGGTCAACATGCTCTGGGGCATCCCTGAACCGAAGGGACTCCGTTGCCCCTACCACGGCTGGCTGTACGACGAGACGGGCCAGTGCCTGGAGATGCCTGCGGAGCCTGCGAATTCAACCTTCCCCGAGCGTGTGCAGTTGAAGGCCTACCCGGTGGAGACGCTCGGCGGTCTGATATTCGCCTACCTCGGCCCACAGCCTGCTCCGTTGCTCCCGCACTACTATCCGTTTGTGGAGGAAGGAAGAGTTCGGAGCATCGGCTGGACGGTGGTCACCTGCAACTGGCTCCAGATCATGGAGAACTCGCTGGACCCCATCCACGCGGAATACCTCCACGGCTACTTCTCGAAGTACGCTCTGCAGCGGGTCGGGCTGCTCAAGCATCGCGGCGACATCTACGGCAAGCGCCCGCCGGAAGAGAACGAAGACTTCGGCCCGTACTGGCGGAAGGCGGGCCGCACCATGCGGCACATCTCCGCATCCACCAGCAGGTTCGAGCACGGGGTCCTCAAGCATCGCTGGCTGGAGGGCGAGGAGCAGGAAGAGTCCATAGGCTGGCGTTACGGTCACCCCATACTCTTCCCGAACCTCGAGTCCGGTACCGGTGGGCACGACTTCCAGATCCGCGTTCCGATGGATGACACCCACACCTACTACGTCTACTACCAGTCTCACTGGCCGCGCGAAGGGGAGAACCCGGACCAGCGGGAAGACGAGATACCCGTCTACCACGTGCCGATCGCCGGGGTGGACGAGTGGGGGCAGCCCATCTGGGAGCAGCTCGACAACAACAGCGGGCAGGACCACTTCGCGTGGACGTCGCAGGGCCCGCGAACGCGCCGTTATCTTGAGAAGCTGGGACAGTCGGACATCGGAATCATCCTCTTCCGCCGCATGCTTCTGGAGCAGATGCAGATCATGGAGGACGGCGGGGAGCCGATGAACGTGTTCCGCGACCCCGCGAAGAACGACATCATCTGGATACCGTTCGACCGTATGGACGACGAGATCATCGAAGGGAAGAAGGCCATTCCCAAGAACCCGGACCGACACGCCGAAGGGATGTCGACCGGCTCGTCCGGCAAGTTCAACACGCTGAACCTGGAGTACGCCAAGCGTATCGGCGCTCCGCTCCCGCCGCCGTTCCCGAAATCGGCCAGGACGACGGTCGAGGTCTCGCCCGGCTAGAAAGAAGCATTCGGAGTCGAAGCATGAACTTGGAAGGCATCGAAGAAGGCACGCGCCTGGTGACGGTAAGCGGTGACGTTGTCGTACTGCTGAGCGTGAGCGCGGACGGCGCCACTGCGAGCGTCCGGTTCGTCGATGTCCTGGGTGGCGCCGATGTCGCCGAGGGCGACGAGGCATCGCTGCCGTCCGAGGACATCGCCACGGTCGACGGCAACCGCTTCGTGGGCCCGGGCCGTACCTCTTCTTACACCGGCGACAGCCGCGCATAGGCTGTCGCCGGCATCGTTCGAGGAGGGTGTTGACCCTTACGCAGCGTCAGGCTTTAGGCTGATGCTGTTATGAGCACGCACCCACGCTCCTATCGCATCGGGGAGTTGGCCGCACGGGTCGGCGTGTCCGTTCGGACGCTGCACCACTATGACCGGCTAGGCCTCGTGCAGCCTTCGGCCCGTTCGGAAGCGGGCTACCGGCTCTACGGCGAGCCAGACCTCCTGCGTCTGCAGCAGGTGCTCACGCTGCGCTGCCTGGGACTCCCCCTGCGCCGCATCCGTGACGTGCTGGACGGTGGGGACTTCCAAGTCGCCGCGTCGCTGCGCATCCAGCAACACGCCCTGCGGGAACGCATCGAGGAGTTGCGGCGCATCGAGTCGGCCATTGGGGACGCGCTGCAGGCACAGCAGCGCAGCGGTGCGTGGGACTGGGACCTGGTACTGACGGCTGCGGAGGCAGCCGGGAACAGCGGAGGCGATCTGATGGAGCAGTACTACACGCCGGAGCAGATGGCGCAGTTCGCGGAACTGCGCGCCGAGACCCCGGCCGAGGAGATTGAGGCTGTAGAACGCGAGTGGACGGCGCTGCTCGCCGACGTGCGGGCGTCGCGTGACCTCGACCCGGCGAGCGCGGAGGCAAAGGCGCTCGCGGCCCGGTGGGACGCGCTGCACGAGCGGACGATGGCGCACTTCGCGAGCAAGCCCGGTCTCGTGGAAGCGATAGGCCGCAACTACGAGGCGGGTTCGTTCGAAGGCATGGACCGGGCGCCGCAGGCGGAAGACTTCGCGTTCATCCAGAGGGTGCGGCAGGCCTAGCCTTCGATTACTCCACGCCCAGGTAGCGGAGCGCGTTCTTCCAGCCGATGAGTTCGCGCTCCTCGGAGCCGAGGCCGAGCGCCTCGAATTCCTCCTCCGGCGACGGGCTCTTGGGGCCCGTGCCCTGCCAGTCCGAGCCGATCATCACCTGCCCCGCGCCTACGTGGTCTATCAGGTAGCGCAGCGGGGCCGTCCCGAACGTGATGTCGTCGTAGTAGAGCATCGCGGCGTACTCCATCGGCGCCTTGGGGATGAGCTTGCGCACAGGCTCGCGCGAGTGCCAGTTCTCGTCGCTGCGGGCGAGCAACTGCATGAGAACGCCGCCCCCGTGGCTGATGCATATCCGCAGCTCCGGCAGCTCGTCCAGCAGGCCGCTCCAGATGATGGACGCTCCCGCCAGTCCCGACTCGATCGGGAAGCCGAGCGGCGCGTCCGCAACGATGGGCGGGATGTGCGCCAACCGGTCTGCGAACGTGGGACGGTTGGCGTGCGGGAACACTGCGAGCCCGAGCGCGGCGGCCTCGCGGAAGAACGGACGGAACCGTTCCTCGCCGAGGCTGCGTCCCTCGATGTTGGAGCGTATCTCCACGCCGTGCAGGCCCAGTTCCTTGATGACGCGCAGCTCCGCCGCAGCGAGCTCGATGTCCTGCATCGGGACGGAGCCGAGCCCGTAGAAGCGCTCCGGCTCCGCCGCGACCATGCCGGCGATGGTCTCGTTCAGGTGCCGTGCGAGGTCGGCGCTGTCCTTCGGGTCCAGGTGGTACATGAGCAGCTCGGGCAGGGGAGAGAGCACTTGCTTGTCGGTGCCCTGGCCGCTTATCTCTGCGGCCCGCTTGGGGGCGTCCCAGCAGACGTCGCGCACTGTCCGGTACTCCTCCCCGCTGATCATGATCGTGGAGCGCCCCTGGTCCTTCGGCTCCATCGAGGGGAAAGCGTCGCCGGAGGGACGGTCGGGGAGGTAGGGGAAGTCCTTCGGGACGATGTGCGTGTGCATGTCGATGATCATCGGTCGTTCCTCTGGCGCTGCAGCGCGCTGCGGTAGCCTACCATCGCGCGCCGCTTCTCGCAGGTCAGGATGGGTGCTGCGCGCGGTTGCGGCCGGGAGTATGCTTAGGGCACAGCATCTGGAGGACACACAGGGAGGCAGATCATGGCGCTTCAGTTGGACCACACCATCGTTCCCGCCTACGACAAGGTGAAGTCGGCCGAATTCATCGCGCGGGTCTTCGGGCTCACGTACGACGGCCCCTACGGCCACTTCGCCCCGGTGAAGATCAACGACAAACTCACCCTCGACTTCGACGACCTGCGCGAGGGCGAAGCGAAGCCGCGCTCCAACCACTACGCGTTCCTCGCCTCCGACCAGGAGTTCGACGATATCCTGGGGCGGATCAAGGACGAAGGCGTCGTGTACGGCAGCGGGCCGGGCACGCGCACGGACGGCAAGATCAACTACAAGCACCAGGGCCGCGGCTTCTATTTCGAGTGCGAGAACGGCCACGTGTGGGAGGTCATCACCCACACCTACATCGCCAGCTCGCTGACCAGCTGATCCACACGAACCCCGAAGGAGCCACAACCCTTGGACGACGCAGCACGCCAGGCACTGGAGACCGACAGGCTCGTTGACATCACGACTACCGGCCGCAAGAGCGGCAAGTCGCACCGCAAGGAGGTGCGGCTTCGCCACCTGGACGGCCGGATCTACCTCTCCAACAACCCCGGCAAGCGGGATTGGGCGGCCAACCTGTTCGCCAACCCGGAGTTCACCTACCACCTGAAGCAGAGTGTGCAGCAGGACCTGCGTGCGCGCGCCACCCTGGTGCGCGACGTCGACGAGAAACGCGCCCTGCTCACCCGCATCCTCGAGAAAGAGGACGCGCTGGATACACTGGACGCCCGGGTCGCGGGCAGCCACCTCTTCCGCATCGAGGTGCTGGACTAGCGGGCGGCAAGGGGGTCGCCCGGCAGGGTCGGCCTCTGCTTAGTCCGGCAGGAAGTCCAGCAGGGCCGCGTTCAGCTCTTCCGACGCTCCGGTCGGGACCCAGTGGTCACAGTCCAGGACCACCATCTTGGAGCCGGGGATGCCTGCATGGGTCATCTCGCCCATCTCCAGCGCGTTGGTCTGGTCGTTCCTGCCCCAGACCACGAGCGTGGGAACGGGGATGTGTGGGAAGCGGCGCACGGTGTTGTAGCGGCGGCGCGTCTCCATGTTGTTCATGTGGTTCAGCACGCGCTGGTAGGCGCCGAGCCGTTCCTGGTTATGCGTGAGGGCGTAGTGGTAGTCGGCCATCGCCTCGAGGTCCACGTCCGCGTTAACCCTGGTCTGCAGACCGGCAAGGATCTGGTCGCGCGACGGAGGCTGGAACTGCACCATACTGGGTAACTGCCGTGGCATCGCTCCGCCGCTGGCCACGAGGACGAGCTTGTTGAGCCGGTGGGGGCTCTCGTAACCGAAGAGCGACGCGAGCCACCCGCCCATGGAATGGCCAACCAGGTTGGTCTTCTCCAGCCCGAGCACGTCCTGGAACTCGCGCAGGAAGTCCACGAGATAGGCGAACGAGTACTCCTGCTCCAGCCAGCCCTCGCCCTTGCCCCAGGCCAGTGCGTCCACCGCGATGACGCGCAGCTTGCTGGAGAGCGGGCCGATGTTCAGCGCCCAGTCGTGCGCTCCGCTCGTGTAGCCGACTCCGTGCACGAGGATGGTGGGATAGCCGTCGCCTGCCTCGATGTAGCGTGTCGTGCCGTGGCTCATCTCCACGAACCTCTCTTCAGCGTTCTCTATCGTGAGGCCTCCCAGGTCTACGCTCATCTCTTCCTCCGTAATGAAAATGCGCCCCTGACGGGCGCGCGTGTAATCGTGCGAGCGTGCGGGTGTGGTGTCAAGTGTGGGCGCGGTCGTGTACGCTTCCGGCATGCAGACCAAGACACCGTTCCTCTTCTCCATGCCGCCGCTGTTCGCATGGCCGCTCGCCTTTGCGACCAGCATTGCCCTGGTCCTTTCCGTGTTCCTGATGTTCACGGAGTCTCCGCCCGAAGGCGAAGGCCCTGCCGAGGCTCCAGCCGAGGCTCCGGCGTCGGGGGACGGTCCGGAAGAGGCCCCGATGCCGAGGCAGACGCTTACCTCAGCCGGGCAGGCCATCCTCCTCGGCCTGCTCATCGTTTCCGTCGGTCTCATTCCCTTGATGGCGCGCCGCAAGCGGATGAAGACCATGTGGTGGTCTGTCGCCGGTGTCGTAACGGGTTTCCTCTACCTCCTCTTGGGCGGGTTGCCCTTGGTCCACCCGCTCATGTTGCTGCTTGCCCTTGTCTACATGCGCCCCTCGCCGCCTGTGCAGGTGGCGGCGTCCCCGGACGTGCGCTCGGCCGGCTCTCTCTCCGCGGGACCCGTGGATGTGCAGCCTGAACCCCGGCCTGCTTCGCCTGCCCGCCGCCGCCCGCCGCGTCGTCGCAGGCGCCCCCGCTTCTAGGCTGGTGCGGTACGATTGCTTCCGTGGGGAAGTGGCGGAATGGCAGACGCGCATGATTTAGGATCATGTGCCCTTGCGGCGTGGGAGTTCGAGTCTCCCCTTCCCCACCACGCGCTACTGATTTCATGAATCGTCGGCTGAGGGCGACCTCCGCGACGTCCGCCCCGTCGATGTCGTTGTCCAGGGGGGTGGGGATGGTGTAGCGGATCACGGCCCTCCCGGGCCGGACCGCGGTCTCCTTGACGAACGGCCGGATGAACGCCTTGGTTGGGGACAGCAGCATCCGTGCGCGCCTTAGGGTTATCGCAACCTCCAGCGTGTTCTCCTCCAAGTCTTTGCGAGGTCCCGTGAACGGAGAATTCCACCTGTACGCGCAGCATCAGCATAGTGATTTATAAATAACGTATTGATAAAGACTAAATTCTAATAAATAATATATCAGTAACTTTCTACTCAATTCGCCAGAAGTGACTCAAACAGCGTTTCTTATCTTGTTCACGTGCAGGAGTGAGCAGGGCTATGTTGGGATACCCGCTTACGCGCCGCTTTGAGGCGCAGCCCGCCTGGTGCGCATGACAGACCTCCTGTGTGAGTACATCAGCGCAACTGGAGGGCTCCGGTTCGCCGGTGTCGGGAAGGCAGGAGTAGGAGACCTGTGCTACTGCCCCCGGGAGCAAGAAGTTCTATGTGGACACGCCGCGCCGCTATACTGCTCCCCCTGCTGAGCGCCGCGCTGCTCGGCGCGTTACTCCTCCACGGCGCCGCGCCCGCCGCTGGGGCGCAGGCCCCCGCGAAGCCGGCAGCTGCCGAGGTGGCCATTCTGCACCTCGGCGCCTACCTGTTCTGGTACGAGTCCCCCGGGGCGGACGGCTACGAGATCCAGACCCGCTCCGAGTCCGGCGGCACTTGGGGAAACTGGTCCAACTTCAGCTACACCGGCACTAGCCAACCGGCGATAGTGACCGGCCTGACTCAAGGGACCAAGTACCAGTGGAGGATACGGGCCACCCGTGGCGGTCAGCGGAGCGAATGGTCCACACACGACGACGATACCGACGTCGCCTACAACTGGACGGCCCAGGCCATCGAATATAACTTTCCCAACCCGGCTGCGCTGAATTCGGCTGAACCCGGCCCCGCCCCAGGGCAGGTCACGGTGAGGTGGACCCACGGCCCTGCGCGCTCCGGGGTCACCATCGCCGGCTGGTCTGTGAACTACCGGCTACTCACTGCGGACGTCAATGATCCGAACCCATCCACTGCATTGCTCGATGCCAGCGCGACGTCGGCCACCGTTGCGGGCCTCGACGAAGGCGTCACGTACGAATTCTGGGTGCTGCCATACGTAGGAGAGGATCCGGGACGAGGGTCCAACGTCCTGAGGGCAGAACCGCTGGCTGGGGCGGTGCCTACCTCAACCCCAACGCCGACGCCTACCCCGACCCCTACGCCGACGCCTACCCCGACTCCTACGCCGACGCCCACTCCGATCCCCACGCAGTCCTCGGACGCGACGCTGCGGGCGCTGTCGGTCTCGGTGGGGAGCATCTCGCCGGCCTTCTCCTCCACCGCCTACTCTTACACCGTCAGCGTGGCCGTTGGGGTCACGAGCACCACGGTGACGCCCACGGTCAACCACTCTGCAGCATCCGTCACGGTCAACGGCGCGTCGACCACCAGCGGCTCGCCCAGCGGGAGCATCAGCCTGGATCACGGCGCCAATGCCATCCTTGTCGTGGTCACCGCGGAGAACGGGTCGCAGCAGACCTACACCGTCACCGTCACGCGCGCGTTGCCGGAGGTGCGGTTCCAGGGCACAGGCGCAGTCTCGCGCAGCGAGAGCGTGGGCGGAGCGCTGCCCATCATGCTGACGAGGGACTACGCGGGCGGCGCCCTGACCGTGACCGTGGCCGCCGCGGACGGTACTGCCGCAGTGTCCACCGACCTGAGCGCGTCCCCTCCCACGCGGGTCGCCTTTGCGAGCGGCGCTTCCACAGCCACTCTCTCGGTTCCCGCCATCGTGAACGACGCGATCGACGAGGACGACGAGAGCTTCACCATCACCATTCAGCCCGGCTCGGCCTACACCGTGGGCTCGCCCGGCACGGCGCGGGTCACGATTCTTGACGATGACACGGCCGGGGTGACGGTGTCGCCCGGCAGCGTCACCGTCGCGGTCAACGGAACGTCCACCTACAACGTGCGGCTGAACAGTCAGCCCACGACTGACGTGACCGTCACGCCGGACAGCAGCGCACCGGACAAGGCGTCCGTGGGTGGCGCACTGACCTTCACGACGTCCACCTGGAGCACGGCGCAGCCGGTGACGGTGACCGGCGTTGAGGCGGGCTCCGCCACCATCAGTCACGCGGTGGGCGGCAGCGATCCCAGGTATCCCACAGGGCTGGCGGTGCAGCAGGTGAGCGTGTCGGTGAGAGCGCAGGTCACGGTGCCCGGCGCGCCGGGCGGACTGACGCTATCCCCCGGCGACCGCAGGCTCACGGCATCGTGGGACGCAGCGGACAGCGGCGGCGCAGCCATTCTCCGGTACGAGGTCCAGCACAAGCGGTCCTCGGCCCCGAGTTGGCCGGGCACGGACACGGACGTGACCAGTGGCCGGACGCGTACCATCACCGGCCTGACCGGCGGCGTG
Source organism: Dehalococcoidia bacterium (assembly GCA_034423175.1). Lineage (GTDB taxonomy): Bacteria > Chloroflexota > Dehalococcoidia > Lucifugimonadales > Australimonadaceae > Bin16. The sequence goes on from DAOUJA010000082.1 coordinate 59,148, forward strand.
CCCTACGACGTGCGGGTGCGCGCCGTCAATTCGGTGGGCGTGGGGTCGTGGTCCACACCCGTTACCGACACGCCGACCCGTCCCGAAGCCCGTCCAACCCCAACCCCCAAGCCGCGGGACCGGAGGACCTACAGAGACTACACGCCTGTCAGAACCCTCACACCCACGGCGACGCCCACACCCACAGCGACCCCCACACCCACAGCGACCCCCACACCCACGCCGACGCCCACACCTACGCCGACCCCCACACCCACGCCGACCCCGCCCCCCACAGCGGTCCCCACCGCTACATCCGAGCCGACGTCAACGCCTGTTCCCACTCACACCGTTACTCCCACACCCACGCCCACCCCTACCCCTACCCCTACACCCACGCCCACGGCAACTCCAACCGCTACACCGACGCCGACGGCAACCCAGGCTCCCATTCACACCCCTGCCTCCACGCCTCCTGCTACGCGCACTCCTACTCCTGTACCGACCGCAACCCCAGCACCGCCTGCAGCGACAGCCACGCCGGGAGCAGGGTCCGGCCAGGGAGGGTCCCCCTGGCCGGAGACATGCATCCTGATTTTGCTCGCGCTTCTGCTGGGCGCGCTCGCGCAGCGGCTCTGGAAGAGATTGACCCGGTGGTGGTCGCGCAGCAACAGCTAAGAGATTGGCTCCGCCCGGGATGCTCATGGCGCCAGCCATTCGAGCAGCGGCCGACATGACCACAGGCCGACGGACTCGGGCTGTGCTCTGCGTTCGATTCGATGCCCTGCAGCGCCTCGGCGACCTGCACGCACCCGGCTACGCGTCAGCTTCCGGTGAGGAAGGGCCCGCCATGGAGCCGCCTGAACGCGTCGAGGAACGCCGCTTCGCGGCCCGGTGGGGTGTGCCCGAGGAATATCCGGTAGACCCGCTCGTCGGTCGGGTAGGGCTGATAGTCCAGGTACCGCTCGTGCAGTTCCCGCATCGCCGATGAGAACGGGGCTTCCCCAATGGTCTTGAACAGGGTGGCCAGGAAATGGTGGCCCATCCCATAACCGCAGGTGCTCTGCGCCACGGGGTTCGGATGGTCGGTGTCGCTGAGCGCGTGAAGGTTCGGGACTCCGTTGTCCCGGCAGTACGCGAGCACGCCCTCATTGCCCGCGACGGCCTGACCGCCGGCGCTTACATACTCGGCAACCATGTTGGCCCCGCCTTCGTACAACCAGAAGGGCCCGATGTCGCCGTTCAGCCAGAAATGCGCAATCTCGTGGTAGAGAGTCGAACTGCCGCCTGACAGGTTCGGGTCAGCCCCCCTCAGGAGCACCACGGAATCACCCCAGTTCACTCCGCCGTGTCCGATGTTGTATGCGTCGACGTCCAACGACAGGACGATGAGGTCGGTCCAGGGGAACGGGGCACCCATGAGCCTCTCGGCGCCCCGCGCCCCACGCTCCACCAGCGCCAGAACATCCTCGTCCGGCGATGGAGCATCGTTGGAGAACACCCACAGTTCGACCTCGCCCGCCAGGGGCAGCGATATGGTTGCCGAGCGTGTGAAGCGTTCGGCGAGCAGGCCCCTGTACAGAGCGTCTATCCCGGTCGTGTGGCTCACCGCGCTGATGAACGCGCGCTCCCCGGCGTCGAGCCCGTCCGTGAACCAGGGTTGTCCGATGAGCAGATCGAACGACTCCTCGTGCTCCGTGTTCATCCGCCCCAGCGTATGGAGCAGCCAGGTGTTCCGGGACCGCACCGGCTCTTCCAATGTGTAGGAGAGCATCCGGAGCGCCAGCGCGGGATCATGGTCGGCAAGGTGGCCCAAACCATAGACCGCGTCGTCCTCCAGCGGGTCGAGGCCGTCGGCGATCCAGGGCGCCTGCGCCACCGCGCGGCCCAGCTCCGGGTCTCTTTGCCATATCTCCCGTATCGGCGACACGGCAAGGGGATACGGCGGGTCGCTGTACCAGGGGATGTGTTCGGCGAGGGCCTCCTCCATCAGCTCTTCCCGGGTGCGCGCCGGTGTCACCGTTGCGCCCGGCGTTGGGGAGGGCGCCGTTGCCGTCGGCGCCGTTGGGCTGGGAACAGGCGTTGCCTCGGCCGCCGGGGTCGGTGGCAGCGTTGTCACCTCGATCTCCCTGCTCCCCGAAAGGCCCCCCGCGTCGTAGACGAGCACCGAGGACCTCCCCGGTTCGACTTCTCCGAATATGTTCCTCAGGATCCCGTCCGAATGGAAGACCTCGTCCGGCTCCTGACCGCCGAGCTTGACGCTGACGCTGCTTCCTTCGGGCGCCCGCAACTCGACGACTACCGTGGACCCGTTGACGGCCACGCGGTGGAACTCCCACTCCCGTGCCGGTGCCGGAGTCGGAGACGCAGGCGCAGCGGCAGGCGTTGGTGAAGGTGAAAGAGCAGGGGTGGAGGTTGGAGTTTGCGCAGGGATGGCCGTTGGCATGGACGTTGCCGCAGCAGTCAGGGTTGGCGCAGCGGTGGGAGTTGGCCCAGGGACAGGCGTGTGCAGGGGAGTGGGCGTTGCTCTCGACGTAAGCGGGTAGGCCATGTTCGGCGCCGGTGGGTCGCTGCAGCCCGCTGCCGCAAGGGAGAAGAGTGCTAGGGCCGACACCAGCACCACGCCAGCGCGGCCCTGAAAAAAGCGATGTTCCCCCTTCCCTCCACCGGGCCAGCGTGAGGGACTGGTGGCCATCCTAGATCTCCAGCACACGTCCGGCAAAGAGGATAGCCCCGGTCTCCCGGTCCCGTATCAGGAAGACGAATGGCCTGTCTACCGTGACGCTGACGGGGTCTGGAGGAGCGGATTCGTTCTGCATCATTACGGCGGTGGCCGCGGCCGCCTCGGTGCCCGCTTCGTCCACCGACACGAATGCCTTGTGGACCACCTCGCGGATGTAAAGGCACCCCGGGTCTCCGGCGAGACACGACCGCCCGTCCATCCCGGAGAAGTCGGAGGCTGCCCTGTCGAAGGCGTCGGACATGCCCATGGACTTCAGTGTTTCGCCGAGCCGGAACTCGGACTCGAACTCGAACCTCGGCAGGTCGAGCGTAACATGGCGGACCCCGAGGTTCGCGATGATTCGCTCCGCGAGGCCCGAGTCCAGGGAGTCCTCGAACTCTCGGAACCGACCCTTGTCCGGGACCATGACGGTCATGGACAGCTCGTTTCCGACGTACGGCAGGTCCACGGCCTGGTATCCGTCTCCCGCCGCATAGCCGAAGTCCTCCGATGTTCGCATCATCGGGACGTCGACGCTGCCGCCGTCCAGCAGGTGGAAGGGCTGTGGACGTGTATTGCCTTCACTGAAGGGGAATATCCATGAAGCGTTGAAGTAGATGGCGTTGGTCAGCACCATGCGGGTCAGCGGGTTGATGATGCCCGGCGGGACAAGGTCTCTGATTCTGTCCTCCGTGCGCTCCGCCACCCAGTCATTGATCACTATCCTGGACTCCTCGGGGGCGGCGATGAAGTCGGCGGGCCTTACTCCTGCTCCGTAGCTCTCGGCCAGTACGTCCAGAAACGCCTCATGGAACGGGTGCCCCTGCTGGCCCCAGACCGCATTGACGATGTTCAGCCTGAATCCCTCTCCGTTTCTGCTGTGAACGTCTGTGCCGCGGGAGGCAAGGTACTGGCCCAGGGTGTTGAACGCTGCGTGAAGCTGGTCCTGGGTCGGGGAGAAGCGGAGCGTGTCCGCCATCTGCCTCTCTGTCCGGCCCCCCGCCCCTGCGTAGGTCATGGCGAGGGCCAGCGAGATGCTGTGGGGCGAGTAGAACAGGTTTCCCTGCTGTCCCCTCAGGGCCTGGTACAGGTCGAAGGCGAAGGCGCTGTTGCCGTCGACCACGTCAGCCACTTCCGTACCGCTGGCCGATGGCGCGGCCCGCTCCTTGTCCGAGCGCAATTCGTTCGATACGACTGGAATGGCCCGATCAACCGCCGTGGGCGTCGGGCTGGGAATGGTCAGTGGTTCCGGGGTGTCGGCAGGTTCCGGTCCACTGTCGCACGCCGACAGCAGCGCGGTGAGCGTCACGCAGAGGGCCGTGACGATCACCGTGAACCGCACCGGCTGCCTCGGTCTGTTCAGGCCATTGGCGCGCTCATGCATCTCTCGTATCCCCGTCAAGGCCCATTCCTGAGTCTCCGTGCATTCGAGAGGGCCTGCTACCCTAGTCATACGTTGCCAACGGGAAAAGGGTTCCCGGATCGTGATACTGCTCCGAGGCCGGGACCGGACGCAAAAGCAGCGCGTGGTCTTGAGCCGGACTTCGGCGTTGACCTTGAGAAGGGCGCCAGGCAGGGCCAGTGAGAGCCAGGCTCGTCGGCGGTTCGTAGCATTCCCCAGCCCACGACACCCTACTCTCGACTATCAGGGCGATTGTGCGTCCGACGAAGCACGCAGCAGCTCGCTACGAGCAGGGCTGCGCCAAGCATGCCGAGGACCGCAGCGAGCAGGAGTATCTCGATGGGGCCGAACGCTGCCGGGTTCACCATCTGTTGGACATCTCGTCTCGGTCATGGTCGGGCATCTTGTAGCTGATCCCGGCATCGTCGAACGCTGAGATCGCGAGCATCTGGCCGAAGTTGTCGGCGGTTACGCTCTTCCCTCGAAGTCTCGCCATCAGCCGCCTGATGCGCTGCAACATGCGGAACTGCCACAAGATGCCTATCGTCCTGGACTTAGGGAAGCGCAACCGGTCAGCGAGCTCATCCCCGATGAGCGCCCGCGATATGGGGTATATCTCGCGCTCCACCATGGCCCTCCGTATCGCCGGGTCCGTCACGCCCGCAACCAGTGGAGCGGAGTTGATCAGCGCGTTCGCCATGATGATGGACTCCTCGGCAATGGGCGGTTCGCAGGCGTTGCCCACTTCGTGCATCTCGAGGGCCTCCTTGTAGTTCGTGAACGTGATGGACTCGGGTATTCCCATGATGTGGGCGGCGTAGCGCCAGATGGCGCAGATGCTCTCCTTCTCTTCCTGGGTGAACCGGACACCCACGGACTCCGCGTGCACGATGGTCCGCGCCGAGAAACAGGCGGCGGCATAGCCGAGGTGCGCTGCGCTTATCGGAGTCCCCCACGCTTCGCCGTCCCATTCTTCGCTGGCATTCAGCAGGTGCCTCATCTGCGCATGAATGAGCCGGATGCGGACGGACAGCTTCCATCCGTCACCCTGCCTCTCCAGCCCGCCGGGGAAGAAGATGTCCACGAAGTTACGGTTGTTCTGCTGAAGCCGCCTGACGCCGTGTTCGAACACGCGGCCCGTGTGGACGAACGATCTGCTGATGAGCGTCCCGAAACCGTCGACCAGCACGCCGGCCGCGAACCCGGAGATGATCAGCCCGCTGTCCCTCTGGAACTTGCGGATGCCGGGCTTGAAGGCCTCGTAGTCCAGCCAGGGCGGATCGGGAGGCGGGTCATCGACGAAGAAGTCGCGCAGCACTCGAGGAGCGTGGCGCATGGCGTCCAGGTCTTGGTCCATGCCCGCCTGGACGAACCGATATACCTCGCTCCGAGCCATATCGGCGAGCTCCTGCGGCATCCCGTCCAGGAGAGGATCGCCTACCAGCGTGTGCTTGAGATAGTTGGCCGCTTGCACAGGGTACTTGGCCAGTGCCCTGTCGGCGTTGGTCCGGTAAGCCGTGGGTACAGCGATGCCCTTGAGGCTGTTCCCTCGTGTGGGGACAGGTGCGCGTGTCTCGTCAGCGTCCCGCATGGCTCCGGTGCGGTCCTCCTCTTGTATGGCGGGAGTCTGCATCCGATTCAATAGCATAGGGAGTCAGGAGTAACGTGTGGGTAAAGTTGTTATCCGGTTTGATAACGTAATGGTGACTTTCTGCCAGATTCGACAGAAACTCCTGAGTTCCGGCGCTCCGGTTCTCCACGGTCAACCGCAGCGCGAAGCTGCCGGGACTCGCCTGTGAGTCCACTACGCGTTTGGCGGTCCGGACCGAATCGCGGAGCAACGGCCGGTTACTGCTCGTCAGCGCTCCCGCCTTGCTTGCCCGGTGCGGTTCCCATGAGCCGGTCGTTGAAGTAGGCATCTACCCGCTCCACGTACTCGTCCGGCGCGTCGAGAAAGGCGTCGACGTGGTCGGAACCGGGGACCGCCCAGAACTCGCTGCCATTCTGGGCCGAGGCGTGGATGCGAACGCCCTGCTCTACGGGTATGCGGCTGTCGGCACCTGCGTGGATCACCAGGATGGGGTAGCCAAGAGTTGCGGCCGCTTGCTCCGGGGCCACCGCGCCCACGTCGATGCCGTACAGGACGTCGGACATCACCTCCATGCCCGGGATGAACGCCGGCACCATCCACTTGAAGAAGAGCGTGGTGCGCGCCGTTTCCTGGGCGATCATGTCCCGCACGTGAGCGAAAGCGCTGTCGACCACAACGGCCTGGAGCGCGGGCTCCTCCGCGGCGGCCAGCAGCGCGGCTGCGCCGCCCATGCTGAGGCCCAACACGCCCACGCTCACCGGGGGCACGCCCCTCTCCACGAGGAAGTCGTAGGCGCCCAGGACGTCCCACCTCTCGAAGTATCCGGCGGACACCTGGTCGCCGTCCGACTCTCCGTGGCCTCTCATGTCGAACAGGAGCACGTTGTAGTCGAGGCCGAAGAGTCTACGGGTCAGCGCCAGGGCATTGTCTCCCGTGCGGTTGCTGTTCAGCCCGTGGACCACTATCACGGTCAGCTCTTCGCCGGAACGCGCCGGCCCTTCTGCCTTGATGAGCCAGCCTCTCAGGGCGATGTCAGCCCACTCGCCGCCCCGCGGGGAGAACGCCACGTCCTCGGACGGCAGGCCGTATGCATCGGGGTGTCCCTCCAGTGGGCTCCTGTCGGGCGAGGTCACACCGGAAGCCATGGCGTACGACACACAGGCGTAGCAGCCGGCCAGCAGCAGGATGATCGCAAGGCCGAACCACAAGACTGATAGACCGGACAGACACGCGATGGGCCGTTGCCACCCTGGCATCACTACTCTTCGCCCGCCGCGTCCCTGTTCATCCTCGCCGCGACCGGGACGGCCACGAAGAGCAGTAGCCCCCGGAGGTACGCACACGTCACCGGTCTCCCCGCAGGAGCTTGAGGCCGGTCGCGCCCAGCACGATGGGCATCATCGCCGCGACCATCTCCCATACGACGTCGTGATGGACGCTCACCGGCTCACCCTCGGCGAGCGTCAGCAGGTCAGTCCAGACGTGGAAGAACCAGACGGCAAGCACGCCATTGGCGCAGAGCAGCGCTGTGTCGACGCCGTCGCGCACCGACCGCACGTTGACGACGAGCGCCACGACGACGGCCACCGCGGAGACGACGTTGAGGATGTCCCACACGCGTTGCGGACTGTCGTAGAACGAGCTGCCAAGGTACTGCATGACGTACACGACCGCATAGGCAATGAGCAGCCCGCCGACTACGCGCCTGCTGTAAGGAATGTGTGGCATCGGTTTTTCCTCTCTGCGATGGGTAGTGTCAAGCGACCAGGTAGCGTGTAGGTTTTGGGTGGACGGGTGACGACGATGGGGGCTGCCTCATCGTCTGGAGAGGACGTAGGCGGACGCGGCGGTGATGACGGCAATGACGAAGCCGATAAGCTGTAGCGCCACGATGTCGAAGACCCAACCGGCGATGAGCAGGTTGAGGCCGACGAGGATGGCGACCGCGACCAACTTGATGATGGCAGAGGTTCCGCGTTGCGGTGCTTCCATCGGGTCCTCCTGGGAATGGGTGGTCAAGACCAAAACGCAACCTGGTAGTCGATCATAGGAGTTCGGAAGTAACGTGTGGGTAAAGGGATCGTCCAGCTTGATAACGTAGTGGTGACTTTCAGGCCCGTTCGCTGGTCTTGGCTCAATCAGACCCGGGCCCGGGGAGGCGAAAAGCGTTGGACGATGTAGCGGGGAACCCGTCGCGCTGGCAGCTGTCTCTCACTCCTGGGCTGGCCCGGTGACGAAGTCCGGCAGAGGCACTTCTGCGAGGAGGCCGACGGGAATGACCGCGGCGGGACAGAGCGCGTAGAGCTGTTGCCCGAGGGTAGGGTGGAGCTCGCTCGCGATCCGCTCGTTCTCCTGTACCAGGAACTCGAGGGCTACGCCGGGGCCGCTGTGGTATCTCCCCGAGAGCACGCCCGCTATGTGCGTTGCATAACCTGCTACCCCCATGGTCAGCGAATGCAACTCGCCCAAGTAGTGCCCCATCCCCTGCACCCCGGCCTGCTGGGGCAGGAAGTACAACGTCTCGAAGGCTGACTCTCCCACGTCGACAGCCTCCTCCGCGGTGTAGCGAGCAGGGTACTCACCCAGTGGTGACTCCCACTCGGGAAGGACCGATGCAAGGACCTCTCCTACGCGCTCCATCTGTTCGCACACCTCGGCGGCGTACTCTCGAACTGCGGGCGACGGTGGCTCCCCCGGCGCGGGGAGCGGCGGCGGCGTTGGAGTTGGGGGAGGCTTGCGCTCTTGCCAACAGTCCAAAGACTCACCGATCCAAGAGGGGTTATGCCACAGGTACGGGTCCGACCACTCGCTCCACGTCCTCAAGTACACCGAGCCGTCCCCTTCGATCCGGGCCCGCAGCTCGTAGCGACCGGCCTCGATGGGAGCAGGCCGGATACGGACGTCGCGGGGCGAGTCCCGATGCAGAGTTTGGGGGGGTGGGGCTGCCGGGTCCTGGTGCTCATAGCCGCCAGACTGCCATTCCCCGCCCTCCGGCCGGTACTCGATTTCGATGATGCCGGTCCCCCGCACGGTGCGCTGCAACCAGACCTCGAGCAGGAGTTCCTCCACCGGTTCGTCGATGTAGCAGATCCCACCGCTCACCCGAACGCCGTCGATGACGGGTGCCGGCGGCGGCAGGGCCGGAGCCTGGTCCTCCCCTTCGACGAATGGTCCGCCGTGCAGCCGTCTGAATACGTCTCTGACCTCATCGACAAGTTCCGGCGGCGTGTGCTCCATGAACGCTCGATAGACGTCCTCTTCCCAGGGGCTGTCTTGCGACCGCACAAGGTACACGCCGTCGTCGTCGGACTCGAGGTGGAGGGCTCTCAAGGCCGCCAGCCACGCATCTCCGCCCATCGTATCGCGTAGCGTTGCCATGAGGTGCAGGCCCATGTGTCGCGCGCACCAGCCCGGCGAGTAGCCGAGGATGCCCAGCGCCTGGAGATTGCCGACTCCCTGCTCCGCGCAGTAGTCGGGAAACTCCACCGTCGGGACATTCCCATCGTTGGCGATGTAGTGCCGCACGAACTCCGCGCCGCCTAGCCAGAACCAGGGTGGCCCTGTCCCGTCATTGAAATAGTAACGGCCCACTTGTCGGTACAGAGCGTCTGGTTCGGGGCCCCCTTCATAGGTGACGAGCAGCATCATGTCGCCCAGATATTGGTCGAGGCACCAGAGGTCCTTGCTGGTGCATTCCTCGGAGTCCTTCACGTAGAGGATCACGTCACCGGCCGGGAACGGCAACTCCCAGAACCGCTCGCTTCCCCGGACAGCCTTCTCCAACTCGGCGAGTATCGCTTGCTCCGAAAGAGACTGGTCGAGCCAAACGCCCCACAGGTTGATGTTCCCGGAATGCGGGAGCGTTATCGTCCGGGACGCCACGGTATGGGGCTGCGAGAGTTGGTCTCCATACCCGAGTGCACCGGCAGCGATCAAGAGTATCCGCTCTTCGTCGTCCAGGCCGTCGACGAACCACGGTTCCGTCAGCAGGCGCTCAAACGTGTCCGGGTTGTCCTCCCGGATATCGTTCAGTCTGCGCAGCAGGAAGATGTCTCTTTCACTCGACGGAGGACCGATCAGGCCCATCACCTGCCGCGCAAGTTCCGGGCCGGCTGGAAGGTCCCTCTCCTCGGACGTGCCGTCCTGAGCGTTGAAGGTGACCCCAGGTTCCTCGCCGGCGATCCTGATCAAGGCCTCAATCCCGAAAAAGGCCTCGAGGAAGGTGACGCCGTCCACAACCCAGGGTGTGGTTGCCAGCTCTACCGCGAAGTCCACATCGTCGTAGTGGGTAGCCATAAGCCACAGATGACCGGCCGCCCGGACCTCCCAGTCGTCGATGCCATCTGCGATCCATGGGAGCTCGACCATGGGCTGAACGAGCGCGGGACCTTCCCTTGTCAGGTCGGCTAGGTACTCGATGACGGCTACCTCATCCAGGTTCAGGTCCTCGTCGAAGACCCAATCCCATCCGGAGACCACCTCGGCCAACTCAGGGCTGTCCCTGTCTATATCTTCCAATGCCCGGAGCGCCCGGGGCTCTCGGTAGGCGGCATCGTCGTGGTCAACGCCGTCCCGGTACCAGTTCGAGGCTTCTGCCATGTCGAGCAGAGAGGGTGCCGGAGTCGGCGTGTGGGTTGCCGTGGGTGTCGGGACGGGCGCGGTCGTTGCGGTCGGAGTCGGAGTCGCGACAGCCGTAGGCGTGGGAGTCGGGACGAGCGTGGATGTTGGGGTCGGTGTCGGCTGCGAGCACGCGACAAGCGCGAGCGCAAGGAACCCCAGGGCGAAGGACGCGGACGTTCTGGCAGAGGCGCTTCCAGGGCGAGGCCGACGGGCATGACCGCGGCGGGACAGAGCACGGAGAGCTGACAGGGTCGTGAGTGCGGTGGGACAGGAGCTACGTTTGAACATGGTAAGAGTTATCGGGCTGGTTGACATGTCAGGGCTCTACGCACCCGCTTCCCGTGAGTATCTGCTGGATCGCAGGGTCTAGCTCGTGCCAGACGGACCCTGCGGCCAATTCGAGGTTCTTCGCCTGCAGGAGGAGATTCCCCATCGCGATGCGGTGCTCGCGTGTCTCTGCCTCGCCGTCCGCCTCTTGCTCCTGCGCGAGCAGGATGCCGATGAGTGACAGCTCCAGCCCTGCCAGGTGTACCTCGTGATAGTACCACAGCACCGGGGGCGGGGTGACCTCGCCTAGCGCCTCGTACGTAGCCTCGATCTCGTCCTCGATCTCGTCCAGGGGAGCGTCTTCGGCAAACGGGGCGACGCAGGCGAGCTCCGCGTACTCCTGCACGGCGGCGATGACGCGCGGCAGGGGCGTGGACGTGGGCACGGGACCGAAGTTGTACGCCCACCCGCAGCCGTAGCCCGCAAACAGCTCGCGGGTCGCGGGGGCCAGACGCTCCCATGCTGCCGCCTCAGCATCGCCCAGGGCGTCCGCCTGTTCCGTCACGGTAGAGTCGTCAACGAGCAGGCCGAGGCTCGTGTCCGGCGCATACGCCTCCGCCGTGCTCACCAGATACTGGGCCAGCTCCTGCTGCGCCGTGTGGTACTCCTGCAGCTCCGCCGGAGGTGTCAGCTCAGCGAGCAAGAGCAGGGGCTCCATTGCCGTGACGAGCTCGCCCATCGTCTGGGCTCCCAGGGTGACTTCCTCAACGAATGGCATGAGCGCATAGCACACCGCCTCGATGTACGCATGGACGTCAGCAGTGATGCCTTGAGGAGGGGTCGTGGGCGTGGGTACAGCCGTAGGCGTGGCCGTCGACGTCGAAGGGGGTGTCGGTTCGGAGGTCGGGATGGGCGTCCCGCAACTTACGCCAACGAGTAGGATTGCAGCCAGCAGGACGTGGCGCATGGGAGGATTTCACCTGAGCATCGAATGCCCCGTCCCCTTTCTTCAAGTGGGCAAAGGCAAACGGGCGCCCTGCAACCAGTATAAGGACTGCATGAGTAACGTGTGGGTAAAGTCTTCGCCTGTTTTGATAACGGGGTGGTAACTTTCGGCCCAATTAGCTAGTATTTCACCCCGATAGCCCTTCTCTGTCCGCCCGGACAGGCCCTGGTCTGGGGAGGTGAAGACGTTGGAGAGTTTCCAGGGGACCGAACATTCGGGAGACCGCCTCTCCCGTCTCAGCGAGGCCAGCCTGCGCATCAATGAGAGCCTGGACGTCGACACGGCGCTCCGGGCCGTGATGGACGGCGCCCGCACGCTGACGCGGGCGACCCACGCCGTGATCACCACCCTGGACGATTCCGGTCGCGTGGAGGACCACATGGCCCTCGGCCTGCACCCCGACGACGTGGAGCGGCTGTGGCAGGCCTCGGAGGGGCAGAGGCTCTTCGAGCACCTGAACGCCTTGCCGGGTCCGTTGAGGGTGGGCCCGCTTGAACAGTTCACCGAGTCGATCGGCCTTGCGGAGTTCCGCCCGCCCGTATCCCTCACCGCCTTCATGGCGGCCCCGATACTCCACCAGGGGGTGCGTTCGGGGAACATCTACGTGGGGAGCGACGAGCCCGGCCTGGAGTTCACCCGGGAAGACGAGGAAACCCTGGTGATGTTCGCATCCCAGGCGGCCCTGGTGATCGCCAACGCCCGGCGGCACCGGGAGGAGCAGCGGGCGAGGGCCGGCCTGGAGACCCTCATCGACACCTCGCCGGTCGGCGTCGTCGTCTTCGACATGAGGGAGGGCGCTGCGGTGTCCTTCAACCGGGAGGGAAGGAGGATCGTCGACGGCCTGCGTAGCCGGGGCCAGATGCCGGAGGACCTCTTGGGGTCGATAACCGTCCGGCGCGCCGACGGGCGCGAGGTCTCCATGATGGAGTTCCCCCTGGCCGAGGTCCTCAGCTCCAGCGAGACGGTGCGGGCCGAGGAGATCGTCATGGCTGTCCCTGACGGGCGGACCGTGACCGTGCTGCTCAACGCTACGCCCATTCGCTCCGGGAACGGGGAGTTGGAGTCGGTGGTGGTCGCTATGCAGGACATGACGGCCGTAGAGGAGTCGGAGCGGTTGCGGGCGGAGTTCCTGGCCATGGTGAGCCACGAGCTGCGGATGCCCCTCACCTCCATCACGGGCGCGGCCACCACCCTCCTGAACGCGGCGGCGGACCTGGACCCGGCCGAGATGCGCCAGTTCCATCGGATCATCGTCGACCGGGCCGACCACATGCGGGAGCTTATCGGCGACCTGCTGGACGTCGCCCGTATCGAGACTGGCGTCCTGCCGGTGGACCCGGAGCCGGTGGAGGTGGCTGCGTTGGTGGACCGGGCCCGGAACGCCTTCACGAGCGCTGGAAGCAGGAACGACTTGGCCATCGAAATCGGACCCGATTTGCCCCTGGTGATGGCAGACCGCAGGCGCATCGTCCAGGTCATCGGCAACCTGCTCTCTAACGCGGCGAGGCACTCCCCTGAGTCCTCCATCATCCAGGTGTCCGCCGTCCGCGCGGGGGTTGACGTCGAGGTCTCCGTGGCCGACCAGGGGCGGGGCATACCCGCCGAGGATCTGCCCCGCCTGTTCCGCAAGTTCTCCCGCCGGGACGACCGGCACACGGGAGACGGCGCTGCCGGCCTGGGGCTGGCCATCTGCAAGGGGATAGTGGAGGCCCACGGGGGCCGCATCCGGGCCGAGAGCGACGGGCCGGGCCTGGGCGCGCGGTTCGTCTTCACCCTGCCGGTGGCCCAGGACGCCGAACCCACTCTCCGGCCCGCACGCTCCCAGGGCGCAGGGGCATCCGCGGGAACGGTACTGGTAGTGGACGACGACCCGATGGTGCTCAGGTCCGTGCGGGACGCCCTCTCCACCGCTGGCTTCCGGGCCGTGGCGACCGCAGACCCGGAGGAGGCGCTGCTCCTGATGACGGAGCACAACCCCCGCCTGGCCCTGCTGGACCTGATGCTGCCGGAGCGCGACGGTACAGAGCTTATGGGGGACATTCTGGCGGTCTCCCGCATCCCGGTCATATTCCTGTCGGCCTACGGCAGGGACGAGGTGGTCGCCAGTGTTCTGGAGCAGGGGGCCACCGACTACATCGTCAAACCCTTCTCGCCGACTGAGCTCGTGGCCAGAGTGAGGGCGGCCCTGCGGCGGTTCGGGGGACCTGGGCTCCCGGTGCAGGCGGCGCCATTCGTACTGGGAGACCTGGCCGTCGACTACGCACAGCGTAAGGTGACGGTCTCGGGGCGACCGGTGCCGCTGACGCCCACCGAGTTCGGCCTGCTGGCGGAGCTCGCAGCGGATGCCGGGCGGGTTGTGCCCCATGACCGGCTGCTGAGAAGGGTGTGGAGTCCGGGAAAGCCGGGGAACCTGCGGGTGCTGCGCACCCACCTGATGAGGCTGCGCCGCAAGCTGGGCGAGGACGCCGCCAACCCTGCGTACATCTTCGCCGAGCCCCGCGTGGGCTACCGGATGCCGGAAGGGGAGGCGTCGGAAACGGACGAGGAGTGAGGCCGAGAAGCCGTCCCCTCACTCCTGAGCCGGCCCGGTGACGGATTCTGGCAGATGGACTGAGATGACAAGGCCGATGGGGATGCCCGGGGCGGACAGACCCTGTTTACTGCTGCGCTGAATGAGTTGAGCAGCGCCGTATGAGTCAATTTTCGCGATTTGAACTGAAAGTTACTGATACGTTAGCAGCACTTGGAGAAACTTTACTTACAAGTTATTCGTAGATCTCTATAGACTTATAACCGCGACCACTGCTGATCTGCTATGGCTGGCTGCGATGACGCTCGCCGCATGATTGACCGTGCGCATGCTGCGCCGTAGGACACTGCGGCCAGGGAAGGGCCGGTGACTGCATGAGCGGCGTATCGAAACTCTGGAAGACAGTGGGCGTGCTGGCGGTCATTCTGGTCGCTGTGGGCGTGTGGGCGTGGACGACCATGAGTGGTGGTGCCCCGATGAGCGTGTCGGCGCCTGTCGAGGGGGAGTGCGAGCCGATCGAGGTCTATGACAGGACGCTGACCTACATTGGCCCTGACCAGCAGGTGGTCTGGGAGTTCGAGCATTCGGGCGCTGACTCGAGAATGGTCCGCACGAGGACCAGCCTCGACGGCAGCACCACGCTGGGGTTGTACGAGCTGATCATCAAGGACGGCGTCGGCTACGGCCGCCACTCCGGCGACGAGGACCCGCCCGCGTACGGGCCGTGGAGGATTTCGGGGACTGGTCTCATCGGCTATCCCGATCGTGTGCCTTGCAGAGGGGCCGACCTCGACCGGGGTAGTGCGGCCGATGGGTTCCGGACGGAATACGCCTTGCCTGCCGAGCAGGGCGGGGGGACCGAGACGCTGCAGATCTGGACCGACTCCCAGGGGCGCCCCGATCACGGCATCAGGACGACCAGACGGGATGGCGAGACGTTCGTGGTCAATATCGACTACATCTACGGGCAGACGAACCGCATCAGCGCACCGATCGCGACCCCCACCCCGACAGCGACGGTTACCCCGCGCCCGACGCGGACGCCTACCCCGGTCCCGTAGGGGACAGCTCTCCTGCGGCGAGGCGTGCCGCGTGGAGCGTATTCGTAAGGAGCATGGCGATGGTCATGGGCCCGACGCCGCCCGGCACCGGAGTTATGGCCGACGCCTTTTCTGCGACCGCGTCGTAGTCTACGTCGCCGACGAGCCGGTAGCCGGCCTTGCGTGTCGCGTCGTCCACGCGGTTGATCCCCACGTCGATGACCACGGCGCCGTCCGCAACCATGTCCGCGGTCAGGGCCCTGGGTCGGCCTATCGCCGCGACGACGATGTCGGCCTGCCGGGTGAGGGCCGGGAGGTCCCGCGTGCCGGTGTGGCAGACGGTTACGGTGGCATTTGCGCCGGGGGCCTTCTGCATGAGGAGCGCGGCCAGCGGCTTCCCGACGATGTTGCTGCGCCCCACGATGACGACGTGCTTGCCCCCGGGGTCGTTACCGGTGCGGACGAGCATCTGCTGCACCCCCGCGGGCGTCGCGGGGAGGAATCGTGGGTTGCCCTCCATGAGGCGCCCGCCGTTCACGGGGTGCATCCCGTCAACGTCCTTGTCCGGGTCTATGGTGAGGATGACCTCCCGCTCCTCGATGTGGCCGGGCAGCGGCAACTGGACGAGGATGCCGTGGAAGCGCGTGTCGACGTTGAGCTCCTGGACGAGGCCGATCAGTTCGTCCTGCGACGTCTCCTCCGGCAGTTCGAACGTCTCGCTGAACATCTCCGCCTCGTCGCACGCGCGGCGCTTGTTCCGCACGTAGACGGCTGAGGCCGGGTCGCCTCCCACGAGCACCGCCGCGAGACCGGGCGTTATCCCGGAGCGCTCCCTGAAAGCGCGCGTTTCCTCGGCGACCTCCCTGCGGATCTCCTCAGCCATCAGCTTCCCATCGATAACGGTCGCGGTCACGGACACTGGCCTCCTGTGGGGTCCGTCTGATGATAGCAGCCGGTCGGCGTGAGGGCTGATATGATGCCCGCGACGCGGGCTTCATGGGAGAGAGGTAGGTGCAGGACATCTCCGTCGGCGTGGACATGATCGAGATAGACCGCATCGCGGCAGCGCTGGAGCGCTTCGGCACGCGCTTCCTGGAACGCGTTTACACGGCGGATGAGATCGCCTACTGCAGGGGACGCGCGCCGCAGCTCGCGGCACGGTTCGCCGCGAAAGAGGCAACCATGAAGGCACTCGGCACCGGTACGCGCGGCATCGGCTGGCGGGAGGTGGAGGTCACCCGGAAGCGCAGCGGCGAACCGGAGATAGCGCTGCACGGAAGAGCGGACGCCCGCGCTCGGAAGCTTGGCATAGACCGGCTTGCCGTGAGCCTGTCGCATTCCCGCGCTTATGCGGTGGCGTCGGTCGTGGGGCGTCTGTCTTGAAGGTCGTAACCTCGGCGGAGATGCGGCTGCTGGAGTCGCGTGCGGCTGATGCGGGGGTCACGGCGGAATCGCTCATGGAGAGCGCTGGACTCGCGGTGGCGCGCAGCATCGCGCGGCGGCTGGACGGCGTTCGGAGCAAGCGCGTCGTCGTGCTGGTGGGGCCGGGGAACAATGGCGGCGACGGGATGGTCGCAGCCCGTTACCTGGCGGACTGGGGGGCGGTGGTGACCCTCTACATGACGACGGCGCGGCGGCGTGAGGACAGGTTCGAGGAATGTCGCGAGCGCCGTTGCCGCGTGGTCGAGGCATCGGAAGACCTCGAAAGCTGGCAGTTGGAGAGTTACCTCTCCCTCGCCGACCTCGTGCTCGACGCCGTGCTCGGCATCGGCGCGCACCCGGAGCTCGATCCCATTCTGCGCGCCATCTTCGAATCGGTGGGGCAGATGCGGAAGCAACCGCAGCGTCCGCTCTTCGCCGCGCTCGATCTGCCTACGGGACTCGACGCCGACACCGGCGAATGCGATGAGGCCTGCTTCCCCGCCGACATGACCCTTGCGCTGGGCGCGCCGAAGGTCGGCCTGTTGCAGTTCCCCGGAGCCGGGCGCGCGGGCGAGATCGAAACGCTCTCCATCGGGTTGCCGGAAGGCGTGGACGCCGGGCTTCCGCTCGATCTCATGGATGCCTCGCTCTCGCGCAACGCGTTGCCGCCCCGGTATGCGGACGGCCACAAGGGAAGCTTCGGGAGCGTCCTGGTCGTTGGAGGACACCGGCGGTATGTCGGGGCTCCGGTCCTTGCTGCGTCGGCGGCGTACCGCGTGGGGGCGGGGTTGGTGAGCCTCGCAGCCCCGGAGAGCGTGAGCCGTATCGCCGCGGTGCAGCTCATTGAGCAGGTGCACACGCCGTTGGCGGAGACCCCGGACGGCGGGGTGGCGGGGGAGTCGGCGGTCGCAGCACGGGAGGCGTTGAACGAGGCTTCGTCGGCTGTGGTCGGCCCAGGACTCGGCACGGGCGAGTCGTCGGCTGCGTTCCTGCGTTCGCTCCTGCTGACGGAACCGGCAGTGCACACGCCCCTCGTGCTGGACGCGGACGCCCTCAACATCCTGGCCAACGTCTACGACTGGCCGTCCATGCTCTCAGCCCCTGCTGTGCTCACGCCGCACCCCGGCGAGATGGGGAGGTTGCTTGGCCGGGCGGCTTATGAGGTGCAGGAGGACCGCAAGGGCGCCGCTGCAGCGGCGGCGGAACGATGGGGACACGTGGTGGTGCTCAAGGGCGCCCACACGGTGGTCGCCGCGCCGGACGGCCGCGTTGCGCTCAGCCCGTTCGCGAACCCCGCGCTCGCGACGGCGGGATCAGGCGACGTGCTGGCAGGCGTCATCGGTGGTCTGCTGGCTCAAGGGATGGATCGCTACGAGGCTGCAGTGGCAGGTGTGTACCTGCATGGGGCGGCTGCGGAGCGCTGGCGCGCCTCCAACGGCAGCAGCGGGATGCTGGCGAGCGACCTTCTCACCCTGCTTCCGCGCGTGACCGAAGACACGCGCTCACGTTAGGGATGGGCTATCCCCGCGTGAGGGAGTGGATAGTCCTGACAGCAGAGTCGAAGTCCTCACGGCGGACACGGATTGATGCGTGGGGCCGCGTAATCGGACGCATCATCTTCTCGAACGTGCCGGATGTCTTGAGTTGCGCGCGGATGCCTTGGCGGGTCAGTTCGGTGTGGATGGCAACAGCCTGGCGTTGTTGTTCGAGTCCCCATGCGGCGTGCACTTCCTTCCAGATCCGGGCCTCGCGATACGCTTGGTAGTACCAGACGCCGAGTGCGATAGGGGCAGCGATGACACCGAGAACGATGAGTAGGTCCACGCTTATCCCTCTTTCGGACGCTGCGCGTCCAGCAGCGCTACGACACGGTCCAGGATCGCCATCGCTACGTCATACTTGGCCATAAGGGGCAGTTCGGTGTCCCCGCTCTCGTCCACCAGCCAGACCTTGTTCTCGTCCGCGCCGAAACCCGCCCCCGGCAGGGTGATGTCGTTGGCCGCCACGAGGTCGACGCCCTTGCCCTCGAGTTTGGCGCGGGCGTTCTTCAACAGGTCGCTGCTCTCGGCGGCGAAGGCGACCTTCACGATGCCCTCAGGAGCGCCCGCGATGATGTCCTCTGTGCGCTCCAGCGCAACGGCCAGGTCTGCCATCGCCTCTTTCTTGAGCTTCTCTCCCCTCGGGTCGGCCGGCCGGTAGTCGGCGACCGCAGCAGCCATCACGAGAGCGTCTGCGGAGTAGGCGGCCTCCTCCACGGCCTTGCGCATCTGCTCCGCCGTATCGGCGCGCTCGACGCGCACACCGACCGGTGGGTCGAGTGCAACGGGTGCGGTGATGAGCGTGACGTTCGCACCCCGGTCTCGCGCGGCTTCAGCGATGGCGTAGCCCATCTTGCCGGAGGAGCGGTTCGTGAGCACACGCACCGGGTCGAGCGGCTCCTGCGTTCCTCCCGCACTGACGACGATGCTCCGTTCGCTCAGGTCGCCGTTCGCGCCGAGCGTCTGCGCGATACGGCCGAGCAGTTCAGGCGTCTCGGCAAGCCGCCCCCATCCCGTGAGTCCGGAGGCGAGCCTTCCCTCCCCCGGACCGATGATGACGACGCCCCGCTCCCGGAGCGTTCGCACGTTCTGCTGCACGGCGGGGTGCTCCCACATGTTGCCATCCATCGCAGGTGCGACGAGTATCGGCGCCCAGGTTGCAAGTGCTGTAACGCTGATGGGATCGTCCGCGAGTCCGAGCGCCAGCTTCGCGAGCATGTGAGCGGTCGCGGGTGCGACGACGAGCAGGTCGGCGGCCTGTGCCAGCGCGACGTGCTCTATGGCCTCCGGCGAATCGGGGTCGAACAGGTCGGTGAGCACGGGCCTGTGGGTGACGCTCCGGAAGGTGAGCGGCGTGACGAACCGGGTTGCGGAGTACGTCATCAACACGTCCACTTCTGCGCCCCGCTGGGTGAGCTTGCTGGCGAGGTCTGCGGCCTTGTAGGCGGCGATGCTGCCGGTCACGCCCAGGAGGACCCGCTTGCCGTGGAGTGGGCCGCTCATGGCGCGCCTCCTGCCTGTGCGGGCTCACGGTTCAGATTGAACACGTGGCGCAGCCCGCGCAGCGTCAGTTCCGGGTCGACCACGTCGAATACGGAGGTCTGCCCGGCGATGAGCGGCACAAGGCCGCCGGTACCGACGACCGTTGCCCCCGGTGCCTCCATCTCGTCGCGGAACCGGCGCACCATCGATTCGACGAGGCCGGTGAAACCGAACACGAGACCGGAGTTGATGGAGGCCGACGTGTTCTTGCCGATGGCGTGCTCCGGTGCGGTGAGGTCCACCCGCCGCAGCATGGACGTGTTGGCCGCAAGCGCATCGCCTGCGAGTCCAACCCCGATGGATATGGCGCCGCCCAGGTAGTCCCCGTCCGCCGTCACGGCATCGAAGACCGTCGCGGTGCCGAGGTCCACGATGATGGCCGGCCCGCCGTAGTAGTGCAGGGCTGCGGCCGCGTCCACCACGCGGTCGGCTCCCACGTCGTGGGGGCTCTGGTACTGGATGCGGATACCGGTGCGCGTTCCGGCGCCCACCACGACCGGATCGCAGGAGAACAGCGACCGTGCGACCTCCTCGAACACGCCGGTAAGGGGAGGGACGACGCTGCAGAGCGCGGCGTCGGTTACGTCACCGATGGCTATGCCCTTCAGCGGCAGGAGCTCGCGCAGTTGCAGGGCGTACTCGTCCGTCAGCCGCCGCGAGTCCGTGGAGAGCCGCCAGCTCGCCGCGAGGTCGTCCCCGTCGAATGCGCCGATGGTGATGTTCGTGTTCCCTATGTCCAGCGCCAGGAGCATGGGGAGATTATACGCCCCTCAAGAGTGCCGGCCTGCGACCTGCCCCTCCCTGCTGCTGCGGGCGCCGAGCAGCGTCGCCACGACGAGCAGCACCAGGATGAAACTGGCAACCTCAAGGAGGAAGACGCTCCGTAACCCCCAGGCGACGACCATCCCGCCGCCGGCGAGCGGCCCGAGCGCAACGCCGAACGCGTGCGCGAACTGCGCCGAACCGAATGCCGCACCGTGCTGTCCGCTCGGGGAGCGGAGCGCGATCAGTCCGTTCACGAGCCCGGAGAGGCCGCCGGAGAAGAGCGCTATGGCGGCGAACCCGGCGGCAAGAGTGAAGTAGTCGCTCGCGAAGTAGGGGATCAGGGCTGCGAATGCCGACAGCACGGTGCCGACTATGAACACGCGCTGCAGCCCGACCTTCGGCGCGAGCCACCCCATCACCACCGACGACACCGAAGAGGCAACCCCGCCTGCTGCGAACACGATCCCGGAGTCGGTGCCCGATGGCGCAACGCCCTTCACCACGCCGACGAGTCCCGGGATGGCGGGCTGGATCATGAGGTGCGAGGCAAGCACGAGAAAGACGATGGCGTACAGCGGGAGCATCAACCGGGACGTGCTCAGCCTCCAGAGGTCGACGAACGGCTGCGTCAGACCTGTGGACGAATCCGGGCGGCGAAAGTCCTCGCGCACGAGAAAGATGACGATGACGGCGGAGCACCACAGCGCCGCCCCCGTGGCGATGAAAGCAGCCCTGACCCCGAACGCGTCGTAGATCATGCCTCCGAAGAGTGGGCCCAGCGCAACGCCGAAGAAGAGCCCTGACTGGATGATGCCGGCGGCGAAGGGCAGGCGCTCCCGGGGAGTGTGTGCCGCCACGAGGGCCATGATCGTAGGAATAACCGCGCTGGTGGTGCCGATGACGAAACGGGTAAGGAGGAGCTGCAGCGGCGTCTGTGAGAAGCCGGAGAGGGCGAGGAAGAGTCCACCGAGGATGAGGGCGCGGAGGACGTTCAGCTTGCGTCCGAACCGGTCTCCCAGGATGCCCCAGACGGGGCTGGAGAGTCCCATGCCCAGGCCGAACACCCAGCCGGCCAGCCCGGCCCAGAACGCGGCTCGCTCGGTGGTCAGTCCGCCCAACTCCTCGAAGAAGAGCGGGTAGAAGGGAAAGGTGAAGGAGAAGCCGAGGGTGGTTCCAACCTGGGCGAACCACAGTGCTGTGAGGTTCTTCTTCCAGGAGACGGGGTGTCTGGGGGCAGCTATGGACACGGAGAGCAGGATAGCACCCCCTCGAATGAGCGGAGGGCGCGGCCGTCCCGTACAGGACGCGCGTCCTGTCTGCTAACATGGAGCCTCCAGAGCCCAACGTTCCCGGAGCCTCCACGCATGACCACGAACCCGGCCGGCGAGCCGCTTGCGAAAGCCTACGACCCGCACCAGGTTGAGAGCAGGCTGTACGAATGGTGGGAGCGCTCCGGTTACTTCAGGGCCACGCCCGATCCTGCCAGGGACCCCTTCACCATCATCATGCCCCCGCCGAACGTGACGGGCGAACTGCACCTCGGCCACGCCATGACGGCCGCGATCGAGGACGCGCTCACGCGCTACCACCGCATGAAGGGCGACGTGGCCCTCTACCTGCCGGGCACGGACCACGCCGGCATCGCCACGCAGGTCGTGGTCGAGCGCCAGCTTGCCGCGGAGGAGTTGACGAGGCACGACATCGGGCGGGAGGCGTTCCTCAAGCGCATCTGGGAATGGGTGGACAAGACTGGCGACACCATAGACAACCAGCACCGCAGGCTCGGCGCTTCGTGCGATTGGGAACGCAAGACGTTCACGCTGGACGAAGGCCCGGCCCGCGCTGTCCGTACGACGTTCAAAAACCTCTATGACGAAGGCCTCATCTACCGCGGCGAGCGGATGATCAACTGGTGCGTGAGTTGCCGCACCGCACTCTCCGACCTCGAGGTTGAGCACGAGGAAGAGCAGGGCAACCTGTACTACATCCGCTATCCCTACGAGGACGGGTCGGGCCACCTGACCGTTGCGACGACACGCCCCGAGACGCTGCTCGGCGACACGGCCGTCGCCGTGAACCCCGCGGATGAACGCTACGCGGGTGCGCGGGGCAAGCGCGTCCACCTGCCGGTGCTCGGACGGCTGATCCCGGTTATCACCGACGAGGCGGTGGCGGCGGAGTTCGGCACCGGGGCCCTGAAGATCACGCCAGGGCACGACCCTAACGACTTCGAGACGGGCGAGCGGCACGCTCTGCCCATCGTGAACGTCCTCAACCCGGACGGCACGCTCAACGAGGAGGCAGGGCCCTACGCCGGCTTCGACCGGTTCGACGCGCGCAAGGCCATCGTCGAGCAACTGGAGCGGGAAGGCCTGCTGGAGAAAGTGGAGCCTCACGTGCATGCCGTGGGCCACTGCCAGCGCAGCGGCGACACGGTGGAGCCCATCGTCTCGATGCAGTGGTTCGTGAAGATAGCCCCCCTGGCGGAGCCGGCGCTCGCCGCCGTCAAGGACGGCCGCATCCGCATCGTGCCGGAGCGTTTCGCCCGTGTCTACGAGAACTGGATGGAGAACATCCGCGACTGGTGCATCTCCCGCCAGCTCTGGTGGGGCCACCGCATCCCCGTCTGGTACTGCAGTGGCTGTAGCCATATGACCGTCGCGGTCGATGCCCCCGAAGTCTGCGAAGCCTGCGGTTCAGGCGACATCCAGCAGGACGAGGACGTGCTCGACACCTGGTTCTCCTCCGGGCTCTGGACGCATTCCACCCTCGGCTGGCCGGAGGCCAGCGCCGACGTGGACTACTTCTATCCCACGTCGGTGATGGAGACGGGTTACGACATCCTCTTCTTCTGGGTCGCCCGCATGATCATGATGGGCATGTGGAACGTCGGTGACGTCCCCTTCCGCACGGTCTACCTCCATGGCCTGGTGCGCGACGAGCACGGACAGAAGATGAGCAAGACGCGCGGAAACGTCCGCGACCCGCTGGACGCCATCGATCAGTACGGGACGGACGCCCTGCGTTTCGCATTGACGACCGGCACGACGCCCGGCAACGACACCCGCTTCAGCGACGACCGTCTGGAGGCGGCGCGGAACTTCGCGAACAAGCTGTGGAACGTGGGCAGGTTCGTCATCGGTCAGGCGGAGGGACAGGACGGGATGGACGGGTGGTACGCGACGCCTCCGCGCGAACACCGGCACGACCGCTGGATGCTCTCGAAGGCGCAGCAGACCGCAGTCCGGGTGAACGAGCTCATCGCCGACTTCCAGATAGGTGAGGCGGAGCGGGTCCTGCACGAGTTCGTCTGGAGCGACTTCGCCGACTGGTATATCGAGTTGGCGAAGGTGCGGATGCGCGGCGGCGACGACCAGCCCCGCCGGGTGCTCGCGCACGTACTGGAGCGCGTGCTGCGGCTGCTCCATCCGTTCATGCCGTTCGTTACCGAGGAGATTTGGCAGCGCCTCACTGCCGTGCTGCCGCCCGAGGGCAACCTGCCCGAGTCCATCATGATCGCTCCGTACCCGGACCCGAAGGCGCGCGTGTCCGACGAGGAACTGCAGGCCCGCCGCGAGGCAGATGCCCCGGCCTCGGAGGAAGTGGAGATGCTGATCGACGTCGTGCGTGCGGTCCGCAACGTGCGCGCCGAGCTCAAGATCGAGCCGCAGGCGCACCTGGACGCCTCGGTGGCCGCTTCACGTGCCGCCGCCGCACTGGAAGACGAGGCGGACGCCATCCGCGCCCTTGCGCGTGTTGGTGCGCTGCGCTTCGGCGAGGCGGGTGTGGGGCAGGACACGGTGCGGCTGGTGGTGCGGGACGTGACCGTGGCGCTCAACGTTGGTGGGTCGGTTGACCTGGAGGCGGAGCGGGAGCGGCTGCGCGGAGAGACCGCGAGCGTACAGAAGCACCTCGCCGGACTCGAAGGCCGCCTCGGCAACAGCCAGTTCCTGGAGAAGGCGCCCGCCGACGTCGTGGAACGGGAGCGGGAGCGGTTGGAGAGCGGGCGCGCGCGGCTTGAACGCATCGCCGGACTGCTCCGGGACTTGGGAGGGTAGCCTCATCGGCATGAGACCGCATACGGGCGTGGAAGGCCGGGAGCCGCTGACGGACGCAGACGCCGTGAGCGGCTCGTAGGTGATGCGGCTCGTACCCTCGAGACGCGCCATCACTGGGGGACTCCGGCTGGAATTGGTCGTCATCGCCGGCGGACTGATCGCGTCGGCTCACGCCTCGATGATGATCATCACCCCGGTGATCCCGCGCTTCATGGAGTTGATCGGCGGGAGCTTCTTCGCTCTGGGGCTCACCTTTTCCCTCTACGCCGTGGGCCGGTTCATCACGAATATTCCGGCGGGCGTCCTGTCGGACAGGGTGGGGCGGAAGTGGATCATCACGATCGGTGGGCTGGGGGTCGCGCTCTTCGCGACGCTGGGCGGTTTCGCCCAGGACGTACCGACGTTCCTCACGCTCCGGTTCCTGTGCGGCGTGGCCAGCTCAATGACCATCGTCATGGCGAACGTCGTGGCGGCGGACCTGAGCACGGTGGAGAACCGTGGCCGCGTGCTGGGGCTCATGCACGGGCTGCAACTCGTTGTGGGGACCGGCAGCCCGGCCCTGGGGGGATTGATCGGCGAGGTGTTCGGGACGCGTGCGCCGTTCTACGTCTCCGGCATCTTCGTGCTCATATTCGCGTTGTGGGGCATCGTGCGGCTGCCGGAGACACGTCCTCAACCGGGCAGCGCAGGCGCGCCTGCGCACGTTCGCCACGGCAACTCGCCGCGCGGTGCACTCTTCCTGCTGCGGGACACGAGCTTCCTCATGGTGTGCATCCTCGGGTTCTCGGCGTTCTTCCTGCGCGGGGGCATGTTCACGACGCTGATACCCGCGTTCGTAAACGACATCCTGGAGATGGGGCCGGGGGCCATCGGGCTCCTCTTCACCTTCTCGTCGCTCATGCACGGGATACTCATCTACCCGGCGGGGACGGTATCCGACAGGTACGGCAGGAAGATCATCATCGTGCCCGCGGGGATCGTAACGGGCGTCGCCATCGCCTGGGTGCCGTTCGCGGATACCCTGGGACCGTTCCTCGTGGCGTTCTTCCTGCTGCACATCGCTCAGGGGTGGAGTGGTCAGGCGCCTGTCGCCTACGTCGCCGACCTCGCGCCGTCCGGGATGCGGGGTATGGCGATAGGCCTCTACCGGACGTTCGGGGACGCTGCGGGGATGGTCGGACCGGTGGTATCGATGACCCTCCTCACCGTCCACTCCTATCACGCGGCCTTCGGGTTCAACGCGGTCCTGTGGACGGTGACCGTCGTGGTATTCGCCTACCTCGCGTTGGAGACGGCGGGGAAGCACCGCAAACGCGGTCCCATCCCCATGCCGGGAGCATCGCAGGAGCGGGCGCAGACCGGGGTCTGACGTCTACCGCGGTGCTATCATTACGATAGCATTCCAATAGCGCTCGACTTCTGGAGGCTCACGATGAACATCGCGCTGCGCAACGTGCCGGAAGACCTGCACGCCGAGCTGAAAGCTGCGGCGAAACGCAACCACCGCAGCCTCAACGGCGAGATACTCGCACGGCTTACGACGCCGGGTTTGTCACGCTGGCGCGGGCGCTGGGCGCAACGCTCGTAACGATGGACGGCGCCATCCTGCGCGGCGCTCCGGATGTCGCCGCCCCGCTGGAAGCGTTCGCGCCCTAACGGGCGCCGGTGCCCTCGCGCAGTTCGCTGAGCATGCGGAGGCCCTTGCGCGTGTCGCTGGCGATGCGGGCCTGGTCCGAGTTGGCGATGCGCCGCTTGAACAGCCAGTACGTGAACGCGTGGGACTCGGCCAGGGTCAGACGCACGCGGCGTCCGCGGCCGTGCTCGCGCTGGAACTGCCGCAGGAGCGGCATGAGCTCGGCGCGGTAGAGCCGCTCCGAGATGAGGTTCTGCACGCCGAACGGGTGCTGCAGGCCGCGCACGCTGCGCTCCTTCTCCACCTCGCGCTCGACGGCGTGCCAGAGGGCCTCTTCAACGACCACGCCGTAGAAGTGGTTGAGGTGAGCGCGGTACTTCTCCGGGCCGAGGAGGCTCTTGAACCGCGCATCGCTCATCTCTTCCGGGAGCTCGCCCTCGAAGAGCAGCCGCTCCACGGCGGCTACGGGGACGCGCCCGGCGGGCGCCTCGCGCAGCAGGCGCTCTGCCAGCAGGAGCCAGTCGAACGCCTCGCCCCCGATGAGGTAGTCGAGCCGCACGCCGTCCACGGTCTCGGAGGGAGCGGACCATTCGGCGATAGCGGTCAGGAGCGCTTCCGGCCAGGGCGTGCCGTCGGCGAGCGCGCCGCGGAACCGATCTATCGTCCCGTTCGCCGGGGCGTGCGCCTCGCCGGGAGCGGGAGTGGACGGCGGTGTGGGGCGCTGCGCAACGGTCGTCTCCATGGCATGCGCTATCCGCCCTTCCGCTTGCGGGCCTTCTTGCCGCCGCCGGCGGCGCGTTCGGCCTGGCGCCGCATCCAGCGCGGCGCGTCTG
The DNA here is from genome assembly GCA_034423175.1 of Dehalococcoidia bacterium. Lineage (GTDB taxonomy): Bacteria > Chloroflexota > Dehalococcoidia > Lucifugimonadales > Australimonadaceae > Bin16. The sequence goes on from DAOUJA010000082.1 coordinate 86,096, forward strand.
GCGGAAGGTCTACGGGCGCGGCCGGAGCGGCGGTCGAGCGCCGCCCGATGGCCTTGGCCATCACGGTCTCGGTCCGCGTGGTGTCCACCCTGGCGGCCCTGCCGTTGCCGTTCGCCGACCGGGGCGCCGCCTGCCCGATGGGGGCGACGTGGAATATGGTGTGGACGATGTCGTGCCGGACGCGTTCCAGCAGGCCGTCGAACGCCTCGTGGCCCTGCTTCTTGTACATGACTAGGGGGTCCCGCTGGCCGTAGGCGTAGAGCCCGATGCCCTGGCGCAGGTTGGACATCATCGTGAGGTGCTGCACCCAGAGCCGGTCTATGGTCTGGAGCATCACGGCGCGTTCGATGGCGCGCATGGTCTCCGCGCCGTACTCCTCCTCACGCTGCTCGTACATCGCCTCTGCCGCGGTGAGGAGGGTCTCCTCGGTCCGCGAGGCCCCCTCGCGCAGGATGGACGCCGCATCGAACCCGTCCGGCAGGGGCATGATGACGCCGACGCTGGCGAGGAGCGGTTCGATCTCCCACTGCTCGGCCTCTCCGGCGAGGTAGGTATCGACGAGGGAGGATATCTCCTTGCCGATCATCTCCTGGATGTTGGCCCGCAGGTCCGCGCCTTCCAGCACCTTGTCCCGCTCCGCGTAGATGACCTCGCGCTGGCGGTTCACGACGTCGTCGTACTCGACGAGGTGTTTGCGGATGTCGAAGAAGTACGACTCCGCCTTGCCCTGGGTCATCTCCAGGCTCTTGGTGAGCATGCCGCTCTCCAGCGGAGCGTCCTCGGCGAACGCCTTGCCGACGAGGCGCCCCACCATGCCGCCGGAGAAGCGGGTGAGTATCTCGTCCTCCAGCGAGCCGTAGAAGCGCGTCTCGCCGGGGTCGCCCTGCCGTCCGGAGCGGCCCCGTAGCTGGTTGTCGATGCGGCGCGACTCGTGGCGCTCGGTGCCGATGACGCAGAGACCGCCGCCTGCGACGACGTCCTCGTGCGCCTTCTGCCAGGCCCCCGGCTCCGACTGGGAGGACGGGTCGCCGCCGAGGATGATGTCGGTGCCGCGCCCCGCCATGTTGGTGGAGACGGTGACCGCGCCGGGCTTTCCGGCCTCCGCGATGATCTGCGCCTCGCGCTCGTGGTTCTTGGCGTTCAGCACCTCGTGCTTGATGCCGCGCTTGCGGAGGAGGGCGCTCAGTTGCTCCGAGCGTTCGATGGAGGTCGTGCCGACGAGGACGGGCCTGCCCTCCGTGTTCAGCTCCGCGATGTGGTCGACCACGGCCTTGAACTTGCCGGCGTGCGTCTTGTACACGAAGTCCGGGAGGTCCTCCCTGACCATCGGCGCGTTGGTGGGGACCTCGAGCACCTCACGGCCGTAGACCTTGAAGAACTCCTCCGCCTCGGTGAGCGCCGTGCCGGTCATCCCCGCGAGCTTGTCGTACATGCGGAAGTAGTTCTGGATGGTCACGGTGGCGTACGTGACGGTCTCCCGCTGGACCCTGACGTTCTCCTTCGCCTCGATCGCCTGGTGGAGGCCCTCGCCGTAGCGGCGGCCGGGCATGAGGCGTCCGGTGAACTCGTCCACGATGACGACCTCGCCGTCCTTGACGACGTAGTCCTTGTCGCGCTGGTAGACGAACTGCGCCCGGAGCGCGTTCTCGACGAAGTGGGTGAGCACGTAGTTGGACGGGTCGTAGAGGTTGCCGACGTTCAGGAGCGTCTCGATCTTGGAGATGCCCGCGTCCGTGAGCAGGGCCTGGCGCTCCTTCTCCGCGATGGTGAAGTCCTCCTCCTCGCGCAGGCGGGGGACGACGCGGGCGACGGTGCCGTAGAGGGTGGTCGACTCCTGCGACGGGCCGCTGATGATGAGCGGCGTGCGCGCCTCGTCGATGAGGATGTTGTCGACCTCGTCGACTATGGCGTAGTGCAGCTCGCGCTGCACCTTCTGCTCCAGGGAGGCGGCCATGTTGTCGCGGAGGTAGTCGAAGCCGAACTCGTTGTTGGTGCCGTAGGTGATGTCGGCCTCGTAGGCCTGCTTGCGCGGGACGGGCCGCATCTCCGGCGGGGCGCTGTCCGGCCGGTAGCCGGGGTCCAGGATGAAGGAGGACTCGTGCTGGAGGCAGCCGACCGAGAGGCCGAGGAACGAGTAGACCTTCCCCATCCAGAACGCGTCGCGCCGGGCGAGGTAGTCGTTGACGGTGACGACGTGGACGCCCCTGCCGCCGAGGGCGTTGAGGTAGACGGGGAGGGTGGCGACGAGGGTCTTGCCCTCGCCGGTCTTCATCTCGGCGACCTTCCCCTCGTGGAGGGCGGCGCCGCCGATGAGCTGGACGTCGAAGTGGCGGAGGCCGATGGCGCGCCGCGCGGCCTCCCGCACGACGGCAAACGCCTCCGCGAGGAAGGAGTCGGGCGTTTCGCCCCGGGCGATGCGCTCGCGGAAGGCGGCGGTCCGGGCGGCGAGCTCGTCGTCGCCGAGCGCGGCTACGCCGCTTTCGAGGTCGTTGACCTCGCCCACCTTCTTCCAGTAGGGCGCGAGTTGCTTCTCGTTCGAGTCGCCGAAGACGTTGAGCAGTTTGCCGAGCATGTTATGGACGGCCTCCCGTGTTCATTCTAGCAGCACCCTGCACCACTCCAAGCCAGGCAGGGCAACCACAAGGGATGCCCCCACACCAGACGAGGTCCCTGTTTGCGCAGGAACGACGGGAGCGGGTGGAGATTAAGGCGGCCAACGGCGGTTGGGAAATGGCCCCCTTAATCCGAATCCACGAGTGATCCAGACAGTGAAAATGGCCACGTGGCCCCCTTAATCGAGGGTATTTCCAAGGCCGTGGCCTGCTTCCCGACATTAAGGGGGTAAGGGGGCCATGCGTTTCAGAGAAATCAGCGTGCATCAGGTGCCTGATCCTGTTTCAAAGTGTCTCGCGGCGGGAGCGACCAGTGCCACGTGCCCGCTCCGGGGCTACCCGATCCGCCAACGCGGACGGCCTTGATGTTGCAGGCGAGGCGTGCGCGACGGAGGGTGCGTTTGGCGATGCCTTGCAGGGCGGCCTCTCGTTCGATCTCGGCGGTGGGGCGGGGGCCGTCGGCGAGGGCGCGCATGAGGAGCGCCCGGGCGGCGCGGGTCTTCACGCCGTCGTTGGGGCGGGCCCCGGCGAGAGTCTTCATGTGGGCGGGGAGGACGGGTTTGCGCCATGCGACGGTGAAGTGGTCCGCAAGAAGACGGGAACCGGGCTGCGAGGTTCCTGCCTGCGCAGGAACGACGGGTGAAGGAGGGAGGACGAAGGGGATGGCGGGGGCGTCGTCGCTCATGGCGGGGCGGAGGGGGACGAGGAAGCGGCGTTCGCCGGAGCCAACGAGGGCGGTGGTGAAGACGACGGAGGCCTGGGCGAGGCGCCGCTGCATGGCGGTGACGGCGCGGGGGTAGCTGGGCGCGGGGTTGTGGGTAAGGGCGAGGACGGCTGCGCCGGAGCGGACAGCGAGGGCGTTGAGCATGCCGAGCACGGTGGAGAGCCGGGCGCGGTGCATGGAGGCGAGGTCCTCGACCTGGTCGACGACGAGAAGAGACGCCCTGCCCTCGGCGACGTAGTTGGCAAGCCGTCCCATGATCTTGTCCAGGGCGGGCCAGGGGGCGGTGAGCGTCGAGCCGGAAGCGGCGGGGGTCCAGAAGGGGTCGCGAGCGGGGGCCCTTATGCCGACCGGCTTGCGGCGGGGGGTGTCCCGCAGGTCGTCGAAGTCATCCTCGTCCTCGTCAAAGTCGCCATCGTCGAGGAAGTCGTCTTCTTTCTCATAGTACGCCCCGTCGTCCTCGTCGAGCGGGTGGTCCGGGGAGTCGATGGGGTGTGTCGGGGAGAGGAGGTCGGCGAGGTAGATGCGGGAGAGGTCCGCGCCGAAGAGGCGGAGCATCGGAAGGATGTCGGCCTTCGGGTTGCCGTTGAGGGGCGCGAGGACGACGGGTGTACAGGGGAACGTGTCATCCGGCTGATCGGGAGCGGCTGCGCCCCTGGAAACGCGGGCGGCGATGTCCAGTGCGATGGATGTCTTGCCGGATGACGGGTATCCGGCGATGAGGGTGAGCTTGCCCAGTGGGATGCGGTTGGGCCAGAGCCAGTCCTGGGGCTGCTGGATGAAGAAGTTGAAGGGCTGGAGTCCGGCCGCCTGCGCGGCGCCTGACCTGTAGAACTCCCCTTGCGGCGCGAGGCCGCGTTTGAGGAGCGCGTCCGCGACGCGGCTCGGGGGGCAGCTTGGGCATGCGAAGGAGAAGCCCCGGTCCGGGTCGTAGGCGACGGTGAGGGTCGGGGCCTCTGCGTGGCTGTGGGAAGGACAGTGGATGAGGGGGCTGTCGGCGCACTCGCAGCCGGGTACGCCGCAGCGGAGGGCGCGGGCGAGGCGGTCGGCGTATGCCCTGTCCTGCGGTGTGACGGCGGCCATGGTATGGGGTTGTTCGGGCACGGGAGCGAGTTGGGTAGTCATGCACCCATCGTAGGGAGGAGTGTGGCGTCTGCGCAACGGGCGGGTGTCGCGGATTCGACGGAGAGGGTGAGGATGGGGTGAGGGGTCAGAGGGCAAGGGCACCCACAAAGGGATGCCCCTACACCGGGCAGGGCCCCGCGCCGCCGGTCCACCCTCTCCCTAGCCCTCTCCCCTGGAGGGAGAGGGTCAGGCAGCCCCTTCCATCGCTCCCACTCGACGATTGACTCATCTATCGTGATATGATATATCGTATAACGATATATTGGTGCACGATATATCGATTCAGAGCGTTTGCAGACGGAACAGAGCCTTCTCGTCAGGTAGGTCTAAAGTGACAATGTCGAGCCGAATGCCTTCGGACTTGCTTCCCTTACCGGCCTCTCAGTTGCACATCCTGCTCGCCCTGGCCACCGGGGAGAACCATGGCTACGCAATCATGAAGGATATCCAGGCGTTCACCGGCGGAGCGGTCGCGATGGGGCCGGGCACACTGTACGGCGCCATCAAGCAGATGCTGAAGGCGGGGTTGATCGAAGAGAGTTCTGAGCGGCCAGACCCTGAACTAGACGATGAGCGCCGACGTTACTACCGCCTCACGAACCTCGGTGGAAGCACTCTCGACGCTGAGGTGGTCCGACTTGAGCAACTCGCCCGCACTGCAAGGACGAGGCAGGCGAATGTCATCCAGAGAGGGGCCCGAGATGTTCTCTGAAGGCGTGTACCGGGTGCTCCTGGTGGCGTACCCGAGGGAGTTCCGGCGCGAGTACGGAGAACTGATGGTGCAGTTCTTCCGTGACAGGATGCGTTGCGACGGCAGAGGCCTGCGAAGGCTGGTCATATGGACGCAGTTGCTCTTCGACCTGGCGGTCTCTGCTGTCAGGGAACACGCAGGAGGGTTAGGTATGAGCAAGGACAGGCCCATCATAGAGACCGAGGCACTCACCAAGATCTACGGGAGTACCGCCGCCGTGGACGGCCTCTCGATGTCCGTCCCACACGGCCATGCCTTCGCGCTGCTTGGTCCGAATGGATCAGGGAAGACAACCACGATGGGGATGCTGCTTGGGTTGGTGCGGCCGACTTCCGGCACCTTCAGCCTCTTCGGCTCAACCACCGGGCTCGAGGAGTCCCTGCGCCGCGTGGGCGCGATCATCGAGTACCCATCCTTCTACCCCTACCTCACCGGTCGAGAGAACCTTCTCTACTTCCAAGGCATCTTCGAACGGGGCGCACCGGAAGACATCGATGGCTTGCTCGACAGGGTCGGTCTCGCAGAGAGCGGAGACAAACGCTTCAGCACGTACTCGCTCGGCATGAAGCAGCGCCTAGGGCTTGCCTTTGCCCTTCTCGGCGGTCCTGAGGTGCTCTTCCTCGATGAACCAACGAATGGCATGGACCCTGCGGGCATGGCCGAAGTCCGTCACCTGATCCGCGAACTCTGTGCGGATGGGAGAACGGTTCTCATGGCGAGTCACCTGCTGAATGAAGTCGAGCAGGTGTGCGACAGCGTCGCCATCATGTCCAAAGGAACGCTCATCGCCCAAGGGGACGTCTCAGAGATACTCCAGTCCGGAAATCAAATACGGCTCAGGACTACCGACGACGTGAAGGCCGTGGCAATCCTCTCCGAGCTGGACTGGATCGAAGACGTGCAGGTGGAGAACGGCGAAATCGTGGTATCCGCTCCAAGCGACAGGTCCGCGCTGGTCTCCACGGCCCTCGGACGCTCGGGCGTCTACGTGATCGAGGCAAACTCGGGTCGCGGTGCCTTGGAACGATACTTCCTCGAAGTCACCAACGCCCAGGAAGAAAGACCGGAGAACGCATGATGCCGATGCAGGAAGTCCTCCGCCTCACAAGATGGGAGTGGTTCAAGCTCCGCCGACTCCGGATGCCCTGGGTCCTCCTCGCCGTCGCCGTGCTGGTCTCGCAACTCGGCATCTGGGGCAACTATCTGGCCTACCACAACGACACGGTGCAACAGGTCGTCACAGGCACCTTTGCGTCTTACAGCGTCTCATGGGAAGAGGAAGGTCGGAAGGTCTCGGTGACGATGACCTGTGCGGATGCAGTGAGAGGCCGAGTCCCAACAGGCCTCGATCAGATCCCTGAAGAGCGGCTGCAGGAGTACTGGGAAAATGTGGATGAATGGCTTGCCGACGGAACATGCGACAACTTCCAATCCGCCGAGGAGCTTCGCAGGGGTTTCACGCTGCCGAACAGCATGGTCGCAAGCATCTCCGGTTTTTCTTCGCTGGGCCCCGTTGCAGTAGGCCTCCTGCTCATCATGATCCTCACTGCTTCCCTCGTGGGGTCTGAATACGGGTGGGGCACCCTACGGACGGTCCTCGCCGGAGGCATCGGACGGTGGAGATTCCTCTCCGCGAAACTCCTTCTGCTCCTGTGTCTATGCACCGGCGTACTCACTGTCATCGCAGCGGTATCCGTTGCGTCCAGCTTAGCAGCCGGTCTGCTCTCTCCGGACGAGACGGGAGGGCTCGTCGACGCCGGTAAGTGGTCCGACGTCGTCATAACCTCGTTCAAGAGCATCTATGGATTCCTGCCATTCATAGCGCTCAGCGCCTTCGCTACTGTGCTCACGTCTTCTCGCGGTCTGGGGATAGCGCTCTCAGTCGGATATTTCATCGTCGAATCCATCGTCGCGCCGCTTCTCAACCTCAGCGACACGCTCGCCAATGCCGCGGACCGGCTTCTGATCCAAGGCTTCCGCGCCTGGACAGCCATGCCGGTCGGCGAGGGCTCCTCGGAAACGATAGAGGCCTTCGTGACCGTCCTCGCATACACCGTCTTCTTCGTTGCAGCGACTTCCTGGATATTCAAGCGCAGGGACATCGGCGGGGCTGCGGGGGACTAGCACGCGCACGGCTGCGCCGCGCGGCTGGATGCCAGCCTTCGCTGGCATGACGGGGGCTGCGCTCCGCGTTCGGTTTACCTCACCCGCCGCGCAAGCCGTGTGACCTGCCCGGTCACTCTGGATTCCCGCCAGTGCGGGAATGACGGGGCATGGGCACCCAAAAGGGATGCCCCTACACCGGGCACCGCCCCGCGCCCACTCCACCGCGTGACCTGCCCGGTCACTCTGGATTCCCGCCGGTGCGGGAATGACGGGGTTGGTTGTGGGCGGAGGATAGGGGGCGGTTTCCAAACCGCCCCCTACGCGAGGTGAGGTTGGGCGCTGAGGCGCGGGAACGACGGGATGCCGGAGGTGCGTATACTGCGGGCGAGGCGGAGAGGAGAGTGGCATGAGCTACGACTTCCGGACGTTTCGCGGGGACGTGTTCGGAGGCGTCACCGCGGCGGTGGTGGGGTTGCCCGTTTCGCTCGCCTTCGGCGTGGCGTCGGGGCTGGGCGCGATCGCGGGGATGTACGGCGCGGTCGCGGTGGGCTTCTTCGCGGCAGTGTTCGGCGGCACGAAGTCCCAGATATCCGGCCCGACCGGCCCGATGGCGGTCGCGATGGCCGTCATCGTGACGAGCCACGCGGAGAGTCTCGCCGAGGCGTTCACGATCGTCATCATGGCGGGGCTGATCCAGGTGCTGCTGGGCGTGTTGCGGATCGGGCGGTTCGTCGCCTACACGCCGTACTCGGTGATCTCCGGCTTCATGTCCGGCATCGGGGTCATCATCATCCTCATCCAGACGCTGCCGTTCCTGGGGGCCGCCCACGCGACGGGCGGGCCGGTGGGCGCCGTGCGCGCCTGGCCGGACGCGCTGAGCGACCTGGACGTGAACGCGGTCGCCATCGCCGCGACGACGCTCGCGGTCGGCATCCTCTGGCCCGCCCGGTTCCGCAGGTACCTGCCGCCCACGCTGGCGGCGCTGATCGCGGGCTCGGCACTGGGAGTGCTCTGGCTGACCAACACGCCGGTCATCGGTGAGGTGCCGAGCGGCCTGCCCGTCTTGCAGCAGCCCGACCTGTCCCCCGGTTTCCTCGTCGGCGCCGTGCAGCCCGCGCTGATCCTCGCGCTGCTCGGCTCCATAGACAGCCTGCTGACGTCGCTGGTGGCCGACTCGATGACGCGGACGCGCCACAACCCCAACCGGGAGCTGGTGGGGCAGGGCATCGGCAACACCATCGCCGGGTTCATCGGCGGGCTGCCGGGCGCGGGCGCAACGATGGGGACGGTTGTGAACCTGCGCGCGGGAGGCCGGACGCCGGTATCCGGCGTGGTCCGCGCGGGGATCCTCCTGGCGCTCGTGCTGGGGCTCGGGCGGTTCGTCGAGGAGATCCCGCACGCGGTGCTCGCCGGCATCCTGATGAAGGTGGGCTGGGACATCATCGACTGGCGCTTCATCACCCGCATCCACCGCGTGCAGCGGGAGCACCTGCTGGTGATGGTGATCACCATGTTCCTCACGGTGTTCCTGGACCTGGTCACCGCCGTGGCGATAGGACTGATCGCGGCGGGGATGGCGAGCGCCCGGCAGTGGGAGCGGCTGGAGCTGGACAGCGTGGTCTCCGTGCCGTTGCTGGACAGCACCTTCCTCACTCCCGATGACACGTCGGACGACGCGGACATCTTCTCCGCGCGGGTCGGCCTCGTATCGATGCGAGGCAGCTTCTCCGTGGCGTCGTCCGGGAAGATGATCGGCGCCATAAGCGCCGACATACGTGACCACGAGACCGTCATCCTCGACTTCACCGACACGGTGCACATGGACGACAGCGCGGCGCTCGTGATCGAGCAGCTGATCGACGCGGCGTACGAGCAGGACACGGACTGCATCGTCATGGGCCTCGGCGGCAGGCCGGCGGTGACGATGCAGGCGCTCAACGTGCTGCGCCGCATCCCCGGGGACCGCTTCGTCGAGGACATCGACGGGGCTCGCGAGGTCGCGAAGGCGGTGTTGGAGGAACGGGAGCAGGGATGACGCTCCCCCCTCCCACTACCCCACCGCGTGCGCTGCCCGCGCACTCTGGATCCCAGCCGGTGCTGGGATGACGGTAGTGTGCCAGCGTAACGGCATTTTCATGGGAACGACGGGGGAATGGAGGTTGGTATACTCCCGGAATCTCAATAAGCGGAAGCGGAGGAATGATGGCTGATCTCGAGAAGCGAACGCTGGGGCGCACCGGCATGGACGTCACCGTGCTGGGCTACGGGGCGATGGAGTTGCGGGGCGCGCCGCGCGGCAGGGAGGTGTCCGAGGAGGACGCGGGCCGCATCCTGAACACGGTGCTGGACCTGGGCATCAACTACGTCGACACGTCGATTGACTACGGTGTGAGCGAGGAGCGCATCGGGCGGCACATCGCCCACCGGCGCGGCGAGTATTTCCTTGCGAGCAAGTGCGGCTGCCTCGTGGGCTGGGAGCCCGATCCGGCGCGGGACCGCGGCGGACCGCACGTCTACACGAAAGAGAACGTCGTCGCCGGGGTCGAGCAGAGCCTGCGGCGGATGAACACGGACTACATGGACCTGCTGCAGGTGCACATGACGCCCTCCCGGCAGGTGCTGGAGGAGAGCGGCACCGTCGAAGCGATGCAGGAGCTGCAGGCGCAGGGGAAGGTGCGCTTCCTCGGCATGTCCGGCACGATCCCGAACCTTGCGGACCACATCGAGATGGGCGTGTTCGACGCGTTCCAGATCCCGTACTCGGCCTCGCAGCGGGAGCACGAGGACCTGGTCGGCGCGGCTGCAGCCGCGGGGTCGGGCACGATCATCCGGGGCGGCGCGGCGCGGGGAGCGCCGAGCGGCGAAGAGCGCGTGGCCAACCGCAACCCTGAGCTGCTGGACGTGTGGGAGAAGGCGCGGATGGACGAGCTGCTGGAAGAGGGCCAGTCCCGCATGGAGTTCGTCATCCGCTTCACGCAGACGCACCCGGGCATGCACACCAACATCGTCGGCACCGTAAACCCGGACCACCTGCGGCAGAACCTGGAAGCGGCGCTGAAGGGGAACCTGTCTTACGACGTGTACGAGGAGGCGAAGCGCCGCCTCGCGGAGGCGGGCACGGCCCCGGCGTAGCATGACCGGCTCCGTAGGCATCATCAGCGCGGGCGACATGGGCGCGGCCATCGGCGCGGTGCTATCGGCGGGCGGCGTCGACGTCGCCACGGACCTCACCGGGCGGAGCGAGCTGACGCGGCTCCGCGCCGCCGAGGCGGGCATACGCGACGCCGGGAGCACGGACGCGCTCGTCGAGGAGTGCGACCTGCTGCTCTCGGTGCTCCCTCCCGCGGAGGCGGTGGGCATCGCGGAGGAAGTCGCGGGCGCGATGTCGCGCACCAGCGCAAGGCCCGCGTTCGCCGAGTGCAACGCCATAGCGCCGCAGACGGTGGTGCGCATCGCGACGCTGATGCTGGACACGGGCGCGCCGTTCATCGACGCGGGCATCATCGGCGGGCCGCCGGGACCGGGTTCCGACCCGCACATCTACTGCTCCGGCCCGGACACGTCGGCGCTGGAGTCGCTGCGGGAGTGCGGGCTGGACATCCGCCGGGTCGGCCCGCGCTTCGGGCAGGCGTCCGGTCTCAAGATGGTGTTCGCCGCGTCCACCAAGGGCACGACGGCGGTGTGGACTGAGCTGCTGACGGCGGCGGAGGCGATGGGGCTGACAGACGCGCTGCTGGCCGAGTTCGGCGACGCAGCCGACCCCGCGCGGCACATGAAGGCGGCAACGCAGATGCCGCGCCGCGCCCGCCGGTGGGTGGGAGAGATGGAGGAGATAGCGGCGACGTTCGAGCACCTGGGCCTGACGCCGCGCATCCTGCTCGGCGCCGCGGACATGTTCCGGCTTACGGGCGAGACGAGCCTCGCGGAGCAGACGTCGCGCGAGCCTGACCCGGAGCTCCGGGAGATGCTGCGCGTGCTTGCGGAGCAGGCGCGCGGGGACGTCGCGTCAACGGAGTGACAGGTAAACGACCTTCCCCTCCCAGTCTTCCTCTCGGGTGCGCAGCATCGCTTCTTCAATGCCGGTGACGGCGCGCCCGGGAGCGAGACGGGCGGGCACGTAGATCAGTCCGGTCATGGGGCTGCCTGCCTTCATCCGCTCATATGCTGCCGGAACCATCGTCCTCACGTCATGCGTCAGCAGGATGCGGCGCTCCCGCGCAGCCCATCCGAGGACTGCGGCGTCCGGCATGCCTCGCAAGCCAGCGTGCTGGGCAGAGAGGATGTCCCACTCGGGATTGCGGAGGGCCAACTGTTCCAGGACAGGGAACTCGAAGTTCTCGTCGGCGAGGAAGCTGGGCAAGGGGGCTTACTCGCTGACGGCTCCGCGCCGTTCGGTCAGGGTCTTGCGGAACGCCTGCTGAACCGGGTCGGCCTCGACGACGCGCTTCACGGCGTCCTCATGCTCTTCCCACGCGAGGACGTAAGCGTCCACCGCTTCCCTGTGCCGGAGGTAGTAGGCGATGACAGCTTTGACGTCGCGCGGCGAGAGCGCGGGGTAGTTACGCACAATATCGTCCGGCGTCCACCCGTCACGGTACGCGTAGACCACCGTGTCTATCGGGATGCGCGTGCCGGCGATCCTGACCCGGCCAGTGTCTTGCTCCACGCTGAGCGGCGCCTTCGCTGTGCTCGGAGCGGGCAGCGCTGCGGTGGGCCAGGGCGGCAGCGTGGCGAGCACCCGCGTTGCGCGCTCCCTGTTTGCTGTCCCCGTGTCAATAGCCAACGCGGCGCTCCTGTCGTGCCTCGAACTCCGGCGCCAGTATAGCACCGGCAGTTGGGCTTGCCCGCGCGGCGCAAGCCCGCTAAAACAGGGGCAGCGAGGAGGGCCAATGACCGTCAACGAACCGCACACCAGCAGCGCATCCGCCGAAGGAGCGCTGCTCTGGACGCCCTCCGAGGAGCGGCGGGAGGGCACGCGCCTCGCTGCCTACGAGCGGTGGCTGGCGGAGACGCACGGACTCCGATTCGAGTCTTACGAGGAGTTGTGGCGCTGGTCGGTCGATGACGTCGGACGCTTCTGGGCGTCGATCTGGGACTACTTCGGGGTCAGGGCGCATACGCCGTACACGGAGGCGCTCGCTCCGGGTCCGAACGGGACGCGCGTCGAGGGCGCGCGCTGGTTCACGGGCGCGACGCTCAACTACGCGGAGCACGTGCTGGCGCGCACCGGGAGCGAGGTCTGCATCGTCGGCGTGCACGAGTCCGGCGTGACGACGGAGTGGACGTGGGACGACCTCCGCGCCCGGACGGCGGAGGTCGCGGCGGGACTGCGGGCGCTGGGCGTGGGCCGCGGCGACGGCGTGGTCGCGTACATCCCGAACGTGCCGGAGGCCATCGCGGCAGCGCTCGCGGCGGCCTCGCTGGGCGCGTCGTGGTCGAGCTGCCCGCCGGAGTTCGGCACGCAGAGCGTGATCGAGCGCTTCCGGCAGATGGACCCCAAGGTGCTGTTCGCCGTGGACGGCTACACGTACAACGGGAGGCGGTTCGACTCGCGCGAGGCCGTAGCCGGCATCCAGGCCGCGCTGCCGACGCTCGAGCGGACGGTCGTGCTGCCGTACCTGGAGCCGCAGCCCGACCTGGCGCCGCTGGGCGGAACGGCGTCGCTCTGGGCGGACTTCGTCGTCCCCGGCGGCGAGCTGTCGTTCGAGCCGGTGCCGTTCGACCACCCGCTCTGCGTGGCGTACTCGTCCGGCACGACGGGGATGCCGAAGGCGATCGTGCACGGGCACGGGGGCGCGCTGCTGGAGCACGCCAAGTTCCTCTCGCTGCAGATGGACATCGGCGAGGGCGACCGCTTCTTCTGGTTCAGCACCACGGGCTGGATCATGTGGAACATCCTGATGAGCGGGCTGCTGCTCGGCTCGTCCATCGTCGTGTACGACGGCAGCCCCGGCCACCCGGACATGTACGCGCTCTGGCGTGTAGCTGAACGCACCCGGATCACCTCGTTCGGCGTAAGCGCGCCGTACATCCTCGGCTGCATGAAGGCGGAGATCGAGCCGGGCGCGTCGCTCGACCTGGGCGCGCTGCGCGCCATCGGCTCGACGGGCGCGCCGCTGCCGCCGGAAGGGTTCGCGTGGGTGTACGAGCACGTCAAGAGCGACCTGCTGCTCGCGTCGATCAGCGGCGGCACGGACATCTTCACCGCGTTCGTCGGGGGCGGGCCGACGCTGCCCGTTCGCTCCGGGGAGATCCAGTGCCGTTGCCTCGGCTGCAAGGTGGAGAGCTTCGACGAGAACGGCGAGCCGGTCGTGGGCGAGGTCGGCGAGCTCGTCGTGACCGAGCCGATGCCGTCCATGCCGGTGCGCTTCCTGAACGACCCGGACGGCGCGCGCCTCCACGAGAGCTACTTCGACGTCTACCCGGACGTGTGGCGGCATGGCGACTGGCTGAAGGTGACGGAGGAGGGCGCGTGCGTCATCTACGGGCGCTCCGACTCGACGCTCAACCGGAGCGGCGTGCGCATGGGGACGAGCGAGTTCTACCGGGTCGTCGAAGACATCCCGGAGGTGCTGGACAGCCTCGTCATCGACACGACGCAGCTCGGCGTCGAGGGCAAGCTGTACCTCTTCCTCGTGATGCGCGAGGGCTGCGCGCTGGACGACGCGATGCGGCAGCGCATCGCCAGGGCGATACGTACCAGCCTGTCGCCGCGCCACGTGCCGGACGACATGCGTCAGATAACGGAAGTGCCTCGCACGCTGAACGGCAAGAAGCTGGAAGTGCCGGTGAAGAAGATGCTGAACGGCGTGCCGGTGGAGCAGGCGGTGAGCCTGGACGCACTGGCGAACCCGGACGCGCTCCATTACTTCGCGGGCATCGGAGGCGCTACAGGTTAGGCTCCGCTCTTCGCGGCTTCCCCTTCCTCGCCCTCGGGCGGGAGACCGCGCCGTCCGTAAGCGTGGAGCAGCGGGGAGAGCAGGCCCGCCAGGATGGCGAACCCGCTGAAGACGAAGATGGACGTCTGGATGCTCGTCTCCTCCGCGAGGAACCCGAACAGCAGCGGCGACAGGAAGATGCCGATAGCCCAGTAGAGGCCGACGACGGCGAGGGCCATGGCTCGCTGGTTCGGCGCGCTGTTCTCCGCGGCCAGCGTGGGGTAGAGCGAGCGCAGGCTGCCGAACGTCATGCCGGAGACGGCCATGAAGAGTATGGGAACGACGGGCACGTTTCCTGTCAGCCCGACGCCGGCGGCCAGCACGCCGGTGGCGGTGATGCCCAACGCCGCGGTGCGCCGGCTCCCGAGTCGACCGAGGATCATGCCGAAGAAGTAGGCGAGCACGCTGACGCCGATGCTGTTGAGCCTGATGACGAGCGCAGTCTCGCTCTCGCTGTAGTCCACCTCGCGGAAGAAGGCGACGAACAGCCCCATGACGAGGCCGATGTAGGCCGCGCTCGTGAACGCCACCATGTGCGCGTGCAGCAGCGTGCGCTTCACGAGCATCGTCTTGGCCGGAGCGAGGCTGGCTGCCAGGCTCCGCACCTGGTCCTTGCGCGCGAGCCTCGGCAGCGACGAGGTGACGACGAAGCCGATGAACGTCGCTATGGCGGTCATGAGGAATGCTTCCGGGTAGCCGGCGCCCTCAGCGATGAAACCGGCGACGACCCCACCGATGATGCCGCCGCTCGACTCGAAGGCCAGTTGCCGTCCCATGACTTTCCCGGCCTCGCCCTCGGCGCTGCGGCTGATGTAGGACTGCGCCGCGGACCAGTAGACGGAGCGGGACGCGCCGTTGAAGAGTTGGGCCACGGTGAGCGAGACGAAGGTGGCGGAGAACACGGGGACCAGCGATGCGAGGGTAACGGTGGAGAAGCTGAACCAGAGGATGAACTTCTCCCCGAACCGGTCGGAGAGCGCGCCCCCGACGAGCCTGAGCATAATCATGATGATGCCGGGGGCGGCGACGATGAAGCCCTGACCCGAGAGCGAGAAACCCTGGTCAATGGCGTAGAGGGGAAACAGGATGGTCGACGCGCCCATCCCGAAGCCGTAGATGAAGCCGTTCAGGTAGCCCAGGTAGGTGGGGTGGCGGCGCGGATGACGGGCGAAGGCGCTCAGGGGCGCGAGGTTGGCGAGTACGTTCACGGCCCGCAACCTACGCCCGCCGTTGCGCGCCGTCAATCGCCTCCGAGCGGGCGCTCGCTACGCGCGTTGACAGTCTCGCGGAGGCGTTCGTAGACTCTTCTCAGTCCGTGCGCTCCCGCATGGAGCGCTTTCCCCGCAGAGGACCGTAAGCCCTTGGCCGACATGCCCCCGACGACCGGCGACGAGATACGCGCCGCATACCTGCGGTTCTTCGAGGAGCGCGGCCACCTCGTGATGCCGAGCGCGTCCCTCATCCCCGCGGGCGACCCCACGCTGCTGCTCACTACCGCCGGCATGGCGCCGTTCAAGCCGTACTACGCGGGCGACGAGACGCCGCCGAACCGGCGTCTGGCGTCTGCCCAGAAATGCTTCCGCGCCACGGACATAAACGAGGTGGGCGACCTCACGCACAACACGATGTTCGAGATGCTGGGCAACTTCAGCATCGGCGACTACTTCAAGCACGAGGCGATCGCGTGGGCGTGGGAGTTCACGACCGGGGTACTGCAGCTGCCCCCGGGACGCATCTGGGTGACCGTGCACTACACCGACGACGAGGCGCGCGCGATCTGGCGCGACGAGGTGGGCGTACCGGACGAGCGCATCGTGACGCTGGGCGACGAAGACAATTTCTGGGGGCCGGCGGGCGACGAGGGCGCGTGCGGCCCCTCCAGCGAGCTCTACTACGACTTCGGCGAGGAGCACGGCCCCGGCATGAAGCCGGGAGACGACACGGGCCGGTTCGTCGAGTACTGGAACCTCGTCTTCCCCCAGTTCCACCAGGCGGTCGACGGCACTCGGACGGACCTGCCCGCGCCGGGCATCGACACCGGCATGGGGCTGGAGCGCATCACGGCAATCATGCAGGGCGTCTCCTCCGGCTACGAGACGGACCTGCTCGCGCCGATACGACAGCGCGTGGAGCAACTGGCAGGCCGCACGTACCAGCAGGATGCGGACGACGACTTCGCCATCCACGTCGTCACGGAGCACACCCGCAGCGCGACGTTCCTGATCGCGGACGGCGTCGTGCCCGCGAACGAAGGCCGGGGCTATGTGCTGCGCCGCGTCATCCGGCGGGGCATCCGCTTCGCGCGGCGGCTCGGCATCGAGGCCGGGTTCCTGCCGGAGGTCGCCGGGCCGGTGATCGAGCGGTTCGGCGGGCTCTATCCCGAGCTCCGCGAGCACGAGCGGTTCATCCTCAGGACGCTGGAATCGGAGGAGGAGCGCTTCTATGAGGCGATAGCCCTCGGTATGCCGGTGCTGGAGGAGTGCATCGCACGGGGCGGGACGATCAGCGGGGCGGACGCGTTCCGCCTGTACGACACGTACGGCTTCCCGCTGGAGCTGACGCAGGAGATAGCGCGGGAGCAGGGCCTGGACGTGGACGTCGACGGCTTCGCCCGCGCCATGGAGGAGCAGCGGGAGCGCGGACGCGCCGCGGCCCGCTTCGGCGGCGGGCGCGAGGAGCTGCGCGCCTATGAGGCGCTCGAGGTCCGCGAGACCGCTTTCCTCGGCTATGACCGCATCGAGTCCGACACGGTGGTAGCTGCCATCCTGAAGGACGGCGAGCAGGCAGAGCGGGCCGAACCGGGAGAGTGCATCGAGATAGTGCTGCGCGAGACGCCGTTCTATCCCGAGGGCGGCGGGCAGGTCGGCGACACGGGCCTCATCAGGTCGGCTTCCGGCGGCGCCGTCCGTGTTAGCGACACGCAGAAGCCGCTGGGTGAGTTGATCGTCCACTCGGCGGAGGTCCTCGAGGGTCCCGTTGCGGTTGGGGACGCGGTGCATGCGTCCGTCGACGCTGAGCGCAGGCTGGACGTGGCGCGTAACCACACGGCGACGCACCTGCTGCACGCGGTGCTGCGGGACGTGCTCGGCTCGCACGTGCGGCAGGCGGGCTCTCTGGTCGCGCCGGACCGGCTGCGGTTCGACTTCACGCACGTCTCGGCGGTCAGCCGCGACGAGTTGGGCGAGATCGAGCGCCGTATCAACGAGTCGGTTCGCGGCGATCTGCCGCTGGTGAAGGGAGAGCGCTCCTACCGCGAGGCGACGGCGAGCGGCGCGCTCGCGTTCTTCGGCGAGCGGTACGGGGACCGTGTGCGGACGGTGCAGATCGGCGACGCGCAGCCGGTGAGCTTCGAGGTCTGCGGAGGCACGCACCTGGAGCGCACCGGGCAGATAGGCATCTTCCACGTCGTGGGAGAGAGCAGCGTGGGGACGGGCGTACGCCGCATCGAGGCCGTGACGGGCCGCGGCGGCGAGGAGTGGATCGGCCAGCGGCTTCGGCAGCTGGACGAGGCGGCCGCCCTGCTGCGCGCGCAGCCATCGGAGCTGCCTTCCCGCATCGGATCGCTGCTGGAGCAGGCCGAGGAGGCGCGGCGCTCGCTGCGCGCAGGGCAGCGCGAGGCGTCACGACAGGAAGCGGACTCGCTGTTGGAGGAGGCGCGCGACGTGGGCGGCGTGCAGGTGCTGGCGGTGCAGAGCGACGCGCCGGACGCACAGGCGCTGCGCGAGCTGGGCGACCGCCTGCGGGACAAGCTCGGCTCCGGCGTGGTCGTGCTCGGCAGCGTGTTCAACGGACGTCCGGGTCTGCTGGCGATGGTGACGCCGGACCTGGTCGACCGCGGCTTCGACGCTGGGGCCATCGTCAACGAGGCGGCGCGGACCATGGGCGGCGGCGGGGGAGGGCAGCCGCGGCTGGCGCAGGCGGGCGGCAGGGACGCCTCGCGGCTGGGGGATGCGCTTGCGGCGGTCACGGAGATCGTCCAGCGGCAGACGGGCTAGTGCGCGCGCTGGGGCTGGACGTTGGGGAGCGGCGCATCGGCGTCGCGTCGGGCGATACGGATACGGGCATCGCGGTCCCCGCAGGCGTGATCGAGGACTCCACGGATGCGGTCGCCAACGTGCTGCGCGAGGCGCAGGAGCGTGACGCGGCTGTCGTGGTCGTGGGGATGCCGTACTCGATGTCGGGTCGGGTCGGACCGCAGGCGCAGCTCGTGCAGGGGTTCGTGCAGCAGTTGCAGGAAGCGGGGCTGGAGGTCGAGACCGTAGACGAGCGGCTGTCGTCAGCGGAAGCGGAGCGCGCCCTGGCGGGTGGCCGGGCGCGGGGCCGTGGCCGTCGCAGACCGGAGCGCGGCGCGGTAGACACTGCCGCGGCCGTTGTCATCCTGCAAGCGTGGCTGGATGGCAGGCGCACGGACTGATGCACGGCGTCAGCGGCTGCTAGAATGCCCTCCATGCGCATGAGAGGAGACCCCCGTGTTTACGGCGCAGCGGGCGCCTCGGTGCTGGCGGCCGCAGTGACGGCGCGCTACATCGCGAGATGGCGGCATCGGCGCACGATGCGGCACCGCGGCGGCGGGCGTGAGCTCGGCGGCGGGCGTTGCTTCATCGGCCTCGATCTCACCGACCCGACAGCAGGGCAGCAGCGTCCGTGCGACTACGCAGTGCTGGATACGGAGCTCGTGTGCACGTTCGGGCAGTGGGACTACCGTGAGGACGCTTCGCACATCATCCCGGACCGCGCCATCGGGCGCTCCTTCACCCTGGCGATAGACGGCCCGCAGGGTCTGGCCGGTTCGCCGGACGCCGCCATGCGCGAGTCGGAGCGTCGCGTGAGCGCACCGGGCCGCACGCCCTATACGCTGCCTGCGGACGGCAAGCCGTATTCGGGCCTCATCGTGGGGTCGGTGCGGCTGTTCCACCGGCTGGTGGAGAGCGGGAGCCGGTTCCGCCTGCTGGGGCTGGACGGCACTCCCGCGTCCAACGCGACGCTGATAGAGGTGTTTCCGGGCGGGGGATGGAAGCTGGTGTCGAACGGAACGAAGCTTCCTTCGAAGCGCACGCTGGACGGACGCCGCGCACGCACCGAACTGCTGAATACGCTCGGGGTGCAACTGCCTTCCGACGACACACCGACCAACGACCAGTTGGACGCCGCGATGGCAGCGTGGACGGCGTACAAGCTGTGGTTGGGCGAAGCGGCCATAGAGGGCGAAGGACCGCGCTGGGACGCCGAGGCTGGTGTCATCCGCGAGGGATACGTCGTGCAGCCCGCGCCCGCGCCTGAGACTGAGGACCTGGCGGCGTAGGTCGCTCAAGGGAGAGGGGATCAGGCGCCCTCAGACAGCGGCGTAGTTGACGTTCTCCCTGGGCGTGCGGTACTCGGCTGACGCCTCTACCCACTCGGCGTCGCGCGGCAGGACGACCGATGCCGACCTGATGTGGTAGACGTCCGGGTCCCAGACGGAGTCGGGCTCGATGCCGTAGTCGCGGAGAAGCTTGGCCGCCTTCAGGAGAGCGCGGCGAGTGCGGATGATCCCGGTGTCGCTGATACCCAGGTGCTCGGCGCTCCGGTTGGTCACACGGCCCATCGTCTCCTGCATGCCGGAGTCCTGCGGCCAGGTGCCCGGCAGGCCGGAGAACTGGACGGTCTTCTGGCGTTCCCAGTCCACATTGAAGTCGTTGTCTATGTGGTGCTTCGGCCACCACGCGTTCTCGGGACGGTTGGCCATGGGCGGGAGGAAGCCGTCAACGGTGGGGTGGAGGCCCTGCTGCCCGTTGCCGGGCCCGTACCGGAGGAACTCGAGCTCCTTCTCGGTGAGCGGCCGTACGGGGTTGTAGGTGAAGCAGAGAGCGAGGACGTGGTGGTCGTCCATAGGCATGTAGGCGTGGCCGCTGAAGAGGG
Organism: Dehalococcoidia bacterium; assembly: GCA_034423175.1. GTDB lineage: Bacteria > Chloroflexota > Dehalococcoidia > Lucifugimonadales > Australimonadaceae > Bin16. The sequence continues at coordinate 106,247 of DAOUJA010000082.1, forward strand.
GGTCCCCGCCGTACGGAGGGATGATGGTGTGGAAGGGGAACATGTACTGGGTGATGCGCCAGTAGTAGGTGTCCTCCTCCGCATTGCGGCGTGCGCCGATGAGCACGCCATAGTCCGTGTCCTTTACCTGGAAGCGGGGATGGCGGTCCCGCATCTTGTAGACCATCCCCTGCTCCTGCTTCGAGTTGAGGCGGAAGGGGTCGGCGAAGCTGGAGTGGAGGAAGCCGCTGTGGCTGGAGTCGATCTCGCCCTCGATGGTCTGGAAGTAGTTGTTCTGGGCGATACGTTTGGTGAGGTAGCAGTGCGACTCCGGCACCAGGTTCCACTCGAGGTTGGGCAGCGGGGGTGGAGAGGCCTGTTCCGGCCCCATGTAGGTCCAGATGACGCCGTTGCGTTCCAGCGTGCGGTAGGCCTTGAGGGTTACCTTGTCCTTGAAGTTGCTCTCCGGGGGCTCGCTCGGCATATCCATGCATGAGCCGTCCGCGGCGAACTTCCAGCCGTGGTAGGCGCAGCGCAGGCCCTCCTCCTCGTTGCGTCCGAAGTAGAGAGAAGCCGTGCGGTGCGGGCAGTAGGGCGTCATCGTGGCGACTGCGCCACTGGTGAGACGCACGACGAGGAGGTCTTCGCCGAGGAGCCGCGTGCGGTGCGGTTTGCCGTCCGCCTCGACCTCGTAGGAGAGGACAGCAGGTATCCAGTACCGGCGCATGAGGTCGCCCATCGGCGTGCCGGCGCTCACCTGCGTCAGCAGTTCGTTGTCGGCGATAGAGAGCATACCTTCCTCCAACTCCGCTTACTTGATGCGCGAGTATACATCAGCGCACGGAGGGGTGGGGTAGAATGGATGCACGTTGCGCTGGAGGTTGTCGTCTTGGTGCGATTCCTGACTGCCGGCGAGTCCCATGGCCCCGGACTCGTCGCGCTGCTCGAAGGGCTACCCGCGGGCATCGCCATATCCGAGGCCGCCATTCGCGAGGACCTGGCGCGCCGTCAGATGGGCTATGGGCGCGGCGGGCGCATGCAGATAGAGACGGACTACGCGGTATTGCAGTCCGGCGTACGCCACGGCTATACGACGGGCGCTCCGATCGCCATGCTGATCGAGAACCGGGACCATTCGACCGGCAACGGGCCGGACGGCAAGCCCTGGACGCACACGATGGCGAAGGAGCCCGTGGAGGGCGACGTGACGCCCATCCACCGTCTGCGCCCTGGTCACGCGGACACTCCCGGCATCAGCAAGTACCTGCAGGACGACGCCCGGAATATCCTGGAGCGCTCGTCTGCGCGGGAGTCGACTTCAAGGGTCGCGGTGGGGGCAATCTGCCGCGCGTTCCTCTCGGAGTTCGGCGTCGAAGTGCACAGCCACGTCACAAACATCGGCGGGGTGCAGGCGCACCCGCCCGAGCCGGTGGACTGGGACGCGACGGAGGACTCGCCGGTGCGCTGCGCTGACCCGGACGCGAGCGCGCTGATGGTGCGCGAGATCGACGCGGCGAAGGAAGCCGGCGACAGCCTCGGCGGCGTCGTGGAGGTCGTCGCGACCGGCCTGCCCATCGGGCTGGGGTCGCACATCCAGTGGGACACGAAGCTGAGCACGCGGCTGATGGCGTCCGTGGGGAGCGTCAACGCCGTCAAGGGCGTTGAGGTCGGCAAGGGGTTCGAGCTCGCGGACCTGCGCGGCTCGAAAGTGCACGACGTCATCAAGCCGGTCGAGGAGTGGGAGCGGAACGGGAACGGCGGATGGACGAAGCCGTGGCCCCGGCGCACGAACAACGCGGGCGGCCTCGAGGGCGGCATGACCACCGGCGAACCGCTCATCATCCGGGCCGTCGTCAAGCCCATCGCCACGATGATGAACCCGCTGCCTTCCGTAGACCTGACGACCGGCGAACTGGACCAGGCGCACTACGAGCGGAGCGACATCACGTTCGTTCCGACGTGCGGCGTCATCGCGGAGGCGATGGTGCTGATCACGCTCGCGGACGCGTTCATGGAGAAGTTCGGCGGAGACCACATCTCCGAGACGCTGCGCAACCACGGGAGCTACATGGCGACGGTGGGGCCGCGACACGGACCATAGGCGCGTGATCGAGATGGGGGCATGAGAGTCCTGGGGCTGCTGCTCCTCGCCGGCGTGTTGCTGCTCGCCGCGGGTTGGATGTTCAGGCATAGCAGGGACATCTCCGGCGCAACGAAGATCATCCTGGTCGCTGGCGGCATCGTCCTTGCAGGCGTCGCGCTGGCGTTCCTGATCGGCGCGCTCATCGAGTCCGTGCAGTCGTTGTAGGGCAAGAGGGAGCAATGACCACCCGCAACCGCATCTATCTCATCGGGTTCTCCGGCGCGGGGAAGAGCGCCGTCGGACGCAGCGCGGCGCGTTTGCTGGGCTGGCGGTTCGAGGACGCGGACGAGCGCATCGTCGAGCGCGCGGGCAAGCCTGTCGAGCGCATCTTCGCCGAGGACGGAGAACCCGCGTTCCGGGAGTTGGAGCGCGCCACGATTGCTGAGTTCGCGCGCGAGGAGGGCGTCGTCGTCTCGACGGGCGCGGGGTCAGTGATGCACGACCAGTCGCTCGGCGGCATGCTCGGCTCCGGTCTCGTCGTGGCGCTGGAAGCGCGTCCCGAGACGGTCTACCGCAGGCTGTCCCACATCGCGGAACTGGACGGCGCGGAGGCGATGGCCCGCCCGATGCTGCAGTCGGACGACCCGCTCGGGCGCATCGAGCTGCTGAAGCGCGAGCGTCAGTGGGCGTACGCGCTGGCCCACTGGACGGTGCACACCGACGACCTGACGATAGAGCAGGCAGCGCTCGAGGTCGTTCGGGCGTGGCGCCGGTTGGGCGCGCCGTGGGGGTGGGAGCACGACGCCGACCTCGCCGCGACCGTGCGGCTGGAGCAGGGCGCGTACCCGGTGTTCGTGGGCTGGGACACGCTGGAGGACCAGCTGGGGCGCCGCCTCGCTCAGATGGGGTCCTCCGGGCGGGCGTTCATCGTGTGCGACAGCAACGTCGTCCACCCGTACGGGCGCGCGGCGCAGCGGTCGTTGCACGCGGCGGGCATAGAGATGGGACTGTTCACGTTCCCTGCCGGCGAGGCGAGCAAGACCCTGGCAACGGCCACCGTGCTCTACGAGTGGCTCGCCGAGCGGAAGGCGGAGCGCCGCGACGTTGTCGTGGCGGTCGGCGGGGGCGTCGTGGGCGACCTGGCGGGCTACGTCGCGGCGACGTTCCTGCGGGGGGTACGGGTCGTGCAGGTCCCGACGTCGCTCACGGCGATGGTGGACTCGAGCATCGGCGGGAAGACGGGCGTCGACCTGCCGGTCGCAAAGAACATGGTGGGCGCGTTCCACCATCCGGCGATGGTGCTGACGGACGTGTCGGCGCTGCGGACGCTGCCGGAGCGCGCGCTGCGCGAGGGCTGGGCGGAGGCGGTGAAGCACGGGCTGGCGCTGGAGGCCGGGCTGGTGGACCTCTACGAGGAGCACGCCGACGCGCTGCAGTCGCTGGACCCCGAGCTGACGACGCGCGCCGTCGCGTGGAACGCTTCGGTGAAGGCGCGGGTGGTGAGCGCCGACGAGCGCGAGACGAGCGGCCTGCGGCAACTGCTGAACTACGGTCACACGATAGGCCACGGCCTGGAGGCCGCGGCGGGCTACGACGCGTACCTGCACGGCGAGGCGGTGGCCATCGGCATGACGGGCGCGGCGCGGCTGGGGATGCTGGAGGGCGTGACGCCGCCGGAACTGGTGGAGCGGCAGGCGTCGCTCATCGCCCGGTTCGGGCTGCCGTCCGCGTACACGGGCGTCGAGCCCGAGGCGATCCTCGAGGCGATGAGCCGCGACAAGAAGACGACTGCGGGGCAGATATCGTGGGTGCTGCTGGACGGCGTCGGCTCATCGCGCTCGCACCGGGGCATCGCGCCGGAGCGTGTTGCAGGCGTCGTGCGGGAGTTGGGGGCGTAGGCGCCAGACCCGCCGCAGCGGGCTGCGACTACCCGGCCTTGAGCTGGCGAAGCTCGTGCAGGATGGCAGCCGGGGATGGCCGGTCGCTGATGTCCCGCCCGACGTGCTCGACGACGACTCGGTCCGACGTCATGATGATGGTTGCGGGCGCCGCCACACCGTCGCCGAGCAGGTCGAACACGCCGTACGCCCTGGCGACCGCCTGGTCCGGGTCTGCAAGGACGGGGTAACTGGCGCCGGTGCGCTGCTGCATGTTCTGCGCACGGGGTATGTCGTCCGTGCTCAAGGCGATCAGCTCAGCGCCCAGGGAGCGCATCTCCTCGTAGGCCAGTTCCAACTCGCCGAGTTGGTTGATGCAGATCCCTCAGAAGTTTCCCCGGTAGAACACGAGGACGACGGCGTCGTTGGCGTCGAGGGTGTCGGAGAGGCTGACCAGACCGCCCTGCGCCGCTGCGAGTTCGAAGTCCGGCTTGGGGGTGGTGCTGCCCGCTGCCGGTCCCGAGTCGCCGTTGCAGGCGGCGAAGAGGGGCAGCAGCAGCGCAAGGACGATGAGTATCGAGAAGCCAATGGCGATGCGTTGCCACCACGGGTTCTGGAAGAAGGAGCGGTGGTCTTCCGTAAGGCTGTTGAGTTCTTCGATCTCGGCGAGTTCCCGCTCGGAGTACTCGTCGCTGTTCCTCGGCCCACGCATCCGGACCTACCCTCCCGCGACCGCAGGGACGATGCTGACCTCGTCGCCGGCCTTGACGGGCGTGCTCAGCCCCTCAAGGAAGCGCACGTCCTCGTTGTTCAGGTACAGGTTGACGAAGTAGCGCAGCGCGCCGTTCTCGTCCAGGATGCGTTCCTGGATGCCGGGGTACTGCGCTTCCAGTTCCGCGATAACGCCGCCGAGGGTTTCGGCGGTCACGTCTGCCTTGTCGACTCCATCGGTGATCCGCCGCAGCGGGCCGGGTATACGCACGGTTACGCTCATCCTGCTCTCGTTCCTCCGTGGTTACGGTTCTATCAGGTCTCCCAGCGCGGGGTCGACCCTGACGCCAAGCGAGCGCACCCACTCCAGGCTGCGCTCGATCTCATCCAACTCTCCCTCGACTTCGAGGATCACCCACCCCACGCCTTCCTGCACGTCGGCGCGGCGGATGTTGGTGACGACGTCGAAGTCGTGCCCCATCCTGTAGATGACGGGTTGCTTGATCATATGGTCAAGGAAGGTGAAGCGCACCCGCTGCATCGTTGTGGCCATGGCGTTCAGGCCTTCACTCCCACGTGCTGCTCGAATGCGGAGACCGTGCCCTCGATGAGGATGGGGTTCACCACGTCGCTCACGATCTCCGTGGTCTTCAGCCCGTTGCCGGTGATGTAGACGACGGTCGGCTCGTCCCGCTGGATCTCGCCGCGCTCCACGAGGCGCTTCAGTCCAGCGACGGCGACGCCGCCGGCGCCCTCCGTAAAGATGCCCTCCGTCTGCGCGAGCAGCTTGATGCCCTCCGCTACCTCGTGCTCTTCCGCGATGACCGCGGAGCCGCCGGACGCCTCTATCGTCTTGAGCGCGTAGTAGCCGTCCGCCGGGTTGCCGATGCCGAGCGACTTGGCGATGGTGGCCGGCTTCACGGGGCGGATCACGAAGCGCCCCTCCTCGTAGGCAGTGGCGATAGGGGAGCATCCGCGCGCCTGCGCACAGTGCATCCGCGTCTCCACCCTGTCGATGATGCCGGTCTGCTCGAACTCCTTCAGCCCCTGGTAGATCTTGGTGAACATGGCGCCGGACGCCGACGGCGCGATGGCGTGTGCGGGAGCGCGCCAGCCCAACTGCTCCGCTACCTCGTAGCCGAGCGTCTTGCTGCCGTCGGCGTAGAAGGGGCGGACGTTGATGTTCACGAAGGCCCACTGGTACTGGTCGGCCAGTTCACTGCAGAGGCGGTTCACGTCGTCGTAGCTGCCGTTGACCGCGATCATGGTGGGGTTGTAGATAGCCGCGCCCAGCACCTTGCCCGCTTCGAGGTCGTGGGGGATGAAGACGTAGGCGTTCATCCCGGCCCTCGCCGCGTGGGCGGCCACCGAACAGGCGAGGTTGCCGGTGGAGGCGCAGGCGAGCGTCTCGAAACCGAGCTCCAGCGCCTTGGCGGTGGCGACGGCAACGACGCGGTCCTTGAACGAGTACGACGGGTTGACGCTGTCGTTCTTGATCCACAACTCCTCGAGGCCGAGACGCTCCGCGAGGCCGCGAGAGCGGATGAGCGGAGTGAAGCCCGCGTTGATGTCTACGAGCGGGTTGTACTCGGCCGGGAGAAAGTCCGCATAGCGCCAGAGGCTGTGCGGGCCGGACATGATGCGGTCCCTGCTGGCGATGTCGCCTATGGCCTCGATGTCGTAGACGACTTCGAGCGGCCCGAAGCAGAAGTCACAGACGTTGAAAGCGCCGACGGGATATTCCCGGGAGCATTCCTTACAGCGAAGAGCGGCGACATTCACCATGTGGCAACCTCCTGCGTGCGATGCATCACGCGCGCGGCGGTTCGCCTACTCCGCGCGCGCTGTCCCCTATCGGTTTGCCCATTACGGCGTGGGAGCGCATCTTGCACACTCGCAAAATCGTATCACTCGCGGAAGCTGAGCGTCAAAGGCGCGTACTCTCCCGAGCATGCGTAGCGGCGGGTCCCAGGGCTCGCCGGCACACAGGGCGAGGCGTCGCTGGACCGCGAGCGGTTGGCCGGACGCAGGTCTTACAGGCCGTTGGACAGGACAGGCGCCAAAGGGCGGCCACACCCGCGTTTGACCCTCCCCCAGCCGTATGGTAGCGTGCCCGCGAAGCGTGATCCCGACCCTTCCTCCGGCAAGAGCAGCGTTACGGGCGGTGACTCCGGGTGTGTGTGGAGCGAGGAGGAGAGGCCACCGATGCAGACCCCCACGAACGCCCACGACTCCCTCAAGGCCCTCGTAGACGACCTGCTCCGGGACCAGCGTCTCATCCTCGTCTCCAACCGCGGCCCCATGGAGTACCACGTCGCTCCCGGAGGGGAGTTGCAGGCGCGGCGGGGCAGCGGCGGAGTCGTCACCGCGCTCAGCGGGCTGACGAACCACGTCGACTTCACCTGGATCGCCTCCGCCATGAGCGACGGCGACCGCCGCGCGGCGCGCGCGAACGAAGGCAGGGCGGTGCCTTCTCCGCTGCCGGGCCAGCGCGTCTCCGTGCGGTTCGTCAATACGCCGCGCCGGGCGTATCACAAGCACTACAACATCATCTGCAACCCGCTTCTCTGGTTCATCCAGCATTACATGTGGAGCTCTCCGTACACGCCGCGCGTGGACGCCGCCGTGTACGACGCCTGGGAGCACGGCTACGTTCACGTCAACCAGGAGTTCGCCGACGCTGTGGTGGAGGAGGCGGCCCAGACCGACGCCCGTCCGCTGGTTATGGTGCACGACTACCAGCTCTACCTGGTGCCCGGCATGGTGCGGGAGCGGCTGCCCCACGCCCGCATCCACGAGTTCGTCCACATCCCGTGGCCCGCGGCGAGCTACTGGGAGCTGCTCCCCGCCATGATCCGCACGGCCATCTGCGACAGCCTCTGCAGGGCCGACATCGTCGGCTTCCAGGCGCCGCGCGACGTGCGCTCCTTCCTCGGCAGTTGCGCCGCCTTTCTCGACGACGCCATCGTGGACTACGGACAGTCATGCATCCACTACAAGGGCCGCACGACGCTCGCCCGCTGCTACCCCATCTCCATAGACGTGGGGGAGGTGCGCGAGATCGCGGACTCCCCGCGCGCCGACGAGTACGAGCAGCGGCTCACGCCGCTTCTCGGCAAGCAGACCATCATCCGCGTCGACCGTGCTGAGCCGAGCAAGAACATCGTCCGCGGCTTTTCGGCATACGAGACGTTGCTGGACAGGCGCCCCGAGCTCCGAGGCGAGGTGCGCTTCCTCGCCTTCCTCGTGCCGTCGCGCACGCATATCCGCCAATACCAGCGCTACACGGAGGAAGTGGACGCCATCATCAGGCGGATCAACGAGCGGTTCGGCACGGACGACTGGACCCCCATCCAGGTCTTCTACGAGAACAACTACACGCAGGCCATGGCGGGCATGCGCCTGTACGACGTGCTGCTCGTCAACGCTGTCATAGACGGCATGAACCTCGTAGCCAAGGAAGGCCCCATCGTCAACCGGAAGGATGGCGTTCTCATCCTTTCCGAGTCCGCAGGCGCGTACGAGCAACTCCGCGTCGGCGCGTTGCCCGTCGCTCCTGCCGATGTAGAAGGCCTTGCCCGCGCGCTGGACGAGGCGCTCTCCATGTCCCCGGAAGAGCGCAAACGCAGGGCTGCCGTCCTGCGGGCGGGCATCGAGCGTGAGGACATCACCGACTGGCTTCGCCGCCAGCTCCTCGACCTCAACTCCCTCGACAACTGAGGCCCCGCCATCCCCGAAGCGATGGTTGTGAACGGGCGCGCCGCAGCCTAACCTGTGCCTGTTCCACCAGAGGGACCCGCTACCATGCGGTCACACCCAGGACAAAAGGAGGCGCCATCGTGGCCACGCCCGACTCTTCCTCGAACGGACAACCGGCGCTGCGGTTCGGTGTCATCGGTGTCGGTAACGCAGGTGGCGGGGTGCTGCACATGATGCGCGACGAGCCCGATGTCGAAGTCGTGGCCGTGGCCGACGTGCGGCTGCAAGCCCGCGAGGCCTTCCTGCGCGACTTCGGGGGGAGGGCGTACGAGAGCGTCGAGGAGCTGTGTCAGGACCCTGACATCGACGCGGTCTGGATCGCGACTCCAAACCACTTCCACTGCCCGCATACGGTGCTCGCCGCCGAGCACGGCAAGCACGTTGTCGTTGAGAAGCCGATGGCGCTGTCGTTGGAAGAGGCGTCGCTCATGGTCGATGCGGCTGAGAAGCACGGCGTCAAACTGCTCTCCGGCCATACCCGCGCGTTCGACCCGCCTGTTCAGACGATGTGGCGCGTCGTCAACTCCGGAGAGGTAGGCGCGATCAGGGCGATGAACGTGATGTCGTTCACGGAGTGGATGCTGCGCCCACGCATGCCGGAGGAGGTCGACGTCGAGCGCGGCGGCGGCGTCGCGTTCCGGCAGGCCCCGCACCAGATCGACTCGCTCCGGTTCCTCGGGGGCGGACTCGTCCGGAGCGTGCGCGGCGCAACGGGAACGTGGATGGAGGGCCGCCCGGGCGCTCCGGGGTACTACTCGGCCTATCTCGAGTTCGAGGACGGGACGCCGGCTACCATCGTCTACAACGCGTACGGCTACTTCCTCGCCGCGGAACTGCTGCCGTGGGAGATGGAGGCGGGAGCGCGCGCGGATGACCGGGCTCGGACCAGGAAAGGAATCAACACCGGCACCTGGGACCAGGCCCAGGCGAAAGACGAGATGCGGATCGCCAGTATGCAGGGGCAACGCCCCGCGCTGGAGGGCGCGGCAAGGTCAGGCCCTCCCCGGCAGCACTTCCAGAGCGATCTTGGACTGCTCCTCGTGACGTGCGAGCGGGGGCTGCTGCGGCAGTCGCCGAACGGCATCTACGTCTACAACGACGACGGCCTCCGGGAGGAACCGATCGCCGTGCAGCAGGGCGGCGGCGACCCGACGGTCGCCGAGGCGTACAACGGCATCGTGCGGGGCGAGCCGATATTCCACGACGGCCGTTGGGGCATGGCCACGCTGGAGGTCCAGCTCGGGCTCATGCAATCGGCCCGGGAACGGCGGGAGGTGCTGCTGTCGCACCAGGTGCCGGTGCCCCCGGACCTCGTTCACCAGCCGCGAAGTGTTTGAACCGTAGAGAGGAGGCGCCTCCATGCCGGACGTACAGATGAGCCTGATCGGCAGCCCCGCGGACATCGTCAACCCGCTGTTCGAAGGGGAGGTCAAGCCGGAGGGGATAGAGATCACGGCGACGCGCGCCGACGGCTCGACCGGCTACTGGCGCCAGCTTACCTTCAACGAGTTCGACGTGTCGTCGCTGTCCGTGGCGTCGTACATCATCGCGCGGAGCAGGGGGTACGACGCGGTGGCGCTGCCGGTCTTCGCGTCGCGCCGCTTCATGCATGCAGAGCTCCGGCATCACGCGGACGCCGGCATCAACGTCCCGGCGGACCTGAAGGGCAAACGCGTTGGGGTCCCGGAATACCAGATGACCGCCTCCGTGTGGCTGCGGGGTGTGCTCGAACACGATTTCGGCGTGTCCCAGTACGACATCCACTGGTTCATGGAGCGGAGCGAGGAGTTCAGCCACGGCGGCGTGACGGGCTTCGAGCCCCCGGAGGGCATTTCGTTCGCGCGCATCCCGGAGACCGAGAGCCTCGCCTCCATGATCGTGAGCAACCAGATCGACGCGGTGTCCGGCATGGGGGCGGGCGCCGGCAGCCAGGGCAACGTGATAGACCGGTCCTCCCGCATCCGGGGGAGCGGCGACTGGAGCAAGGTGAAGCCCCTATTCCCCAGCCTCGTCGAGGAAGGCTCCCGGTTCTACGCAAGGTACGGCTTCATTCCGGCGACCCAGATGTACACGATACGGAGGTCGACCTACGACAAGTACCCGTGGGCGGCCTTCAACCTGTACGACGCTTTCGTGCGCGCGAAGCGGCGCGCGGAGGAGACGCTCAGCGAGCGCATCCCCTCCTTCATGGTGTTCGGCAGGGAGTACATGGCGCAGACGCGGAAGCTGCTGGAAGGCGACCCGTTCGCCTACGGAGTGGAGGCCAACCGGCCGATGCTCACGACCGTCATAGACTTCCTCCACGAGCAGCAGCTCATAAAGGAGAAGCCGAGGGTCGAGGACCTTTTCGCGGAGAGCGTGCTGAGCCTGTAGAGCAGGGGGACGAGGTCCGTCAGGAGGAACGCCGCTGCCAGCCGGACAGAGCGTTCTGCATCGTCAGGCGGTCCAGGTCCATCTGGTTGCAGTTGTCCCGCTCGAGTTCGTAGTTCTGGACTATCCCGCAGTAGCCTTGCTGCGCCTCCAGCCAGTCGAGGAATGCCCCGCTCCACAGATTCACCTCCTCCGTCGAGGGCTGGCCTGCGAAGTTCGGCATCTCGTCCAACAGCCTGTTCCTCTCGTTGAGGATCCTGGCCAGCAGGACCGTGTGTGGCTTGTCGGGGTCCGGAGTGACCAGAGGCCGAGGCGTGGGTGTGGCAGTTGGCCGAGGCGTGCTGGTGGCGGTGGGCCTGGGCACGGGCGTCGCGGTGGGTTCCTCAGAAGGGGTGGGAGAAGGGGTCATCGTGGGAAGAGGTTTCGCGGTCGGTGTTGCGGATGGCGTTGGCGAGGGACGCGGAGTTGGGGCTGCGGCCGTTATCGTCGCCGCTATGTCCTCGCGCTGCTGCTTCGCCTCTGCGGTTGCGGTGGCTGCCATGACCGCGGAGGCGGTCGCAGTCGCGTCGGGTTCCTCTTCCTGCGAGCACGCAGCCAGAACGGCAAGGAGGAGAAGCAGTAGGCAGAGGCATCTCATGGACATAGCAGGTTGGTCAATCATACCCATAGTTCTTCACCTGTTCTACAACGCGGAGGTTACAAAGGCAAGGAACGTGCCGACCGCCCCCGTGTCCGCCAGCGCATAGTCCGCCGACTCCATCAGCTCCCGGGGTGCGTCCGCCGTCGCGACCGCTGCGCACAGTCCGTGGACATCCCCGGCCTCGCGCATCTGTCGCACGACGGCGAATGCCTCCGCATCAGTCAGGTCGTCGCCGAGCACGAGCGCCGACGCCAGCCCCTTTCGCTCGACGAAGGAGCGCACCGCCTCGCCCTTGGAGAGCCGGACCGGCGCCCTCACCTCCACGACCATCTTCCCTTCCCGGACGGCCATGCCTTCGGCGTGCTCGTCCAGAAAGCCCAGGATGTCCCTTCGAGCGGCCTCGGGGTCCGGGGTATTGCGGTAGTGCACGGAGAGGCTGGCGCCCTTCTCCTCGAGCAGGACGCCGGGCGTGTCGATACCGTTCCCCACCGCGTCCGCGATCTCCCGGACCCGCGGGAGGTACGGCTCGACCGCCGGTTCAACGCTTGCGACGCCGTTCTCCCACCACTCAGCGCCGTGATTGCCCGAGTAGACCACTGTGTCAAGGCCGAGGACCCGCCTTGCGTCCGCAACGCTGCGGCCTGTCAGTGCGACTACCTCCAGCCGCTCTGCGAGAGCTGCCAGGGCCGAACGCGTCCCATCGGGCACGTAGGCGGCGAGGGGGTCGGCGATGATCGGTGAGAGTGTGCCGTCGATGTCGGTGAAGATGCAGGTCGGGCGGCGCCTCAGCAGCGCGAGCGCCTCATCCGTGTGCGCCAGCAGGTCCGGCAGGCCGCTCACGGACCCGCCTGACCAGGCGGTGGTCCGGGTTGGGCAGGGGAGTCGAACACCACCTTCCGGACGGGGTAGTTGATCTCTATGCCTTCCTCCTGGAAGCGCGCGTGCAGCCGCTTGATGAGGTCGTTCGTGACGATGAAGGAGCCGACCCTGTCGTTCGCCTGCAGGAAGACCCAGAAGTCGATGTTGGAGTCACCGAACCGCTCGAACCCGAACCACGGCTCTTCGTCCTCCGCCTCGGGGTTCGCGGCGATGGTCTCTCGCGCGACCTCCAGCGCGACCTCGTTAACGCGCTGCAGGTCGCTGTCGTAGCTGACGCCGCAGGAGACGAGAACGTTCATCCGTGGGTCGGGGCGGCTGTAGTTCACCATGATGGAGTTGGCCACGACCGAGTTGGGGATGATGACCTCGTTGTTGAGCCACGTGCGGACCCTCATGCTCCGCAGCCCCACCGATTGTACGTAACCCGCGGGACCTCCCTGCAACTCGATGTAGTCGCCGGGGGAGAACATTCCTTCTGAGAGCACGTTCATCCCCGCGAAGAAGTTGCTGAGCGTTGGCTGCAACCCCAGCGCGACTGCCAGCCCCGTGATGCCGAGGCCGCCCAACAGAGGGCTGATGCTGACCCCCAGCATATCCAGAACGATGAGCAGGGCGATGCCGTAGACGGAGAGCGGGATGACGCGCTTCGCCACGGGGAGTATCCGGTCGTCCAGATCGGTCTTAGTGGATAGCGCTACGGTGAGGCTGTACCAGTTCGCAACGGCCATGAACACGTTGGACGCCGCGAACGCCCCGATAATCACGAGCGCGACCCCGGCCGTGGTCCCGATCTCGTCATGCCAGGCTTCCGCGTCCGGCCAGACGAGCAGGGCCGCCGTCGTTCCCAGAATCAGCAGGAACATCGCCCCGGGTCTGGAGGTAGCGCGGATGATGGAGTGCGCCAGGCGGTAGGTGCGCTGGCTCGATCCCACGAGGTACTTGCGGGTGACGAACCGCGTGATGCAGACGAAGACGAACGAAAAGACCACCGAAGCGACGAATATGCCGCCAGCTATCAGCCTTTGCAGGCCGAGGTCAGTCGTCAGGGGGTCCAGGGGCATGTCTCACCTGCAAGCAGAGTCTACGGTGGTAACGATACCCTCCCGCTGCCCTTGCGTGCAGCCGGTAAGCGCGCACGCTACGGGCAACCCGCAGAGGTCACGCAGCACCGATGCCTTGCGAGGCGGCGGCGCCTATAGTAGCGTTATCGGGACGTTCCGAAACGATTTCGATGCTCCGCCGGAGGCCCGATCACCCATGTCCGTAGCCAGCGCCGCTCCTCGCAACGCTCGCCTCGTCTACCTTTCGCTCATCATCCTGGGAGTAGTGGCCGCGATAGTAGCGTCGACCGTCATCGGCGTTATCTCCTACAACTACCTGACCCGCGACGAACTCCGTAATCCGATTCCCAAGGAGAAGGACTACGGCGGCGGCCACGCCTCCCTCCCGGCCGGGTTCACCTACCTGTAGGACAGGGCGCGCAGCGCCTATAATCCCCGCATGGCTACCACTCCCTTCAGACTGGACGGCATGGTTGCCGTCGTCACCGGCGGCAGCCAGGGCATAGGCGGGGCCGTCAGCGAGGCGCTCGCCCAGGCGGGCGCCACCGTCGCCGTCACGAACCTTCCGGCCAAGCGCCCGGACGTGGACTCCTTCGTGCGGGGGCTCGAAGCCTCTGGCGGCACGGCGCGCGGCTACGATCTGGACGTAAGCGTTGCCTCCTCCATCGCCCCCGTCTTCGATGCCATCGCCGCAGACCTTGGCGGGCTGCACATCCTCGTGAACAACGCGGGCGTGAGCTCCCGTATGAGCGCCCTGGACGTGTCCGAGGAGCACTGGGACGCCGTGCACGCCGTGAACGTGAAGGGCGTGTTCTTCGCGGCGCAGGCGGCCGCCCGGCATATGCTCAACGCAGGCTACGGGCGCATCGTGAACATCGCGTCGCAGTTGGTGGTCACCTCCGGCCCGAACCGTGCCGTCTACGTGTCAGCGAAGGGCGGCGTCGTCGCGCTCACAAAGTCGCTGGCCACCGAGTGGGCGAAGCAGGGCATCACCGTCAACGCCGTCGGTCCCGGTCCCACGGACACGCCCATGACGCGGAACCCGGACTCCGCCCGCAACGACGCGGCGTTCCTGCAGCATTCGCCCATTGGCAGGCGCCTCCAGCCGGAGGAGATCGCGGGCGCGGTGGTGTTCCTTGCGAGCAGGGAAGCGGGAGCGGTGAATGGCCACCACCTGCTGGTGGACGCCGGATGGAGCGTCAGCTGACCTCGTAGACCGCCGTCTCAGGGCGGAAGGCCGACCAGCACGACCAGAAACTGTTGACGTGCGGGAAGACGCCCAGGCGGCTGCCTGCGAGCGGCCCACTGAGCGCCTCCCCCGTGATGCTCCACGACGATCCCGTCTGCTCGTCGACGAACGCGCCCCGTTCCGCTCGGAAGGTGAGCGTGCGACCGTCGGCCCGCGCGTCGAACGCCACCGCTGCGCCCACGTCCCGTCCCTGCGAAACGTCGGCGCTGCTCAGTGGAGAAGCGGTGCCTCGTTGCCAGAAGAACGCTATGGGCGTACCTCCGACCGCTGCGTTGACCGCTCCGTGGAAGAAGAGCTCCGAGAACGGCACCGCCAGCGTGTCGCCCTCGGCCGACAGTCCGAGCACGCGTGCACGAGGCGGCAGTCGCGGGTCGACCTCACGCTGGGACGCGGGCGGCTCGCTGAAGTCGATGTTGAAGTACGGGTTGAAGCCGTAGTCGAAGTCGAAGCCGGACGCTCGCGACAGCACGGTGCCGTCCGGGTAGGCGTGGGCGAAGTCGTTCCAGGAGATGAGGACACTCGGGGCCTGGCGCAGCCGGAGCCCCGCGAACCCGCCCGCGATGGCCTCCCCGGTCGACTGCTGCCACCAGGACTCCGTTGCCTCGTCGAACAGGACGCGGTTCTCGGAGCGCAGCACGCTGGCCGCGCCGAACCGCAGCGTCAGCTTCCCTACGGTGCGCTCGAACACCGTGGCGCTGTTGCAGCGAGGGCAGTAGGTGACCAGCAACGGGGAGCCGCCAAGCCAGTCGTTCACCGCCTCGTGCGCCAGGAGCAGGCGGAGCGGATAGGCCCGCGCCTCGCCTTGCGCGAAAGCCGCCAGGACCGGCTCGTTGCCGCTGAGCCATGCGCCAGCCTGTTCGACGGTCTCATGGCGTGGCGTGGTGACGACGGGGATGCTCCCGCGTCCTCCTGCGACCACACTTGCGCTGCTGAGGTCGGCGCTGACGCGGGTGAAGTCCGTGCGCCATGCGTCGGCAGGAATGGCGGCCTCATCGAGCACACGCGCCGTCTCAGCGGCCGTGAGGTCACGCACCCGCGGGCCGCTATCGCGCTCGATGGTCGGCAACCGCCACCACGCGACGGCATCGATGCGCTCCCCTGCTGGCGTGAGCGTCCACGCGAGCCGTGGCGATGGGTCGTCCGCTTCGACGAGGAAGAGGCCGCTGACGATCTGGCACGTCACGCCGGTGTCCTCCGTACCAGGGCAGACGGTCGTGCTGACGGGACCGGACTCGCCCAGGAACCAGCCGTCGAATGAGGCAGCGTGGAACCCGGGCGGCAGGCCCAACTGCGAGCCGTCCGTGGACTCCACCCGGACCTCTACAGAGACGTGTTCGTAGCCTTGCTGCGGCGGCTTGGGAGCGACACCGCGTTCCGCATCCGTCAACGTGACGGTGAACGCGCGTCCCTCCGGCGAGACCGCGCTCACGGGCGTTCTCAACGCACGGGGCCGTTCGAACGAGCCGCCCTCCGCTACGTTGTAGCCGGGGAGCGGCGTGCTCACGTCCCGCGCCCCGCTGCCGCAACCGGGTGCGACGCTCGCGGGGTCCAGCCACCACGCCCCGTCCGCCACCGTCCAGCGGTCGTGGCTTACGATCGGGGGCCCGGCATCGCGTCCCAGCACCTGCGCACGGCGCTCAACCGTTCCCTCTTGTCCCTCCACGTTGACGCCGGCGATACGCCACTCGACGGCGGGCAGCCGCACGAGTTGGATGCGCGCCGCGTCCTCGCGCGCGATCGCAGCCTCAGCCGCCTCAGCGGCCCGGCGCTGCGCCGCGCCTGCGTGCACCGCGAGGGATGAAATCCCGCACGATTCCAGGCTGCCGGGGAGCAACGAGAGCGCGAGACCCTCCCAGTCCCCTTCGGCGAGGTCCAGGTATGCGAACCCGGCGAACTCGCGCAGCAGTTCAGGAGTAGCGAGCGGCGACGGTTCGAATGGCACGATGGGGAGGCGCTCCGCCTGCGGGTCGTCGACCGCTCCATCCAGCACCACGATGAGGCCCAGCACGGCGGCGGCGAGGAGGGCGGATGCGAGCAGGCGGTGCTTCATCACCCGCCGTCGCGATAGCGCCGCAACTCCTCCACGAGGGCGGGCACGAACTCCTGCCAGTCCGTGACCACGCCGACATCCGACTGGCCGCGGAAGAACGCGGCACGGCGGTCGTTGTTGACCGCGAGCACTGTGCCGGCGCGCTGTATCCCCACCGCATGGTTGAAGTCGCCTCGCACACCGACGCCCACGTACAGGTGCGGTGCGATGGAGCGCCCCGTAAGCCCCACCTGCCGCTGCCGCGGCATCCACCCCGCCTCGACCACGTCGCGCGTGCAGATGAAGTCAGCTCCGAGCAGTGCCCGCAGTTCGTCCAGTTCCGGGATGCGCTCCGGCCCGCCGACGCCCATACCGATGCACACCACCGCGCGGGCCTTATCCAACGACGCCGCATCGTCGTCCGGCGCGGCACGGAACTCCACCCGCGCCGGACCGTCGCCTGGGGCGAGTGGGACGCTCACCGTTGTGACGGGTACGTTCCGGGCGGGGTTGGGCCGCAGCGCGCCGAAGATGCCCGGCCGCACCGTCGCCATATTCGGGAGCGTGCGCGAGTAGATGGGTGCGACGATGTTGCCGCCGAAGGCCGGTTTGAGCTGCGCCAGCCCGGAGTCGTCCACGTCCAGCCCGATGCAGTCGCCAGTCAGCCCAAGGTCCAGCCGCGCCGACGCCCGAGCCGCCAGGTCGCGCCCGTTGGGCGTGGACGGCAGCAGCACGGCGAACGGCCGACGCTGAGCGATGGCCTCCGCCAGCACCGCCGTATAGGCGGCGGTGGAATAGGCCGACAGCCAGCTCCTGGAGGCGACCAACACCGCGTCCGCGCCCGCTTCTCCCAGCGCCGCCGCGTAACCTGCGGCCTCTTCCCCGCCGATGGCGAACGCAGCGACGCGTCCACCCAGCGCGTCCGCAACAGGCTGCGCAGCCGCCAGCATCTCGAGAGTAACGGGGCGCAGTCCGCCCTCGTCCGCTTCCACGACCACCCACACCTCCGGGCCCCCTTCCGTTCGGGCAGTGTCTGCTGCCGCGTCCGTTGTGCTTCCTGCGTTACCGTCGGCGTCGAGCGCACCACGTTCGACGAGCGCCGCGACCGCCTCGCTCGCCATCTGCGCGGGGCTGCCCTCCGTGATGAGCCGGCCCTCGCGGGACGATTCGATCTGCCGCACTTCCGACACCCACGTCGGTGACCCCGCTGCTCCGAGCTGCGAGACGTCATCGGTCAACATCGCGGCGGTCAGCTCGGCTATCTCGCGCTCCTCGGCAGCCCGTACTTCCTCGCGCGGCGGCGAGGTGTCCGGCGCGACGCCTTCCACCACGGAGACGAGCAACGGCAGCGCGCCCTCCACAACCTCCGTGCCGTTCTCCAGCGCCCGCTCCGCACGCACCGCGCCGTCCGCCGCCACTTCCAGCTGACTGACTGCCGTGACCTGCGGGATGCCCAGCATCTCCGCGACCTCCGGCCCCACCTGCCCTGTCTCCGCGTCGACGCTGTTGTTGCCGAACAGGACCAGGTCGTAGCCCTCGGGCGCGAGGGCGAGCGCAAGGGCCCGGGATGTCGCGAGCGTGTCCGCGCCCGCGAACGCGAAGTCGTTGAGGTGGTATGCGTCGTCCGCGCCCATCGCCAGGCAGCGCACGAGGCCCCTCCGCGCGTCGGGCGGCCCCATCGTGTAGACGTCGACGTGTCCCCCCAGCGCCGCCTTCAGTTCGACCGCGCGGTTGACCGCAAGCACGTCGTAGGCGTTCAACTCGCTCGGCACGCCCTCTCGAACGAGGCGCTTCGTCTCCGGGTCGAGTCGTATGCGGGATATCGCGGGCACCCACTTCACGCAGACAGCTATCCTCACGCTTCCTCCTGTTGCGCCGCACGGCTCCGGGCGCGCACAGTTTAGCGCGTGCAGCCGCTGCGCCTGCTCAACCCCGCGCTGGCGGTACTGCACCGCCTCCCCGCCGCCTTGCCATTTGTCGTGAGCTGGGCCATTCTCTCCCCATGGGACTGTTCCCCCCGAGCAGGCAGAGCGTCAAGAAGCGGGTCGCGGAGCGCTATGGCGGCGCCCTTGTCAATACCCGCGAGGGCCATACGGTCGTCGTCAACACCACGTCCTGCTGGAGCGTTATCTTCGACAACGACTCATTCGACGGCCCGTCGATTCCCTTGCTCGGGGCCCGCCCAGCCACGCGCATCGGCATCCCCTTCGTATCCCGCGATGGCTTCACCTGGGAGCTGAAGAGGCGCGGCTTGATTGGCGCCGCCATCTACAAGGAGCGCCGGCGGCTGGCAGGCGACCCTGAGAAGACATGGGAGGAACACTTCGAAAAAGTCAGGCCGCAGCTGACAACGCCCGACCTCCTCCTTGGGTACGGGGACTTCGACTACGAGTTCAGCATCGAAACGAATGACCCCGGGAAGATGCGCCTCCTCCTGGCGGAACCAGCCCTTCGAAGGCACATCCAGGAGCAGCCGACCATCTTCCTCGCGGTCGCGCTGGGAGAAGAGTGGCTGACGGCGATCGCAGAGGAGCTCAGCAGCGACATCGGAGTCCTCTACATCCAACGCTCCGAGCTCGTGAAGGAGGATGAGCACATCCAGCAACTGTACGGCCTCCTGACCCGGACGATCGAGCGCATGGCCGCCACCGGCTCCGCTGCGCCCGTCAGCCCCGATTTCCTCGGCGCTTCCGGACGGCTGCAGATCGAGGCTCCTGACCGATGATGTAACCGAGACTCCACCCTGGGGACCGTCGAGACCGCTACCAGGTCCTCCGGCGGCTCGTTGCATCCGCTCGCAACCGACCTCCGGACGAGGAGGGGCGCTCTACTCCATGCCCCGCTGCCGGTACTGCACCGCCTCCGCCAGGTGTGGCATGCCGATCACGTCCTCGCCGCCGAGGTCGGCGATCGTCCTCGCGAGCTTCAACGTACGGTGGAACGCCCGGGCGGAGAAGTGCATCCGTTCCATCACGGCGCGAGCAAGGCCTTCTGCCTCATCGTCCAGGCGGCAGTATTTCCAGACGTCGGACGGACCCATGTCCGCGTTCGCCTGGGCGCAGGACTCCCGGAACCGCGCGTGTTGCACCTGCCGGGCCTGGCAGACGCGCTCGCGGATGCGCGCAGACGGTTCCCCCGTCGCGTCTCCCGTCAGCTTCTCGTACTCCACGCGCGGAACGTCTATGAATATGTCCATCCGGTCCAGCAACGGCCCGGAGATGCGCTTCTGGTAGCGGCTGAGGAGTTGCGTTGAGCACGTGCACGCCTTCCTCGGGTCGCCGTAGTTGCCGCAGAAGCACGGGTTCATCGCGCCGACCAGCATGAAACTGGCTGGATAAGTGACCGAGCCGTTCGCGCGGCTGATAGTGACCACCTTGTCCTCTATCGGCTGGCGGAGCACCTCCAGGACGCTGTGCCCGAACTCCGGGAGCTCGTCGAGGAAGAGCACGCCGCGGTGGCTCAGCGACACCTCGCCGGGTCTGGGCACCCGCCCTCCGCCGACCAGGCCCGCGTGGGAGATGGTGTGGTGCGGCGCGCGGAACGGGCGCGTCGAAACGAGCGGGGTGTTGTCGCGCAGCATCCCGGCGATGCTGTAGACCTTGGTCGTCTCCAGCGCTTCCGTCGGGGTGAGCGGCGGCAGGATGGAGGCCATGGCGCGCGCGAGGAGCGTCTTGCCGCTGCCGGGCGGTCCGGTCATGAGGAGGTTGTGTCCTCCCGCGGCTGCTATCTCCAGTGCGCGTTTCGCCTGGTCCTGCCCGCGGATGTCGGCCATGTCGATGGCGTACTCCTCAGGCGCGATGCGGAACATCTCTGCGGTAGGCGTGTGCGTGAGGATGGGAGCGTCGCCCCTGATGTGCTCCACGAGTTCGCGGAGCGTGCGTGCTCCGAGCACGTCCATCTCTTCCACGAGCGCGGCCTCGTCGGCGTTCGTCTGTGGCACGACGGCCGTCCTCATGCCACGGTCCCGTGCGATGCCGACCATGGGGAGGACGCCGTCGGTGTGGCGCAGGTTGCCCTCCAGCGACAGTTCGCCGATGAGGACGGTCTCGCCGAGCATGATGTCGACCTGTCCGCTGCTGGCGAGGATGCCGACGGCGATGGGCAGGTCGTAGGAGGGCCCTTCCTTCCTGATGTCGGCGGGGGCGAGGCTCACGGTGATGCGGCGCATGGGGAACTCGAACCCGGAGTTGCGTATGGCTGAACGCACGCGCTCGCGGGACTCCTGCACCGCCGCGTCCGGCAACCCCACCACGACGAAGTGGGGGAGGCCGGGCGCGACGTCTACCTCCACCTCGATGATCTGTCCGTCGAGTCCGGCCAGCGCACACGTATTCACTTTGGTCAGCATTCCTTGTCACCTCTCGTTTCGCTACCCGCACGGCATTACTACGGGCGTGTCACGAGAGATTAGGGAGTGCCCACGCGATCGCGAAAGGGGCAGGTGTCGCATCGCTGGGTGGACGGTCGGCGACGCGAGTCCCTGGTCGCGAGTCCGGATGTGTTCGAGTCCGGTCTAGAACTCGCGGAGGAGCCGGCCGAATCCTTCGATGCGCTGGGGGAGCCCGGCCAGCCGCATGCCGGTCCAGGCCATCGCCTGCATGCTGCTGACGACAGGAGCGCCGGTGTCGCTCTCGAGCGCTTCGACGATGCCGACCGTCGGCATGGCCGCGCCCGTTATCCAGATGCCGTCCGCCCGGTCCGCGTTCGCCGCGTAGAGTTGCCGGGCCGCTGCGTAGACCGTCGATAGCGGCAGGGTCGCGATGTCGTACATGAAGTTGCCCGTGGCGCCGACCACGTGGTCCAGGATCGAGTCCCACGCAACCACCTCGATCCCGGCGTTGGACACGTAGGAGGTAAGGGCCTCGTTGTCGGGGTCCCTGAACGGGCTCAGCAGCACAACCCTCGACATGGCGAGGCGCTGCATCCCGTCCATGCAGGCGCCGATGTCGGTAGCAGCCGGGATGCTGGTGATCGCCTTGATCCGATCGACGACGACCTGGTGGTAGGGCCACTCCCGGTGAACGACGTGTGGAGTCCCGGCCTGCACGAGTGAGCCGACCCCTCGCTCGGCGATCTCCCGGGCGGCCTCTTCGAGGCGAACGAACGAGTCGACGTCCGGGCCCCAGCCCCTGGTCTGGAGCGAGGTCATGGCCACGCTCACGCCGGGCGGCGCCATCAGGTAGAACTCGAACGAGTTCATCTCGTGGACGCCTGACGGCGTGATCATTCCCACTCGCGCCCGCCACGCGTAGGGGCCCGCCTGGACCGATGTCATGGGCTTCTCCTCATCCCGGACGGCCGTTGACTCCGTGTCATGCTACGCGCACTGAAGGCGCCGTGAACAGCGAGGGCCGGGGACAGGTATCGCGTTGCCGGGTCGGCGTCTGCCGAGGCGCGGTTGGAGCCGATTGCCCGCCTCCGGGATTGAGTGGTAGATTGCCGATGTCATCGTTGCAGTGGGCCATGATGGGAGGGCGCCATGGAAACCCGGGAGATGAATGACCTGATGACCCTCGTTGGGCCGGGCCAGCCGGCTGGCGAGCTGCTGAGGCGCTACTGGTACCCGATAGCCGTAGCGCGAGAACTCACCGATGAGCAGCCGACCATGTCCGTGCGCCTGCTGGGCGAGGACCTAGTCCTGTTCCGGGACAGGTCGGGCCGCGTGGGACTCCTTGCAGACCACTGCGCGCACCGCAGCGCCTCGCTTCTCTACGGACGGGTCGAGGAACGGGGGATCGCCTGCGCGTACCACGGTTGGCTGTACGACTGCGACGGCAACATCCTCGAGACCCCGCCGGAGAAGAACGAGGCCATCATCCACTCGGTGAAGCAGAAGGCCTACCCGGTGCAGGAGATGGTGGGGCTCTACTGGGCGTACATGGGACCTCTGCCCGCGCCGGTAATCCCGAAGTACGACGTCTGGGCGAGGCGGGACGGCACGCGCAAGATCTGGGTGCAGCCCATGCTGGACTGCAACTGGCTGCAACCCACGGAGAACTCGATGGACCCCGCGCACACGCACATCCTCCATCAGGGGTTCCGCAAAGTCACCAGCACCACGCGAGGCACTATCGACGAGGTGGCCCAGTTCGACTTCTACGAGCTGTCTTACGGCCTCATGAAGAAGCGGGTCCTCAAGAACGGGGTGGTCGACGAGCACCCGCTCATCTTCCCCAACATCCTCAGGCACTTCCGCGAGACGCAGATACGAGTCCCCATCGACGACACGCATACGCAGATATTCATCATCGACTTCTACCCGACGGAGGACGGAAGCGAGCCGGTCGACGACGAACCCGAGGTGGAGTACGTTGCCCCGTTCAAGTCCCCGGCGGACGCGCTGCATCCCTTCACGCGGTTCGAGCTGCGGCCGCCCTGGCTCAAGGGCCACAACGCACAGCCCGAGGACCACATGGCCTGGGAGACGCAGGGCCCGATCGCCGACCGGACGCGGGAGCACCTCAGCTACTCCGACAAAGGCATCGCCCTTATGCGCAAGGTGCTGAGGGAGAACATAGCGAAGGTGCAGGCCGGCGAAGACCCCAAGGGCGTAGTGCGCGACCCGGACCATCCCATCATCGACACCAACCTGGACGAGTCATTGCGACTGCAGGGGAGGCGCGACCTCGCCGGGGCCGAGCCTGTGCCCATACCCGCCGGAGTAGCCGGCCCCTTCCAGTGGGACCAGAAGGACTCCTGATCGCGGCACAGAGGCAGGGGCGGGAACGCCGCAGTTGCAGGAGGTGACGCCGCCGATGGCGCCTCTATCGCTGAAGATGGCAACGGGCGATTACGGCCACACGCGCCCGCTCAAGGATGGGACGGTCGCTTCCGAGCGTGTGGAGATCGAGCACGTCCAGGTGCCGAACATCATCAATGCGTTCCGCCGCATGATCCGGGACCTCGAGTTCGACGTCTCGGAGATGGCGCTCTCCACATACCTCTGCGCGCGGGCCTACGGGATACCGATAACGGCGCTGCCCGTCTTCCTCGTGCGGGCCCTGCACCACGGCTCGATCGTCTGCAACGTCAAATCCGGCATACGGACGCCGGAAGACCTGCACGGGCGCAGGGTAGGGGTGCGGGCCTACACTGTCACCACCGGGGTCTGGACGCGCGGCATCCTCCAGTCCCGGTACGGCGTGGACCTCAACGAGGTCACGTGGGTCATCAACAGCGACGAGCACGTCGCTGCCTACGAGGCGCCGCCGAACGTGGAGTCGGTGCCGTTCGACCGCAGCCTTGCCGACCTGCTGAGCGATGGGGAGATCGACGCGGCCATCGGCGTGGCGCCGTCCGCGGAAGCGGGGTTCGCGCCGCTGGTCCCCAACGCCCGCGAGGCTGGAGTCTCGTGGCTGCGGGCGACCGGCGTCTACCCGATCAACCACACGCTGGTCGTGCGCAACGAGCACCTGGAGGCCAATCCCTGGCTGGCCGGTGAGCTGTTCCAGCTCTTCAGGCAGGCCAAGGAGTGCTTCCTTCCGGCGCTGGAGGCGGTTGGCGGCCTGGCGGACGAGGACGCTCGCGCCAGGGAGATGCGAGCGGTCCTGGGGGGCGACCCGCTCCCCTATGGCGTCGAAGCCAACAGGGCCTCCCTGGAGACCTTCATCGGCTTCACGGTCGATCAGCGGATCATCCCGGAAGCCGTCAGCCCCCGAGGAAGTATTCGAGCACACCACGCGTGAATCGGAAGGGTAGGAGGAAGTGGAGCCATGGCAGACCTGCGATTGACGATAGCCGTCTTCCCTCACGGCCAGTGGGACGCACTGAGGGACGGACGGGCAAAGCCGGAGGGGATAGAACTGGAGCACGTCCAGGCGAGCCCGAACACGTACCGTCGAATGGTGCGGGGCCTCGAGTTCGACGTCGCTGAGGTGGCGCTGACCACCTTCGTCGCAGCCAAGTGGTTCGGGGTACCCATCTCGGGCATTCCCATATTCTCCAACCGGGACGTGACGATGAGCCCCATCACGTACAACGTCCGGTCCGGCATCAAGGCGCCGAAAGACCTTGAGGGAAAGCGGGTAGGGCTGCGCTCCTACACGGTGACGAACACCACCCAGTGCCGGGCGTTGCTCAGCTCGGAGTTCGGCGTCGACACGGACTCGATCCGGTACTCGGTGAGCGAGGATGCGCACGTCGCGCAGTACGTGAACCCGTCGAACGTTACCCAGATACCGTCCGGCAAGACGCTCGAGCAGATGCTGGCGGACGGCGAGCTGGACGCGGGACTCCAGCTCTCGGTCGAACCGGCAGGAGACATAGGCCTGCTGCTCACCGACGAGGAGGCGGACGAAGTGGGGCTGGGGTTCTTCAGGAGGACGGGCGTCTATCCCATCGGGCACGTCATGACGATCAAGGACGAGGTGCTGCGAGAGCACCCGTGGGTTGGGCCGGCGATGTTCAGGGCCTTCAGCGCGTCCAAGGACCTCTACGTGGACTCGCTGTCGAGCATGACCGACCCCGGACGGCGCGACCTGCAGGCGCTGCGCAACCGGGACCTGGTCGGCGGAGACCCGTTCCCTATGGGCATGGCGAGGAACCGCGAGGCCATGGAGGCGATGGTCCGCATGTACGTCGACCAGCACGTCATCCCCGAGCCGATGGACGTCGACAGCCTCTTCGCGCCGGATACGCTCGACCTCGAATAGCACGTCCGCAGCCTATCCACGGGCCTGCCGCGGGTAGGCTGCGGACGCCTGTTCCCTAGCCGAACTGCGCACCCAGGCCGATGGCATCGGCTCGCAGGGCGCCGTGCTCGAGGATCGCGACGAGTCCCGTCCAGCCGCCGCCCTCGCGGTCGATGCGCGATGGGCTCCGGCTCCGCCGCCGCCACTCCGCCTTGTCCTCGTCGGAGATGTCGGGCGCCCCTCCACCCAGGTGAGCGAGCCAGTTGACGCGCGCAAGGTGCTCCAGAGACAGGGCACGTGAGACGGCCTGCTCCACCGTCCTGCCGGCGACGACGATGCCGTGGCCCCGCATCATCACCATGTTGTGTTGCGCCATGAGGTCCAGGAACGGGGCGGTCTCCTCGGGCGTGTGCAGGGTGATCGACCGGTCGTAGACGGGCGCCTCGTTGTTCAGCGCGATGCGCATCGCCCCCGGCTCGTAGCCGCTGAAGATGGGACGCAGTTCCACCCGGTTCATGGTGCAGAGCAGCACGCCGGGAGGATGTGCGTGGATCACCGCGTTGACGTCCGGGCGGTACTTGTAGAGGTCCGTGTGGAGGTAGATCTCGCTGACGCGGTTGACCCCGCTGTTGTCTCCGACTGGCTGCCCCTCCAGGTCCACGCGCATGATGCTCGTAGGCTCGGCGAACCGCAGGCCTTTGTCGCTGTTTGGTCGGCCCCGCACGAGTATGTTGTCGGTCCCGGGTTCCCGGGTGCTGACGTGGCCGGTCGAGCCCTTCACGAGGCCGTGCTGGGCCAGGATCTGGCACGCGAGCGCAACCTTCTCTCGCAGTTCATCGACGCTTGGGGATGCTGCTTCTACCATGGGGTTCCTCCTGTTCAGGGTTGTGTGCCGTTCCCGCCTGACTGTCACGATGGACCATTTGCCGGACCCTCCCGTGAATAGGGCGCGGGCAAGCCGGGGCGCCTAGTAGGGGCAGGGCGTCTGGTGCGAGAGCGTAACCTCACGGCCCGTGTCCGACGATTCGCGCATCGCCAGGATGACTTCGAGCGTTGCCATGCCCCAGCGTGCATCCGGGAACGTGGGGCGCTCCTCCAGGAGGGCATTGCGCAACTCCACGAGTTCTCCCCGCCCATGCCCTTTCGGGTCGAGCGTGATCTCCCGCCTGCCGTCGCGGTCGTAGAGGTACAGCCCGTCCGGGGACTGTCGGATGTCGCCCCTCTCGCAGCTCGCGATGGTGAGGCCGTAGAAGGGCTGGTGCCTGCGCTCCATCGTTCGCTCGCGGGCCTCGCGCGTGCCGGCCCACTCGTACTTCACCTCGGATTCCACCGCTCCCGTGAAGCGCGCGGCGGCAGGCCCATCCTCGCGCACCTGCCCCCCTTCGCCTATCCCCCAGGTCATCTCCGTGATGTCCAGGTAGCCGTACCCGTTGAACGCCATCGTGGCGACAGCGCCGTCCTCGAACTCCAGGAACGCGCTGAAGTTGCCCTCCGCCATCGGGAAGTCCGGGTTGTGCCGGCCCACTGCCGCCCGCACGCTCTTGACCATCCCGCCGCCGATCCCTCGGACGACGTCGGTCTGGTGCGGGCCCTGCCGGTACAATGCTCCGCCACCGATATGGAAGTCCACCTCCGTATCGAGCCGGGGCTGCCCGGAGATCCAGGGCTTGTACTCCCACGTGTTGAGCTGGATGAGACGGCCCATCTGGCCGCTGGAGACGATCTCCCGCATCCTGCGGACCGGCGGGTCGAATATCTTGGAGTGCCCCTGGACGTAGCGGACACCGGTCCGCTCGACCACGCCCACCATCTCCTGCGCCTGCTCGAGGGTGATGGCCATGGGCTTCTCGCAGATCACGTGCTTCCCGTGCTCCGCGGCGATGATGGTGTGCTCGGTGTGGAAGAGGTTCGGCGTGCAGACCCAGACCGCGTCGACGTCAGGGCTCTCGCACATCGCCTCGACGCTGTCGTACGTCTCGACCCCGTACTGCGCCTCGGCCCGGTCCAACGGTTCCTGGCGGATGTCGGCAACCGCGGTGAGCCGAACGTTCTCGATGGTCTGGATATTGTGCAGGATCGTTCGCGAAACGCTGCCCAGACCTGCCAGTCCCACTCTCAGCGTTGGCTCCATGGACCACCTCCGCAGCCTGTCCGGTACGACGCCGACTCCCCAACATGCGGCCAACAGGACGATAGAGACGCGGGCCTGCTTTGTAAAGTGCGCGAAGGTAGCCCGCCAGGCCGAAGTTTCGGCACGTGGAACTTGACCCGGTTGGGAGCGCATGGCTATCCTCGTCGCAACCCCTCCCGCAGCCCCCGCGGTGCTCAAAGGAGCTATTCAATGGCCTCAACAGCAGAACGCATCAGGCAACTGGTCAGCGAGAACATCGAGGTGGACGGCAAGGCCCTGGAAGTCCCGGAGGACTTGAACCTCAGCCTCTCGGACGCTGGCGTGCCTTCTACGGACATGGTCGCCCTGGCCAAGCTGATAGCGCAGGACTTCAACGTCACTTTCACTCCAGACGACTGCGCCGCCCTCACCGACCTGTCGAAGGTCGTCGCCTTCCTCGACAGCAAGTCCGCGTAGTCCATCGCGACACGTTGGCTATGACAACCTCTTCCGTCACGGGACGCTGGTGGAGTCCTGTCGGAAAGTTCGGAAGCGCCGTCGTCTCGCATATCGACCTGAGCCGTCATCCAGCCAGGGAAGCTGAGGCGTTCTCCTGGCTGGATGCGGGAGAGCGGGAGCGTGCCCGCAGGTTCATCGGTACCGGTCCTCGGCGACGGTTCACTCTTTGCCGCGCTGCTCTTCGCGCCCTGCTGTGCGACGAGCTCCGTTGCCGCAATGACCAGCTTACCTTCGGGGCGGCCGAGCACGGGAAGCCATTCGCCATCGTGCAGGGGATTCCCGCCCACGTCAGCTTCAACGTCAGTCACAGCGGGAAACATGGACTGATCGCAGTGGCCTCTGAGGGCCGGCTGGGCGTCGACGTGGAAGAGGGCACGCCTCACCGCAACATGGAAACACTGATAGAGACCGTGTTCACGCCTGATGAACAAGCGGAACTCGCCTCGGTCCCGGGAAGCCACAGGCATCGCGCCTTCTTCAGACTCTGGACGGTCAAGGAAGCCCTGGTCAAGGCTGAGGGGACAGGCTTGTCCCTGGACCCATCCCTCTTCGAGGCCCCGCTCGCGATGCGCCGGGGCGCTGCCTCCGCGACCTTCACGTTCCCCCGGGCGCCGTTGCATCGTTGGTGGGTGGAGAGCTTCGACGGCGATGGCTTCATCGCAGCCGTCGCCCACGAGGTGCCGTTGGCCTCACCGTCCACGAGGCCTGTATCGAACTCCCTGCCCCTCGCGGACCAGGAGAACTGATGCCACCTTCAGAAGCGGTATGGGAGCTTCCCGAACCCCTCTCAACCCATGACGTCCGTGTAGACGAGGACACGGTCATCACCCTGCGCCGCCACGGCAACCCCGATGGGCCGCGACTCATCCTGACCCATGGCAACGGTCTCGCCATCGACCTCTACTATCCCTTCTGGTCTCTCCTCACCGACGATTACGACATCATCGTCCACGACCTGAGGAACCACGGATGGAACACCATCACTTCTATCGAGAAGCACCACACGCCGACGCTCGTCGCCGACCATGACCGCATCCTCGATGCCATCCGTCTCGATCTCGGAGAGAAACCCACGATCGGCGTGTTCCACTCCGTCTCAGCACTGATAGCGCTCCTGTCCCGCGCCAGAGGCAAGGACTACTCAGCGCTCGTTCTGTTCGACCCGCCGCTATGCAAGCCCGGTCGAAGCTACGAGGACTTCGATGCCGTGGCCATCCGCACCGCTGCCATAGCCCGCCGCCGCACAGAGCGTTTCCATTCTCTGGAACAGCTTGCGGAGGTCATCCCCCTGGCTCCTCTGTACAAGTACGTCCTTCCGGGAGTGCCTGATCTGGTGGCACGAACGACGTTGCGCAGAAGTGACGACGGGGATGGGTATCAGTTGCGATGCCCTCGTGAATACGAAGCCCGGATGATCGAGTATGCCGGCGTCTACGCCATGGGAGTGGACTTCGACTCCTTCCTCTGCCCCGTAAAGGTCATCGGCGCGGACCCCACCCTGCCGTTCTCCTACCTCCCGACACTGGACCTCAGCGACATCGAGAGCGTCGGCTACGACTTCCTGCCGGACACCACACACTTCCTCCAACTGGAAGAACCGCGCGAGTGCGTCGCAACGATGCTCGCATTTCTGGATGAGGTCGACGCTACCTGACCTGGGCGGATGTCGTTCGAGCGGCTCTCACGCTGGGTCCCAACGGAACTAGGCAGTTGGCGAGGCGCCCTGTACCCAGTGACGACGGCGCTGGAAAGGATAGCCCGGAAGCGGGACGCGCCGCCGGGACTCTCCAACGAACAGTCCCGGGAACGATAGTGAGACGCCGGCCTCGTATGCCCGGGCAACCGCTTCGACGAACCCGTCCGGCGAGGTCAGCACTTGCGCGCCGTCAGACGACCCCAGGGCATCGAACAGCTCCTCGTCAGTCCCTGCTTGCAGGCCGACCGGAACGACGAGGTCGATCCCCGGATCTTCCGCGAGGCTGCGCACCAGGGGTATGGATGGAGGAGCAACGGCACGTCCGTTGATTGCCGCCTCCGGACTCTCCGGCGCGCCTGATGCCGTCGACTCGCCTCGCGTTGCGGCGAGGCGGAGGCCGTCCTCGAGGCTCAACACGCCCGCCGCCTGCGATGCCGCGACCTCACCGAGGCCGTGCCCCAGCACCACGTCGGGACGCACGCCGACGCTCGACCAGAGCGCCGTGAGAGCACACTCCAGCGCATAGGTAACGGGCTGCGTCCATGCCGGGTCGTCCGGGCTTCCAGCACCCGCGCGACCGAACATGACATCTACGAGCGAGGCGCCACGGACCTCCCTCAATGCCGCGTCGCACCGGTCGAGTACCTCCCGGAAGATTGGCTCGCTCTCGTACAACGCCTGTCCCGTCTCCATCCACTGGCTGCCCTGACCGGTGTAGGCGAAGGCCACCCTGGAGGGAGGACGCGGCTCTGACTGGTCGGGGGTGTCTTCGGCCCCTGCAAGCGCCTCCAGCCCGCCTCGCAATGACGCGACGTCGTGGAAGACCACACCCGCGCGGTACGGGAAGTGGCTGCGGCCAACGCTCGCTGTCCACGCCAGGTCGGACAGGGCCGCGTCGCTGGCGGGGGATTCCGTTGGGAACTGCTCGGGGTGCTCGTTGAGCCACAAGACGTATCTCGACGCCAGCTCGCGCAGGGCGTTGCCTGTCTTCCCGGAAACAGGCAGCAACCGCGTGCGCCGCTCAGCGAACGCCGCTTCCAGGACTGGCTCAGGCATCGAAGCAGGGACCGGCACCGCGGACCCCGTAGGCCAGCCATTCCCCTTGGCAGCGCTCTCCGGTTCCCCGTAGCCCTCCACGATGACGTGCGCGTTCGCGCCGGATATACCGAAGGCGCTCACCCCGGCTCGCGGTGGTCGGCCGGGTGTCACCGGCCATTCGGTCAGATCGGTCGTGATTCGAACGGGCGACCGGTCCCACTCCACGTCGGGGTTCGGGTCGTTGAAGTGCAGGTGCTTGGGGATCACGCCGTGTTGCATCGCAAGCACGGCCTTCATCAGGCTGGCGACTCCGGCTGCCGGTTCCAGGTGTCCTATGTTCGCCTTCACCGACCCCATCAGGAGCGGCCGGTCGGCTGCACGGCCCCTGCCGTAGACTGCGGCGGCGGCGCGCACCTCGATGGGGTCGCCGAAACTCGATCCCGTCGCGTGGGCCTCCAGGTAGTCCACCTCCGACGGCTCGACACCGGCGCGGGCGAGCGCTTCCTCGATCACGCGCTCCTGCGCCGGGCCGTTCGGCGCGGTCAGCCCCAGGCTCGCCCCGTTCTGGTTGACTGCCGAGCCGCGGATGACACCCCATATACGGTCGCCGTCGGCCTCTGCTTCACTCAACCGCTTCAGCACCAGCACGCCGCATCCCTCGCCCCGCACGAACCCGTCCGCGGTTGCGTCGAAGGTCTTGCTCTCGCCGGTTGGCGACAACATGCCGACGTCCAACATGAACTGGGCTACCGGAGCGGAGAGAGCCGCATGGACGCCGCCCGCAAGGGCGACGTCTACTTCGCCCTGTTGCAGGCTGATGACTGCCTGGTGCACCGCAGCCAGCGATGAGGCGCACGCCATCTCCAGCGATACTGCGGGTCCTTCGAGGCCCAGCGCATAGGAGACTCTTCCCGCGGTGACGCTCGAACTGGTGCCCAGGTAGCTGCTGGCCCTGCCGGTGGCCGCGAGCAGTTCCCGGTACTCGCTGCCCGCCGTGCCGGCGTACACCCCCGTCCGGCTGCCTCTCAGTTGGTCCGGGTCGATGCCCGCGTCCTCCAGGGCCAGCCAACTCGTCTCCAGCATCATCCGCTGCGTCGGGTCCATCATCCACGCCTCGATCGGCGCGATGCGGAAGAACCGGGAGTCGAACTTGTCGATGTCCTCGACGAACGCCCCGTACCGGAAGGCTGCTTCCTCTGCGGTCGGGTCTCCGAGGGCCCCGTTCCATGGACCCGCGCCCGGGCGTCCGTCCGTCACCGCGCTCTCACCCGATTCCAGTTGACGCCAGAAGGCCCTGAGGTCCTCCGCGCCGGGGAAGCGGCAAGCCATGCCAACGATGGCGATGCCATCCTTCATGTCGGGGCGTGGTCGCACTTCCGGGGCCTGCCGCTCCTGGATGACCTCCTCGATGGGCTCTCCGAGTTCACCGGCAAGATGGCGGGCAAGCCCAATGATGCTGGGGTAGTCGAACACTATGGTGTTCGGCGCCACGTACTGCCTGGCGAACGCCCGGTTCAGACGGTTCCGCAGTTCCACCGCCATCAGCGAGTCCATCCCCAGGTCGGAGAACTCCACGGAGCCCGCTGGCGGCGTTGGTAAG
The DNA here is from genome assembly GCA_034423175.1 of Dehalococcoidia bacterium. Taxonomy (GTDB): domain Bacteria; phylum Chloroflexota; class Dehalococcoidia; order Lucifugimonadales; family Australimonadaceae; genus Bin16. The sequence goes on from DAOUJA010000082.1 coordinate 138,477, forward strand.
CGCATCACAGCCTGCAATTCGCGCTGCAGGAACGATGCCAGCATCTGCTCGCGCTCCTCCATGGGCGCATCCCTGAGGTTGGACAGCACGTCGCCCGACGAAGTCGTCGCCTGGGCGGTGCTCTCTTCGGTCGTAACCACCAGGTCTTTCAACAGAGAGGGTGTATCTTGGACCGCCTCCTCGAACACCGACCAGTCCATCGACATCACCACCGACGTGGTGACGTCCTGGTGCACCAACCTCTCGAGGGCCTTGATGCCTTGCTCCGGCGTGAACCAGCGGCCTCCCATCGCGGCCCGTCGCCATTCGATTCGCTCCCGCTGCTCCGCGGCCTCTCCGATTTCCGACCATGCTCCCCAGGCGATGGCCTGTCCCGGCAGGCCCAGTGCGCGGCGGTGGCCGGCGAGTTGGTCCAGAAAGGCGTTTGCCGCGGCATGGTTCGCCTGTCCCGGATTTCCCATCACGCCAACTCGGCTTGAAAAGAGGATGAAGAGGTCCAGATCGCGGCCGATTGTCGCTTTGTGCAGGTGCCAGGCCCCCAGGATTTTCGGCCACAGCACCTCTTCGAACCGCTCCCAGCTCTGGTTCGTCAGCGCCGCGTCCGACAGCACGCCCACGCTGTGGAGAACGCCTGCCAACGGCGGCAGCGTCCCATCGATGCGCTCCAGCATCCGGTCGATCGCCTCTGCCTCCGTGACGTCAGCAATCTCCACCTGCACGGTAACGCCGCGTTCGCGCAGCGCCTCGATAACCTCCGCGACCTCGGGGTCCGGAGGTCGACGCCCGTTGAGCACGATGGCGCCGGCCCCCTGCTCCGCGAGCCACTCGGCCACCGCGCACCCGATGCCCCCCAGACCGCCGGTCACCAGGTAGGTGCGGTCCTTGCGTAACCCGCCTCTCATGGGGGAGGGCGTCAGGACGATCTTCCCGACGTGTCGGGCCGACCGCATGAATCCCAGTGCGTCCCCTGCCTCGGCAAGCGGCCACCTGCTGTGAATGAGCGGTGTCAGCTCTCCCGCCGCGAGCCGAGCCATCACGTCCCGCAGGACCACCCCAACGGTCGCCGGTTCCGTCTTCTTCATGACGTCCAGTTCGAGGATGGCGTAGGCAACGTCGGGACGTACCGCGGCCATCTCGTCCTCGCTCAGGATGTCCCTCCTGGCCAGCTCCACGAACCGGCCACCGCGCGCGAGACAGGACAGGCTGGCCTCGATGAAGCCCTCGCTCGTGAGACTGTTCAGCACCACGTGCACACCCTCGCCCCCGGTGGCCTCGAGGACCTCCTCACCGAACGTCGTTGAGCGACTGTCGAACACGTGCTGCACGCCCAGCGAGTGGAGATACGCCTGCTTCGGTGCGCTGGCCGTAGCGAAGACTTCCGCGCCGGCGGCTTGTGCAAGTTGAATCGCTGCCAGTCCTACTCCGCCCGCGGCCGCGTGGATCAGCACCCGTTCGCCGGGCAGCAGTCCCGTGAACTGGTAGGAAAGCGCCGCCGAGACGAACGCGCTCGGGATCGTAGCCAACGCCGACGCCGACACTCCCGCCGGCGCCGGAGTTACCAACTCCTCATGGGTGACCATTTGGGGCCCGAAGGCGCCGAACCCCAGACCAACGATGCGATCGCCGATGGAGACGGTTGATACTTCGGCGCCTACGCCTGCGACGTATCCGCACATCTCCCGGCCCAGGTTTCCCTCTTCGATGAAGCCGAGGGAACGGAACACATCCCAGAAGTTCAACCCGGCAGCCTCGACCGTGACGCGGACTTCCCTGGGCTCGAGGGAGCGAGGGGGTAGCGGCTTGACCTCCGGGCTGTCGAACACGCCGTTCCGGTCCGGGGTCAGCACCCAGTCCGGCTCCTCTGGCAAGGCCAGCCGCCTGGTCGCGGCGCCGGACCGGACCAGGCGTGCCGAATAGCGGCGCCCCGCGCGGTACGCGATGTGGGTTTCGTAGTCGGGGTGCAGTAGTTCATGCACCAGTCGGGGGAAGGGGGGCGTTGTGCCGGGGTCCAGGTCGATCATCCGCGGCTGCAGATGGGGCGCTTCCAGGGCCACAACCTTGCCCAGGCCCCAGAGGACCGCGCCGGCAAGCTCGCCCTCTCGCTCGCGCTCCAGTATCTGGGAGCCTTGGGTGAGGAACCAGATGCCCTTCTCTGGTATCACACCGGAATCGCCCAAGCCCTGCACCATCGCCAGGGCGCCCACGCCGGCATGCCTCACGTCCGCCGCGATCTCTCCGGTGGTTGCCTGCGCCCCATGTCCCTCCAGTGCCTGGAGGTGCACCACTCCGCTCAGTTGCACGTCATCCGGTAGGTCTTCGATGAGTGACCGCCACGACTCCCTGTCTCCCGCATCCACGACAGTCCTGAGTACGGCAGGGCCGGTCGCTGCCCTCAAACTGCTTTCCGATGCTTCACCGTGCGCAAGCACGACCGTCTGATTCCGTGCCGCCAGGGCCGCAGCGAGTTCCTCTGCGACACCCCCCTGGTCCTCCACCAGCACCCACAAGCCCGGAGACTCAGTTATCTGCGCTGGACCCCGTGCCACTATCACGCCTTTGTCCAGCATCTCAACCGTTTGAGACTCCTCAGCTCCCAGGACCTCGGCTCCCTCGAACCCTGCGTCGCCGAGAGCTCGACGCCACACCGTGGGGCCCGCGAGGGCATGGTGCGGACGGTAGGAGTCGGCGAACCGCCACCAGCCGTCCAACTGTCCGAACGTGAGGTCCATCCAGCCCAGGCCCCGAAGATTTTCCAGTGCAACCAGATGGCCTGACGGGGCGAGCAACGCGCGGCAGTTTGCCAGGGTCTCCTCCAGATAGCGCGTGGCGTGCAGCACGTTGGAGGCGATCAGGAGGTCGTAGCCGTGAGGATCGAATCCCTGGGCTGTCGGGTCTTTCTCGATGTCCAGGGAACGGTACTCGATGCTCCCGCCGCCATCGCCGAAACGCGCCTCCGCTTCGGCAAAGAAACCGGCGGAGATATCCGTGTATGTGTAGTCGAACCGGCCCTCGGGAAGCTCCGGAAGCACGGAGGCAGTGGCGGACCCCGTACCCGCCCCGACCTCGATCACTCTGAGTCGGCGCCCTTCGGGCAATGTGGCCACCAACGCTTCGATAGCCTCTGCCAGCATCCGGTTCGCGGCGCGTGCCACCGGCGCCTTCAGATACAGATCGGCCGGGGTCGGCTCTCCGCTGCTGAACAGGAGCGTCAGGGGGTCCTGTCGACCTTGAAGCACGTCGGCCAGGGCATGGCCGGACCGCTGGAACAGCCCGATCTCGGTCAGGCCGTGTGGATACAGCCCGGTCATCCTCGTGGCGAACTCCTCGAGATTGCGCAGCACGACTTCCGGCAAGGGGTCGTCCGCTCCTGCGACCACGAGGAAGCCACCCTCCGTCTCCTCCGCCACTCCTGCCTTGGCAACCATCTCGAACATCCGGCGGAAGAGACGCTCGTGTTCCGGGAGGACGTTCAGCTGTTGCCGCAAGTCCTCGGGGTTCACAGTCTCTCCCTTTACGCGCCGCCACCCCAGCTCCTCCAGGGTCATCAGCGCGCGGGACCACGACCATCGCTCCAGGTCGGCCAGCAAGTCATTCCGGCCCTGGGGTTCAACGCCCGCGTCCGTGAGGTAGCCCGCAAACAGCTGCGTTCCTGCCGCAACCTCGGCGGGAGTGGGGAAGAAGTCGGCGGGTTCAACCCCGGGTGGCAGGGCGCGGTCTCTCCACGTGATCTCGTACAGCAGGTCCTCTACCCCTTCGATCGCAGACAGCAGTGCCGCCCGCGTAGCCCTCTTGACGGTGTATCCGTTCAACTCGCCGATGAGGACCCCGTCAGGGTCGTAGATATGTAGCTCCCCGCTCAGCACCTCCGGCGGGTCCCCCTGTTCGGATTCCGCCTGTTGGGATGCCGCGCTCATGCGCGCGTGGCAGAACACCCTGTCCGGCAGCCCCTTTGTCAGCCACAACCGCTCCCAGCCGAATGGCAGATAGGTTGCCTCTCCCGGGGCGCCGGTCATGTTGCGGGCCAGTCCCACGACTTGGAAGCAGCCGTCCAACAGGAGTGGATGGACAACCAGTTGGTTCCGGCCCAGGGCTTCGGGCAGGACGACCTCGGCCAACGCCTCTCCGGGACTGGACCAAGCCATCCCCAGCGTGCGGAAGGATGGCCCCAGGTCGATTCCGGTCGCGGCCTTGGCGCGATAGTACGCCGGCACTTCCGCTGGAGACATGCGGGCCTTGATTCCGTCCAGGTCGGTGCGTCTGGCGGCTTCCGGCACCGGGCCCTGCGGCAACACGTGAGCCTCTACGTGCACCGTCCATTCTCTCTCGGCCCCCCGGCTGAACAGTTGGACCTGGCGTGAAGATGCTCGCCCTGTCCCGTCCAGCACAACTTGCACCGTTCGCCCCTCTTCACCGGTCCCGTTTGCCGAGGCCTTCTCTGGAAAGACCAGCGGGCTGTACAGTTGCATGTTCTCCACCACGACTGCCCCGCTGCCCTCGGCGAGGGATGCGGAGGCCACCATGGCGCCGTAGAGCGCGCCCGGGGCCACGAGTCTGCCGAAGACCCTGTGGTCGTTCAGCCAGGCCGGGTCCGAAGGAAACACCTCTGTCTCGAAAGTAGTCTCGCCACGAGCCGATTCGTGACGGACGCCCAGCAGGGGATGGCCGGCGCTGGTCCTCCGTTGCCTCGACGTCTCTACCCAGTAACGTTCGCGCTGGAACGGGTAGCCCGGCAAAGAGACCTTTCGCCGGGTTTCTCCCGCGAACAGCCCATCGAAAGAGATGTCCAGACCGGCCTCGTAGGCCTCCGCCACGGCATTGGCGAAGCTGCTCTCAGCCTCCGCCGCCGGACCGTCCCTCCGTGGACGCCGCAGGCTTGCCAGCACGACGGGGAGGCCTGGATCGTTCTGCCGCTGCTTCGATTCGGGCCAGGTCTGCATCGCCATAGGGCCCAATACCGAGTGGGGGCCCATCTCCACGATCAGGTCTGCTCCCATGTCCGCCAATGCCCTGACGCCGTCCGCGAACGCTACCGGCTCTCTGGCATGACGCCTCCAGTACGCCGCGTCCAGCGCCATGCCGGGCTCCACCACTCCGCCTGTGAGGTTGCTGATCACCGTCAGGGACGGGGACTGGATCGCGATGCCGTTGAGATAGGTCTCCAGTTCGTCCAGGGCTGGCTCCACGAGAGCGCTGTGGAATGCGCGGGCCGTGTTCAGTCGTTGTGCCCGGACACCTTCTGATTCGAAGCGGCCCAGGATGGTCTCGATGTTGGCCGCCGGACCGCTGATCACCACGTGGGACCCGTTGTCCGCCGCGATGCTCAGCCCGACGCCGTTGGTGGACGAGTTCTGCGCCTGGACCTCCGAGACCACCCGTTCCGGCGACGCAAAGACCGCCGCCATGGCGCCTGGCTTGGTTCCGGAAAGCAGGGTGCCTCTTGCAGCGGCGATCCTCATTCCGTCTTCCAGGCTGAACACCCCGGCAACGTGTGCCGCCGCCAGTTCCCCCACGCTGTGCCCCAGCACGACGTCGGGCCGGATGCCCACACTGGCCCACAGAGCCGTCAGAGCACACTCCAGCGCATAGAGGGCCGGTTGCTCCCACGCCGTGTCGCCCAGGTCTCCATTGGCTCCGGCTCTGCCGAACATCACGTCCAGCAGAGAAGTGCCTCTTTCCTCCCGGAACACCGTCTCGCACCGGTCCAGCACGGCCCTGACCACCGGCTCACTCTCGTAGAGGGCCAGCCCCATGCCGACCCATTGGCTCCCCTGTCCGGTGTAGACGAAAGCCACCGTGGACGGCGTGCGGGATTCCTTGCCCGTGCCGGATTCGGCCAACTCACCAAGACGTTCTCTCAGGGATTGCGCGTCGTGGAAGACTACGCCGGCCCGGTGATCGAAATGGCTCCGACCGACACCCGCTGTCCATGCCATGTCCGAAAGCATTGGCTCGGCCGCGGCGCCCTCGGAGGCAAGGTCCTCGACCTGCTCGTCGAGCCACGAGAGATACCTCTTCGCGATGTCCCGAAGCGCGCCATTGGACTTGCCTGATAGGGGCAGGAACCGGGTCCGGCGTCGGCCGACCCCTCCCCCCGACGGTGGAAGGTCGGACACAAGCCCCGGCAACGACACCTCTACGGCCTTCGCCGGACCCGCATCGGAGCGTTTTGGGTTGAGCTCGCCTTCTGCTTCCAGGTACTCCTCGACCAGGAGGTGAGCGTTCGTGCCGGATATCCCGAAGGAGTTCACGCCCGCCAGCCGGGGCCGTCGGTCGCGGCGCGGCCAGTCCACCATGGTAGAAGTCACCTGGAGTGGGTGGCTCTCCCAATCGAAACTCGGGTTGGGGTTCTTGAAGTGCAGGTGCTTGGGTATCACTCCCCGCTTCAATGCCAGCGCTGTCTTGATCAGTCCCGCTATTCCCGCAGCCGACTCCAGGTGGCCGATGTTGGTCTTTACAGAACCGGTAAGGAGCGGACGGTCCGCTTCTCGTCCCCGGCCGTAGACGCTGGCCACGGCATCGAGCTCGATCGGGTCGCCCACCGCCGTTCCGGTCCCATGCGCCTCAAGATAGTCGACATCGGATGGAAGAACGCCCGCGTCAGACAGCGCGGTCTCCATCACCTGTTCCAGGGCGGGCGTGTGCGGAACGGTCAGACCGACGCTGGCTCCGCCGTGATTTACTGCCGAGCCCCTGATAACCGCCCATATCCGATCGCCGTCGGCCACGGCATCGCTCAGCCTCTTCAGCACGACGACACCGCATCCTTCACCTCGGACGTACCCGTTGGCGGACGCGTCGAAAGTCTTGCACTGCCCGTCGGGGGACAACATCATCGCCTCGGCGCGCAGTTCGTAGATGCGGCCGTTCAGGATGGCTTGAACGCCGCCCGCGATAGCAACGTCTGCCTTGCCATGCTGGAGGTCTGTCACCGCGTCGTTCACAGCTACCAGGGCCGAGGCACAGGCCGCGTCCACTGCCTTTGCGGGTCCCATGAGACCGAGAACGAAAGAGACCCGCCCGCTGGTGCCGTTCAGGTTGGTCCCACTCAAGGCGTAGAGGCTTCCGGCAGCCTCGGACGGTCGGCTCGAGTCCACGACCAGCATCCGGTACTCGTCGTTACTGATCCCCGTATAGACGCCCGTGCGGCTCCCCTTCAGCTGGACGGGATCGATCCCCGCGTCCTCCAGCGCCAGCCAGCTCATCTCCAGCATCATGCGCTGCTGCGGGTCCAGCAGCTCTGCCTCGACCGGCGATATGCGGAAGAACGAAGCGTCAAACTGGTCGATATCGTCGACGAAGGCCCCGTAGCGACATGCTTCGTTCAGAGCTTCAGGGTCGCGGATGATCTCGCCCAGGCGTCCTTCGCCGGAACCGGGGACACCCTCGGTCACCGCGTTCCTTCCCTCTACCAGCAGTCGCCAGAAAGCGTCCAGGTCCGGCGCTCCGGGGAACCGGCACGCCATCCCCACTACCGCTATCGGCTCTCCGCCTCTCGCTTCGGGGGGTGTCTCCCCGGACCGGCTGACCTTCCCCGCGGATGCCATCGCCTTCCTCTTCCTGACCCGTGCAGGTCGTGGGCTGACGAGTGCATTATAGGAGAAGCGCACACTGAGGCATGTATCAAAGCATGCTCAGCAAGTCTTACTACAACGGCTCCCGGGCGTGATTCCTATGCGGCGGCCATCGACGCCATGAGCCCGCTGAGATCGGTCTCCTCGTCGAGGCGCCAGATGCGTTCCAGCGCCGCCTGCTGCCGGGGTTCGTCGAGCAGGCCGGTCGTGAGCCGGCGGAACTTGTCCTCGATGTCGGCGTCGCTCATGGGCTTCTTGAAGTGCCCGGTGTAGTAGGGGACGGACGCCGTGTGCTGCCTCCCGTCCGACGTCTGTACCGTCAGGATGTTGAGGATGGCCTCAGGCCAGGCGGCGTCGCACTCCGGGTCCTGCACCACCTCGATGCGCTGCATGAGGTCCAGTAGCACGGGGTCGCGCAGTACGTCGTCCTCGAAGTGCGCGGGCTCGAGCGTGCCGAACCGGAGGGCGCAGGCAACGACGAAGGGGATGCTGTGGTCGGCGGTCTCCCGCGTCTCGGGACGCCAGCGGGTCGGATCGCCCGCCATGATCCGCTTGCCGCTCTCGAAGGTCCGGATGTGAACGTTGGCGATCTCCTCCACCCCGGCGATGCCGAGCATCTCCCGCGCCTCCATCGCACCCTCGATGGCTGTCTGGGAGACGAATCCCGCGGGGAATCGCTTGAAGCGCGACTCCATGAGCCGGAACGCGCGTTCGTTGCCGTCTTCCTGCGCCAGCGGAGCGAGTTCGACGGGGCCGTCTGTCACGCCTGCGAAGAACCCGTGGGAGCCGGAGAACACCTCCGGGGGGCCCGTCATCCCCCGCCGGGCGAGCATGGCCGCGAAGACGCCGTTCCGTCCCGCGTTCGGGACGGCGGCCGCCTTCCAGTGGGAGATGGTCCCGCGGCGGGCCTCGCCAAGCGTCATGCTGCTCACCACGGAGATGCGCAGCGCCTCCGCGAGTCGTTCGTCCGCAAGCCCCATCGCCTTGCCTGCCCCGAGTGGCGCGGAGACGGCGGCATAGGCGGCCTGGTCCCAGGCGCCGCCTGCGGCGAGTTGGAAGCTGTCCGCCCAGGCGGCCTGCACCTCGTAGGCGAGCGCGATAGCCGCGATCGCTTCCCGGCCCGTCGCTCCGTGCGCCTCTGCGGCGGCCAGTACCGCGGCGATGTTGTCGGAGGGGTGGGCGATGTCTTTGCCGTTGTAAGAGTCGTTGAAGTCCAGGTAGCGCACCATGGTGCCGTTCACGAAGGCGGCCATGTCCGGCGTGGTCGTTTCGGCGGTCCCCAGCAGCGTGGCCGGTGAGGAACCGTGCGCCTCGCGGGCAAGGTCCCGGGCCGCGCGCACCGGCTCGGCATCGCTGGCGGCCAGCCCACAACCCACGGAATCGATCACGAGCCGCTTCACCTGGTGCACGACCTCGCCCGGCAGGTCGCGGTACTCGAGACCGGTTGCATACTTCGTAAGGCGCTCAACGATGGGGTCGCTCATGCTCGGGTGCCTCCTCAGGACTCACGGGACTCGCCGAGTGTAGTCCCCGCGGGGAGCGGCTTCCACTCGCCAAAGGCCTACACTCGCCAAACGGGTTCGTAGTACAGTTTCCTTCGGATCGGTTCCTCTCTGACCGGGAGACGTGCGCATGGCTTCGTTTCAGACGCTGCATCGTTGTTTGATTGCCGCCGTGTTGGCGCTGAGCTTCCTCTTTCTGGCTGCCGCGTGCGAGTCGGAACCCACTCCTACCCCTGTGCCGGAACTCACAGTGGACGAGCTGCTCGCGGACGCGGCTGAAAACCTCGCCGCGCTGACGTCCGCCGGGTTTCAGATGGTCGACGAGACTGAGTCCGGGGCCAAGTTCTTCGGAATGACGCTGAAGACCGTGGACGGAGTGGTGAAGAGTCCCGCCAGCTTCAGCATGGTCGTTGACCTCGTAGCTCCTGGGCTGGGGTTCGCGGAGATCGAGATGGTCGCGGTCGGGGAGGAGGCGTACATGAAGTTCTCCGCTGACGCCCCGTGGGCTGCGTTGCCCCTGGAGCAGGTGCCCTTCAACTTCGGGGGCATAGGCGTGACGTTGAGCGAGTTATTGCCCGTTCTCAGGAACGCGTCCATCGCAGGCAGGGAGTCCATAGGCGGAGTCCGGTCGGTCCGTTTGGAAGGAGATGTCACCTCTGAGGACATGTCGGGCCTCATCAGGTCGGTGGACCCGGGTCATCCGGTCGCGTTGACCTTCTGGTTCGACGAGGCCTCGCATGAGATACAGCAGTTCACGATGGCGGGCAAGCTCTTCAACGACGACGCCGCTGGAACGACCCGGCTGGTGACCATCACGGACATCAACGCCCCTGTCGATATCCAACTTCCAAGCGTAGCCTCCGGGTCGTGAACGCTGCCGGGTCTCGTCTAGGCTCCCTGGGCTCCTCCCAGACCGTTGTCCTGGGGATCATCTGCCTGGGCGTCTTCTCGACTGCCCTGGACCAGACCGTCGTGGTCGCCGCGTTGCCCAGCGTGATGGTGGACCTGGAGATACCCCTGACGGATCTTGACAGGGCGTCCTGGATCGTCACCGGCTACCTGATCAGCTACACCGTCGCTATGCCACTGGCGGGACGCCTGTCGGACGTCTACGGCCGCATCAGGATGTTCCAGGCGGTGCTGGTGCTGTTCGCCATCGGGTCGGCGTTGGTTGCACTCGCGCCGAACTTCGAATGGGTTGTATCCGCCAGGGTGATCCAGGCGTTCGGAGGTGGTGCGACGGTCCCCATCGGACTCGCCATGGCCGTGGCAGCCGTGTCGCCTGAGAAGAGGGGTATCGCGATAGGGCTCGTGGCGGCTTCGGCTGAAGCCGGGTCCGTCCTGGGGCCCCTCTACGGAGGAGCCATCATCGAACTGCTCGGCTGGAGGTGGATATTCTGGCTGGATGTCCCCCAGAGTTTCATCCTCATAGCGCTGCTCGCCGTCCTGCCCAACCGCGCGAACCCCGCGGCGAAGATGGACTACTTCGGGGCGCTCGTGCTCGGCGCGGCGCTCACCGTCCTCAGCATCGGCCTGTCCCAGAGGAGCGTCTTCTCCGGAGAGTCCATATTCCCGTATCTGCTCATAGCTTCGGGGTTCGCCCTGGTCCTGCTGTTGGTGCTGTTGGAGCGGCGCACGGAGCAGCCCCTGTTGGCGTCGTTCCTGTACACCTCCAGGGCTTTCCTCTCCTCCAACATCGCCCAGTTCCTGGTGGGCGTCGCCTTGATCATCTCACTGGTGGCCGTGCCCCTCATGGCGGGCACTGTCATGGAGAAGGAACCCTGGGAGAGCGCTCTCCACCTCGTCCGGTTGACCGCTGCGATTCCGATCGGGGCAGTTGTGGGAGGTTACATCCTGCGCTGGACCGGATTGCGGACCGTCTGCATAACCGGCCTTGCGTTCATCGGGACCGGCCTGCTGTTCATGAGTGGATGGGAAACGGAGGTGGAGCAACTCAGGCTGACCTTGCCTCTGGTCATGGCGGGGCTGGGGTTCGGGCTGGTCATACCTCCCATAGGTGTGAGCGCCTTGAGCGCGGCGCCCAGCCACTATTGGGGGGCCGCTGCATCGCTGATCACCGCATCGCGCATGGTAGGCATGGCGCTGGGCCTGGCGGCGCTCTCCGCGTGGGGCATCGAGCGCTTCTACAGCCTCACCGCCGACGTGACCATCGGGTCGACGTTCGAGGAGACCGAGGCTCCCCTGATAGAGGCTGGAGTGACCGTGTTCCAGAACCTCTTCATGATTTCGGGCTTCCTCGCCCTGCTTGCCATTCTGCCCGCCCTTCTGATGAGGGTGGAGGACGTTGAAGAAGAGGAGTCCTCTACTGGACCGAGCCCCTGGCCGACATCGCTCTCGGAAACATGACACTTCCCGTGCGGGTAACGGAGTGGGATGGGTTAACGGTTCTCGTATCGTAGAATAGGTGCATGGGCTGGTGAGGAAGTACCGGTACGAGAATCAGGGCGAGGAGGTTCGATGTCTGCACGGCTTGGGGAACCTCTGCGTGCGCCGCGGCCTTCCCCGTTCCCCGAAGGTTGGTACTTCGTTGCGAGTCGCCGCGCGATACTGAAGGCTGGCCTCGTCCAGGAGACGTGGATGGGCGAGGACATCGTCGCCTGGTGCGGCGAGGACGGGCGTGTCTGCGTCGCCGAGGCAACCTGCCCGCACCTCGGCTCCTTTCTGGGACCCGCCGCGGGAGGACGTGTGCGCGGCGGGCGGCTCGTCTGTCCATTCCACGGCTTCGAGTACGATGCCACCGGCCAGTGCGTCGCCACTCCCTATGCTCCTCCCCCCAGGGCCGCGAGGCTGCGTGTCTTCGAGACGCAGGAGGTCGCGGGCCTCATCTTTGCCTGGTGGGGGATCGGCGGACGGGCGCCGCAATGGCGCCTGGCCGCGGACCAGGCGGACCAGACGGGCTGGAGCGGCCCGTCGATACGCACCCTTCGCTTTCCCGGCCACCCTCAGGAGACCACTGAGAACTCGGTGGACCTGGGCCACCTGCTCTATGTCCACGGGTACGGCAGCGTGGACCGCGTCGGGGACGTAACGGCGGACGGGCCTTACCTGCGGAGCGACTTCGATTTCAGGAGCATCCGGAGGGTTGCCGGGCTGGTGCCTTTCCCCCTGGACATCTCCACCAGGACCCATGTCTTTGGACTGGGCTACTCATTCGTGGAGATCAGGGAGAAGTCCATCGGGATGGACATGCGACTCTGGGTGCTGGCGACGCCCGTCGACGGCACGCTCATCGACCTGTCGCTGGTCTCGCAGGTGCGGGAGATACGCGGTCCGAAGCGCCGGATAGCGGGGTTGGGCTTCCTTCCGGTGAAGCTGCGCGCACCCCTCATGAACCGGTTCATCTCCGCGCAGCAGGAGAACGACGTTCGTCAGGACGTGAATATCTGGAGCCTCAAGCGCTATCGGCCTCTACCGCGCCTCTGCCGTTCCGATGGTGAGATCATGTCGTTCCGTGCCTACTGCGCCCAGTTCTATCCCGCACCGCAGGACCCGGCTGACCCGCTCCCCCCTGCACTGGAGCGGACTGTACAATAGCGCGCCGGTACGATGGGCCCGCCTTTGTGGGAGAATCGTACCGCCGGAGGCGGGGCCGCGACCCCCCGTCCGGAGAGGGTGGAAGGCAAGGCATGAGCAACGTAATCGGCAGGATGAGCTGGCTGGTCACCGTTCGCCCATGGCTCACGTTGCTCGCTCTCTTCGTCGTTACCGTCGTAATGGTCATGGGCGCTGACCGGCGTCTGCCGCCCACGGAGGGCGCAAGCGTTGCCTTCCTCCCTCCCGGCCACCCCATCGCCGAGGCAACGCAGGAGATAGATGACCGGTTCGGGGACGCCGGTGAGGTCGTTGTCGTGACGCTCCTCTTCCGAGGCGACGCGCTCACGCCGGCAGGCCTCTCCCAGATGGACCGCCTGCTGGACTCCATCGTCCAGGACCCGGGAGTCGCCGGACTCCTCGCGCCCGGAGATTCGGTCGTCGCCCCCTCGTCGCTGGTCGGCGCAGCGCTCCAGACGGACAGCTTCGACTCGCTCACCCAGGAGCAGATCGACTCAGTGCGCAACGTGCCCGGGATAGGGGAGGCGCTTGCGGGGATGACCGGGACCGACACCGACGGCACGCCGGTCGCGATCGCCGTCGTCCGCCTCCGCGAAACGGACGACGAGCGCGTCGACGATGCTGAGCGCAGGATCAGCGAGCTGGCTGTCGGGGACGAGGGCGCGGCGGACGTGACCAGTCTGTCGTCTGCGGTCATCGAGGATGCGTACAAGAAGGCTACGGAAGAGGGGATGGGGCCGCTGGTCGGGCTTGCGCTGTTGCTCATCGCCGCCCTGCTGCTGCTCTTCACCCGCACGCTCTCGGACATGCTGCTGACGCTGCTGGGGCTTATCGTGGCGATCATGTGGGTTGTCGGCGCCGAGGGCTGGCTCGGCCCGGATGGACTCGGCGTCATTGGCCCTCCCAGCTCCCTCACCGCCATGGTGCCCGTCATCCTCATAAGCCTCACGGTGGACTATGCCATCCAGGCGGTCTCCCACTACCGGGAGCAGCGGCTTGAAGGCGAGCCCGTCGTCCAGGCGGTGCGGATCGGACTGCGGAACGTCACTGTCCCGCTGGTCCTGGCTGCAGTCACCACGATCGTCAGCCTGCTCGCGACCCTGTTCTCGCCCATCGGCGTCATCGGCGACTTCGGCGTTGTCGCGGGCATGGGCGTGGGCATGAGCCTGATCGTGATGCTGACGCTCCTCCCCGCGACCCGGACGCTCATCGACCGCCGGCGCGAGGCGCGCGGCACGTTGCGGATGCCTCGCCCCCTTTCGAACGCCCTGCCCGGCGTCCCGCGGCTCGCCGAATGGCTCGGAAGGAGAGTGACGCGTCACCCCGCTCCGTACCTCGTCGTCGTGGTTGCCCTGACGGTTGCTCTGGGGTTCGCGGCCAGGGGCCTCGAGTCGGAGTTCAGCATCCGCGACATCCTGCCGAGGGACGGGTCCGTAGTGGCGGACATGGACACGCTGGAAGCGGCCGTCGGCGGCTCGACCGAGATGGCCAGTGTCCTCGTCAAGGCTGAGGCAACGGGGACTCGCACGATCCTGAACCTGCAGGACCTGAGGCTCGCCTTCGACGACGAGCGAAGCCGCCCGCAGGCGGCGGCGGGCCCGCTTGTCACGTCGTACGAGCTGCTCCTCGAGGACTGGATAACCGGGAGTGACCAGCCCGGCGACAACTATGACCCGGAGCTTGCGGCGCTCTTCAGCGAGGCCTCCGCCGGCGTAGAACTCGACCCGGCCCTGATGCAGGAGCTCCTGGAGAAGCTCGGCGCGAGGGAACCTGCTCTCGCCCACAGTCTGGTCAACGATCCGGACGGCATCGACACGATACTGCTCCAGTTCCTCACATTCTCGGACGACCCGGGGGCTACGAAGACGCTCCAGGCTGACATCGAGGCCCTCTGGGCGGGTGACGACAACGCCCTCACGGTGCTGTCGGAGACCGTCGTCTCGATCGGGGTAACGGACGCGATCACGGACCGCCAGACGGAGGCCATCAGCACCACCATCGCCGCGGCCCTCACCGTCCTCGCTGTTTTCTTCTGGCTTGCGGCGCGCCAACCGGCGCTGGCGGTCATCGCCGTCGGGCCCATCGTGCTCGTCCTCATCTCCGTGCTGGGCACGATGGCTTTGCTGGGCATCCCTTACTCGCTCGTCACGTCGATCATCACCGCGCTCTCGATCGGGATAGGCGTGGACTACACCATCCACGTGATCCATCGCTACCGCGAGGAGTTCACGCGCTCCCGCAACCCCGAGAGCGCGGCGGTCCGCACGCTCGCGACCACGGGTTCGGCGCTGCTGGGCTCCGCGATGACGACCGCGCTCGGCTTCGGCGTGCTGATAGCCTCCCCGCTGCTTGCCTCGCAGCAGTTCGGCATCACGGCGACCATCACCATCGTCTACTCCCTGATCGTCTCCGTGCTGCTGGTGCTCCCTGCCATGGTGGTCTGGGGCGCCTACCAGAACATGCGCCTGCGTTCCATGGTCGAGCGCCAGTGGGCCGAGCTGGACGTGGCCATAGAGGGCATACACCAGAGCCACGAGCAGGGACAGGGCTCGTCCTAGGAAGAGTATGCGACTTCGCGAACTATCCAACGGCTTGAAGGCCGCGTACCGTGGGTCGGACGTCCGCCGCCGTGTCAAGCACTACGACGGATGGATGGACAGGGCGTCTGCGGAGGATGACGGACCGGCGGGCTACGACCACGCCGAAACCGTCAGGGAATACTACAACCTCTGCAACGAGTTCATGGTGTTCGGTTGGAGCGAGTCCCTCCATTTCGCGCCGCTTTCGCTCCACGAGAGCCTGGAGGACTCCCAGGCGCGGCACCAGCGGCTGATGATTGCCAAGCTGGAGTTGCGGGAAGGCATGACGGTGATCGACGTCGGTTGCGGGATCGGCGGCCCGATGCGCCGTGTCGCCCGGGAGGCGGGAGTCAGCGTCCTCGGCGTCAACAGCAGTGAGGTCCAGTTGGAGAAAGCGAGGTCGTTGACCGCCGAGGCGGAGCTTGACCACGTGATCGACTACCTCGCGTGCAGCTTCATGGACATGGGCGCCATCGAGGACGGCACGTTCGACCGGGGCTACGCGATCGAATCGACGTGCCATGCGCCGGACAAGGCGGGCGCCTTCGCGGAGATCTACCGCGTGCTGAAACCCGGCGCCCTCTTCTGGGGTCAGGAGATGTGCATGACGGACAGGTTCGATCCCGGCGACAGCCGGCACCGGGTCATCAAGCGGGGCCTGATGCACGGCATCGCACTCAAGGACATCGCGACCACGGACGAGGTGGACCGGGCCTTGGAAGCGGCGGGATTCGAGGTCATCGAGGGCAGGGACCGGGCCGTTGCGGAGGACGTTTCCGCCACGCCGTGGTATCACCCCATGGAGGCACGGGGCAAGACGCTGAACAGCCTCCTGCGCAGGGTCCCGCTGGGTCGGAAGGCGTACATCGGAGTAGCGAGGCTGGCTGAGGTGCTGGGTATATTCCCCAAAGGGTCCGCTGAGGTCATCGGGCTGATGGACCGTACCGCCAGGGCCTATGTCGCAGGCGGCAGGGCCGGGGTCTTCACCCCGTTGTACTGTTTCCTGGCCCGCAAGCCCCTGTAGGTCTCACTCCAGGGCGCCGTCAGGCGACCAGGGGTATCTCGCGCCGCAGCTCGGCGATGCGGAACTTCAGCTTCCTGCTCGGCTTCATCGAGGGGATTGGGTTGAATTTGAGCTTGTAGTCCGCGGGGGACACTTCGATGTTGAAGTAGTGCGCGACCATCAGCAGGTTGATCGCCAGTTGCAGTTCCATCCACCGCGTGCCGAGGCAGGTGTGCGTGCCCAGCCCGTAGGGGGCGTACCCGGGACTGAGGTGCTCGTTGCGCGGCGCCCGGTACCGGTCGACGTCGAAGGTGAAGGGGTTGGGGAATATCTCTTCCATGTAATGCGTCGCCGTGGTCGCGATGAAGACCTGTGACCCCACCGGCAGTTCGTAGTCCTCGACCACGCATGTGTTCATCACGTTGCGGATGGACATCGGAACGATGGGGTATATGCGCACGGTTTCCATGAGGAAGCGGTGCGTGACGTCCAGCGCCTGCAGCGTGAAGTCCGCGCCGTCGGGGTCGCCGTTCTCGAACAGGGCGTCGGCTTCCCGCTGGATCTCCCGGTAGAGTTCGGGCTGCGACGCCATGGCGTAGAGCGCGAAACTGAACGCGTCGCCAAGGTAAACGCTGGCGATCAGCGCTGCCGAAAGCTGGAAGCGCAGGGTCGTCTCCGGCACGAACTGCGGATCGCTTGCGTGCAGGCTCAACCAGTCGTCCGCCAGGTCCCGCGGAGAGCCGGCCCGTTGCGCGGGCGTATGGACGCTCTGGACCCGTTCCAGGAGGGTGTCCACTGCCTTTGCCCGGCGTCTCATCCCCGGAGTGCGGAGCATGAACTTGGGCAGCGCCTTCATGATGTGCGTGAGGAGCGCTCGCTCCTTGTACTTCGCCAGGTCGTCGAAGATGTCCTGGG
The DNA here is from genome assembly GCA_034423175.1 of Dehalococcoidia bacterium. GTDB lineage: Bacteria > Chloroflexota > Dehalococcoidia > Lucifugimonadales > Australimonadaceae > Bin16. The sequence continues at coordinate 155,620 of DAOUJA010000082.1, forward strand.
AATCGACGCTGACGAACAGCGGCGAGAGCTGTGCGTTGATCATCTGCCGGCTCATGCTCGTCGCGGGGTACGAGGCTCCGACCGTCCAGCCCGACATGTGCCTCCGGGCGTGGCGGTAGAGGATATTCAGCTGTCCTTCCAGTCTCCCGCGGGAGTATGCCGGCGACATCGCCTTGCGGAGCCGGAAGTGATCGGCCCCGTCCATGGAGGGCATCACGCCGTTCGCCCCGTACACCTTCTCGAAGTCGGAGAAGTAGTCCTTGGCCCTCAGGTACATGCGCCCGCGCCGGTGCACCCACTGGTTCGTGCGTGCCCCCGCGAGGAAGATCATCGGCGGTCTGAACGGCGGATGTAACTCGAACACCGGGCCGTACTCCTTCGCGAGGTCCGCGAAGAGCGCGGCGATGTTGCCCGTGCGGATATGCCGGTTGAACACCAGCTTGCGCAGCGGCACCTTCGGGATCTTCTTCGTGAAGGCGGAGCGCTGCAGCAACGGACCGGCAAGGTTCTGGGAGACGGCCTCGGCTATGGACCGGGCTATCAGGTCCATCTTGCAGATGGAGTCGATGCGCTGCTCCGACTCGTCGTCGAGATGGAACATGAACCGGAAGACGTCGCACGTATCGACCAGAGCGATGATGATGACGTCTCTCGGATCGGGAATCTCGTTGGTGAATATCGCCCTGCTGATGCGCGTTCTGACGAACTGGGCAGCGGTGCCTTCCGTGGACGCGTTGGACAACTCCGCCTGCAGAGCGGTGCGGGACAGCGTCCAGAATTCGCCGTCGTGGTGCTCCAGGATCTTCAGGTCGACCAGGCGGTCCAGGGTCAGATCGATGACGGCCTCCGCGTGTGGGGCGAGCCGTTCGATCCAGTACTGGGTGTTGTGTTGCGCCGGTTCGTTCGCGATCTCCTTCAGGATCGGGTCCAGGGCAGGGTCGCTGGTCTCTGTCCGGTCGACGATGAACAGACTCTCGACGTCCGTGTCGATGCGGCCCTTGAGGGAGAGTTCCGCGAGCACTGCCCCTGCGACGGTGCAGTTCAGGTCCCAGCCCGGTACCTGGTGGAAGTAGCCGCTCTCCTCGTTGAGGAGCATCAGGATGAGCTCTTCCGTCAGACTGAGCTGCTGCGTCGCAGTGCCCTCAGCAGAGAGAGTCATCGCCCGGTCCTCCACATCGTCTCGACACCCTTGAGATGCGCTGTCCCCACACCTGAGGAACGATGAAATCAGTATGAATCTTCGAGGAGTGGGGTGTCAACGAACTTGGCATGTGGCTGTCTTGTTGATGACGGTTTGATGAGTCACTCTGTTGCTCCGACGTCTCAATACAGCAATCGCAACGGACCTGCGTTGACTGCCGCGAACGGGTCGGTTACTTTCACGCCGGACTCGCAAGCGTAAGTGACGCCAGCCATGACCCGCGAATCTCTCGCCCCCTACAACCCGGAGCCCGTGCAGCGCCTGCTGCGGCAGGCTGCCGCGCAGTGGCCGGACGGGACCGCGATCGTGGACGGCGACCGCCGGTTCACGTTCGCCGAGCTGGACGCGTACTCCGGCCGGTTCGCGTCTGCGCTCGCCGCGATGGACCTCGGCAAGGGCGGCATCGTCGGCATCCTCGCTCCCAACTGCGCCGAGTTCGAGATCGCCTTCTTCGGCATCCTCAAGGCCGGCGCGACCGTCACCACCGTCAACTCCGGCTACCGCGAACGCGAGATTGCGTACCAGTTGCAGGCGTCCGGCGCGCAGGCGCTGATCGTCCATCACACGCTCGCCGACGCTGCCGACCTCGCGCTCTCCGGCGTCGACGAGGTCAAGGACCGCATCCTCATCGCGGAAAACGCGGCTTCCGCACACTCGTTCTGGGCGCTCATCGAGGCGCAGGGCGGTCCGCCCGCGGAGCCTGCGCTCGACCCCTGCGAGGACGTCGCCGCGCTGCCGTTCTCGTCCGGCACCACCGGCCTGCAGAAGGGCGTGATGCTCACCCACGCCAACCTGCACACCAACGTGCGGCAGAACCTCGGACGCCCCGGCGAGGAGGGCGTCGTCCGGCGCGGCGACGTGGTGCTCGTGCACCTGCCGCTCTTCCACATCTACGGCATGACCGTGCTCCAGCTGAGCGCCATCGCCGCCGGAGCGACGCAGGTGATGATGGGCCGGTTCGACATGCGCGAGATGCTCGCGCTCATCGCGGAGCACCGCGTCACCGTGCTCTACACCGCGCCGCCCGTCTGCCTCGGCCTCTCGCTGACGCCCCTGCTCGACGAGTACGACGTCTCGTCGCTGCGCTTCCTGCTCAGCGGCGCGGCCCCGCTCTCCGGCGAGTTGCAGACGCGGCTCGCGGAACGGCTCGGCTGCGCCGTCATCCAGGGCTACGGCCTCACCGAGACGTCCCCCATGACCAACGCCGACTTCACCGGCGAACGCGGCAGGCCCGGCACGATAGGTCCCGCGATTCCCGACACCGAGGAGCGCGTCGTGGACCTCGAATCCGGCGAGCGCGACCTCCCGCCCGGCGAGCTCGGCGAGCTGCTCGTGCGCGGCCCGCAGGTGATGAAGGGCTACTACCGCCAGCCCGAGGCGACGGCGGAGGTCATCACCCCGGACGGCTGGTTCCACACTGGGGACATCGCCAGCATGGACGAGGACGGCTACGTCCGCATCGTCGACCGCAAGAAGGAGCTCATCAAGTACAAGGGCTTCCAGGTCGCTCCCGCCGAGCTGGAGGGCCTGCTGCTGGAGCACCCCGGCGTCGCCGACGCAGCCGTCATCCCGATAGCCGACGAGGAGGCGGGCGAGGTGCCCAAGGCGTACGTCGTCCGCAAGCCCGACGCGGGACCATCGGCGGACGAGCTCATGGCGTTCGTCGCCGAGCGCGTCGCGACGTTCAAGCAGCTGCGCGAGGTCGAGTTCATCGACGCCATCCCCAAGAACGCCTCCGGTAAACTGTTGCGGCGCGTCCTCATCGAGCAGGAGCGGGCGCGCGAAGCGTGAGGAGTAGCAAGCCCCGTCATTCCCGCACCGGCAGGAACCTCGCAGCCCTCCCCCGTCATTCCTGCGTAGGCAGGGACCTCGCAGCCCTCCCCCGTCGTTCCCGCACCGGCGGGAATCCAGAGTGGCCGGGCAGGCCACGCGGGACGGCGACGCGCCGTCCCCCCGCGTTCCCCCTGGAGGATGCCGCGCGTTGAAGCACGGGCTCCGCCCGGCACGACAGCCCGCCCACCTACGAACCCGCCAGCGACCGCCGGATGTCCCACTCGTGATGCGCCGTGTCGTGCGCGACCGTCAGCACCAGCTCCGTAAGCGACTGCTGGCCGCGTGTCGGGTGCGAGAACATGATGTCCTGCCCGGCTGAGGCCGCCATGGCGTCCGCCCAGATGTTGACCGAGTGCCCGAGCGACCAGAGCGCGGTGGCGAGCGGCATGCTGTCGTAGGCCCGGGCCGCCGCGACGACGTCCTGATCAGTGGGGCGCAGCGTGGTCTGCCCCGCCGCGACTGCGCTCATGATGCGCTCGGCCCAGTTGCGCAGGTTGTCGGATACGTGCTCGACGTACGCCGTGACCGACCACGTCAGGTCCGGGTGCCGCGTGTTGCCGTCCACGCCGTCCAGCAGCTCCGCGTACCGGCGCGGCGCGTCGGCTATCAGCGCGTTCGCCTCCTCCCGCGATATCGACCAGGAGTACCCGCACTCCCTGCACGGGTCCCCGTAGAAACCTGCTCCCCACATCGTCATCGCGTCTCCTTCATCTATCCAACCGACCCCATCCTGTCCATCCTGTCCATCGATGTTCATTCCCCCCACGCGCGGCGCGCCGTCTCCACCACCAGCTCCAGCTTCCGCAACTGGTCGTCCCACGCGAGAGGGTTGCCCTGCAGCGTCGACGAGAACCCGCACTGCGGGCTGAGCGCGAGGTCGTCCCCGTCCATGAACCGCGACGCCTCCTCGATGCGCCGCAGCAGCGTCTCCTGCGACTCCAGCTCGCCCGCCTTCGTCGTGACGAGGCCCAGCACCACCGTCTTGCCCTTCGGCATGGACCGCAGCGGCTCGAACGTGCCCGCGCGCTCGCTGTCGTACTCCAGCAGGAAGGCATCGACCTCCAGCTGGCTGAACAGCTGTTCCGCGATGCGGTCGTAGCCGCCGGACGTGTGCCACGCGCCGAACGCGCCGTTCCCCCGGCAGACGTGCATCGCCAGGAGCGTGTTGCTGCGGTCGAAGCCGCGCAGGCATGCGTTATCCGCGTCGATGTCCTCCTGCAGCGCCCGGTCCTGGTCGACGCCCTGCGCCGCCCACTGCTGGCGGCGCTCCTCCGGGATGTAGTCGGGGTAGTGCGGGTTATCGAGCTGCACGTACGGGCAGCCCTCGCCGATCAGCGCCATGACCTCGTCGCGGATGATCGACGCCACGTCGGCCAGCACCGCTGCGCGCGACTCGTACACCGTGTCCGTGACGCCGGGCTTGTAGCCGCGCGCGACGACGTAGCTCGCGGCGGGCATCGTCACCTTGTACGGCCCCGGCGCGTGCTCCCTGATGAACGCCGACTCGTGGCCGGTGAGCCGCCGCGCCTGCCGCAGCCGCTCGCCGATGATGCGTCCGCCCGCCGTGCCCGGCATCCCCATCGGGTTCTCCGGCGTGATGCCCGGCCCTTCCCAGTCGCCCTTGCCGCCCTGGAACGGCATGCGGACGGGCGGCTCGCCGACGATGAACCCCTCGACCGCCTCGCCGAAGTCGCCCGCCCAGCCGCTGCGCCGCAGCTCGCCGTCCGTGTAGATGCCGATCCCCGCCTGCTTCTGGAGGTCGATCACGCGCAGGATGTGCTCGTTCTCCACCTCGCGCAGCGCCTCCTCCGAGATGCGCCCGTCCTCGAACGCCTGCCGCGCCGCCTTCACCTCAGGCGGCCGCAGGAAGCTCCCCACGTGGTCCGCCCGGAACCGTGTCGCCATCGCCTGCTCCTTATCCTGTCCATCCTGTCCATCGATGTTCATTCCCTACCGCAGCGAGAACCCGCTCACCGGCCAGTCGTCGTCGATGCCGGGGCCGCTGCCGCCGTCCGCCCAACCGAACTCCCGCAGCAGCTGCTGGCTGTAGCACACCCGGCCGCTCACCGCGTCGAGCGGCTCCGTCGCCAGCAGCAGCACGGCCTGCGCGAGCACGTTCGGGTGCTCGCCGCGCGGGTCGTCGTAGCCCGTCACGAGCTTGTGGAACACGGTGCCCGGCGTCGGCACGATGAGCGACGGCGCGACCGCCGCGACGCCCACGCCGTCCGCGTACACCTCCGACGCCAGCCCCTGCGAGAAACGTTCCAGCGCCGCCTTCTGCGCGCCGTAGCCCGTGCCGCCCTTCAGCCGGTACTCCTCTGCGCCCTCGCCCGCGTACGGCCCGCGCCCCGGCCCGATCGCCGCGACCGACGAGATGTTGACGATGCGGCCGCTCCTGCGGGGGACCATGTCCTCCAGCGCCAGGCGGCTGAGGATGAACGGCGCGTGCACGTTCACCGCCCACGAGCGCATCCACCGGTTCACCGCGTAGTCCGTCACCGGCAGGAAGTACGAGAGCGCGGCGTTGTTCACCAGCACGTCGACCGGCCCGTAGAGCGACCGCGTCTCCTGCACCAGCCGTTCGCACTCGTCGGCCTCCGAGATGTTGACCGCCACCGCCGACGCCTCCTGCCCCGCGCCGCGGATGCCCGCGACCGTATGCTCCAGCGAGCCTTCGAGCGGGTGGTCGCCCTCGTGCAGCGTGCGTGCCGCGCACACCACGCGCCCGCCCTCCGCCGCCAGCACCCGCGCGATCTCCGCCCCGATGCCCCGGCTCGCCCCGGTCACGATCACCGTCTGCCCGTCCAACTTGCCCAACGCTCTCACCTCCAACTTAGCCGATGCATTGTAGTGGGAGTGTGGGCAACCCGTCGTTCCCGCGCTTCAGCGCGCGCGGAGAGCAGGAACCTCGCAGCCAGGTGGGGGGGGAGGAGGGCTTGTCATGTTGAGCGGAGCCGGAGGCGTAGTCGAAACATCTCTCGGGAAGGCCTGGGGTGAGGGTGAAACGGCGGTGCGGGCTAGGGTGCCTGGTGTAGGGGCATCTCTGGTGGGTGCCCCTTGCTGTCGTCGGCCCTGCCCCTCACTGCTACACTCCGACCACCCACTTGACCGGAGACGCCGCCGTGCGAACCCTCGTCGTCCTCATCCTCGCGCTCTTGGCGCTCGCGCTTGCCGCGTGCTCCCAACCATCCCCCACGCCTTCCCCGATTCCCACTGCTACGTCAACTCCGACTCCTGTTCTCACACCGACTCCCACCCCAACGCCAACCCCTACGCCAACGCCGGTGCCGTTTCCCCTTGTCCTTCCGACGTTGGGAGACGCGCAGCTGCCCACGCTCACCAGCGGAGGGACCCACACCTGTGCGCTGCGACCGGACGGGACCCCTGTCTGCTGGGGTCGTGGTACTTTCCCCGCAGACCTGACGTCGCCGCCGGAAGGCGAACGGTTCATTGCCGTAAGCAGCGGCGGTGAGCATACCTGCGGGCTGCGCCCCGATGGCAGCCCGGTCTGCTGGGGATCGGATTGGCACGGGCAGTCGTCTCCGCAGGAGGGCGAGGTTCTCACGTCGATCAGCAGTGGCTATCACCATACGTGCGGCTTACGGCATGATGGCACAGCCGTCTGCTGGGGCACCGACGTCTTCTCCCAATTACGGGCGCCCGCCCGCGAGACGTTCATCTCGCTCAGCAGCGGTTACCAACACACGTGTGCGTTGCGTCCTGACGGCGCCCCTGTTTGCTGGGGAGATGACCCGTTCGGTGTCTTGCCCGCTCCCAGAGAGGAACGATTCATATCCGTCAGCAGCGGTTGGAGTCACGTCTGCGGTCTGCGCCCGGACGGCTCAGCCGTTTGCTGGGGGTCGGGTTCCGACATCCCGGAGTCGACGCCTGAAGGGGAACGTTTCGTGTCTATCGCGAGCGGTTATGGCCATGTGTGCGGGCTGCGTACCGATGGAAGCGTCGTCTGTTGGGGCGACGACACGAGGGGGCAATCGTCGCCGCCTGCAGGTGAACGCCTGGTGGCCATCGCGAGTGGAGGGAACCACACGTGCGGCTTGAGCCCTGGCGGCGCAGCTGTCTGTTGGGGAGCAGAAGTTGACCGCTTCGACTTCGGGCAGACCGCGGTGCCGGAAGGCGAACTGTTTGCTCTACGTCCGATCGCCGCTGCCGATGTTGCGACGCTGCCCCTTGCTACGCCCACTCCTGTGCCCGCCTCCGCGCTGACGCTGCCTGCTTACAGACCCGGTCAGCCTGTCACGCTGAGCAGCGGGGGTTCCCACACGTGCGGTCTGCGTCCGGATGGCAGCGTGGTCTGCTGGGGCTCGGACGACGAGGGCCAATCGTCGCCGCCTGAGGACGCGCGCTTCGTTTCGCTCAGCAGCGGGAATTCCCACACGTGCGGTCTGCGTCCGGATGGCAGCGTGTTCTGCTGGGGCTCGGACGAAAGGGGCCGATCGTCGCCCACTGAGGAGGAACGCTTCCTCTCGCTCAGCAGCGGAGGCACCTGTGGGCTACGCACTGATGCCGCTATCGTGTGCTGGGGGCGGGGCAGTGAAGTAGCATCGGCCTCACCGGAGGGCGAACGGTTTGTTTCTGTCAGCCGCGGGTGTGGCGTGCGAGACGACGGCAGTGCGCTCTGTTGGTGGCAGAACTACGGCCGGCAGATTCCGTCGCCTGAAGGCGGACGGCCTGGGCTACGCACCAGCGGAGTGGATCCCAGATGTGAGCTGAGTATCGATGGCAGCGCTTTCTGCTGGGATGCTGGCGGCTTCTTTGAGGTCTCCCCTCCGGAAGGGGCAGGCTACGTGCTCTTGAGCGACGGCGGGTTCATGAGGTGTGCGTTGCAATCTGACGGCGCTGTAGTCTGCTGGTCGGTCAAAGGCGAGATCGCCTATACAGGATGTGGAAGCGGTCCATGCATGAGAAGTGACCTCATCAGGTTCGTGACACCCCCGGAGGGCGAGCGCTTCGTGGCCGTCAGCAGCTCCGCGGTCTTTGCCTGTGGGCTGCAGCCTGACGGCGTCCCGGTTTGCTGGGGGACGGGTGGAGAGAGGGCTGCGACGCCGCCTGAAGGCGAGCGATTCGCAACCCTCAGTAGCGGCGGATCACACGTGTGCGGGTTACGCCCCGACGGCAGCGCCGTCTGTTGGGGAGACGACGACCATCGCCAGGCATCCCCGCCGCAACACGAACGCTTCGCCATCGGCCAGGTCGACATCGCCCCCTGATCCCTATCCTTCCCATCCCGTCGAACCCGCGACACCCGCCCGTTGCGGGGTCGCCATACCCCTCCCTACCATGTCCCCATGACTACCCATCCCGCCCCCGCACCTGACAACCCCATAGCCCTCGACACCCTCCCGCCGCAGGAGGCGGCGTACCTCGACCGCATCGAGCGAGCCCTCCGCTGCGGCGTCCCCGGCTGCGATTGCGCCGGGAGCCGCAAGGTCCACTGTCCCTCCCACGACAACCCCGAGATTCCCACCCTGACCGTCACCTACAACCCGAAGCGCGGCTTCGACTTCGACTGCACCCGATGCCCCTTCGATAAGGTGCTGGACGCCCTCGCCAAGCGAGGCCTTATGCCCCGGTCGCACCTCTACAGCGCTTCAGGCGCGCAGGAGGCCGGACTCCAACCGCTCGACTTCCTCATCCAGCAACCGCCCGATTGGCTCTGGCCTAACCGCATCCCTCTCGGCAAGCTCACCCTTATCGCCGGGTACCCGTCGTCCGGCAAGACCTCCGTCGCCCTCGACGTCGCCGCCCGCGTCTCGCGCGGCGCAGCCGCCCCCGACCAGCCCGGCGCCCTCTTCCCCTCCGCGCCCGTTGTCCTCGCCCTCCTCGACGGCAACCCGAGGTCCGACGTCCTGCCGACCCTCCGCCTCTTCGGCGCCGACCTCGGACGCATCTACCTCGCCGACCTCCTCTCTCCCACGCACCCCATTGACTACTACCCCAAGGACCCGCCTGCCGAGGATGGGCCGGACTACGAGGACGACGAAGACGACTGGGAAGAGGAAGACGACTTCGCCGACCTGCGCGACACGCCCCTTCCCCGCCGCAGGCCTGTCGGCGTCAAGCTCCCTCCTCCAGGCTGGGGCGACACGCGCTCGAACGCTGCGTCGGACCTCGCTGCCCCGTGGCCTGGCCTCAACAAGGTCATGAAACGTCTCGCCAACTACATCGAGGCGGGAAGCGCCGCATTGCTCATCGTCGACCAGGTGGAGGACCTCGCCTCCATGCATCGTGCGCAGGTCGCCACCGTCCTCGGCATGCTCAAGGCCCTGGCAGCTCGCTCTGGGGCGGCCGTCGTCGCTCTCACCCACAACCCCGCGCCCAACTACCCCCGCGCCGTCACCGCCATGCAGCGCCGCCTTGCGCAGGCATCCGTCGTCTTCACCACCGCCCTCGTCGGCCCCGGCGAGCGCCGCTTCCTCGTCCCCCTTCGCCCCGCCATGAGCGACGAGGCCCCCGCCATCCCCTTCGTTCTGCCGCCCGCCGACGCCTTCGCTGTCGCTTGGCGCAAACCCGTCTTCCCCGCCCACGTCAAGGCCCTCGCCGATCCCAACCGTGACCACGGAGCGAGGACCCGCGCCGCTCGAGCCTTCCTCACCCGCGCCCTCGCCGATGGCCCGCGCCCCGCCTCAGAGGTTGAGCGCGAAGCCGCCATGCAGGGCATCGCGAGGCGTACCCTCCGTCGCGCACGCCTCGCCTGCAACATCAAAGCCACCCGCGCTAGCGTAACGGGCGGTTCCAACGGTGCTGGTGAATGGCACTGGTCGCTCCCTCAGCAGGCCGTGATGAAACAGAATGAGACACCTGATGAACAACCAAACTCTTGAAAAACGTGGCCCCCTTGCCCCCTTGGTCACGGGAAGCAGGCCATGGCCTTGGAAACACCCCAAACCAAGGGGGCCAAGAGGGCCAAACGAGGTGCGCGATGTACTCGTAATCTCAGACCAAGGGGGCCAGTTTCCCGCTTGTCTTGGACCCCTTGGTCTGACTCTTCCTTCATGCCAGTCTCCGCATCGGCTGCAACTGGCAGGGCGTGGCCTCCGCAGACGGGGCTACGCAAAGGCCCCGCGCGGGACTGTACACAGCCGGGTGCCCGGCTTATGCTGCCGAGGGTTGACGAGTATCGATGCGGGAGTCCGGAAGGAGATGAGCAGATGGCAGTGATCGATGCTGACACGCACGTGGACGAGTGTGAAGAGACCTGGCAGTTCATGGCCCCGGAGGATGCCCGCTTCAAGCCGGTGACCGTCGTCCCGGTCGAGGAGATGGACTCCGGCGCCGCGGCGCCCGGCTACACCAGGCACTGGCTCATCGGCGGCCACCTCTCCATCCGGCGCATCCGCGACGACCGGCGCACGGGCACGACCATCGACGCCCGCGAGCTGCGGAGCGTCGAGACCCGCCTGCGGCACATGGACGACATGGGCGTGGACGTCCACGTCATGTACCCCACGCTCTTCCTCACCTACCTGACGAGCGACCCCCAGGCCCAGGTCGCCATCTGCAAGAGCTACAACCGCTGGATGGCCGACCGGTCCGCCCTGAGCGGCGGGCGCCTCCGGTGGGTCGCCGTCCTGCCGCTCCTGGACATCCCGGCCTCCATCGACGAGCTCCGGTGGGCGAGCGAGCACGGGGCCTGCGGCGTCTTCAAGCTGGCGACGGAGATGGGCAGGCGCATCACCGACCCGTACTTCTTCCCCGTCTACCAGGAGGCCAACGACCTGGACCTCCCGCTCTGCATGCACACCGGCTCGGCGGACCCGCCCGTCGGCGGCAGCGCGTCGGGGGCCATCGGCGACGGCGTCGGCAGCACCAACGTCATCGACGCGTTCCACGCCATCGTCTTCTCCGGCCTCGCCCTGAAGTTCCCGAAGCTGCGGTTCGGCTTCATCGAGGCGGGCGCGTCCTGGATCCCGTTCGTCGTCGACCGGCTCGACGCCCGCCGGGAGCGCATGGCCTGGGCGTTCAAGTCGTTCAACTACTCGGACGACATGAACGACCTCTTCCGGGAGCACCGCCTCTACGTCACCTGCCAGTCGCAGGAGGACATCCCCTACCTGCTCCGGTTCGGCACCGAGGACCACCTGATGATCGGCACCGACTACTCCCACGCCGACATGTCGGCCGAGATCGGGGCCATAGACATCCTGCGGCGCAGGGCCGACGAGGGCGAGTTCAGCCAGGCCGCGAAGCGGAAGATCCTCGAGGACAACCCCAGGACCTTTTACGGTCTGTAAGAGCGGCATCGACTCCATGCGCGACAAGGTCTATCCCGACTTCGACGCCGCCGTCGCCGACATCCCGGACGGCGCGTCGATCATGCTCTCCGGCTTCGCCGGGCCCGGCACGGCGCGCAACCTCATCGCCGCGCTCTACCGGCAGGGCGCGAAGGGGCTCACGCTCATCTCCAACACGCCCGGACGCTGGCAGGACGACCGCATCGACTCCGGCGTGCTCGTGAAGGAGGGCCGCGTCGCGAAGGTGCACGCCGCCTTCACCGCCTCGCCGCACCCGTCCGTGCCGTCGCCGTTCACCGACCTCTACGAGGCCGGGAAGATCGAGGCTGAGCTGATGCCGCAGGGCACACTCGCGGAGCGCATCCGCGCCGCCGGGGCGGGCATCGCCGCGTTCTACACGCCCACCGGCGTGGGGACGGAGATGGCGGACGGCAAGGAGACGCGCGTCTTCAACGGCAGGGAGTACGTGATGGAGACCGCGCTCCACGCCGACTACGCCTTCGTCCGCGCGCGCCGCGCCGACCGCTTCGGCAACCTGCAGTACCACCGCACGCAGCGGAACTTCGGCCCCGTCATGGCCCGCGCCGCGAAGGTCACCATCGTCGAGGTCGACGAGCCGGTCGCCGAGGAGGGCGACCTCGACCCGGACCGGGTCCACACGCCCGGCATCTTCGTGGACCGCATCGTCGTCGTCCCGCCGGACGGCATCCAGGAGGAGCCGCCCCAGCGATGACTGAACACCCTCACCCCAACCCTCTCCCGGCGGGAGAAGGGGCCAGGCAGCCCCTCGACCGCCAGACGATGGCCAACCGGCTCGCGATGGAGTTCCACGACGGCTGGGTGGTCAACCTCGGCATCGGCATCCCGACGCTCTGCTCCAACTTCGTGCACCCGGACAAGCACGTCGTCTTCCAGTCCGAGAACGGGCTGGTGAATTACGGGCCGCTCGCCGAGCGCGGCGAGGAGGACCCCAACCTCGTGAACGCCGGCGGGCAGTACGTGGTGGAGATGGCGGGGATGGCCGTGCTCGACCACGCGGACTCGTTCGCGCTGATCCGCGCCGGCTACGTGGACGTGACCGTGCTCGGCGCGTACGAGGTCGCCGCCAACGGCGACTTCGCCAATTGGAAGGTGGCGGGCGCGAAGGGCGGCGGCATCGGCGGCGCGATGGACCTCGCCGTCGGCGCGAAGAACGTCTTCCTGGCGCTGGAGCACACGACGCGGGACGGCAGGCCCCGGCTGGTCGAGCGCTGCGCGCTGCCGGTGACCGCGGTCGGCGTCGTCAAGCTCGTGGCGACGAACCTGGGCCTCTTCGAGATCACGGAGCAGGGCTTCCTGCTGACCGAGATCGCGCCCGGCTATACGCCGGAGGAGGTGCAGGCCGTCACCGGCGCACAGCTCACCGTCTCGCCGGACCTGCGCGAGTTCGCGCGGGTGGAGTGAGGAGAACGGCCTGCGAACAGGCATCTGTTCGCCGCCGTTAATGATACGGGAACCCGGCGTTAAACCTGTGGTGCTTTACTTATTGCAGGAAGCACTGGAGGAGCTGATGACTTCGATCGATTGGATGGAGCGGCTGGCCTCGCACTACGAGGTGATGCGCAGCCGGTACCCCGAAGAGAAGCTGATCATCCTGTTCGACATCGATGGCACGATACTGGACACGCGCTACTTGGTCCTCAACGTGCTGCAGTCCTACGACGCGGCCCACGGAACGTTCTGGTTCCGGGACCTCCGCATACCGGAAGTGAATATCCATGAGGACAACGTACGGGAGCTGCTGGCGCGGCTGTCGCTGCCCGCGGCCGACCTCGAGCGGACCGCGGCGTGGTACGACCGCGCGTACTGGTCGCCGGACGCGGTGCTGCGGGCGCACCGGCCCTTCTCCGGGGTGATGGAGGTCATGCGGTGGTTCCAGATACAGCCCGATACGGTCGTGGGGCTGAACACCGGCAGGACAGAAGCGATCCGCGCCGGAACGCTCGACTGCCTGAACGAGCTGGGCAAGGAGTACAAGGTCCGGTTCGCCAGCGACCTGCTGCACATGAGGCCGGCCTCCCGCGACCGGAGCGTCCCGCAGGTGAAGGCGGATGGCGTCCTGCGGTTCCAGCAGGCGGGCTACCGGGTGTTCGCCGCAGTGGACAACGAGCCGGCCAACCTGGCGGCGATCGCCGAGGTGGACCCGTCCCACGAGATCATGCTGCTGCACGCCGACACGATCTTCGAGTCCCAGCGGAAGGCGCTGCCGCCGCGCTCCGTCAGCGGAGACGTGTACGACCTCACGCGGCTGGCCCAGGAGACGGACCTGCCGCGGCACGTGCAACTCGTGTGGCACGGGGTCAACGACGCGCGCAACCTGCGCCAGTTCCTGACGTCCAACGTGACCTGGGGCGAGGCGGACGTGCGGTTGCATCCTGCGTCCGAGCAGCTGGTGCTCCGGCACGACCCACTGGACGGCGCCTATCCCTGCCGACAGCAGGACCTGCTGCCGCTGGAAGACGTGCTGGAGTCCGTGGCAGCCTTCGGCAAGTCCATCAAGCTGGACCTGAAGGAGGGCGATTCGGTCATTCACGAGAGCCTGGCCGCGCTGCGGAGCGCCGGCTTCGACGATTCCCGGGTCTGGTTCAACGCCAACGCCTATGTCCTGGGAAGAGATGGGTTCGCCGTCCTTGTAGACGCCTACCCCTCTGCCATCTTCCAGAGTCCCATCGATTTGATGGTCCCTCTCCTGCTGAGCAGGCCCGAAGAGGGGCTGGAGTGCCTGGAAGAGCTGCGCTCCTGGGGCGTCAACCGGCTCTCGGTCAAGTGGGACACGCCGCAGATGAGCAGGTTGGTGGAGCAGCTGAACTCATGGGGGTTCGAGACCAACGTCTACAACGTGCCGGACCTGAAGGCCTTTCTGAAGACGGCGCTTCTCCTGCCCCGGTCCATCACGTCCGACTTCAACTTCCCGCAGTGGCACTACTTCGGCAGGGGCTCAGGGCAGGAAGGCAGGTACCACGAGTACGCCATCAAGGCGTAGACGCCCTGACTGAGACCGCGCTCCCCGCCGCCCCACCGCGCGCTGGCGCGCCTGGACCCCCGCCTGCGCGGGAAAGACGGGGGCCGGGCCTCGTTATGGCTGCGAGGTCCCTGCCTCCGCAGGAACGACGAGGTCTCCGGTCGGCCCTGCAGGCGACATCCGGGGGGCGCTTTGCATCCGCCGAGCGTCTATAATCGCGGCATGCAGCAGCAAGAGATACGCCTGACCAGTCTGGCTACCTGCGCGGGTTGAGCCGGTAAGTTCAGCCCCGAGGACCTCGGCGAGGTCCTGAGCCATCTCCCCCACGTGCAGCACGACGACCTGCTCGTGGGCTTCGACACGAGCGACGACGCCGCGGTCTACCGCCTGACGGACGACATCGCGGTCGTACAGACCATCGACTTCTTCCCTCCGATCGTCGACGACCCGTACGACTTCGGCGCCATCGCGGCGGTGAACGCGCTGAGCGACGTCTACGCGATGGGCGGGACGCCGCTGCTCGCGCTGAACATCGTCTGCTTCCCCGAGGACCTGCCGAAGGAGGTGCTCGGACGGATGCTGCTCGGCGGGATGGACGTCGCGAAGGAGGCGGGCATCGTCATCGCGGGCGGCCACACGGTGAAAGACCGCGAGCCGAAGTACGGGCTGTCGGTCACCGGCATCGTGCGTCCCGATCGCATCGTCACGAACGCCGACGCAGCCGCCGGCGACGACCTCGTGCTGACGAAGCCGCTCGGCTCGGGGATCATCACGACCGCGGCCAAGGCGGGCGTCACCGACGAAGCGACCATCGCGGGCGCCGTCGCGACGATGCGGCAGCTGAACCGCGCGGGCGGCGAGGCGATGGTAGAGGCGGGGGTCAAGTCCGCGACCGACGTCACCGGCTTCGGACTGGCGGGACACCTCCTCGGCATGCTGAAGGCGAGCGGGACCGCGGCGAAGCTCCGCTTCTCCGACATCCCGCTCTTACCCGGCGTAAGGGAGCTCGCCGAGCGCGGCGTCGTTCCGGGCGGAACGCGGAACAACCTCGATGCCTTCGACGCGCAGATCGCGTGGGGCGACGGCATCACCGACGAGGAGAAGCTCATCTTCTGCGACGCGCAGACGTCGGGCGGCCTGCTCATCGCCGTGCCGTCGGCGTCGACGCAGGCGGTGCTGGGCGGGCTCACACAGCGAGGGGTCACGGGAGCGGTGATCGGGCGGGTCGTCGCCGAGGATGACGCCGCCAACACGATCGAGGTCGCGGCCTAGCAGTGGGGCGCCCACTCCCATGAGCGCGTACGACCTCCCGCCTGCGCCTCCGCGCAGGATCGACGACCTCGTCGCGGAGGCCCAGGACGCGGTCGAGACGGTGCTCGCGCTGACCTCGGACCTCGACTCCCGGCAGCAGCAGGGCCCCATGATCCCCATCGTGAACCCGGCGCTCTGGGAGGTCGGCCACGTGGGGTGGTTCTTCGAGAAGTGGACGCTGCGCAACCTGTACGAGGCGCAGAGCATGGTCCCTCACTCCGACGCCCTGTACGACTCGGCGGCCATCGCGCACGACACCCGCTGGCGGCTGAGCTTCCCGTCGTGGGAGGACACGCGGGCGTTCGCGCGCAAGGTGTCGCGCGATGCGACGGGCCGCCTTCGACAGGGCGAGCCGGACGCGCTCGAGCAATACTTCATCCAACTCGCCACCATCCATACGGACATGCACGCCGAGGCGTTCACGTACACGCGGCAGACCCTCGGCTTCCCGGAACCGGCGCTTCCATCGACGGCGCCGCCCGCACCGCAGCCCGACTTCGAGCCGCACGACGTCCTCGTTCCCGGCGGAACGTTCACGATGGGCGCCGTCCAGGGCGAGCTGCCGTTCGTGTTCGACAACGAGAAGTGGGGGCATGAGGTCCGCGTCGAGCCGTTCGCCATCGCGGCGACCGCGGTGAGCAACGGCGACTTCCTGCGGTTCGTGCAGGAGGGCGGCTACCGGGACCGCTCCTGCTGGTCGGACGAGGGGTGGTGGTGGAAGCAGGCGCTCGGCGCGGAGCACCCCGTCTACTGGCGGCGCGAGAGCGACGGCACGTGGCTGGCGCGGCGCTACGACGCGTGGGTCCCCATCGACCTGCACGCGGCCATCATCCACGTGAACTGGCACGAGGCGAGCGCGTACTGCGCGTGGGCCGGGAGGCGGTTGCCGACGGAAGCCGAGTGGGAGCTTGCGGCGGCGGGCGGCGCGGACGGCGCCCCGAAGCGCCGCTACCCCTGGGGCGACGAGCCGCCGACACCCGACCGGGCGAACCTCGACTTCCGGGGCCGTGGCACCGTCGACGTGCGCGCGCTCCCCGCGGGCGACACGCCCCCGGGTTGCCGGCAGATGGTGGGCAACGCCTGGGAGTGGACGGCAACGACGTTCGGGCCGTACCCGGGGTTCGTCGCCGATCCATACAAGGAGTACTCCGAGCCGTGGTTCAGCGGGCACAAGGTGCTCCGGGGAGGCGCATGGAGCACGCGCAGCCGCCTGATCCGCAATACCTGGCGGAACTTCTACACGCCCGACCGCCGCGACGTGATGTGCGGCTTCCGCACGTGCGCGGCGTGACCGGGAGGTAAGACCCGTGTACATCGGCCTCGTGACTCCCGCCCCGCCGTACAGCCGGAACGGCAACCGCGTCACCGCGAGCCGCTGGGCCGGGATCCTGCGCGGCCTGGGGCACCGGGTCACGATCAGCCAGAGCTACGACGGACAGCGCTTCGACCTGCTGGTGGCCATCCACGCTCTGCGGAGCGCGGAGTCCGTGGCGGCGTTCAAGGCACGCCACCCGGACAGCCCGGTCGTGGTGCTGCTCGCGGGCACCGACGTCTACGGCCCGCTCTATGAGGAAGGGGGCGGCCCCGTTCTCGACGCCGCGGAGCGCCTCGTGACGCTCCAGCGCCTGGCGGTCGATGAGCTCAGACCGGAGCACAAGGCGAAGGTGCGGACGATCGTGCAGTCCGCCAGGCCCACGCCCACCTCCGGCCCGCCGCCGAACGCGCGGCACTTCGACGTGAGCGTCGTGGGGCACCTGAGGCCGGTCAAGGACCCGTTCCTCACGGCGGACGCAACGCGGCGGCTCCCGCGGGAGTCCCGCATCCGCGTGCTGCAGCTCGGCGACTCGATGGGCGCCGACATGACGCGCCGGGCCAAAGCGCTCGCGGCGAACCATCCGCGGTATACCTGGCTGCGCGGCCTGCCCACGTGGCGGGCCCGTCGGCTGCTCAAGCGGTCGCAGGTGATGGTGATCTCGTCGCTCTCGGAGGGCGGGGCGAACGTGGTCTCGGAGGCGGCGGTCGACGGCGTCCCGATACTGGCGTCGCGCATGCCCGGCAACGTGGGGCTGCTGGGCGACGACTACCCCGGCTACTTCCCGGTGGGCGGCAGCGCCGAGCTGCGCCGGCTGCTGCTCTGCTGCGAGAGCGACCCGACCTTCCTCGCTCATCTCCGGGAGGCTGAGGGACCGCTGCGCTCGGTGCTCAACCCGCAGCACGAGTGCGCCGACTGGGCGGCGCTCCTCGACGAGGTCGCGCCTCGCTAGCGCGCGAAGCGCCGCATCGCCGCCGACACGAGGTCGACCCCCAGCACCAGCAGCAGGTACCAGATGAGGAGCAGCGTCACGGTGGTGTAGTGGAAGTGGCTGAGGGCGATGCGGAACTCCATGCCGAGGCCGCCCGCCGCAACGAGTCCGACGACGATCGTCGTCCGGATGATGACCTCCCAGCGATAGAAGAGGTAGGTGATGAAGCGGGGCAGGGCGGCGGGGAGGATGGCGTAGGCGATGACCTGGAACCAGCCCGCGCCGGACGTCCTGAGTGCGCGGGCAGGGCGCGTGTCGAGGCCTTCGACGACTTCGGCCGAGAGCTTGCCGAGGATGCCGAAGTTGTGGATGGCGAGCGCCAGCGCTCCGGGAATGATGCCGGGCGCGAAGATGAAGACGAGGAGCATCGCCCATATCAGCTCGGGTACCGAGCGGCTCAGCGCGTAGAAGAGGCGAACCATCCCGAGCCAGGCCGTCCAGAACGGGCTCCGGTACGGGGCCAGCTCGCCAGCCATGACGTTGCGGGCCGCGAACATGAACGTCAGCAGGGCGCCGGTGGCGGCCAGCCCCGCTGCGAGGACGCTCATGGCGAGCGTGGACAGCGCTAGCCGCCCGGCCTCGGCCCACGCTTCGCCCTCCAGATAGGCAGGCGTGGCCTCGCGGCCCACGCCTGCGAGGTCGCCGAGGAACGACGACGCCCGTGAGGCCGTCTCCCCGGAGAAGAAGCCGTGGCTCGGCCACGACTGCCCGAAGATGAGGTACGTCCACGAGATGAGGATGAGGACGACCATCACGAGGACGGAGCCAGACAGGAAGGTCAGCCTCGGGGGCGTGCGCCCGGTGGTGTAAGCGCCGGCCGGTGTCGAGCTCATGGCGCGAGCCTCCGTCGCACCTGGGAGCTCCAGAGGTCCACGAGCACGACCATGGCCACGAGGACCCAGAGGAACGTCCAGACTCGGGAGTAGGCGAGGTCCGCGAGCGCGATCTGCACCTGGAAGCCCAGCCCCCCGAGCCCGACCCAGCCGAGCACGGCTGCCGACCGGATGCCACATTCCAGCCTGTAGAAGGTGTAGGAGACCATGTCCGGGAGCGCCATCGGCAGCCGTCCGAACAGGAAGACGCGCCACTCGGACGCGCCGGAGCGCCGGAGTGCGTCGAGCGGGGCCTGCGGCACGTCCTGCAACAGCTCCGAGTAGATGCGGCCCAGGATGCCTCCGTAGGGGATGCCGAGCGCCAGCACGGCTGCCATCGGTGAGAGGCCGATCGCGGCAACGAGCAGGAGCGCCCAGACGAGTTCATGGATGGCGCGAAAGAAGGCGAGGATGCCTCGCGCGACGCCCACCTGGGTGACCATCCCTGCTCGCGATCGGGCCAGTGTTCCAGAGGCGATCACGCCCAACGGGATGCCGATGAGCAGGGCGACCGTCAGCCCCGCGACCGCATAGACCGCCGTCTGCCACGCGGCAGCCATCGCCTTGCCAAGCAGGTCCGGCGAGAGGTCGGGCCGGACGAACGCGCCGAGGGTCTCCCAGATAGCGCTCACTCCGCGCGGCTTGAAGACGCCATCGGTCCAGTCGATCCCGAGGAGGCTCAGCGCGAAGGCGCCGAGGAGGATGAGCGTGATGGCCCGCCGGCTCTCGATCGCGCGAGGACGCGCCACGGATGCGGGCGGCTCAGACCTCACTCCGCAGCCCCTCGATCTCGTACAGCTCATCCAGCACGTGGTCGCGGATGCTGAACGCGGGCACGTCGAACTGCACGAGCCCGTTCCGCAGTCCCACGATGCGATCGAAGAACTCGCGCGCGAGGTCGATCGAGTGGATGCTGGCGACGAGCGTTTCGCCCTGCTCCCCGGTTACGTCGGTGAGCAGGCGGACCACCTCCCTCGCTCGCGCGGGGTCGAGCGAGGCCACGGGCTCGTCCGCGAGGACGACGGTGGGGCGCTGGACGAGCACCCGCGCGATCGCGACCCGTTGCTGCTCGCCGCCGGAGAGGCGTCCGGCGCGCTGGTGCGCGAGGTGCGTGACGCCGACGCGCTCGAGCGCGTCGAACGCCAGCCGCTGCTCGCGGGGCCAGACCAGCGAGAGCAACGACCTGCCGAAACTCCACTCGCCGAGCCTTCCGGCCAGCACGTTGTGCAGCACCGACAGGTTGGGGACGAGGTCGAACTGCTGCGCGATCATGCCAACGAGGCGGGCGAGTTCGCGGCCAGGACGGAGGCTGGCGAGGTCACGCCCGCAGAGCTCGACAACGCCGGTCGTCGGGGCGACGGCGCCCGCCATGAGGCGCAGGAGCGTCGTCTTTCCGGCGCCGCTCGGCCCGATCACGGC
>DAOUJA010000083.1:0-45223 GCA_034423175.1 Dehalococcoidia bacterium
CGGGCCGTCTTTTTTGATTGAGGCGAATGCCGTCCCGGCCCGAGTGGCGCAACGGCAGCGCAGCCGATTTGTAATCGGCAGGTTGTGGGTTCGACTCCCTCCTCGGGCTCCAGGTCTCACGAGGAGAGGGGCCCAGGAGTGTACCGACAGACGCAACGGATGGCGTAAAGCCTTCGTGGAGGGATGGGAGAGCGGCTAAATCCATCAGACTGTAAATCTGACGCCCTCAGGGCTACGCAGGTTCGAATCCTGCTCCCTCCACCACGCCGCGCCAAACACTGCAACAACAGGACACGCCCACATAGCTCAGGCGGTAGAGCACGTTCTTGGTAAGAACGAGGTCATCGGTTCAAGTCCGATTGTGGGCTCCAGGCAACCGCGAGGAGCCGGGAGCATCCCGACGGAGCCCCGGACCGGTGGCAGGAAACACGAAAGCGAAACACAGCAGAGAACACCAGGAGGCAGAGGGTTAGATGGCAAAGCAGAAGTTCGAGCGGACCAAGCCCCACGTTAACGTCGGCACGATCGGACACGTTGACCACGGGAAGACCACGCTCACAGCGGCGATCACGAAGGTGCTCGCGCTGGGCGGCGGCGGTCAGTTCCGCGCCTTCGACTCGATCGACAGCGCGCCGGAAGAGAAGGCCCGCGGTGTGACGATCAACATCGCCCACGTCGAGTACGAGTCGGCCAACCGGCACTATGCGCACGTGGACTGCCCGGGCCACGCCGACTACATCAAGAACATGATCACCGGCGCAGCCCAGATGGACGGCGCGATCCTCGTGGTCTCCGCCCCGGACGGCCCGATGCCGCAGACGCGGGAGCACATCCTCCTCGCGCGGCAGGTGGAGGTCCCCCGCATCATCGTCGCCCTGAACAAGGTCGACATGATGGACGACGAGGAGCTGCTGGAGCTCGTGGAACTCGAAGTCCGCGAGCTGCTCAGCAAGTACAACTTCCCCGGCGACGACACGCCCATCGTTCGGCTCAGCGCCCTCCAGGCGCTCGAGTGCGACAGCGCCGACCCCAGCGCCCCCGAGTACGCGGGCATCCAGGAGCTGGTGCAGCAGCTGGACGAGTACATCCCCATCCCGGAGCGCCCTCGCGACGGCACCTTCTTGATGCCGGTCGAGGACGTCTTCTCCATCAAGGGCCGCGGCACTGTGGTCACGGGCCGCGTGGAGCGCGGCGTCGTCCACCCGGGCGACGAGGTGGAGATCGTGGGGATCAAGGAAACGCACAAGACCACCGTCACGGGCGTGGAGATGTTCCACAAGCTGCTCGACGAGGCAGAGCCCGGCGACGCGGTCGGCACACTGCTCCGCGGCGTGGAGCGCGACGAGATCGAGCGCGGACAGGTGCTTGCCAAGCCCGGCTCCATCAAGCCGGTCAAGGAGGCGGAAGCCGAGGTCTACGTGCTGGCGAAGGACGAGGGCGGCCGCCACACGCCGTTCTTCAGCGGCTACAAGCCGCAGTTCTACATCCGCACGAGCGACGTCACCGGCGAGATCGGTCTGCCCGAAGGGGTGGAGATGGTGATGCCGGGAGACAACACGCAGATGCACATCAAGCTCATCAGCCCGATGGCGATGGAGCCGGGTCTGCGGTTCGCGATCCGCGAGGGCGGCCGGACCGTGGGCGCAGGCGTCATCACGAACGTCTCGTAAGGAGCGGCCGTGGCCAAGAAGCGAGGAGACGTCCGCCAGCTGATCAACCTGGCGTGCACAGAGTGCCGCGAGCGGACGTACCACAGCCAGAAGAACCGGCGGAACGACCCGAACCGGATGGAGTTGAACAAGTTCTGCCCGCGTTGCAGGACTCACCGTCTCCACCGTGAAGTGAGGTAGCGTGGCACAAGGCAGGGGTCGGAACCCGCTCCGCCCTATGCTGGACGGGGGCCCAGGCCCCCGCAGAGGCAGGCTGGCCTTCGTTGGAGAGGTCTGGGGCGAGCTGACGAAGGTGACGTGGCCTTCGCGCGAGGATGCCGCACGCTTGACGCTGCTGGTGCTGAGCGTGTCTGCCGTGGTGGGAGTCTTTCTCGCTCTCTGGGACCTGGGCTTCAGCACGCTGGTGGAGCGGTTGTTCCTTTAGGAGGCCCATGACACAACAATCCGTGATACCGGAGATCGAGTCTCACTGGTACATCGTTCACACGTATTCCGGACAGGAAGACCGCGTGAAGCGGAACCTGGAACTGAGGATCGAGTCCATGGACGTGAAGGACAAGATCTTCAGGGTGGTGGTGCCAACCGAAGAAGAGATCGAGATGAAGGAGGGGAAGCGCAAGTCCGTCCAGCGCAAGATATTCCCCGGCTACATCCTGATCCTGATGCGGATGGACGACGAGAGTTGGTACGTGGTGCGGAACACGCCGGGCGTGACCGGCTTCGTCTCCTCCGAGGACGAGCGGGAACGCCGTCCGAAGCCGGTGCCGCTCGAGGACCGGGAGGTGGAGAGCATCCTGAACCGGATGGAAGAGCCCACCCCGCGCATCAAGGTGGGGCTCGCCCCGGGCCAGATGGTGCGCATCACGAGCGGGCCGTTCGCCGAGTTCATGGGCTCCGTGGACGCGGTTGATGAGGACAAGGGCAAGGTGCGCGTGCTCGTGTCGTTCTTCGGACGCGAGACGCCGGTTGAACTGGACTTCCTGCAGGTGGAGAGGGCGTAGTGGCCAAACGAGTCAAAGCCGTACTGAAACTGCAACTCCCGGCGGGGAGCGCGACCCCCGCGCCGCCGGTGGGGCCCGCGCTGGGCCAGCACGGCATCAACATCATGGGGTTCGTGAAGGAGTACAACGCCCGCACCGCGAACCAGGCGGGGACCATCATCCCGGCTGAGATAACGGTGTTCGAGGACGCCTCGTTCACGTTCGTCACCAAGACGCCCCCGGCGTCGGAGCTCATCCGCAAGGCGATGGGCGCGGATAAGGGTTCCAGCAGCCCGCGCCACGAGCGCGCCGGCACGCTCCCCCGGTCCGCCATCCGCGAGATCGCGGCGACGAAGCAGAAGGACCTGAACGCGGCCGACGTGGAGGCCGCCATGAAGATCATCGAGGGCACGGCCCGGAGCATGGGCGTAGCGGTGGAGGGAGAGTAGTCATGGCGAAGCACGGCAAGCGCTACCGCACCGCAGCGGACACGATAGACCGGGAGCAGCGCTACGAACCCTCGACGGCGATCGGGATGCTGCGACAGACGGCGACGAGCAAGTTCGACGAGACGGTGGAGTTGCACCTGCGCACCAACGCAGACCCGCGCCACGCCGACCAGCAGTTGCGTGGCGTCGCCTCGCTTCCGCACGGCCTCGGAAAGCCCGTGCGGGTGGCGGTGTTCGTCGCCGGCGAGCGGGCGCTCGCGGCGCAGGAGGCCGGAGCGGAAGTCGTCGGCGCGGACGATCTCATCGAGCGTATCGAGGGCGGCTTCCTGGACTTCGACGTCGCCATCGCGACGCCGGACATGATGGGCAAGATAGGACGACTCGGCAGACTGCTGGGCCGCAGAGGTCTCATGCCCAACCCGCGCACCAACACCGTCGTCCAGCCCCAGGACATACCGGACGCCGTACGCGAGGCGAAGAAGGGGCGCGTGGAGCTGCGGATGGACCGCACCGCGATCATCCACTCCCCCGTGGGCAAGACGAGCTTTCAGGACGAACAGCTGCTGGAGAACGTGGCGTCCGTCATGGACACGGTGAACCGCCTCCGACCGGCGGCGGTGAAGGGACAGTTCATCAAGACGGCCTACCTCACCACCACGATGGGCCCCAGCGTGCCTCTGGACGTGGGCTCGACGGTGGCGATGAGGGTCGAGTAGACTGAGAGGGCAGTCGAGCAGACTGCCGCGACAACAGAACAAGGCTGAGCCGAAGACCGTGGGTCCCCGCAAGTGCGGGGTTAAGCCGAAGAGGGCCCATCGAGGCGCGTCCAGGCAACCCTCCCTTGTCACGGGAGGACTTCAGGGCCCGCGTCTTCGGAAGCGGGTCTTTTTCATGGAGAGGTGAAACCGTGCCGACGGAAGCGAAAAGGGAGGCCGTGGCAGACCTGGCGGAGCGCCTGGGCAAGGCGTCCATAGCTATCGCCACCGACTTCTCAGGCCTCAAGGTCAACCAGATGACGGAACTGCGCCGGCAACTGCGGGAGCAGGGTGTCGAATACAGGGTCGTCAAGAACCGGATAGCGTCCATCGCCGCCGGAGATTCGGGCATCGAGGTGTTCCGCGACATCCTTGAAGGCTCGACCGGCGTGGTCCTCGGCTACGACGACCCCGTTGCGGCGGCGAAGGCCGTCAGCGATTACGTGCGGCAGACCCGCGCGGACCTGAAGGTCCGCAAGGGCGTGATGGACGGCAAGCTGCTCAGCGAGTCGCAGGTCGTCGCCCTGGCCGCCCTGCCGGGCAAGGACGAACTGGTGGCGAGGTTGCTCGGGCAGATGAACGCACCCATAAGCGGCCTGGTGAACGTGCTGAGCGGCCCGACGCGGGCACTCGCCATCGTGCTGCAGCGCCGCGCAGAGCAGCTGGAAGCTGCGTAACGAGGAACGACCAACCCCAAGCGGAATACAGGAGGAGGACAGCAATGGCAACCAAGGAAGAACTCATCGAGTCGATCAAGTCGCTCTCCGTGCTGGAGCTCTCGGAGCTGGTGAAGGCGCTGGAGGAGGAGTTCGGCGTCAGCGCCGCGGCGCCGGTGGCCGTTGCCGCCGCTCCCGCCGCCGCAGGCGACGGCGCAGCCGACGCCGCGGAGGAGCAGTTCGAGTTCACCGTGACCATCACGGACGTGGGCGCGAACAAGATCAACGTCATCAAGGCGGTGCGCGAGCTGACGAACCTCGGCCTGCGCGAGGCGAAGGAGCTCGTGGAGAGCGCCCCGGTCGCCGTGCGGGAGAGCGTCAGCAAGGACGAGGCCGACGAGACCAAGAAGAAGCTGGAGGAGTCCGGCGCGACGGTTGCCGTCGCGTAGGGTCTCCTGCGGACATAACGACGGAGCGAAGGGGCGGTCTTGAGAAGGCCGCCCTTTCCGCGTAACGACTTCGGGGGGACGCCATGTCGACTCTGGGACAGGTGATCAAGGACGCGCTGAACAGGAACGAAGAGTACATGCTGGCCGCCGTGGAAGGCCTCTCCGGGGAGGAGCTGCACCAGCGCCCCGCACCGGAGTCCAACCCCATCGGCTGGCTGATGTGGCACCTGTCGCGCGTGCAGGACTATGCGGTGTCCAGCATGTCCGGGCAGGAGACGGTGTGGGTGCGGGAAGGCTGGCACCAGCGCTTCGGCATGGCGCCGGACCCGGCCTACCGGGGCAACGGCGACACCAACGAGCAGGTGGACGCGTTCGCATCGCCCCCGGCGGAGACGCTGCTGGGCTACTACAGAGCCGTCCGCGCCAACACGGACAGTTTCCTGGACTCACTCACGGAGGCCGACCTCGAACGCATGGTGCCGCCGGTGCGCGGGACGGAGCTCGTGCCGCTGCGGGAGCGCCTGCCGGGCATCATCGTGGAGTCCATCCACCACGGCGGGCAGGTCTGCTACGCGCGCGGGCTGCTGCAGGGACGGGGCTGGTTGAACAGGTAGGGCCTTACCCGCCCCAGGACTCGTAGTGGGTGACCTCGGAGACCGGGTTGCGACGCGCTCCGCCGAAGCGCTCGCCCTCAGCCGGGTAGCCCATCGCGATCATGCACGCAGTGGCGTAGTCGTCCGGGACCCTCAGCAGCGCCTTCACCTCCGTCTCCCGCCTCATGTGGAACGTCGTGATGACCGTGCCGACCCCCAAAGCGGCGGCAGCCAGCATGAGGTTCTGCGCGGCCGGATAGATGGACGAGCCGGACTGGAAGGAAGGGCTACGTCCGCCGCCCGCGGCGATGCAGGGGAAGACGAGCACGGGCGTCTCGGCCATGTGCTCCGCGAGGTACTCGGCTGAGCGGTAGACGGCGTTGCGCGGACGGCTGGGGTCGGAGGCGTACATCGCCACCCACCCCTCGTGGTACCACTCCGCAATGCGTTGTTTCTTCTCCGGCTCGCTCACAACGACGAACGCCCACGGCTGGCGGTTGCCGCCGGAAGGTGCGTGCGTCGCCGCCTCGATGATGCGCTCGATGACCTCTCGCGGCACCGGCTCCGGCCTGAAGCGCCGTATGGCCCGCTGGGAGTAGATCGTTTCGAAGAGTCCTGGTTCCGCCATCCTGTGCTCCTTCAGTGGTGAGGTCTCGTTGCGTCGGCAGTTGCGCCAACGATGGGCCGTTCACCAGCGCTCCGTGCCCGGCCCGCCCTTGAACGGGCCCACGACGTTGGACGTGATCCAGCCGCCATAGTAGCCGCCCGGCTGCGGGGTCACACGCTCGGCTCCAACGTAGCATTCATCGGTACGCCCCGCATGGAATGCGAACCACCCGGCTATCGCTTCGTAGCCCTCGAACGGGGATGGGTAGCTCCATGCGGCTGCCTGGGACTCGCGGCCCCGAACGCTCAACGTCCAATAGGACGCCGTGCCCTTCCATTCGCAGAGCGTCGTGTGGGTCATCGGTTGCAGGAAGATGCGCTTCACGTCGTCCGGGGGAAAGTAGTAGACGGGCGCGCCGGACGTCTCGCAGACGCGCATGCCGCGCGTGGTCTCGGCGACGGTGACGCCCGCGAATTCGACGCGCAGCGGCTGCGATACGGGCTCGACGCGGGGCGGACGCGGGTAGTCCCATACGGACTCCTGGCCGGGACCGGGCGTCGCGACGCTGGCCGGACGCTCCCGCGGGAATGCCCGCCAATAGGCTGTCTCCTCTTCCTCCGCTCGGTCTGCCATTGGTGAACCTCGCCGCGCATCCGTTCCATCCTCGTTGCATATGCGACACGCGCCCGTTGTACTCCCAACCCATCCTCTCTACCATGATTCCATGACTACCTGTCTCACATCCCCCACCGTGTGCTCCGCAACACTCTGCGACAGGATGCGATACCGGACCATGACGCACAAACTTGGAAACACTGGCACTCTTGAGATTCTTGATGCCGT
The DNA here is from genome assembly GCA_034423175.1 of Dehalococcoidia bacterium. GTDB lineage: Bacteria > Chloroflexota > Dehalococcoidia > Lucifugimonadales > Australimonadaceae > Bin16. The sequence continues at coordinate 7,003 of DAOUJA010000083.1, forward strand.
GAAGCCCGGGAAGCAGGCCACGGCCTTGGAAATCCGAAACTCAAGAGTCTCAAGAGTGCCAAACGTCGTTGCCGTTTCACTCCTGGAGCCGCATCAAGAGTGCCAGAATAGACGCCCCTTTGGCACTCTTGATAGGGCAACGCGCTTCAGCACGCGGTGAGGGTTGAGATTTGCGACACCGGCCCGTAGCGCGTCAGCGGCCCGCTCTCCGATGATACCCGCGATGAGCGACGTACACGCAAGGACGACAGGAGAACGGATACTCCAGGAGCCCCGGTTCCGTCCGGTGCTGATACGCCATATGCCCAGCGAGCAGCGTCCCCGCGAGCGCCTGCGCGACGCCGGACCCGCCGCGCTGAGCGACGCCGAGCTGCTGGCGATACTCCTGCGCACGGGCACGAGGGCGGAGAGCGCGGTGGCCCTCGCGAACCGGCTGCTGTCGGAAGCCGGCGGTCTGGAGCGCCTCGCTCGGGTGTCCCATGGAGAGCTGTGCGAGTTTCACGGATTCGGGGAGGCGAAGGCGGCCCACCTGCTGGCGGCGTTGGAGTTGGGCAGGCGCATCGCCGCGCTCAACGATGACGACGGCCCACCCATACTCCATACCTCGGTGGACGTTGCGCGGATGATGAAGCCGCTCATGGAGTTCCTGCCTCAGGAGCAGCTGCGCGTGCTGTGCCTCAACTCCCGGAACCAGGTGATGACGGTGTCCACGGTGTTCGTGGGAACGGTGAACGGCGTGAACGTGCGGGCCGTGGAAGTGTTCCGGCAGGCGGTGCAGGTGAACGCCCCAAGCATCGTCATGGTGCACAACCACCCGTCCGGCGACCCCACGCCGAGCGCGGCGGACATCGCACTTACCAGGGAGATCGCCGCGGTGGGCAAGACGCTGGACATCCACCTGGCCGACCACGTGGTAGTGGGGAAGAAGGGCTACGTGAGCATGCTGGACCGGCAAGTCATCAAGTCGACCCGGACGGACGAACAGCCCACGCCGTACGAAGAGCGGACGGAGTTGACGTATCCTAGAGCACAATGGCGCAGCCGGTGACGGCGCGCCCGAAGGAGAGAACGGATGGCGGAAGTTTCCCGACACGAGCCCGGGATGTTCAACTGGGTGGACCTGATGACCACCGACGTGGAGAGCGCGAGGGAGTTCTACTCCACGCTGCTCGGATGCGAGACCGTCGACAACCCGGTGAGCGACGATTTCGTCTACACGCTCTTCAGCCGGAACGGCAGGAACATTGCGGGGATGTCCCCGATGATGCCGGACATGCTCGAGCAGGGCGTGCCTCCCCACTGGAACTCCTATGTTGCGGTCGGGAGCGTGGAGGCGGCGGCAGCGAAAGCGGCCGCCCTGGGCGCGACCATAGTCATGCCGCCGATGGACGTCATGGAGTTCGGCCGGATAACCAGCATCGTCGACCCGACCGGCGCAGCGCTGTCGCTGTGGGAGGCGAAGGCGCACATCGGCGCAGAACTGATCGGTGAGGCGGGAGCCTACTGCTGGTCCGAGCTGTACACCCATGACACCGAGGCGGCGAGCAAGTTCTACTGCGCCCTCTTCGGATGGGAGGCGCAGCAGGCACAGGGCGCGGGCGGCATGCCGTACAACCTGTTCACGCTGGGCGGAGCGCCGGCGGCGGGTATGCTCGCCATCCAGCCGATATGGGGCGAGGTGCCGCCGAACTGGACGGTGTACTTCGGTGTGGAGGACCTGGACGCGGCGCTGGAGCAGGTGAAGGCGATGGGCGGCAGTATGCAGGTGCAGCCGATGTCCATACCGACGATAGGAAGGATCAGCCTCGTCACGGACCCGCAGCACGTCTACGTGATGCTCATCGAGTTGGAGCAAACGGCTTGATGGGCAGCAGGTACCAGGCAATACAGGAGCTCCGTCTGCCCGGCCTGTTGGTGAGGTAGACGTCGCACGATGGAACCGGGAACCGAGCTGTTCGACGACATCGTCGTCATCCTCGTGGCGGCGGGGGCTGGCGGCCTTGGCGCACGCCTCCTCCGCTTGCCGCCGATCATCGGCTACCTCCTGGCGGGCGCGGTGGTGGGGCCGCACGCGCTGGGGATGGTGACGCAACTCGATGACGTGCAGACACTTGCCGAGTTCGGGGTGATACTGCTGCTCTTCGCCGTTGGCGTGGAGATATCGCTCACTGACCTGCGCCGCCTCGGTTGGCGGGTGCTGGTGGCCAGCACGGGACAGATAACGCTGACCATAGCCGTGGGCTACGGCATCGGAACGGCGCTCGGCTGGGACGCGCAGGCATCCCTCACGGCCGGTCTGGCGCTATCGCTCAGCAGCACGATGGTCGCGCTGAAGACGCTGAACGACCGCGGCGAACTGGGAACCCTGCACGGGCGCATGGCCGCGGGGATGCTGCTGGTGCAGGACCTTGCATTCGTACCGATGATGGCCGTGATCGCGGCGCTCGGGGGAGAAGGAGATTCGCTGGCCACCGAGCTGGCGATCAGCGCCGCAAAGGCGGCGGTGATCCTTGCCGGGGTGTGGTTCGTGGGGTCGCTCGGTCTCCCCTGGCTGTTGAAGCGGGTGGCCCTCGTGGGAGCACGGGAATCATTCGTCGTCACGGTGATGGCAGCGGCGCTCGGCGCGGCTGCGCTCACGGCGTGGGCCGGCCTTTCCGCGCCGCTTGGGGCGTTCCTGGCGGGACTGGTGCTGAGCGAGTCAGACTGGGCCGGACGGAGAGCATTGTCCGAGGTCATACCCGTCCGCGACGTCTTTGCAGCTCTGTTCTTCGTATCGCTGGGGATGCTGACGGATGCAGGATTCCTCATTTCTCACATGGGTGAGGTGGCGCTCTTCATCGGAGCATCCATCGTGGTCAAACTGTTCCTCATCCACGCGCTCGTGCGCGCTGTCGGCTACCTGCCGGACACGGCAGCCCGCACCGGATTCCTGATGATCCAGATAGGCGAGTTCAGCTTCATCGTTGCGGGTACGGCGGTAGCGATGGGAGTTGCGGGAGAAGAGCTGCTGCCGCTGATCATCACGGCGGCGGTGGTGACGATGGGCATAACGCCCGGGTTCGTGACCGCGGCAACACGGGTCCTGACGTCCCTACGGGCGCGCTCTGCATTCTTCGAGCGACACCTCGCAGGTGCAGCGGGAGCGGAATCGGCACTGGAGCGTGCGCCCACGTTGCGGGAGCACGTCGTCATCGCCGGCTACGGCCGCGTCGGGTCGTTCATCGCGCAAGAGGTCAGCGGTCTCGGGCTGCCATATATCGCGATCGAGTCGGACCCGGCGATCACCTCGCGCAAGACCGCAGACAGCGATTCGCTCATCTACGGGGATGCGACGAACGATGCGGTGCTGACGGCGGCCGGGGTGCAACACGCCCGGTTGTTCGTCTCAGCGCTCCCGGAGCACGTGTCGGCGCTGGTGGCGGTGCAGCTCGCACGGCGGCTCAACCCGGCGGTCCGCATCGTGAGCCGCGCGGGCCGCGAAGAGGAAGTGCGAGCGCTGGAGAGCGTCGGCGCCGACGCAGTCGTCTGGCCGGAGTTGGAAGCGGCGCTGGAGATGATGCGCGTTTCCCTGCTCGACGTGGGCGTGGCCAAGCCCGTGGTAGAAGAGCTGGTAGAAGAGGCCCGCGTTGAGATGGGAGAGTTCGCCTCGGAGGAAGAGCCATCCCCGGGTGAGGGCTAGGGCTCGTCTACGTAGCCCTCCATGCAGGATGCCGCTCCGCGTTTGCCCAGCTCTTCCTCGAAGTGCGCCCGTATGGCAGGGTCTTCCTCCGCGAACTGTATCTGCGGGCCGCCGGTGTTCTTGTAGCGCGCGCCGAGATATCCCGCGTACCTGGGGTTGCCGTAGCGCAGAACGAGATAACGGATGGGCTCCGCACTGCAGTTGAAGTGCTGGTGGTAGCCCGTGCCGGGAGACATGAGCGTACCCGCCTTGTAGTCCAGCTGTTCCCACCCGGTGCCGGGCGACGGGTAGACACCCTCCGGCCACTGCAGGTCGTAGCCCTCCCCGCTCAGGAAGAGGTACGCGACGTCGGAGACGAGCCCCGTGCGCTTGCGGTTGGCCTCGCCGGTGTGCGCCTTCTTGTAGGTTCCAGCGGGGAATTCGGAGAGGTGGCAGATGAAGTGGCCGTTGGCCATGTTGATCATCATGTTCTCGCCCGGTCCGCGGGCGGTCCACCGGTCCAGGACGACGTTGTGGACGTTCGGGATGAAGTTGGTCTCCATGAACCGGTCCTCCAACTTGGACGACTTACCGCTGAAGTAGAGCTCGTCAGTGGGGTCGAACCGGTCAGGGAACGTCATGGGGCAATCGAAGATGAGCTCCGGGCTGCCATAGAGGTTGAACGCGGTGGGTGCGTTGGTCGCTCCGTAGAGCCGAACGGTCTCGTCGCCGCTGGCGTTGTAGAGCTCGTGCCAGGCGTTGAGAGGGATGGAGAAGACGCTGCCCTCCTGCCACTCGAAGGTGTGCCTGGGCTGGCCCTCGTACCACACAGCCGTCGCGCCCCGTCCCTTCAGCACGAAGAATATCTCCTCGTACATGTGGCGCTCGACGTTGAACGTGCCGCCCGGGGGTATCTCGCAGACGAAGCGGATGGTGCCCTGGTTGTTGACCAACGCGCCCTCCAGCGGGTCCGCAGTGAGATCGAGCAGCGCGGCGTTCGTGCCGGTGCGCGCCCAAGGCTCCACGCCTATGGTGTGGATGTTCTCGACGAGCTGCCGGGTGTGGACCCTCAGCCCCTCATCGCTGACCCACTTCTCGTAAGGAGTGAGATTCCAGGGCTCGTAGCGTTCGGTGATAGAGACCATGCCCTCCTCCTATGGTCGGTCCGATTGGGCGGAGTATACGCCGCACCCGTCCCAGACGCGCGGGGCGAGCGTGAAGGTGCTACGCTATCGCCGTCGGACGAGACATCGACCGGTATTGAGGTGGAGCAACAAGGAACGGCGGCAAGGAGGCAGAGATGGTGCAGCAAGCCGAGAAGTTGCAGATCAAGACGACAGGCATAGACCACGTAGTGCTCTGGGTGAACGACCTGCCCCGCGCAAGGCGCTTCTACATGGACGTGCTCGGCATGAGCGTCGGGCACGAGACCGACTGGCAGTGCTTCCTGCGGTGCGGCGAGCACGATCAGGTTGCGCTGTTCGACGCGTCGCGCATCGACGGCGCGTCCAGCGGGCGGGAACTGAACCACATGGCGTTGCGCATGGAGCCCGCCAGCTACGAGGAGACCAGGGCGCGTATCGAGGCGGAGGGCATCAAGGTGCGGGGCCGCACGGGCGACCCCACGTGCATCTATTTCGACGACCCTGAGGGGCACACGCTCCAGCTGCTCTACAAGGGACACGAGGACTGATGGCTGACGCACGAGATGCCGCGCGAGCGGCTATCGACGGGGCACGCGGAGAGTTGACCGCGCTCAGCCGCCGCATCCACGCGAACCCGGAGCTGGGCTACGAAGAGGAGCAGGCGTCCGGCTGGCTGGAGGAGATGCTGGATGCCGCGGGATTCGCCGTTGAGCCCGGCGTCTGCAACCTGCCGACGGCGTTCCGCGCGACGAAGGGCTCCGGGCCGCTGCACGTTGTCGTCTGCGCGGAATACGACGCGCTTCCCGGCATCGGCCATGCCTGTGGGCACAACGTCATCGCGGCAAGCGCCGCCGGGGCGGGCATCGGTGCGGGAGCGGTAGCAGACGACGCGGGGCTCACCGTCACGGTGATGGGGACGCCAGCCGAGGAGGTGCTGCGCTCCGGTGGGAAGATACGCCTGCTTGAGGGCGGCGCGTTCGACGGCGCTCACGCCGCGATGATGGCGCATCCAGCGCCGTGGGACGTCGCTGTCTGGCCCATCGTTGCGGCATCGTTCTTCGAGGTGCACTACGAGGGGAAGGCGGCCCACGCGTCCGGTTTCCCGGAGCAGGGGGTCAACGCTGCCGACGCACTGACCATCGCTCAGACTGCCATCGGTCTGCTACGGCAGCACATCCGCTCCACGGACCGGGTGCACGGCATCGTGACCCACGGAGGCGATGCGTTCAACATCATCCCCGCGCATGCATCCGCAGACTACGCGGTACGCGCTATCACGCTCGACGACCTCACGGAGGTCTACGAGAAGGTCATGCGCTGCTTCGAGGCCGGGGCGCTCGCGACGGGCGCACGGCTCAGTGTCATCGGCGGTGACCGACCGTTTGCGCACCTCGAACACGACCTCGAGTTGGCAGCGGCGTACCAGCGGAACGCGGAGCACCTGGGGCGACGGTTCCCCTCACCTGGCGAGCCGAGCCCCGCGACTCCGGTATCGACGGACATGGGCAACGTGTCGCTAGCCCTGCCCTCCATCCACCCGGCGATAGGGATCGAGTCGCTGCCGGCGGTGAACCATCAGCCTGAGTTCGCCGCCGCCTGTGCCACACCCGCCGCCGACAGGGCGTTGTACGACGGCGCCGTAGCGATGGCATGGACGATGCTGGACATGGCCGAGACACCGTCGCTGCGGGAGCGTCTGCTGGCGCAGTAGGCCGTTCGCACCAACTCAGTTAACGAGAGAGCGGGGGCCTTGAGCCCCCGCTCTCTTGCGTTCTCGCCTCTACAGACGTGGGTTAGAAGGCAACTGCGACGATCAGAGCCAGAACGACAGTAATGATGATTCCTGCGATCACTGTGCCTTTGACGGTGTCGAGCGGGTTCTTCATGGTGACGCTCCTTTCTCGTGCGTGGCCTACTGCCAGAGGATAGTCAGATGCACCGCAGCCACCATGAAGAAGAGCATGGGGATGGAGAGCATGGTGTTCGTACGGGAAGCCAACAGGGCAGTCCGCGCCCACTTCGGCTGGTCGGCGGGGGCGGGCGTTCCATTCTCCAGCGTGTCCTTCACGGCAGCGATGATCTTCTGCTGGTTCGGCCAGATGATCATCCAGACGTTGTAAGCCATGATAATGCCGAGCGTGCCACCGATGAGAATCGACTTCCCACGGTCACTCAGCAGATAGGCGCCGTCAAGGTTGAGGTTCCCCACTCCCGCCTCTGCGCTGACGATGAAGAGGAGACCGAAGAGCAACGTCGATAGCGAAGCCCAGCGGAAGACGTTCAGCGAGAACGGCAGGATGGTCGTCTGGTAGTGCGGCCTGGCTTCTGCCGGCATACGCGGGAGAGCGATAGCTTGCACGAAGTTGTAGAAGTACAGCAGGCCTATCCAGAGTATGCCGCTGAAGATATGCCCGAAACGCACGAGGTCTAGGTAAATCTGTTCTGCGTCTGACATCGGTTGCTCCTTTCCCGGCAGCTTTGTGCAGGCAGATTACTCTACGACCGTAATCTTGCCAACCATACCGGAGCCTTCATGTCCGGCCACTATGCATACGAGCCTGTACGTCCCGGCCTCGTTGAAGGTGAAGGTCTCCACCTGCGGTACCTCGTTCTTCGGCACGACCCAGTTGATCCCGAGATCCTTGACCGTAAAGGTATGCGGTTCGTCCTCAGATATCAAGCGGAATTCCACCGTCTCGTCCACCTTGAATTCGAAGGAGCGGGGTTCGTAGACGTAATTCCGCATGTTGACGTCCAGCACGCCGTCCGTCGGTACGGCCGGCGTTGGCGTGGGTCCGGAGGGACCGCATCCAGCAAGGATACCCAGCGTGAGAACGATCACTGCGGTATACAGGGCTAGAGTGGAACGTGTCTTCACAGCTCTCATTCTACCGGCTCCAGCGATGCCATCGCCTCCCGCGCCTGCTCTCCGGCAAACGCGAGGTCTTCGGAGGTGTGTGCGAGAGAGACGAACGCCGCCTCGAACTGCGACGGCGCAACATATACCCCCCGGTCCAGCAGGCCGTGGAAGAACGCGGCGTACTGCTCCGTCTCCGAGGACGCTGCCTCGGCCCAGGTTGTCACGGGCGGGGAGGCAAAGAATGCCGTGAGCATGGAGCCGACCCTGTTCACCGTAACCGCTACGCCTGCGGCGTCCCCCGCAGCGCGCAGGCCGGCCTCAGCCTCCGCGCCGAGCATCTCCAGCGTTCCGTACACGCCCGGCTTCTCCAGCTCCCGCAGGCAGGCGATGCCGGCAGCCGTGGCCAACGGGTTACCGGAGAGCGTTCCAGCCTGGTATGCGGGACCGAGCGGCGCGGCCATCTGCATCACGTCCGCACGCCCTCCGTAGGCGCCAACGGGCAGACCACCGCCGATGATCTTGCCAAGGCACGTGAGGTCCGGCCTGAGGCGATAGCGCTCCTGCGCTCCGCCGTAGGCTACGCGGAAACCGGTGATGACCTCGTCGAAGATGAGCAGTGCACCGTTGTCGTCGCACAATCTGCGCAGGCCGGTCAGAAAGCCGTCCTCGGGAGGGACGACACCCATGTTGCCAGCGACCGGTTCAACGATGACCGCCGCAACCTGGTTCACGTTCGCTTCGAAGAGCGCCTCGACGGAGGCGAGGTCGTTGTACTCGGCAACCAGGGTCTCCGCCGCGTAGCCCAAGGGAACGCCCGCGCTCGTCGGGATGCCGTAGGTGGCCGCCCCTGAGCCTGCCTTCACGAGCAGGCCGTCAGCGTGGCCGTGATAGTTCCCGTTGAACTTGACCAGCTTGCTCCGCCCCGTATAGGCCCGTGCGATGCGTATGGCGCTCATCGCGGCCTCGGTGCCGGAGTTCACCAGGCGAAGCATCTCGATCGACGGCATGGCGCGCGTGATGAGCTCAGCCAGCTCCAGTTCCCTCTCAGTGGGCGCACCGAAGCTGGTGCCGTCCGCCGCCGCGCGCTGCACGGCCTCGACCACAGCCGGATGGGCATGGCCCAGGACGAGCGGCCCCCACGACCCCACGAAGTCCAGGTATTCGTTACCGTCGGCATCCTGGACCCGAGCTCCACTCCCGCTCACGATGAACGGAGGCGTCCCACCGACCGCTCCGAACGATCGAACCGGGCTGTTGACGCCACCGGGGATCAGCCTGCGAGCGCGGGCGAAGAGTCGTTCCGAGTTATCAAGGCGCATACTGCAACAGTCCTCCAGGCATGGAGTTCCTCCGGGTATGGGTGGCTGAACCGGGCACGTACCTACTGCAGCGTGCCGGTCGCTGCATACTGGCTTGGGAAGAGCGTGAGCCCAGCGAATGCAAAGTCGCTGTCGAACGAGAAGATGGTCGAGAGGGACACTGCCTCCATCGCTACTATCGAGGCTGCATCAACGTAAGAGAGATGAGGGCCGACCGGCGAGCGCAGGACCTGTTCGGTGCGCTGGTGCTCTTCGGACGTCTGGAATCGCACGTTGAAGTCGGCAAGCAGGCTAAGCCAGTCCCGTGCAGCTTGAAAACCCAGGCGCTGCCAGGTGAGTTGATAAGTTTCTGCGACAACGAGGTTACTGGTCACGAGGATGGCGTTCCTTCGCGCCAGTTCCACAAAGCCGTTGACTGCGCGCTGGTGCCACTGATCGCTCGGGTCGAGTCTCGCGTAGAAGGCAGACGTGTCGACGAAGAGGAACCTGTCGGTCTGGGTAGTCACTCAGCCTCCTGCTGCTCCTCGGGCGACGATGACCCGTAGGGGACGCGTTTTTCTGCCGCGTACAGGACGGAGGGCGTGGACGAGCGCGTCGGGTACGGCCGAACGTGATCCGGGGCAGCGAGGTATTCGTCATGGCGGGCTGCGATATCACCTACCCCGCTGCCCTCAGTTGGGGCGTAGTGCAGCAGTGCCGCATTGAGGCTGAAGGCCTTCAACCCGCTGGCGTACGAATTCTCATACCAGGCAAGCAACTCATGGTAGCGAGGCGGGATATCCTGCCTCCTGGGGAGCACTTTGCCGCCCATCCTGTCTGGATGGCACGAATCACCTTCCCGGTACAGCGCATTGAGCGAACCGCGCTTGGTAATCATCCGGTTCCTGCTGGGGCTTACCGGCTTCGTTGCGACGCAATGCTGAGCTATGTGCGTCACGATACCCGGCGGGACGCCTCCGAACTCATACCGAACCCTCTCCCGAATCTCAGTGCCGGTAAAACCGTCGCGAGCGGGGTCCTCGGATGTCAGCAGCGCAAGGGCGATCCACACCTGGTCGGCGACTTTGATGTTGGTCTCTGGTAGAGCAGTCATCGCGATCCTCGCCAGATACAAACTAACATAAATGTTATAACATCGCAATCCTGACGCGCAAGGCCAGGGGGTCGCTCAAAGTGGAGCGGTATTCGGAGTAGTTGGCGATCAACGCCCACCGTTCGCGGTACACAGAAAGCCGCTCGCTCAACGGTTCCTCCTGTGAGGCATCGAACTGGAGCACCCATTCGGGTTCTCCTGGCGCGCCGGTCGCGAAACGCTCGAATACAGTGGAAGGCACCAGCCACGCTTCGGGCCCGGGCGCGATGCACAGGATGAAGAGATGAGGCCGGGGACGGAAGCGCCGCATCATGAACGATCGCGGCGCTTCAGCCGCCACCGATCCCCTGACGATAACTTCCACGTACTGCCCGTCTCCCGTTCTCACGGCGAGGTCGACGTCCGCGGAGCCACCCACTGGCTCAAAGACCGCGGCATGGCGCTCCACAAGATTGTCGACGACGTACTGCCTGGCGCCGGGGTCGGTCATGGGATCATGCGTCGGCCGCCAGGAGCCGGGCGGCATCCCTGGCGAAGTAAGTGATGACGATGTCCGCTCCCGCGCGCTTGAAGCTCGTGAGCGTCTCCAGCACGGCGGAGCGTTCGTCCAGCCAGCCGTTGGCAGCCGCTGCCTTGAGCATCGCATACTCGCCGGAAACGTTATACGCAGCAATGGGAAGGTCGAATGCCCTCCGTGCCCTCGTGATCACGTCCAAATAGGCAAGCGCGGGCTTAACCATGAGAATGTCTGCTCCTTCTGCCGCATCCTGCTGCAGCTCGCGCATCGCCTCCCGCGCGTTCGCCCCATCCATCTGGTACGCCTTCCGGTCGCCTGACTGCGGAGCCGAGTCTGCCGCAGCGCGGAACGGCCCGTAGAATGCCGACGCCATCTTGGAGGCGTAAGCCATCACCGGCACGTCAGCATGCCCGGCGGAGTCGAGCGCTGCCCGGATCGCTCCCACCTGCCCGTCCATCATGGCGGACGGAGCGACGATGTCCGCTCCGGCGTCGGCCTGCGACACCGCAGTGCGTGCGAGCAGTTCGAGCGTCTCGTCGTTGGCAACCGTACCGTCGTCGAGCAGCACCCCGCAGTGACCGTGGTCCGTATACTCGCAGAGGCAGACATCGGTGATAACCAGCACGTCGGGCAACGCCTGCTTCAATGCAGACGTAGCCTGCTGGATGATGCCGCCCTGATCATATGCACCCGTGCCGAGCGCATCCTTGCTCGGCGGCAACCCGAACAGCAGCACTGCACGGATGCCGAGTTGCTCAGCCTCCGCGGCTTCCCGGATGACGTTGTCTATGGACAACTGGGCCTGTCCCGGCATCGGGGCGATGGGCACTCGAACGTCGCGCCCATGCGTGACGAACATCGGATAGACGAGGTCGGCGGGGCGTATGGACGTCTCCCGCACCAGGTCCCGCAGCGCGGCGGTGCGCCGAAGCCTGCGGGGACGAACAGTTGGGAAGACCGCCTCTCCGGAACGGGCTGACCGACCGATCAGGAGTTCACTCATCGCCCAGAACCTCCAGCACCGCGTCTGCTACGCCGCGCACGGTGTGCTCTGCCGCTTCTCTGTCCACCCGCACTCCGAGCTCGGACGCCGTTTTGCTGGTCACCGGCCCGATGGACACCACCTTGCCTTCGTTGATGAGCGCAGCATCTCCGAGCAGGCTCACGAGGTTCCGCACCGTTGAGGAGCTCGTGAACGTGACCGCGTCTATCGTACCAGAGGCGAGCGTCCTCCAGGCTGCGGTTGCGGCTTCCTGCGGCACGGCGGTGCGGTAGGCGCTGACCTCCGTGACGAGCGCTCCCATCTGGCGGAGTCCATCGGGAAGCGTCGGCGGTGCGATGTCCGCCCGCGGCAGCAAAATCCGCGCACTGCGCACGTCCTGCGATGCGAACGAGTTGGCGACCGAACTCGAGGTGTAGGCGGCAGGAATGAGGTCCGCCACGATGCCGCGAGCAGCCAGCGCGGCCGCCGTTGCGGGCCCGATGGCCGCCACCCTGGCATGGGAGAACGCTCTCGCATCCCTCGCGGCCGCGGCCAAGCGCCCAAACACGGCGTCAACACCGTTCGTGCTTGTGAAGATGACCCAATCGAAACTCCCCAAACCCACCAGCACGGCGTCCAGCGCCGATGTATCGGCCAATGGTTCCACCGCTATCGTTGGCAGTTCGACGGCCTCAGCGCCCAGAGCGGTCAACAAGGCGCTGAGCGTGCCCGCCTGCGTTCGAGAGCGAGTCACGAGCACGCGCTTGCCGAAGAGCGGCGTGCGGTCGAACCAGCGCAACGCTGGGCGCAACGCAGCGGTTTCACCAATGACCGTGACGACCGGAGACGTGATTCCCTCCGCCTCTCCTCTCTCCACGATGTCTGCCAGTGTGCCGCTCACCGTGCGCTGGCCGGGGAGCGTGCCCCACTGCGTCACGGAAACTGGCGTGTCCAGCGACCGACCCTCCCCGACCAGGGCCTGCACGATGGCAGGCAGGCTCCGCCAGCCCATGAGCACGACGAGCGTTCCACCCACCCGAGCGAGCGCCTTCCAGTCCACCTGTGGGTCCGGCTTCGCAGGGTCTTCCGAGCCCGTTACCACAGTGAACGCAGCCGCGATGTCCCGGTGCGTCACCGGCACGCCGGCGTAGGCAGGCACAGCGATCGCGGACGTAACCCCCGGGACCACCTCGAACCGTACGCCCGCCTCAGCCAGGGCCATGGCCTCCTCGCCGCCGCGCCCGAACACGAACGGGTCGCCGCCCTTCAGCCGCACGACCGTCTTGCCCTCTCTTGCATGGGCAGCGAGCTGCTGGTTGATGAAGGTCTGGAACTCGCCTGGGGTATCAGGCTCCTTGCCCACGTAGACGAGGGTAGCGTCCGGCGCGAGCGCGAGTAGAGCGGAAGAGACGAGCCGGTCGTACACCACCACATCCGCCTTCCTCAACAGCTCTGCGCCCCTCACGGTGACGAGTCCGGGGTCTCCAGGGCCGGCGCCCACCAGATAAACCGCGCCGCTCTCCGTCATGAGCCTGTCTCCCGCAGCAAGTCTGATGCTCCCTGCTCCAGGAACGCATGGTACGCGGCCACACCCAGCATTTCAGACTCGTCGGCGTTGCCCGTTACCTCCACCCTGTAGCTCGTTGAACCGTCGGCCGGCGTCACGGTCGCGAACAGACGCATCTGCTCCCCCTGCACCTCTGCAAGCGCACCCACTGGCAGGCGGCAGCCGCTGCCTGCGGCGCGCAGCAAGGAGCGCTCCGCTTCAACCGCAGCCCTCGTGGGTCCATGGACGAGTTGCCGCAACAACGCGAGGGTCTCACGGTCATCGGAGCGGGCCTCGGCGGCGAGCGCTCCCTGCGCCGGGGCCGGAGTGCAGACGTACGGGGAGAGGTGCTCCGCTATGCGGTCCGTCATACCCAGGCGCTCCACTCCAGCCGCCGCGACGATTACGCCATCGTAGTCCGGGCCTTCCGATCTCCCGATGCGCGTCTCGACATTCCCACGGATCGGCAGCAGAAGGATGTCCTTCCGTCCGAGGGCGATCTGTGCGGCGCGGCGCGGGCTGCTCGTACCGATCCGCGCTCCTTCCGGCAGGTCGAGCAGACCGGCATTCCAGCGGTCGATCAGCACGTCACGGGGGTCTTCTCGCTCCAGCACCGGTACGGCGGTCAGCCCGTTGGGCTGACTCGTGGGCAGGTCTTTCAGGCTATGCACCGCGACGTCTATGCGTCCATCGAGCAGTGCCTTTTCGATGGCGGAAGTGAACACACCCAGTCCGAGCGAGTCCAGCGCAGCATCCGGTTGTTCGTCCCCTGCCGAGGCAATGGTATCGATGCGGAACTCCCGATCCGGCGAGATGGATGCGAGTGCGTCTGCGACGGCATGCGTCTGCACGAGCGCCAGCCTGCTCCCGCGTGTCCCGATGACGATCGCGCGCGGCATGGCCGGCACGCTACTCGTCCAGCCCGAAGAGGCGGCGGGCAGACTGCGTCACTGACTCGTCGTTGCGTTCGCGGAGATGTGCCGTGGGATGGTGCAGAAGCTTCTTTACCAGCGCCTTCGTCATCTGTTCGATGCGCCGGGCGTCGTCCTCGGTCAGGCCCTCCATCCGTTCGACCGTCCGCGCGACTTCCGCCGCCCGCAGCTGTTCGGCCTCGTGCCGTATCGCAGCGATGGTCGGCGTGACGCCGCGCGCTCTCCACCACTGCCGGAACTTCTGCGTCTCCTCCGAGACGATGGCCTCCACGTGCCGCGCCTCCGACTCACGCTGCTGCCGGTTGGCCTCCGCCAGCGATTCGATATCGTCCAGCGTGTACACGTGGACGCCGGGGACAGCCCCGGCTGCCGGGTCGACGTCACGGGGAACGGCCATGTCCATAATCGCGAGCGGCCTCCCGTTGCGCGCCCTCGCCGCTTCTTCGATCAGTGAAGCGGACAGGATGAAGTCCGGCGCGGCAGTAGCGGTCACGGCCAGGTCCGCCTGCGCAAGCAGCGCGGATAGGTCGTCCAGCGGTGCGATCTCCGCGTCCAGTTCCTGTGCGAGTTCGGCTGCGTTTGCGGGTGTCCGGTTGGCGATGACGATTCCGGCTGCGCCGGAGTCGCGCAGCGCCAGGCCCGCGAGGCGTGACGCCTCGCCCACGCCGATCACCAGCACGCGCTTGCCCTCCGGCGAACCTATAGCCCGACGCGCCAGCTCGATACAGGCGCGGCTCAAGGAGAGCGCGTTACGTCCTATGGCCGTTTCAGTGCGGGCGCGCTTGCCCGTGCGAAGGGCGCTGTGGAACAGGTGGGCCATTGCGCCGCCCGAAGCGCCGCGCTGCCGCGCTGCACTGAAGGCGTCCCGTACCTGTCCAAGCACCTCCGACTCGCCCAGGATCTGCGAATCAAGTCCGGAAGCGACACGGAAGAGATGCGCCACCGCGTCACTCTGTTCCAAGGTGTACAGGTGGTCGCGGACGGACTCGACGTCTACTTCGAACTGCTCTTCGATGAACCGCTCGATGGCATGCTCGCCACTCTTGAGAGACGGCGCGAGCGTATAGATCTCCGTGCGATTGCAGGTAGCCACGATGACACCGTGTCCCGCGTGTCGCTGCAACGTTTCCAGCGCTGCCGGCAGGGTCTCGCTCGTCAGGCTCAGCCGCTCCCTCGTTGCCAGAGGAGCGGTGTGATGGCTCAGGCCCGTCATGATGATGCGCATCGCCCTCAGGACTCCCCATCCGAAAGCAGGGCCGCGCGCAGCCGCTGTTTCGCCTCGCCGCCCCTACCCCCACGGACCAGGTCCAGCAGTTGCTCGTCCATCGCCTCCTGCCACGCATCGGGCGTCGTTGCCTTGCCCGCGGCCTTCAGTTCCGCGCGAACATCCGCAAGCGCGTCCGCGGCGTCCGCCCACTCGATGCACCGGCAGAACGTTTCGTGATCGTAGTGTGAAGGGTTCTGCGTGCCGTCCATCAGTTCGCGCACCTTCCGCGCAAGCGCCGGACTTGCCCCACCCGTGGAGATTGCTACCGTTACCTCGCCACGCCGTACGACGGACGGAGCGATGAACCCGCACAGCTCGGCAACGTCGACCACGTTCAGAAGCGTCTTCTCCCGCTCCGCTTCCGCATGGACGCTTCGTTGCACTGCGGGGTCGTCAGTGGCTGCGACGGCCAGCCACGCTCCGGCGAGGTCGCCGGCAGCGTACGCGCGGCGTATCCAGCGCACGCGTCCCTCCAATGAGAGACGTTCCAATTCCGGTGTGGCGTTCGGGCTGACGAGCGCAACCTCCGCGCCGGACGCCAGCAGTTGCACGGTCTTCCGCTCGGCCACCTCACCACCCCCGATGACTACCGCGCGTCGCCCGGCGATGTTCAGATAGGCAGGGTAGTAGTCCGTCAAGCAGGGCCTCTTCAGTCGTTGTCGGAGTATTAGCGTACAGCACCGGCCCCTCCTCGCGCACGGTTCGACACTCAGGCATATCCTCTCCGCCCCACTCGAGGTTTGACGCGCCCCGCCATGTGCTCTATACATGCCATGCACGAGAGAGACGGTTCCCAAGGAGCGGAACATTGGTAGTTTCCGGGCAAGACCTGAACACAGACGCGGCCAGAGGGATCGCCGAAAGGCTGCTGGACAACCTCGGCAGAGTAATCCTTGGGAAGGGAGAAGAGGAGCGGCTGGCCGTGATGGCGTTGATGTGCCGCGGTCACCTCCTCATAGAAGACGTGCCGGGTGTGGGCAAGACCATGCTGGCGCGCAGCATCGCAAGGTCCATCGGCGGCAGTTTCCGGCGCATCCAGTTCACGCCGGACCTGCTCCCGGCCGACATCACCGGCGTCTCCGTTTTCAACCAGAAGAACGGCGAGTTCGAGTACCGGCAGGGCCCCATCGTCGCGCAGGTTGTCCTCGCGGACGAGATCAACCGGGCCTCGCCAAAGACGCAGGCGGCGCTCCTCGAGGCGATGGAGGAGCGGCAGGTTACCGTGGACGGTGTCGCCCATCCCATGCCGGAGCCCTTCATCGTCATGGCGACACAGAACCCCATCGAGTACGAGGGCACGTTCCCGCTGCCGGAGACCGAACTGGACAGGTTCCTCGTACGCCTGCATCTCGGTTACCCGGCAGCAGAGGACGAGGTCCGAGTGCTGGAAGCCCAGCAGTACGCCCATCCCGTCGAGAGCCTCGAAGCGGTTGTTGATCAGGACGACCTCCTCGCGCTCCAGAAGACAGTGCGCACCATCCACGTTTCTGACGACGTGAAGGAGTACATCGTCGCCATTGCGAACGCGACGAGGGACCACGCCAACCTGTACCTGGGGGCGTCGCCACGGGGTTCGCTCGCACTCTTCCGGCTCGTACAGGCGAAGTCCCTGCTGGAAGAGCGGGACTACGCACTCCCGGACGACGTGAAGGCGCTCGCGTATCCGGCCCTCGGACACCGCGTCATACTCAGTTCGGCGGCGCGCATCCAGGGCGTCAGCGCAGCGGACGCCATCGCCGAAGTGCTGGAGCAGACGCCCGTCAACGGCGCGCTGCCAGGCGCATGACGGTCCCGAGCTGAGTTCCGGCGTGGAGGTCCCGGCATGAGCGTGCGTGTGGTCTGGGCCGGCGTTGCGCTGCTTCTGCTGTTGCTGGCGCTCTCCACCGGAGAGGCGCTCTACTACCGCCTCTTCCTCGGCCTGCTTGCGGTCCCTGCACTCGGCTATCTCGCAAGCGTACTTGCCGCGCGCCGCATAGAGGGCGGAGTGCAGCGTCTCACCCCGTACCTCCAGGTAGGGGGCTATGTGGAAGAGCGCATCGTTCTCCAGAACACCCACTGGTGGCCGAAGCTGCTGCTGGAGGTACAGCACGATACGCATCCGTTCGGACGTCAGGGACGCATCGCCACTCTCTGGCCGTACGGTTCAACCGCCTGGACCTCGTCCAGCCACTGCGAACGCCGGGGCATCTACCGGTTCGGCGAATTGGAGATAACCAGCCGCGACCCCTTCGGCCTCTTCAGCAGGACCATGCGCCTTGGCAGCCCCCAGACCGCGCTCATCTACCCTGCGACCGTTGACCTCTCCGGCTTCTTCGTCCTCTCCGGCAGAGGTTGGACGGAGGGAGTTGTTCGCGGGCGCACCTTCACGCCCAGCCCCGTGGCCTCCACCGTCCGCGAATACACGTCACGCGACGCGGTGAGCCGGGTGCACTGGCCCGCTACCGCCCACACCGGCAGGCTCATGGTGAAAGAGTTCGACCGCGAGCCGTCCGGCCCAGCCGACGCCGTCTGGGTTGTGCTGGACCTGGACGAACGCGTACAGGCGGGCGAGGGGGCCGAGAGCAGCGTCGAGTACAGCGTGACCACAGCCGCATCCGTGGCCAAGCGCTTCCTGGACTCGGGACGGAATGTCGGAGGAGTCTTCTCCGGAAGAGAGCAGGTCATCGTCCCTGCGGACACGGGCATCGCGCAGTTGGGGCGCATCTTCCAGGCGCTCGCACTGATCGAACCGGGAAGCGCAGGCGGCGTGCAGGAAGCGTCGGATGCGGTGAAGAACGAACTGAGCCGCGGCGCGAGCATCGTCCTCATCAGCGCCGCTCCCCCCACCGCCGTCTCCGCCGCCGTCGACATGCTGCGGGCCACCGGCGCGGCAGTCGTCCCAATCCTGATAGACGCCCCGAGCTTCCAGCGGAAGCGCACCTCCCCCAGCGGGTTCGACGCCTACGTGATCCGAATGGGAGACGAGATCGGCAACCGGTTGGACCACCGCGCCGCGCCTGCCAGCCTCGCCGTGCCGACGCGGGAACTGCAGGGAGCCGCGCGATGAGCGTATTCTCATCGCGCGTCCGCTCCACCGGAACGGTCAGGGCGCTGTCCCTGGGAGAACGCTTCGTATCCTGGTGGGAGGACTTCATCAGCGGGGCCGGGCTTACCACCACGCTGGTGGGACTCGTGCTCTTCTCCGTCGTCATGCCTCTGCAAGAGGGCAACTGGGTACGGGGGATGCCCGCTCCCTTTCTGATCGCGGCCCTGGGCGGAGCGGCAGGGTGGGCGATGCACCAGCTCGGCTGGACGGCGCGTCGGTCCATTGTCATCTCCTCAGCCCTGGGCCTGTTGCTGGCCGCGTACGCGGGCACAACAACGGCAGACGGGTTCCCGATCACCACACGGGTCGCCAATGTCGTGCAGGACGTCTCGCAGTGGATAGCAGCCATCTCCACCGACGAGACCCAGGCAGGACTGATCGAGTTTGCCATGTTCCTGACGCTGTCCCTCTGGCTGCTGTGCTTCTACGGCGTCTGGTTGGCGCTCCGCAGCGCTCACGGATGGACGACCGTGCTGTTCGGCGGAGTGATGCTCGCATTCGCCCTCTCCAACCTTCCGGGAGGGCTGGGGTGGCGGCTCGGCATCTTCATGGCGTCGGCCGTCATGCTCCTGATCCATCTCAACGCCGTGCGCCGGATAGAGGAATGGCGCGGACGGGGAGCGGTGTTCGACGCGCGAACGGTGCTCGCGCAGTCCGGCATCGTGCTCGGCGTGGCCCTGCTCGTGACGGCGGTCGTCGCGGCGTTCCCCGCGCCTCCCGGCGCTCCGCTCGCCGCCGTGGCACGCGCACTGGACGGCACCACGCACCAGGTTGGCTCGCAGTTCGGCAGGCTCTTCAACGCCCTGCCCTCACGCAGGGACTACAAGACCATCACGTTCGACCAGAAGACGCACTTCCAGGGCAACCCGGAGCTCTCCGACACGCTCATGTTCACGGTGCGAGGCCCGAAGACGTACTGGCGCGCCCGTTCCTACGCGGTCTACACCGGCACCGGATGGGAGACCGGGGAAGACTCCGAATTCGTTCCGTTCGAGGACGTTCCCTCTCCCACCGACAGGCGGCGCGTGCCGCAGACGAACGAGTTCCGCGTCGTCGCTGCGACCGATACGCTCTTCACCGGCGGCCTGCCCGAAAGCTTCGACCAATCCGCCGAAGCGCTGACGACCCCCGCCTCAGGCCCCGGCGCCCTGCAGGTCCGCTTCTCCACGGGACGGGAGTATTTCCCCACGCGCGTCAACCTCCGCTACGTCAGCACAGGACTGGAGTCCCTGGCGGTACCCCGCGAGCTGCGTGCCGCGGGCGAGGAGTACCCGGAGTGGACGCAGGCCTACCTGCAGCTGCCGGAGACGCTTCCTGAGCGCGTGCGCACGCTTGCGGAGGCGCTCACCGCCGAAGAGGAGACGCCGTACGACAAGGCGCTGAACATCCGCAATTTCCTCATCACCATCCCGTACAACCTGGACATCCAGGCCCCGCCTGAAGGCGCGGACGGCGTGGACCACTTCCTCTTCGAGTCGCGCACGGGCTACTGCGACTACTACGCATCCGCGGCGGTGGTGCTGATGCGGGCCGCGGGCATCCCCAGCCGCTACGTGCTCGGCTACGCCCCCGGACGCCTGAACGTGGCGTGGGGCGTCTACGAGGTACGGGAGCTCAACTACCACAGCTGGGTGGAGGCGTACTTCCCGGACTTCGGCTGGATACGCTTCGAGCCCACACCTCCGGACGCCATCGAGTTCGGCGGCGAAGGCCTCGACTTCTCTCCTCTTCCTGAGGAAGAGATCGACATCGACGAACTGGGTGAGTTCCTGGAGGACGAGGAAGAAGACGTCTTCGACGTGGACTTCACTCCGCGGACGGAACTCCCCGGCTGGCTCGTCGCGCTGCTCGCCATCCTGGTCGCGCTGGTGGCAGGTGCGCCCGTGCTGCTCTGGCGGCAGTGGTGGTGGAAGCTCGGAGCGCTCCCGCGCTCAGACGAGCTGTTCGCGAAGATGTGCCGCCTCGGCGGCGTGCTCGGCATGAGGAAGCGCCCGGAGCAGACCCCACTGGAGTACGCGTCCATGCTCTCGGCGGCGATGCCTGAGCAGCGCCGCCACATCGAGCGGATAACACGGGCCTACGTGCTCCGGCGTTACACGCCGCGCAGGGTCCCGCTCAACGACCTGCGGGACGCCGAATGGTCATGGAGCAGCCTGCGCTGGGCCATGATCGTGCGCTTCTTCCGCGTGCGCCCCGCCTAGGTGTTGGCCGTCTCTCCCACGTACCAGGACTCGACGGCGTAGCGGATGTCGTCCTCCGCGCCGCTGATGCCGGCTTCCAGGGGGATGAACTTGATCCGCGGCACCTTGTCCCTGCCGAGCGCCATGTGCTCCGTCGGAACGTTGATGGTCTCCGCGGCCTCCTTGCTGCGGAAGACGTTCATCGGCTCCCCGCCGTCGGCCACGATCTGCATCTGCTCCGTCAGCAGCCTGCGGTAGAGGATGACCCCCACGTCCGACTTGCCGAGCCGCTCCAGGTAGCGCTTGGCCACCGGGCCCTGCGTCTCCCAGGCCATCTTGTCCTGGTCCACCGTGAACGTGGTGTCGTACCTGCCGGAGGCGTCGCGGTGCGGCACGTACTTGTAAGGGATGCGCTCCTGCTTCGGCACCGGCTGTCCCGGCGCGACCCGCCACGAGTAGTAGATGAAGTGCAGCGTGTGCTCGTCGTCTATCGGCACGCGGTACTGGAGCGTCTTGGACTGGAAGCCGCCCACGTACAGGATCTGCGGGAAGAGGATGGGGTGGCCGATCTTCCAGTCGTCGCTCTCCTTCGTGTAGCCCTCGAGCACGCGGCGCTTGATGATGCCGTGATCGAACACGTCGAAGCCGATCTCCTGGTGCGGGATGCGCGGCGGCATCGTGGCGATGAGGTCGGGCGATATCGCCTGCTGGTAGTTGGTGTAGAAGCGGTGCAGCCACTCCACGTGGACCGGGTCCAGCGAGTTCTCCATGCACTGCAGCCAGTTGCAGTCCAGTGTCGTGATGCCCACGTCGTGGACGGCGTCGTCCCACTGGAACGGGTCCCAGACGGGCAGGAACGGCGCGGGCAGCGGGCCCATGTAGGCGAAGATGAGTCCGCCCATCTCCTGCACCGGGTAGCCGGCGACCTTCACCTTCTCCTTGAAGCGCCCGTCCGGGTGAACGGTCTCCTCGAAGGGCTGCTCGATGCACTGGCCGGTCTCGTCCATCATCCAACCGTGGTACATGCAGCGGAGGCCGTGCTCCTCGGGTATGCCGTAGGAGAGGTCGACGCGGCGATGCGGGCAGAAGCGGTCGATAAGGCCGAGCGTGTCGGACCTGTCCCTGTAGAGGACGAGGTCCTCGCCGAGGATGCGCAGGGCCTTGGTGGGGCGGTCGTCGAGCTCCGCCGTCGCGGCGACAGGGTGCCAGTAGCGGCGCATGAGCTCGCCCATGGGCGTGCCGGCGCCGACCTGTGTGAGGCGTTGGTTCTCCTGCTGACTCAGCATGACGCGTCCTCCTCTTCTACCCTCACCCCGCATCAGGTGCGGGGCAGGCTCCTGCCCTCTCCCAAGGGGAGAGGGAACAGGGTGGATGGCGGGATTGTAGCACCGGCTGGCTCGGCCAATCCAAGAATGCCAACGGCAGTGCGATCTGGCATCCTTGGAAGTCCTCCACGAGTAATCGAGCCCCTCGCTCTGGCATCCTTGGCATCCTTGGGCAAGGGCGTTTCCAATGCGGTGGCCTGCTTCCTGCATCCAAGGATGCAAGGATGCCAACGAAAAACAAAGTTCGGGGCCGTGGGGCGGGGGACACCCCCACGCCGCGAGCGATTGAATCCCCGTGCTTAACCGCTCATCTGCGCTCATCCACTCCTGTTACACACCGCTGCTCAACCTCGTCGTACCGCTCGAAACCGCTCATTACCGCGCTATTTCCGCTCGAAACCGCCGATGACCGCTCACGCCATTCCACTCTTGCGAGCCCGGCCATCACGGACCAGCCCGCCCTGACGCTCCGCCGTCACGGAACCAGCGTACCCGCTCCCTCCGCATCCGCGAAAGGGGCAGGTGTCGCAGCCAATCCCCTATGGGGAAGGCATGATGACCAGTCGTGCTGTCGAACTGGTTCGACTGGCTCCAACAGTGACATGCCGCCCACGGTCTCTGAGGTTGTTCCCTTGGTCATCGCTCCCTGGTTTGAGTAGAGATGGCCGTAGGCCCTCAGGTAGAGTTCCCGGTTGTGCAGTTGCCGATAGATGTCTTCCAGCGGCAATCCTCGTTCTCCGCGTTCGCGGATGACGTTCAGAACAGCTTCGGCGTTTCTCATCACGAGTACCTCTCTGTCTTGTTTCGTCTTAGACACCTGCCCTCCTTCGCCATGTGCCGGGCTTTCCCCGGCTCGGACTACTACGAGGGCTCCGTGACCGCAGGGCTCGCGCCCCTTAGGCCATCCCGCGTTCCGTTGACTTCTGGATTAGGTTTCTGCTAGCTTCCACGAAAGCCACGAACCTGAGGGGGCATCGCCGTAGTGACTTTGCAGAAGGTCTTGATCGTCGTGATCCTGTTCATCGTGGTGGCGTTTGTGGCGCTAGTTCTGTTTGGAATAGCCGTATAGCCATCCCTAGCGACACCGAACCTTTCTCCTGTCAGTCGTCAGCATAGGACGTGATAGCGCGACTGTAGGTGCCCCGTTCATCCCCTTGAATAGACCGCATCCATGCGCCGCCGATCAGCGTGGCTCTGGAGGGTGGTAGCCGGACGCCGAGAGATGCTTCGGCTCCGCTCAGCATGACAAGGGGCGCGGGGTCCCGCGTGCGCTGCCGCGCACGTGTGGCCTACCAGTCCCAGTGGATTCCCGCCGGTGCGGCGTAGTAGCACCTTCAATCGCAACGTCGATGCGTCGGCTACGGCTTGACGGCAATGGCTTCCCCGAAGCAGACCGCGCCGACGGAGGCCGGGTGGTCGCGCCACTGGTCCGTGGCAAGGCGCCAAGCGTCGAACTGCTCCCGGGTCGCGAGGCCGTACTTCGTTGCCGCTCCGATGACCTCGCTCGAGAAGAACCAGCCCGTGGCGACGGCGTGGAAGAAGGCGACGTCTTCGCTGGCGCCGAAGAAGTCGAACGAAGCGCCCGCGCGGACATCGGTGAAGCCAGCCTGGAGCAGCACACCCTTCAGTTCCCTGCCCATCTCGGGATGTCCGCCGTTGGCGGCGATGAGCCGCACGAAGGTGGCCCATGCCTCGCTGCTTCCGAAGTCCGGCTCCATGAACGAGGCGCTGCCGATCATCTCGCGGCTTGCCAACATGCCGCCGGGCTTCAGCACCCGCTTCACCTCCGCCAGGACCGCCTGCGTGTCCGGAACATGCATCAGCACGGCGTGGCAGTGCGCGACGTCGAACGATTCGTCGTCGAACGGGAGCGCCGTGACGTCGCCGACGTGGAAGGTCGCGTTGGCATGTCCTCCGGCCCCGGCGGCGGCACGGGCCATGAGTATCTGCGACTCTTCGAGGTCGATGCCGTGCAACTCGCCGGGCTCGACCGCCTTCGCCAGTCCGACCGAGATGGTCCCCGGTCCACAGCCGAAGTCCAGCAGTCGCATGCCCGGTTCCAGGTGCGGGAGCAGGTACGCGGCGTGGGTCTGCGCGCTGCGCCGGTGCAGCATCCGCAGGAACTCCTCGCTGTAGCCCATCGTGTATTCAGACGTCTGCGTGTCGTCTGCCATCGAACGTACTTCTCCTCTGGATTATTGGCGCATCATCAAGCTGGGCAGATATGGGCCCTTGCACGCTCATACACCATTCCACAAGGCACCCGCAAGGGACGTCCCTACACCGGACAGCCCAACCCATGCCCCGCCGCGTGCGCTGCCCGCGCACTCTGGATTCCCGCCGGTGCGGGAATGACGGAACTCAGGCGTCCTCCACGGCGATGCGAAGGCGCTTGTTGATGCGGCCCTTGCTCTCGTGGCCGACGACGCGGATGCGGCCCACCTCGGACGTGTCGTGGACGTGGGTGCCGCCGTCCGCCTGCACGTCCAGGCCGTCGATGTCGACGACGCGGACCTCCGGGATGCCCTCCGGGAGGAGGTTGATCTTCGTGCGGATGAGATCCGGGTGCGCCATCGCCTCCTCGCGCGGCAGGAACCGGATGCTGATCTCCCGAGCGAGCGCGATCTCCGCGTTCGCCAGCTCCTCGACACGCTCGGCGAAGTCCGCGCTCATGCTCTCCAGCTCGAAGTCCATCCGCGCGGCGAGCGGCGTCATGTTGCCGCCGGTGACGTGCGCGCCGAAGTCGCGCCAGATGACGCCGCAGAGGATGTGGAGCGCCGTGTGCGTCCGCATGAGCTGATGGCGGTGCGTCCAGTTCAGCGTTGCCAGCACGGCCTCTCCCACGGCGGGCGCGCTGCCGTCCAGTTCGTGCCAGATGTCCCCGTCCCGACGCCACACGCTGGTGACGCGCCGCTCCTTGCCGCTCTCGCACGCGAATATCCCCACGTCGCACGGCTGCCCGCCGCCTCCGGGGAAGAAGGCCGTCCGGTCGAGCGTGACGGCGTCGCCTTCCGATGCCGTCACGCGTGCGTCGAACATGCGCGTGTAAGCGTCGTGGTGGAAGATAGGCTCAGTCATCTACTACTCCTCCGCTTTCGCCATCAGGCGCGCCACCTGCTCGACGTTCGAGGCCGAGTCCAGCTCCCAGACCGCGCCAAGCAGTTCTTCGACCTGCGAGGCCGGAAGCGCCTCGTTGGCGAGCGAGCGGTACTTGGCCTCCAGCGCCGAGTCGGTCATCGGGTTCTCCGGCGAGCCGGTGGCGTGCTCCACGTAGATGGAGTGCACCGCTCCGCTGTTGAGCGTGATGGAGAGGCGCACCTCGTCCTCCCGCATCGAGTCGTCCACGACAGCGCTCACGCGCGAACGCACCGCGCTGATAACCGGGTCCGTGACGCGGGCGTCGGAGAACTGCGCGTCATGCCCCGCGCCGTCGACGAGCGCGGCGGCGGCGCAGTGCTGGAACGAGAACTTGCCCTCCAGCCCCCGCCTCGGCTCCGCGCGGTCCATCAGCTCCAGCACGAGCGGGTTCACCTCCGCGTCGATCGCGGCGACGTCGTCCGGCGCGATGCCGTGCTCATTGCGCAGCGTTATGACGGCGTCCTGAATCGGGTGGGAGACGACGCCGTTGGCGTACGGCTTCAGGCCGTTGCTGGCCAGCTCCCACCGCTCGCCGATGCCGCCGAGCAGCGCCGCCTCGTCGTGCCCATTCGGGGACAGCACCTCCCAGAAGCCGCGCCGACCGCCGAGGATGTCGTCCGCGCCCGTGAAGCCGCGGGCCGCGAGCACCGCGGACTGCAGGCCGTTGCTCGCCGCCTTCGCCGGGTGCATCGCCTTCGCGTGGCTCCCGAAGACCTCCCGCACGCCAGCGGCGAACGTCCCGGCGATGCCTATCGCCA
Organism: Dehalococcoidia bacterium; assembly: GCA_034423175.1. Taxonomy (GTDB): domain Bacteria; phylum Chloroflexota; class Dehalococcoidia; order Lucifugimonadales; family Australimonadaceae; genus Bin16. The sequence goes on from DAOUJA010000083.1 coordinate 32,808, forward strand.
TGTTCATGTCGTCCGTGCCGAGTCCGAGCACCCTGCCAACGCCCGCCGCCGCGCCGAACACGCCCGCCGTTCCGGTGATGTGCCAGCCCATGTCGTAGTGCCAGGGATGCACCGACATCGCCACGCGGCACGCGGCCTCGGCCCCGAGCACGAAGGCCGCGAGCGTCTCCCTGCCGGACGCGCCGCGCTCCTCGGCGGCGGCGAGCACGGCGGGCCAGACCGGCGCAGTGGGATGCAGCACCGTGGGGAAGTGCGTGTCGTCGTAGTCCTGCAGATGGGCGAGGAAGCCGTTGACGAGGGCGGCGTTGAACGCAGTCGTCCGCAGCGTCGAGCCGACAACCGAGGCCTTCGGGGCGGCGTCCTCGCCGCGCGCCCAGTCGATCAGGGCGTGGCTGCCGGAGTCTGCGGAAGCTGAGAGCGAGACTCCCAGGATGTTGATGAGCGTGCGTTTCGCCTCGTGGAGCGTCCACGGGGGAAGCTCCTCCGTGTTCGCGTTGGCGACGTAAGCGGCCAGGGATTGCGTGGCGGACATGAGCGCTGGGCCTCCGTGCGGAAAGTACGGAGGAGAGTATAGCGGTTGCACTCGGGGAGGCGCTGTGCGCGCAGAGACGCGCAGCGCCCTCCCCGCCGGGTAGACGGCGGGGAAGGGCGCTCGGTTCCGGTCGAGGGCCGGTCGCTCAGCGGGAGAGGCTCACGGCGGGCAGCAGCGCGCGCTGGCCGGCGTGGATCTCGTTGAGCATGTTGGAGACGTGCTCTTCCAGCGTGTGCAGGCAGTCGCGGCTGTAGTCGTCCGCGCCGTCGCGGCGCCGCTGGGCCTCCTGCTCCGCGAGGCTGATGATCCGGTCCGCCTTGCTGTTGGCGTCCTGGATGATCTCGTCGGAGCGCTGGTGGGCGGCCCTTACCAGCTCGGTCTCGTCGACCAGCAGCCGCGCGTCGCCCTCGGCGGTGGAGCGGATGCGGCGGGCGTCGATCATCGTCTGGCTGACGATCTGCTCGCGGCGCTCGATCAGCTCCTGTGCCTCGTGGATGGTGCGGGGGATGGAGGCGCGCAACTGGTCTACCAGGACCAGCATCTGGTCCGTGTCCACCATGGACATGTTCGTCATGGGCATCTTCTTGGCGTGGGCCGCCATGTTCTCCAGCCTGTCCACCATATCCAGCAGTTCCATGATTCCCTCCTTGGGACCCTCGTCCGGGGTTCGTCTTACTTCCCGAAGCGCTCAGCGAGCGCCGCTATCACGTTGTCTGGCGCCAACCCTCCGATGTCGCCTCCCAGCCGCGCCACCTCTTTCAGCAGGGTGGCCCTCACGAACTGGTAGCGTCCGTCCGTCATCAGGCAGACCACGTCCACGTTGGGAGCGAGCTTCCGGTTCATCAGCGCCATCTCGAACTCGTACTCGAAGTCCGCGTGCATCCTGATGCCCCGCACAATGGCGGTCGCCCCCTGGGCCTGCGCGTAGTCCACGACCAGCCCGCTGAAGCTGCGGACCTCCACGTTCGGCAACCCCGCGGCGGCCTCTTCTATCAGCCGCACGCGCTCCTCCGTCGTGAACAGCGTCTGCCGCTCCGGCGCCTCGAACACGGCCATGACGACCTTCTCGAACAGGTGGGAGGCGCGTTGGAGGATGTCCAGGTGCCCCGCCGTCACCGGGTCGAACCGGCCGGGGTAGATCGCCGTCGTCATGCCGCGGCCTCCGCGAGGCTGTAGAACGCCAGAGACGCGTCGCCGTAGCGGCGGTCGTCCCACTTCACGAGCGCGCCGCAGCGGTCGCCGGCGAGGGTGCGGCTGGCATGCCCGCAGACCAGGATGCCGGAGTCCGCCAGCAATCCGGCCCCGCCGATGCGGGCGATCAGGCCCGCGGGGAACGGCTGCGTGTAGGGAGGGTCCATGAGCAGGAAGTCGCAGCGCCCCAGCCTGCCGAGCGCATCCTCTGCGCGCGCCGCGTGGACGTCCGCCTTTTCCGCGAACCCTGTAGCCTGCAGGTTGGCCCTGATCACCGCTATCTGCCTCCGGTCTGCCTCGACGAAGCTCGAGCGGGCGGCGCCCCGGCTGAGGGCCTCGATACCCAGCGCGCCCGTCCCCGCGAAGAGGTCGGCCACCCGGGAGTCCTCCAGCCCGTACCGAGCGAGGATGTTGAAAAGCGCGCTCCGCACCCTGTCGGTCGTGGGTCTTACGCCGGGCGCCCTGGGCGGACCCAGTGTGACGCCCCTTGCCGTTCCGCCCGTTACGCGCAGTGCCGCTCCTCACGCCCGGCAGCCGCTCTGCCGTTTTGAACTCTTGGCACAGAGTCTAGACATTGTTTGAATCTCTGTTCAATGAAACTAGCTCGCCGGTTAGCGGGGGTTTCCCGCCAGCGCTTCCGCGCGCTGACGTTTACTAACCCCCCGCCCTGCGGATAGAATAGCGGTCGCCGACCGCCCTGACGCATGGCTCACGCTGGCGTCGGCGCTTTTCCCAATGGACTGGAGGACTGCTCGATGACCTCACAAGGCACATACCTCACGACCGGAGGGCTGCGCGACCTGGAAGAGGAGCTGGACCAGCTCCGCAGCGTCCGCCGCCAGGAGGTCGCCGAGCGCATCCAGGACTCCAAGGAGGTCGGCGAGCTGGAGAACGCCGAGTACGAGGAGGCCAAGAACGAGCAGGCGTTCGTCGAGGGCCGCATCCAGGAGCTGGAGATGATGATCGCGAACGCCGTCATCATCCCCGACCACACCCAGGCCGACGCCAGTTCCGACGTGGTGGAGCTCGGCTCCATCGTCAAAGTGCAGGCGGCGAAGGGGAAGAAGGCGGACACGTACACCATCGTCGGCAGCACGGAAGCCTCGCCCGCGGACGGACGCATCTCCAACGAGTCCCCGATCGGCAAGGCCCTCATCGGCAAGAAGGCGGGGGACAAGGTGGAGTTCAAGACGCCGTCCGGCGCCCAGACCATCACCATCGTCGCCGTTCAGTAGAACGGGGCCCGCCCAACGGAGACGCTCATGCCCCAACGCGGAGACGAGTTGCTCGCGAGCCGCCGGGCGAAGCTGGAGCGGCTGCGCCAGCGCGACATAGACCCCTACCCCGCCCGCTTCCATCGCACCCATACGACGGCTGAGGCCGCGCAGGCCTTCATGGAGGCCGAGTCCGCCGGGACGGACGGCCCCGCGGCCACCGTCGCCGGACGCATCGTGCGCCTGCGGCGCATGGGCAAGGCGTCGTTCGCCGACGTCGAGGACTCGGCGGGGCGGCTCCAACTGTTCATCCGCAGCGACGCGCTAGGCGACGACTACGCGCTGGTGGACGACCTGGACCTCGGCGACTTCGCGGGGGCGTCCGGCACGCTGGTCCGCACGAGGATGGGCGAGATATCGCTCGCCGTGGAGGGCCTCACGCTGCTGGCGAAGGCGCTCCGGCCTCCGCCGGAGAAGTTCCACGGCCTGCGCGACGTAGAACAGCGGTACCGTCAGCGCTACCTGGACCTCATCTCCAACCGCGAGGTACACGAGGCGATGCGCGCGCGAAGCAGGATCATCTCCGCCATCCGCGCCTTCTTCGACGCTCGCGGGTTCCTCGAGGTGGACACGCCGATGCTCGTGCCGATACCGGCCGGCGCGATGGCGCAGCCATTCGTCACGCATCACAACGCGCTCGACCGCCAGCTCTACCTCCGCATCGCGACGGAGCTGTACCTGAAGCGGCTCATAGTCGGCGGCATGGACAAGGTGTACGAGATTGGCCGCGTGTTCCGGAACGAGGGCATCGACGCCAGCCACAACCCGGAGTTCACTTCGCTCGAATCGTACGAGGCGTACGCCGACTACAACGACGTGATGCGGCTCGTGGAGACGCTCGTGCCGCAGGTTGCGCTGGAGGCCACGGGAGGCACGAACGTGGAGTACGGCGGCGAGGTCATACGCCTCACCGGGCCATGGCCGCGCATCCCCCTGCGCGACGCCATCGAGCAGTACGCGGGCGTGAACCTGGACGACCACCCGGACGCAGCGTCGCTGGCCGGCAGGATGCGCAACATCGGCGTACCCGCCACCTACGCGGAGAGCCGCGGCAGGCTCATCGACAAGCTGGTCGGCACGTTCGTCGAGCCGAAGCTCGTGCAGCCGTCGTTCCTCGTCGACTACCCGGTCGAGATGTCGCCGCTCGCAAAGGCAAGCCCGGACAACCCGCGGTACACGGAGCGTTTCGAGGCATTCGCCGCGGGGATGGAGATCGCCAACTCGTTCACGGAGTTGAACGACCCGGACGTGCAGCGCGAGCGGCTCGTCGAGCAGGAGGAGCTGCGGAAGCAGTACCAGGGCGAGGACCTCGACCGGATGGACGAGGACTTCCTCACGGCGCTGGAGCACGGCATGCCGCCGACCGGCGGGCTCGGCATCGGCATCGACCGGCTCGTGATGATCCTCACGGGGCAGACGACGATCCGCGACGTGATGCTCTTTCCGCAGGTGCGCCACATGGGAGAGGCGGATGCTTAGCACCAACCTGCTGCGCCGCAGCCCCGATGCGATCATGCGCTCGCTGGGGCGCCGCGGCGAGGACTCCGGCGTCGTCGCGGAGCTGGCGCGGACGGACGAGCAGTGGCGGCAGGCGCTGAGCGAACTGGAGGACCTGCGCGCCCAACGGAACGAGGCGAGCCGCGCGATAGGCGACCTCATGAAGAGCGGCGCGCGCGACGAAGCGGACGCCCGCAAGGAGGAGGTACGCGTCCTCGGCGAGCGGCTCAAGTCGCTGGAGGACGAGTCCCGCACGCTGGAAGCCTCGTTCCGCGACACGATGCTCACGGTCCCCAACATCGTCTCGGACGCCGTTCCGGACGGCGAGGACGAGACCGGCAACGTCGTCGTCCGGGAGGAGGGCGAGCGGCGCTCCTACGAATTCGCGTTGAAGCCGCACTGGGATCTGTCCGAGTCGCTCGGCATCACGGACTTCGAGCGCGGCGCGAAGCTCTCCGGGCGGATGTTCTACACGCTCGGCGAGGCAGGCGCGCGGCTGCAGCGGGCGGTCGTGCAGTGGATGCTCGACCTGCACCGGGAGCGGCACGGCTACGCGGAGCGCGGCGTGCCGTTCCTCGTGCTCGGCCAGACGCTGGTGAACAGCAGCAACCTGCCGAAGTTCGCCGACGCCCTCTACCGCGACGCGGAGGAGGACCTGTGGCTCATCCCCACGGCGGAGGTGCCCCTCACCAGCCTGCACGCCGACGAGATACTGCCGCCGGGAGCGCTGCCCATCAAGTACATGGCGCACACGCCGTGCTTCCGGCGGGAGCGAGCCGCCGCTGGCTCCCAGGTGCGCGGTCTCAAGCGCCTCCACCAGTTCGAGAAGGTGGAGATGTACCAGTTCGTCGAGCCGGAGCAGTCGCCCGCGGCGCTCGACGAACTCGTGGAGCACGCGTCGGACATCGTGCGCGGGCTCGGCCTGCCGTTCCGCATCCTGCAACTGTGCAGCGGCGACCTCGGCTTCGCGTCGACGCTGAGCTACGACGTGGAGATATGGACGCCCGCCAGCGAGGAGTGGCTGGAGGTGAGCTCCTGCTCCAACTGCACGGACTTCCAGGCGCGGCGCGCCAACATCCGCTACCGGAAGGAGCACGGAGCGCGGCCCGACCTCGTACACACGCTCAACGGCTCCGGCCTCGCGCTGCCGCGCGTGCTCATCGCCATCCTGGAGACGTACCAGCAGCCGGACGGCTCCGTCCGTCTACCGGACGCGCTCGTGCCCTACATGGGCGGCCAGCAGACGCTCGACCCGCTCTGACGCGCGCCCGTTGCCCGCTTGCGGGCGCCGGGGGTAGCATCGACCTGAGGAGAAGATCTTGTACGAACGCACTGTCCTGCCGAACGGCCTCCGGGTACTCTCCAGCACCATGCCGCACGTCCGCTCCGTCGCCACCGGCATCTTTGTCGGCGCCGGCTCCCGCTACGAGGACGACGAGGTCGCGGGGGCGTCCCACTTCCTGGAGCACATGCTCTTCAAGGGCACGGCGAAGCGCCCCGAGCCGCAGATGATCTCCCGCGCCATCGAGTCCGTCGGCGGCATCATGAACGCCAGCACGGACCGGGAGGCCACGCTCTACTACACCAAGGTGGCCCGCGACCACTTCGACATCGCGCTCGACGTGCTCGCCGACATGTACAACGCGCCGCTCTTCGAACCGGACGAGCTCGAGCGCGAGCGGGGCGTCATCCTCGAAGAGCTGGCGATGACGTACGACCACCCGGACTCCCTCGCCGACCTGCTCATCGACAGGGCGCTGTGGCCCGACCAGCCGATGGGGCGCGACGTCGGCGGCACGCGGGAGTCCGTGGGCGGCATCACGAAGGAGCAGCTCGTCGCCTACCACGCGCGCCAGTACGTGCCCGCCAACACGGTTGTCGCCGTGGCCGGGAACGTCGAGCACCACGAGGTCGTCGAGAGCGTCGCCGCGCTGCTCGGGAACGGGCAGGCGGCAGGCGACACGCTCACGATGCACCCGGTGCAGCGGGACGGCGACAGCGGGGTTCGCGTCCAGGTCGCCAACCGCAAGACGGACCAGGCGCACCTGTGCATCGCCGTCGACGGCCCGCCCGCGGACTCGGACGACCGGTACGCCGTCGACCTGCTGAACACGGTGCTCGGCGAGGGGATGAGCAGCCGCCTGTTCGTGGAGCTGCGGGAGCGTCGCGGCCTCGCTTACGACGTCCACAGCAGCGCGATGCACTACCGCGACTGCGGCGCGCTCCTGGTGACCTGCGGCGTCGACACGGCGAACGCCTCCGAGGCGGTGCGGGCCGTGCTCCGCGAGTGGGACGGGGCGCAGCAGGGCATCACGGAGGAGGAGCTGTCGCGCGCGACCGAGTACGCGGTGGGCCGGCTGGGGCTGCGGCTGGAGGACACGCGGGCCGTGATGGGGTGGATGGGCGGCCAGGAGCTGCTGCGCAACCACGTGCGGACACCCGAGGAGGTCGTCGCCAGCATACGCGGCGTCACGCCGGAGCAAGTGACCGAGGCGGCGCGGCGCTATTTCGGCGTCGACGCCTACCGGCTCTCCGCCGTCGGGCCGTACCGCTCACAGGCCCGGTTCGAGAAGCTGCTGGCGGCGTGACGCAACCCTCACCGGCCGCCGCTATGCGGCGGCGCCCTCTCCCTTGCGGGAGAGGTGGGATGCGAGGTCCCTGCCTCCGCAGGAACGACGGACGTCACACGAGGCGCTGGGCGAGCTCCACGAGGAGCCAGATGAGCGAGGTGATGCCCGCGCTGCCGCTGATGATCATGAGGTCGCGGCGGTACAGCCGCCAGCCCTGGTAGTCGCCTGTCGCCTGCGGCGGCGCGTCCAGCAGGAAGCGCTCGATGCCCCGGAGGCGCGCGTCGATGGCGTCCAGCTTGGCGGACCAGACGCGCTCGGTCAGTTCGTGCTCGCGGGTGTGCGCGTCGTTCTCCGCCTCCAGCGAGGCGAGCCTCTCCTTCTGGGTCAGCATCGTGCTCATGCGACACCTCCCTGGCGGTACGGCTCCAGCAACAGGCGCACGTCCGTGTCCAGGTCAGCGTCGACGTAGAACGGCTCGAACGCGGGGGCGCGGGTCCAGAGCCGCGCCGCGTTGATGAGGGCCGCGCGCTCCACCGGCGCGGGCCAGCGCACGACGGAGAGCGTCGCGTTGAGCGCGTGCTGCTGCGGAGGCGTACCGTTCAGCCCGCGCGTCACGGTGAGGCGATTGAGGGAGGCGCCGCGCACCAGCATCCGCTCCGTGCCCGCCGCTATCGTCTGACCCACCGCGATGTTGACGGTGCTGCTGACGTCCAGCGACGTCGACGTCTGGCTGGCGCTGCTCCGCAGGCGCGCGCCGGCGTACTCCAGCCGTTCGCCGAACCCCCACCTGCCGCGCACCTCGTAGCGGGCGGAACCGCGCTCGAACCGCTGGCGCGGGCCGTTGCCCCGCACGCGGAGCGCGTTGTAGGGCCTGCCCCAGTGCTCCTCAGGCGAGGCGTTGAGCGGCAGGAGCTGGTACTCGGACGGCGACCACGCCGTGCGGTAGAGCCCGCTCTCGTCATCGTCCGAGCGCAGCGACGCGACCGCGATGACGTCCGGCAGCACGAGCACCGGCTCGCCGGGGCCGTCGAACCAGCGCGTCGCGGTGAGGGCGTAGAAGTGGCGGTTGCAGTGGCGGTCCACCGCCTCCGACGCCGCGAGCAGCAGGCTGAACAGGGCGCCGTCCGCGACCGTTCCTCCTGCCGGGTTGTCCAGCAGGGACGCATCCTTCAGCTTCGTGAGATCGCCGTAGAGCGACCGGTATCCTTCCATGGCTAACGCTCCTCCGTGTATTCGACGATGAACTTGTGGGACGTGCTCGGGCTCGTCACCCATCGGATGCTCAGCGGCTCGTTCCGCTCGCCAGCCGGGCCGGCGCCCCTGCCCCAGGTGCGGGTGCCACTGGAGCCGTGGTCCGGCACGCGCACGTAGCCGACGGCCTTGCGCGGGGCCGACCCGATGGTGCTGCCGGCGCCGAAGTAGACCTCGCAGTAGTGCGCGTAGTCGGACGTCGTCTGGTAGATGGTGAGGTTGATGAGGCGCAGCCGCTTGCCCGGCTTCGGGCGCAGCAGGGTCTGACGGGTCGTGTTGCGTTTGAAGTCGCTGAAGAACAGCGTCTGCGTGTCGGACAGGTCCATCAGGTAGCCGGGCGTATAGCGCCGCAGGCCGTCCTGGCGCGCCGCCCTCGGTCGCACCGTGGGTGCGTAGTCGCTTCTCTGCCGTTGGTCGTCAGCCATCGCTCCTCCTTCCTGCGCATCCCCGGAGACGCAGAAAGCCCCCGGCCTCGTCTGATGACCGGGGGCTCGTCCCCTCGCGCAGCACCGTGGGGTCCATCCCCACGCCGATAGGTTATGCAGTCAGCCTACACCCGCCCCGGCGGGCGGCGTAAGGGGCTGGTGTCGCGTCTTCCGCTGCGCCGCTCCCTGGATACCAGCCTCCGCCGGCATGACGGGGAGAGGGCGCCCACGCGGGACGCTCCGACACCGAACCACAAGGCTGCGAGGTCCCTGCCTCCGCAGAACGACGGGGTTACCCGCCAAACCTCGCGCGGAGCTCGTTCTTGAGCACTTTGCCGAGGGCGTTCCGGGGGAGTTCAGAAACGAATACGACGTGCTCCGGGCGCTTGAAGCGCGCGAGGGTATGGCAGGCGTCGAGCAGCGCATCCTCAGAAGGATCGGCGCCCGGAGTCGGGACGACGACGGCCATGACGCGCTCGCCCCAGGTCTCGTCCGGCACGCCGATGACGGCGCACTCTTCGACGCCGGGACAGGCGTGCAACAGGTGCTCCACCTCCTCCGGCGCGACCATCTCGCCGCCCCGCTTGATGAAGTCCTTCGCCCGTCCGGTGAGGTAGATGTAGCCGTCCTCGTCCATGTAGCCGAGGTCGCCGGTGAAGAGCCAGCCGCCGTGCACGGTCTGCGCCGTCGCCTCCGGCTGCCCCCAGTAACCGCGCATCAGGCGCGGGCCGCGGGCCGCAATCTCGCCGTGCTCGCCCGCCGGAAGCTCGTGGCCGTCCTCGTCGACGATGCGCACCTCGACGTCCGGCAGCGGCCTGCCGATGCTCCGCAGGTGGCGCCGGCGCTTCTCGACGACGTCCGGCGGCCCCTCCAGCACGTGGTCTTCCGGCGGCACCATCGCGATGGTCGAGCCCGTTTCGGTCTGGCCGAACGCGTTGATGAACTGGACTCCCGGCAATGCGACAACCGCCCGCTCGATGACGGGGGGCGGCATCGACGCTCCGCCATAGGTGAGCACGCGCAGGCTGGAGAGGTCGCGGGCCGGGAACTCCGGGTGGTCGAGGAGTTGCTTGAGCATCGTGGGGACGATGAGCGCGCGCTCGATGCGGTGCTCCTGCACGAGCCCCATCCACTCGCGCGGCTCGAACTGGCGCTGCAGCACGACGGTGCGTCCGCCGAACACGCCGGCGAGCGCCGCCTGCAGTCCGGCGATGTGGTAGAGCGGCAGCGTGAGTAGCGTGCGCTCCTCGACCTCCGGGTCGGGCGGCTCCATGTTGGCGAGCATGAACGACGTGAAGCTGTCGTGGGAGAGCATCACCGCCTTCGGCTGGCCGGTGGTCCCCGCCGTGTAGAGCAGCACCGCGGTCTCCTCCGGCGAGCCCTCCGGGAAGCGCATCTCGTCGGGCTCCCCCTCCGCGAGCAGCTCCTCATAGGCGCGCCAGCCGCCGGGCGCGGCGCCGTCGACGGCGAGGACGCTCGCGGACGCAACGTCGGCGCCGAGGCCCGCGATGAGCGGCGCGTACCGCTCGCCCGCGACGACGGCTTTGGGCGACGCGTGCCGCAGCGGGTAGCCGACCTCCTCTCCGTGGCCGCGGAAGTTCAGCGGCACGTAGACGGCGTCCAGCCGCGCGGCCGCGAAGTACGCCTCGAAGTGGACGGGCGTGTTCACGTCCATGACGGCGACGCGGTCGCCCGCCTCGACCCCGTTCGCGGCGAGGGCGTTCGAAAGCCGGTTCGCTCGTTCGGCGAGCCGTTCGTAGGTGAGCATGGCGCCGTCGTGGACGAGCGCGGCGCGCTCAGGCACGATGGCGGCGGCGATGGTGAGAATGTCGTGGGTGTGCAGGGCAGACCTCCGGTGGGCGGACGGGCCTTGCCACCCCTCTCCCGCCCTGGGATGCGAGGTTCCTGCCTACGCAGGAACGACGGAGCGCAGGCTCGTTCAGGCCGTCCGTTAGCGTAACCGGGCGGCGAGCCGCCGTTCAAGCCGGAGGCCGTCTGCGAGAGGCATCTCGGCGCCCTCGTTGACCGCGCGCTTCGCCAGCGCGAGGGCCTCGGCGGGCGCGGACGCGACCTCACGCAGGCGGGCCTCGGCCACGATGTGGAGCTGCTCGCGGGGCACGAGCCAGTCGACGAAGCCGGCGCGCACGGCCTCGCCGGACGTCATCCGCCTGCCGGTGAGCGCTAGTTCCATGGCCCGCGGCAGCCCGACGATGCGCGGGAGCGACTGCGTGCCGCCAGCGGCGGGGATGAGACCGAGCGACGCCTCCGGCAGCGCGAAGACGGCATCCTGCGACGCGATGCGGAGGTCGCAGAGCGCGGCGATCTCGACGCCGGAGCCGAAGCAGTAGCCGTGCACGGCGGCCATCGTCGGTTTCGGCAGCTCGAACAGCGCGGTCCAGAGGTCGCGCGCCCACCGGACGTAGCGGGCTACGGCCTGGGACGGCGCGGTGCCGAACTCGGAGAGGTCCGCGCCCGCGCAGAAGCCGCGTTCACCGGCGCCCACGATGAGCAGGCCGAGCACCTCGTCGTCGTCGCGGGCCGCGCTCAATGCCTCGGAGAGCTCGTCGCGCATCCGGACGTTGAAGGCGTTGACGACATCGGGACGGCACAGCGTGACGACGGCGATAGCGGCGCCTGCGCCGTCCCGTTTCTCATAGCGCAGCGTCTCGAAGGCGCTCATCGCCTCTCGGACCCTCTCATCGACCGTCGAACCGGGGCTTGCGCTTCTCTGTGAATGCGCGCAGCCCTTCCGCGCGGTCGGCGGTCGTGTGCAGCAGGATGCTCAGGTCGGCCTCCAGCCGCATCCCCTCGCGCAGCGGGAGGTCGGCGGACGCGGCGATGGCCTCCTTCACGTACTGGGCCGCGATGGGACCTGCGTCCGCGATAGATGCGGCGAGCTCCTCCGCGTCTTCCAGGTCGCCGACGTCGTGGACGAGCCCAAGGCGGAGCGCGTCGTCTGCGTCGAGCGTCTCGCCGGTGAGCAGCAGGCGCAGCGCCTGCCCGCGGCCTGCGGCGCGTACAAGCCGTTGCGTACCGCCGTGCGACGGGAGCCGTCCCTCGCGGACCTGTCCCATGCGGAACGTCGCTGCATCGCCCGCGATGCGGATGTCCGCAGCCAGCGCGAGCTCGAGCGCCTCGTCATGGCAGCCGCCGTCCACCCACGCGACGACGGGGATGCGGAGCGCAGCGACGGCGGCGATGGGGTCGTCGTCCGCGCTCTCACGCAGCGACGCCCCGGCGGCGCTCCAATCGCCGGAGAGCAGCAGCACACGGCAGTCAGCGTCGGCGTCGAGCGCAACGAGCGCGGCGGTCAGGGCCGCGGTGTCGGCGTCGAGCGTGAGTCGTGCGATGCGGTTGGGGTTATCGGTGGTCATGCGTGGGTCCCATCCCTTCTCCTCCCATTGTACCCGCCCTCCTTACCGGGCCCCTCTCATCCTCCTTGCTACGCACCTCTTGACAGCCTGCGCCGGTTGCCCGTACGATTCCGGGCGGGTTAGCAGTCAGGCTAGTAGACTGCTAACAGACCATTAAGGCGAGTGCTAGCAGATGCACCCGCCGGATTGCGAAAAGGAGGTAGTCGTGGCGCGAAATCTGCAGCCCTTGGGCGACCGCATCGTCGTGAAGGCGGTGGAGCAGGAGACCCAGACCAAGAGCGGTATCTACATCCCGGACAGTG
>DAOUJA010000084.1:0-12780 GCA_034423175.1 Dehalococcoidia bacterium
AAAAAGAAGACGGGCATGCGGAACCCGTGGATCGCCGTAACGAGAAGGGCGAACGGGATGCCCTCGTCTTGGACCGACGCGTCGCTGACCGCCCACGCGCCGGGGATGAACGCGAGCGCCGCGTGCAGCACGATGCCGAGCAGCATCGCGAACGCCCGCAGCGCGTCGAGGTCGTGCCGCCGCTCGATGCTGCCAGTGGTGGTGTCGGCGTTGGTCGTGTCCGTTCCCAAAGCCCGCGTATCCTACTAGACCCGGGTTCTTCCCCGTCATTCCCGCATCGGTGGGAATCCAGGGTGCGCGGGCAGCGCACGCGGTGGGGCAGCGGGGGGGGGGGGGTCATGCTGAGGGGAGTCGAAATATCTCCCGGCAAACGTCCGCACGTGCAACTCGCCTGCCGAGAGAATTCTCGGCTCCGCCCGAAATGACGGTTCATCCGTTCGTGGTGAGCCTGTCGAACCACGCCCTTGTCCCCTCTGCTACACTCGCCGCCACCCCACGACCGGAGGCCCCGCCCCTTGCGAATGCCCGCGCTCCCCTTCCCGTCGTTCCTGCGGAGGCAGGAACCTCGCATCCCCACGGTTCCACCATTCCAGCGGAGGCTGGAATCCACCGCGCCCGCGCTCCTCGCCCTTACGCTCTTGGCGCTCGCCCTCGGGGCGTGCGACTCCGCCCCGCCGACGGTCGGCCTCGTGGAGTCCGCCTCTCGCCCCACACCGACGCTGGGCCCGACTGCCACGCCCGTCCCCACACCAGCGCCGACTCCCACTGCAACTCCGACCCCAGCGGCGACACCGACACCCACCTTTACTCCCATGCCTATCCCTTCTCCTACCCCATCTCCTACACCTACGCCGACTCCTACTCCGACCCCCACCGCCACACCAACGCCAACTCCCGCGCCGTTCCCCTGGACCGCGTTCCCGCCCGGTTCGTGGCACGTCGGTGAGCAGATCGTCCCCGGCGTCTACGAGGCCACTCAATTCACCGGGACATGCGAATGGGCGCGGCTCAGCAGGCTCGACGCCGACGGCGCCGACGTGCTCTTCGAGGACTCGACCGCCTCCCCCGCGACGGTCGCAATCCTCCCAACCGACGCCGGTTTCCGCGCGTCCGAGTCCTGCGGCTGGTGGTCGCTCAAGCCTCCCCCGACGCCCGTGCCTACGGACACGCCTACGCCTACGGCGACGCCTCGGTCGGTGGTCGAGGACTTTCGAGCACCAGAGCGGCATACGACGTTGAGTAGTGGAGGGAGGCACACATGTGCGCTGCGACCGGACGGCATTGCCGTCTGCTGGGGTGATGATCGACAAGGGCAAGCGTCATCCCCAGAAGGAGAGCGCTTCATATCAGTCAGCAGCGGCGGAGCGCACACGTGCGCACTGCGACCGGATGGCGGCGCAATTTGCTGGGGTTCGCATCCAGCGCCGCCAGAGGAGGAGAGCTTTGTATCATTGAGCAGCGGGGGCAGGCACACCTGTGCACTGCGGCCCGATGGGAGCGCGGTTTGCTGGGGTGACGATCGACAAGGACAAGCGTCTCCTCCGGAAGCAGAACAGTTCGCATTGATCAGTAGCGGCTCAGAGCACACGTGTGCGTTACGCTCTGACGGGAGCGCGGTTTGCTGGGGAAGGGATGCCAATGGACAGGCATCCCCACCGGAGGGCGAACGATTCACCTCTATCAGCAATGGATCGGGGGTTAGTCCGTCGCATACATGCGCTTTGCGGCTTGATGGTAGTGGCGTCTGCTGGGGGAGAGAACGATGGTCTCCGCCAGCGAGCGAACGGTTTGCTTCAATCAGCAGTGGGAAACTCCATACGTGTGCATTGCGGCCAGATGGTAGTGGCGTCTGCTGGGGGAGAGAACAATCATCGCCACCGGCGAGCGAGCGGTTTGCGGTCATCAGCAGTGGTGGTTCTCATTCATGTGCCTTGAGACCAGATGGCAGTGCTGTCTGTTGGGGCGCAGAGAGCAGTGACGACGACCATGGCCAGGCATCTCCGCCCGAAAGCGAGTGCTTCGCTGTCGGACGAGTGGATGTAGCTGTCCAAGGAGCAACCCCACTTCTATGCTCAGGTTCTGTACGTGTTCCCTCAAGTAGGGGAGCTTACGAACCACAAGCGAGTAGCCCGCCGTTCCCAATCGCATACCTTGAGGGCTCCGTGCTGCTGGACGGCCAGCCCGTCGCGGAAGGTGAATTGGTCGTCAGGGTGGGAGACTGGGAGCGTTCGACAAGGATCACTGTTCGCGACGGCGCGTTCATGTGCGGTGATGATGGCTGTCTCCTCGTGAGCCCGCCGAACTATAGCTACGTCGACGAGCCAGTGACCTTCCACCTGAACGCCGAACAGCAAGCCGACCTGACCTATCCATTCCCACATTTGAGCACCCCCTGCTTCGTAGACCACGTCGAGCTGCGCTTCGGTGAGAGCACCGAGTTTCGCACAGAGGTGCCGTGCCTCGGCGTGGGACGGGGTTGAGTCTTGCGTTTGACGGAGTGGGAAGTGGTAAGCGGATTGCAGCTCGTGTGCCTCAAGCGACACCCGCCAGAGGGCGAGCGCTTCGCTGTCGGGCGGGTCGAGGTTGGGGGTTGACGGGGTGGGGGTGCGTAGGGTCGCGATTCGTGTGCGCTCGGGAGGCCACCACGGGACCTAACCACGTACCAGTACGTAAGCGGCAGATAAAGGAGTGGCCAAGTCCGGCCTCCACTGTTTCAGGAGACCCGCCTGGCCACCAGCTAGCAAGCTCACTACGATTCAATTCTCACGCACGCCCCTATGCCTGTCAATCCACCAGTGACACGAGCCCCTTCCCCCATCCCCCCACGACCGCATACGCTGGTTCGACGACGGCATAACGCCGTTGTCGGCCTGCCCGAAACACCGGCAGGCTGCAGAGTGGAATGGCTCAAAATGGCTCAAAATGTCCCACATGGAACGATCGGCGCGCGCGCTTCACGCCTGCGCGCGGACCGGGGAGGAGTGACGCGCGGGTGACAACGCCGGACACGAGCGGGCCCGTGGTGGGCCACTTGCCACTCCACCCGCCCCTCCATACACTTGCCCCGGCTACTCACTGACCTCTGGAATTCCAGCACCGAGAGGCGCGACATGACGATGCAACGCCACGAGACCATCACCAAACCCTCAACCCCCCGGGACGATCCCAACCTCGCCGACTACGACGCCACCCGCGCCTCGTTCAACTGGGACGACGTCGAGAAGGAGATCGACTTCCTCCCCGGCGGCGGGCTCAATCTCGCCTACGAGGCCATCGACCGCCACGTCGTCAACGGCAGGGGCGACAAGCCCGCCATGCTCTGGGAGGGCAAGAACGGCGAAAAGGAGACCCACACCTACGACGATATGCGCCGCCAGACGAACAGGTTCGCCAACGTCCTCGGCTCGCTCGGCGTCGAGAAGGGCACGCGGGTCTTCACGTTCATGGAGCGCGTACCGGAGATCTACTTCACGGTCTTCGGAACGCTCAAGGCGGGATGCGTCATCGGCCCGCTCTTCTCCGCCTTCGGCCCCGACCCCGTCCGCGACCGGATGGAGGACAGCGGCGCGAAGGTGCTCGTCACCCAGCCGGAACTGCGGAAGAAGATCGCGGAGATACTCCCGCAGCTCCCGGACCTCCAGCACGTCATCGTCGTCAACAAGGACGGACGCTCCGCCGAGCCGCTCGCCGAGGGCGACCTCGACTACTACGCGCTCATGGCCGAGGCATCGGACGACTTCGGCCCCATCGCCACGACCCGCGACGACTACTCCATCATGCACTACACGTCCGGCACCACCGGCAAGCCGAAGGGCGCCGTCCACCGCCACAACGCCGTCATCCAGCACTACCTCACCGGCAAGTGGTGCCTGGACCTCCACCCGGACGACGTCTACTGGTGTACCGCCGACCCCGGATGGGTCACCGGCACGTCCTACGGCATGTCGGCCCCGTGGACGAACGGCGTCACCCAGGTCATCTACGAGGGCGGGTTCAGCGCCCGCAAGTGGTACCAGATTCTGGAGGACTACAAGGTCACCGTCTGGTACACGGCCCCGACCGCCATCCGCATGCTCATGAAGTCCGGCGTCGAGCTCCCGAAGACGTTCGACCTCTCCAACCTCCGCTTCGCCGCGTCCGTCGGCGAGCCCCTCAACCCGGAGGCCGTCGAGTGGGGCGTCGAGGCCATCGGCATGCCGTTCCACGACAACTGGTGGCAGACCGAGACCGGCGGCATCATGATTGCCAACTACGCCTGCATGGACATCCGACCCGGCTCCATGGGCAGACCGCTCCCCGGCATCAACCCCGGCATCATCGACGCCGAGGGCAACGAGAAACCGGATGGGCAGGAGGGCAACCTCGCCGTCCGCACGCCCTGGCCCTCCATGTTCCAGACCTACTGGCAGCAGCAGGAACGCTACGACTCCCGGTTCGTCAACGGCTGGTACATCACCGGCGACGAGGCCTACCGCGACCCCGACGGCTACTACTGGTTCATCGGACGCTCGGACGACGTCATCAACACCGCCGGACACCTCGTCGGGCCGTTCGAGGTCGAGTCCGCCCTCATCGAGCACCCCGCCGTGGCCGAGGCCGGCGTCATCGGCAAGCCGGACCCGATCGCGATGGAGGTCGTCAAGGCGTTCGTCTCGCTCAAGGACGGCTACGAGCCCAGCGACGAACTGCGCCGCGAGCTGATGGGCTTCGCGCGCCAGAAGCTCGCCGCCGCCGTCGCCCCGCGCGAGATCGAGATCATCCCCGGCCTGCCCAAGACCCGCAGCGGCAAGATCATGCGCCGTCTCCTCAAGGCCCGCGAGCTCGGCCTCGACGAGGGCGACACCTCCACCCTCGAAGAGGACTGAGGTCTTATCCCCTCTCCCTACAAGGGGAGAGGGTTAGGGTGAGGGTACTGCGGGGAGGGCCGGGGTGAGGGTACCGCGGGGAGTTGGCGGAGCCGTCGTTCCTGCGCAGGCAGGAACCTCGCCTGGCGCCGGGAACCTCTCGCCCGCCCGCGCCCGTTAACAGTTCGTCCCTTGCGCCTCCCGGCGCGGCTGCGTAGCGTCCGCACGGGTCCACCATGCAGCAGTTCACTCCACAACCGCCCAGACCAAGGCGAAGGTGCTCGCCGTTCGGCCTTCTTGCCATTCCGATCTGGGGCTTCCCTTCCGTCTACCTCGTCGACATCGCCTTCCACCTGAGGGAGCACGGCGCGAACGGCGTGCCGCTCGTCGTTGGTGCGGTCGGGGCAGCTGCCACGCTGGCCTTGCCCGTTCTCATGAGCAACCTCCCCGGGCGCTTGCTTGCACAGGTCCTCGTGAGCGAGCACCGACAGACGGAGGACGGGACCATCATCGTGAGCAACTACACGATGTCCGGCATGCTCCGCAGCGTCTACGTCATCGCCGGGTTCTGCATCGTCATCGCCGTGCTGAACACCGTCACCTACACCTTCCTGGACGTCCGGCCACGCGTCTACGTCTGGGTGTTCGTGCAGATCGGCCTGGTGCCGCCGGAGTTCGCTGACTGGTAGCCGGGGAGCGGATGCCTGATCCTCTCTCCCTGAGGGTGAGGGTTCTGCGGGGAGTTGGTGGGGCCGTCGTTCCTGCGCAGGCAGGAACCTCGCTTGGCATTCGCCGGGAACCCCGGCGA
The DNA here is from genome assembly GCA_034423175.1 of Dehalococcoidia bacterium. Lineage (GTDB taxonomy): Bacteria > Chloroflexota > Dehalococcoidia > Lucifugimonadales > Australimonadaceae > Bin16. The sequence goes on from DAOUJA010000084.1 coordinate 5,653, forward strand.
AGACTACCTCACTCAGCAACCCGGTTGCCCGGGGTTGCCGCAGCACTCCTGCTCCCCTCCTCTCACCTTCCGCCAGTAGTTGGAGGCTGCGACGAGGAGCCTCCTGCGCCACGGCAGTTCGCTCTCCCTGAAGTTGGCCAGGGTCATGGACCAGGCTTCGGGAGAGAAGGCGTCGCTCCACCCCCGCCGCCGGCGATGCTCATGCTCGCCGTGGTGATCGTGGTTATGGTCGTGATCGTGCTCGCCGCTCATCGCGGGTCCTCTCCTCGTCCGCCACGCCACTTTAGGCAGACGAGACCGTAAGCGTCAATGACCCTTCCGGCGGCCTCACTCCGCGCCGTGCCTCACGAGCGCCTTGTGTAGAATCGCCCCATGACCAACCTGCCCGACCCCCTCAACATGCTCCTTTTCATGGACACCGAGAATGCCCCCATCGCCGAGTTGGAGGCAGTCGCCCCCGGACGCCTCAACGTCACCGCTGTGCCCGCGCAGGCGTTCGTGGACGACGCCGGGATGCTGCCGTCGACCACCGGCCTCTGGAAGCCTCGCCCCTGGAGCACCGACCTGTCGCCGGAGCAGCGGGAGCAGCTCCTCCGGGACACGCACGTCCTCGTGCTCACGCTTCCCTATCCGAAGCGGCTCCTGCCCCGCATGCCCAACCTGCTCTGGGCGCAGTACCTCTGGGCCGGCATCTCCGACCTCCAGTTCTCCGACATCTGGGGCTCCCATGTCCGCCTCGCCTCGTCGCGCGGCTACGTCGACACCACTCCCATCGCGGAGATGGTCATGGCCGCGGCGCTCCACTTCGCCAAGGACCTCCGCATCGCCGTCGCCCAGGCGTTCGCGGGGGAGATGGACGCCGCACGCTACGATCTCCGCCTGCTCGCGGGCAGGACGATGGGCGTCGTCGGTCTCGGCGGCATCGGTCTCGAGGTCGCGCGGCTCGCCAACGCGATGGGTATGCGCGTCGTCGCTTCCCGCCTCTCGATAACGGAGCGGCAGCCCGGAGGGGACGGCGTCGAGACGCTCTACCCGGCCGCCGACCTCCACGACATGCTCGCCGAGTGCGACTACGTCGCGCTCACCGCCGCCCTCACCGATGAGACGCGCGACATGATCGACGACGGCGCGGTCGCCGCGATGAAGGACGGCGCTGTGCTCCTGAACGTGGGGCGCGGCGAGCTGATCGACGAGCGTGCGCTCAAGGACGGGCTGCGCTCGGGCAAGGTCGGCGGCGCGTACCTGGACGTCTACGTGGACGAGTGGTTCCGTCCGCCGGACCCCGAGCTGCTCGCGCACCCACGCGTCCTCATGACGCCGCACAACTCCGGCCACGTCGACGTGGCGACCTCGTTCGCCATGGACGTGCTCAAGCGGAACATCGCGCACTTCCTCGCGGGCGAGCCCCTCATCAACGAGGTCGACTGGGCGCGCGGCTACTGACGCCCCGCCGTCTCCCTATGCCAACGCCTCTTCCAGGTAGGAGTGGTCCAGGTAGGCGGCGATGTCCGGCCCGTGTGGAGGGGTGAGGCCGAAGCGAAGGCGTATCTCCAGCGGGATGGCGAACGTCTCCGGCTCCGGTCGCAGGGGGTCGGGGATGTCGTCCAGGGCCCGCGCGGCCCGCTCCTCGCTGAGGTCCGTCGCGCCCGCGACGAGCGCCGCTGCCGCCTTGCGCCGTGACGGGTCGCGCGCCCACCGGCCGGCCGCGAGCAGCGCCCGGAGGAAGCCGACGACGGTCTTGCGGTTCGCCTCGCCCCAGGGCCTGCTGACGGCTATGACGCCGCCGGGGTAGCCGGGGACCACGTCCGAGTGGCGCGCGATGAGGCGCATCCCGGCCTCCTCGGCGCGGGCGTTCCACGGCGGGTTGAGCACGCCGGCGAACGTCTCGCCCTTCTCCATGGACTCCAGCCGGTAGCCGGTCGCGCCCGCGGGGACGAACGTGTAGTCGCGGTCCAGTTCCAACCCGTGCTCCTGCAGGATGCGGCGCAGGACGAGGCCATAGGCCGTGTCGACGGCGTCGACCGCGAGGGCCTTGCCGCGCAGGTCGTCCCACGTCTGGATCTCGGGCCGGACGTAGACCGGCAGGTTCACGCCCGAGCTCGCCCTGGCAACGGCGACAACCTCCGGCCCCTCCCGCTCCGACCACGCGAGGACGTTGTCGAAGGCGGTGGACGCTATCTGCCAGCGCCCCTGGATGAGGCCCCGCATCTGCTCGGTGGAGCTGGGAGTGCGGGTCACCTCGACCTCCAGCCCTTGCGCTTCCAGGAGTCCTCCCGCTCGCGCGAGCGCGACCGCGGCGCCCTCGCCGAACGTGATGAACCCGATCTTCGTGAGTTCAGGCATCGGTATGCTCTCCTTGTCCAGGATGTCGATGCATCACACCCGGTTGCGCGAGGCCTCCCCTGTAGCGCCGCGTCATCATACGCGGTCGGCGGGGCGCGCAGCGAGCGCCCCGCGTTGCTATCCTGTCGCGCACGGCAAGGGTAGGAGAGACGTTCGTGGAGATAGGCCAACTGGAGGCGTTCCTGGCGGCGATGCGGCTGCACTCGCTCAGCCGCGCGGCGTCGGAGCTCGGACTCACGCAACCGGCCCTGAGCTCGCGGATCCTCGCGCTGGAGAACGAGCTGGGCGAGCAGCTGTTCCACCGCATAGGCCGCGGCGTCCGCCTGACCGACATCGGGCGGACGTTCCTGCCGTACGCCCAGCGGGCGCTGGACTCGCTCGAACGGGGGAGGGAGGCGGTCGCCTCCATCCGTATGGACGGCACCGGACTGCTGCACATCGGCGCGGCGCGCGGGATATCGTCGGCCGTCCTTCCGGGGATACTGGAGACGTTCCACGAGACCCACCCAGCGGTGGACGTCGTCATCAAGACGGGGCGCTCGTCGGAAGTGCTGGAGTGGGTGCTGTCGGAGGCGATACAGGTGGGGGTGTCTCGTGCGCTCCACCACCCGGAGGTCGTGACGACGCACCTGTACGACGAGGAGATCGTGCTCGTGACGCACCCGGAGCACCGGTTCGCCATCGAGGGGCGCGCCAGCATCTACGAGGTGGGGTCGGAGCCGCTGATCGTCTACGACAAGGAGAGCACGTACTTCGTGCTGATGGACCGGGTCTGCCGGGAAGCGGGCATCGTGCCGAACATCGCGATGGACCTGGACAGCATCGAGTCGACCAAGCGGATGATCGAGCGCGGGCTGGGCGTGAGCTTCCTGCCGTACAAGTCGCTGGAGCGGGAGCTGCGGATGGGGACGCTGTCGCACGTGCAGCTTGAGGAGGGGCACCGCATCACGCTGCCGACGGCGGTGATGGTCCGGAAGGCCACCTTCTACGGCCCCCTGGTGACGGCATTCCTGGACCTGCTGCAAGGCATGTACGGCGGTGGGGAGCACGAGGGTGAGCAAGGGAAGGCGGGGTAGGTGTGTGAACTGGCGTGACAGGAGGCGAGCATGACGAATGAGATTAGGATATGGGCGATTGATGAATCATCGAGAGAAGCGGAGGAGTTAGAGGCGACTGATCGAACTGAGACGGAGCAACTCTTGGAGGATGTTCTCGTCGCGAACCCCGAAATGTTGATGCCGGATCTAACTCTCGTGGGCCGTCAGACGCCGACAGCAGGAGGCTTTCTCGACTTGCTCGGTGTGGACCAGCACGGGCAACTTGTCGTGTTCGAATTGAAGCGTGGCAGCGTGACACGGGATGCCGTCACTCAAGTCATTGACTATTGCTCTGCTCTGGACTCGATGAGCGACTCGGAGTTGATGGAGCACATCACTGAACGTTCTGGCCACTCTGGTATAGACGAGATAGAGGACATGGAAGATTGGTACAGCCAACGATTTACGGGGGAAGTGGAATCATTGCGGCCAATCCGTATGGCTCTGGTGGGGATTGGAGCAGACGACAACGCAACCCGCATGGTGGGTTATTTGAGGAGACAGGGGCTAGACATTTCTCTCTTGACCTTCTACGGGTACGAATACGAAGAGGCAACGCTGCTTGCCAGATACGCAGAAGAGCACTTGGCTTCCGACCTTGCCGCTCAGTCCACGGGGGGGAGTCCATCCCCCAATGAGAATCTTCGTCAACTGGATCAGCACGCGGCCAGTCTAGGCATCTCCCACCTATGGGAAGAGGCGAAGTCTCTATTGCATACCCGGGCGGCGGGATGGTCTCCTACCACACGGCTGAAAGGGCTCACGTTCTATATGCCCCCCCTACCCATGGAAGAGTTGGAAGATGCTAAGGCTGCCCATGGCTCTCATTCTGTAAGATTGGATTCGACAGGGAAAATCCGCATCACGTTCTATCCTGCCGCTGTTGAGTTGTGCTATGACGAGTTCATGGGACGGCAGCAAGGCATACCGTTCCACTTTGAACCTCCCCCGAATGCCCCGACAACGAAACGCGTCCAAGAGCAGTGGTACTGCTTGCTAGACGAAGAGGAATGGAAAGAACACAAAGGTGCGCTCGTGGAGCTTGCTAGTACCGTAAATGATGCGTGGCTTGAGAGACTCCAAGCATGAGCACCCTTTCGGGAGTTTGACACCCTGGGCGTGCTTGACCGCACGTTAGGCGGGAGGACGCCAGGGGGGCATCACATTGTTTGTAGCAGGGGCACCTGTGAGGGGTCAACCGCCAGTGGATGCTTCGCGGGCGTGCCCTTGGCCTCACGTCAGTAACGCCCCGCTTTGCTAGACTCGTCGCATGAGCACTCTCGACGACCTGCAACGCTATCTCGATAACCCGCTGCCCGCTGAGGTGTCGGAGCGCTCGCTGCTCTCCGGCTCGATGGGCGAGTCGCCGTCCAAGTACTCGCGCAGTCCTGCGATGTGGAACGCGGCGTTCAGCGACATCGGGCTCGACGCTGTGCACTGCCCCTTCGACGTGCGTCCTGAGAACCTCGCGTCGTTCGTGGAGGCGGCGCGCGCGTACCCCGGCTTCATGGGCTCCAACGTCACGGTGCCGCATAAGCTGGCCATCATGCCGCTGCTGGACGAGATAGACCCCATCGCGCGCGAGATCGGCGCGGTCAACACGTTCATGCAGGCGGAGGACGGCAGGCTCATCGGCTTCAACACGGACGCCGACGGGCTGATCGCGAGCATGCTGCGGACGCTGCCGGGACAACCCGCTCCGTTCCTGCCGACGCTGCATGGCAAGCGCGTGCTGCTGCTGGGCGCGGGCGGCGCGGGGAGGGCATCGGCGTTCGCGCTGGCGAAGGCGGTGGGCGACGGCTCGCTGCTGCTCACGAACCGCTCATTGGAGCGTGCGGAAGAGCTTGCCAAACAGGTGGCAGCGGCCACCGGAGCGAAGGTGTCAGCAACCAGCCAGGAGTTTGCACTGGACTCGGTCTGGAGCATGGACGTCATCGTCAACGCCTCGACGGTCGGGCAGTCGGGCGTCCGTCGGCTCGGTAACGGCGAGGCCACGTCACTCGAAGCGTTCTCGTCGCTCGCGCCCGCCGCGCCCGCGGTTGTCCCTCAAGAGGACGGTGGAGCGTCGTTCTGGCGGGAGTGGTTCAAGCGTTCGCAGGGGGCGATAGCGCAGAACAACGCGCGCGCGGCAGCGGCGATAGCCATGTGCAAGCCGGACGCGGCGTTTGTGGACGCCGTGTACTCGCCGGACGAGACGGTGCTGTTGCGGCAGGCGCGGCTGTCGGGCCGCAAGACGCTGAACGGCAAGGGTATGCTCGTCATGCAGGCGGCGTTCTCGTTCGTGAACCGGATGACGCGCCGACACCTGCAGGCCGCCGGCCACGACCCCGACGCGCTGTACGACCGGGTCGTCGAGGTCATGGCGGCCGGGTTCTGAGCTGCCCCATGGAGATTCCGGCTGGCAGATGGCTGCTGCGTCCGTGGCGGGAGGGGGATGAGCCCGCGTTGGTGCGGTACGCCAACAACCGGAACATCTGGGTGAACGTGGCAGACGTGTTCCCCCACCCCTACACGATGGAGGACGCCGTCGCGTGGGTGCAGCTGCAGCAGGACCGCGACCCCCCAACGGAGTTCGCCATCGCGAACGCCGACGAGGCCATCGGGGGGATAGGACTCAGGCCGCAGAGCGACATCCACAGGCGGTCCGCCGAGGTGGGCTACTGGCTCGGCGAGCCGTTCTGGGGCCAGGGCATCGTCACCCATGCGGTCCGGGCATTGACGGAGTACGCTTTCGCCACGTTTGACCTCGTCCGGCTCTATGCCACCGTCAAGGAGTGGAACCCGGCATCGGCGCGCGTGCTGGAGAAGTGCGGGTTCACGCTGGAAGCGCGGCTGCGGCGCAGCTTCACCAAGGATGGGAAGACGGGAGACCTGTTCCTGTATGCGCTCGTCCGGGAGTAGGGTGGACTCCCTCGCCTCGACAGGCGGAGTAAAATAGGCGCGGCACATCCACAGGCGGAGGCGCAGCGATGGTCGATACAGCCCCCCGGCAGACGAAGACGCGCAGGATAGACGGAGACAGCCACTTCTTCCCGCCGCCGGACTTCACTGGAGTGAGCGAAACGATAGGCGTCTCCGAGCAGGCGCTCGATATGCTGCTGCGCGACGCGCTGTTCTTCTCCGACCGGGAGGCGCGGCGGGGCGGGTTCCGGGCGTCGTCGGCGGGGCAGCGCACGGGCGCCGTGAACCCCACGGCGGCGGTCACCGGGCAGCGGGGTGGGCCCGTCGGCCACGGCGTCGCCGACCAGCGCGTGAAGCTGCTGCCGGAGACGGGGTTCGAGATGCAGGTGCTCATCCCGGACGGCATCTACGGCAACCCGTTCGGCTCTCCGGTCGAACGCGAGTGGGACCCCGGTCTGCGGCTGGCGCTCTGCATGGGCTACAACAACGCGACCGCGGACGCGCAGCGGCAGTACCCGGACCAGCTGATCGGGACGGGCGTCGTGCCCTTTGGGACAGAGTCGGTAGAGGCGTGCGTGACAGAGGCGCACCGTGCAGTGACGGCGCTGGGACTGCGGGCGCTGACCATCAACAGCAACTGGCGGGGGAAGAACTGGGACAGCATCGAGCTCTACCCGTTCTGGGAGGCGGTCGCCGAGCTGGACGTTCCGCTCTACGTGCACGGCAACCCGTTCCAGTGCCAGGTGAACGACCACATCCCGACGAACTTCACGCTGGGCTGGGAGCG
>DAOUJA010000085.1:0-2034 GCA_034423175.1 Dehalococcoidia bacterium
GCATCATGAGCGGCCTCCCCCGCACACACGTTCTATGCACTCCGTGCGACGGAGGCCGCTCATGATGCGGGCCTCCGTCTTCCGCCTAACCCCGTTCCTGCTGCTGGCCGCCATGCTGATGGCGGCTAGCATCCTACTCGTCCACGACGCCCGGCCCGCCGCCGCCGACCACGGGGAGGAAGAGACCATCTGGTCGGCAACACTGACCGTGAAGGCATTCGGGCATTCCGGGATTCAACGGGGATGTCACAACGCGCAGAGTGGGGCCAAATGCAGTACGACCAGCAACCTCACGGACGACGATTTCACCTATGGCGGGGCGTCATACGAGGTGCGAGAGGTGGCATGGGTCCATGGTAACTCAGCCTTTGCTTTGGGATTTGATGGTCACATTCCGGCTGGGCTCAAGGACGTCACGGTACTCTACGTGGATGGGACAGCGTTCCCCCTGGCCAGCGTCACATCGGAAAGGACTAGCAACCCCCCAATTGAGACTTTGAACATTAGGGGTAGCATCGACTGGTCGGCAGGCGACACGGTCACTCTGGAGCTGAAGCGGCCCGCCGCTCCCCCCTCCGGCGTGGAGCTGGCTGGCACGGACCTGGACACCTCGGGCGGCGCCGGCCATTACGACATCGCCGTCACGGAAGGCGCGTCCGCCACGTTCACTGTCGCCCTCTCCGCCGACCCCGGCACCGACGCCACCGTCACCCTGCTGAAGACGCAGTACAACCAGCCCGGCGTCGGCGCGGACGACCACCGCTGGAACGTCAACGCCGCCACCGTCGCGCCGGAGACGCTGACCTTCACCGCGGGTGGATCGGGCAACTGGAACACGCCGCAGACCGTGACCGTCACCGGCGCGGATGACGCCGACAGCTGCTCCGAGCAGCTGATCATCCTGGTCCTCAGTCCGAACCGATCGGAGTACGACTACGTCTATGTCGGCGAGGGCAACGGAGGCTACGACCTGAACGCGAACGGGCAGTACGTGTGGGTAGGCACCGGCGAAGGCGAGTACAACTATCAGCAGGTCGACGGCTACGAACCAGCAGGCGGCACGTCCAGCTCCGTCACCGGGGTCTCGGTGACCGTCACGGACGACGACGGCGGTTCGTGCGGCGGCGTGTAGGCAGGGAGCGGGAGTGAGCATGGCCGGAAGGGAGGGTCCAAACGACCTCCGCCAACGCAAGGATGCAGATGGCCAGCAGCAGTGGCGGCGTCATCAGTAAGGCATCTCCTGTGCCCGGGGTTCGCAGCCGGGATCGCGCTGCTGTTGGTGCTGCCCGCGTCCGGACAGCCATTCTCCGACCGCACTGACGGCAGGATCGACGCGGAAGGCCTGAGCGTCGGCGTTTTCGCGGACCTCGCGGACGCGCAGACGGAGAAGATGAGGAGGACCACGTACGCCCCGACGGGCGACATCGTCTACCTCCCCGTGGAGCCTTCCCCAACCGCCCCAACCCTCGGCGCAAGGCCCGGATCGCTCACGACGGACGATGTCGCGTTCCTGCATGACCCGCGGGTCGCGCCACGGCCCACGCTGTTCGACGGCGTGCTCTACGCCTCCAACGGGGCGAACGCCCACAACACGCTCCTCGTCACCGCAGCCGCAGCGGACGTAGCGCCGACAGACGAAGGCTGTGCCACCGTGGAGGTTGGAGGCTCTCGCGAGTCCATAACGGTGCAGATGACGCCCACGTCCGACGGTTACTACCAGGCGTTCGTGCGCATCCTCGATGCGGACGCTGAAGAGCCCGACCCGTCGAGCGACGGCCCTTCATGCGGGGACTACGCGGGCGGAGTAGCCCACGAGCAGACGGCCGCCATCGCCGCGGGCCATGGCACTACGCTCCTCATCAGAACGGCCGGTGCGGGGTCGGTGTCGGTCGAGGTGGACGGGGAAGGCCCTGAGTTCTCGTACGTCACGCCGGAAGGCAGGCGGGAGGCCCACCAGGGACGCATCACGTTCGAAGTGCGCGACCGCGATTCCGGCCTCCGCCACGACGGCGAACTGGTGATCACCCCGGACGG
>DAOUJA010000086.1:0-2112 GCA_034423175.1 Dehalococcoidia bacterium
AGCGCCAAGCCGGAACGCCCGGAGGACCCGCCATCCATCGGGACGCCACGGGACATCCACAACCTGCTGGGGCCGGAGATGTCCAACCTGGCCCAGGAGCAGCTGCGGGTGCTCCTGCTCGACACCAAGAACAACGTCATCGGCCAGCGGGTGATCTACCAGGGCAACGTGTGCTCGTCAATAGTGCGGGCCTCGGAGGTGTTCCGGCCCGCCGTGGTCGAGGCCGTGCCCGCCATCGCCATAGCCCACAACCACCCCTCCGGCTCGGCTGACCCCAGCCCCGAGGACGTGCACATCACGCGGAAGCTGAAGCAGGCGGCTGACCTGCTGGATATCGAGCTGGTCGACCACGTGGTCATCGGTCGTGGGCGGTTCGTCAGCCTCAAGGAACGGGGCCTGATTCCCGCATAGGGCCCCGTCAGACCCCACCGAGGCAAGAAAGGAATGCCATGACAGACACAGACATACAGAACGCGCCCATCAAGTGGAAGGTCCCGGGAGCGGGATTCCTCGGAGTGGGCCGGTTCGTGGCCCTCATCGACAGGGACCCGGACCCCTTCCCTTGCGTCGTCTACGACGGCCCGGAGGAGGGGAGAGAGGCCCACGAGAGGACGTGCCGGGAGACCTGGGCCACCGCCTGGACGCTGGAGGGCGAGACCCTTGAAGAGGCAAGACAGGCCCTGGCGGAGCGGCGCTTCACCGGCGCCGCTTACCACCTGAGCGACTGCGAGCTCCTGGACGACCGTCCCCCGCAGGACGCGTCCTAGCGCAACGAAAGCGACCCCAACCGGGGCTCTCACGCGAGGGACACGCTCCCCCGCGCATCTCCCTCAGTACACGACACCAAGGAGGTGCAACATGCTCCAGACCCACACCATAGACCCCGAAGACCTGTTCACCATCTCGGCGGGCGGCTTCTCGGCCACGGTCGACGCCTTCGCCCGGGACGACCGGACCGAGGGCCTCTGGTTCGTCTCGATGGTCGGGAGCCAGACCGCACTCAAAGCGATCTGGGCCTCGCTGCTGAAGCAGCCCCCGGACACGGCTCACATCATCCGGGGGGCGGACGGAATGGCGCTTCACGGCGGCTACCAGCGCTGCATCATCCCCTACGAGACGATAGGCACGTGGACGACCAAGATCGCCCGCCTGACGGCTACGGGCGGATGGCACGCGTTGGTCTACACGAAGACCGCCGAGTACGGCTACGAGAAGGACTCGTTCCTCCTCCTGGCGCAGTCTGCGGCGGAGGCGCCGGCTCTCCACCACCGCTTCCTCGACAAGCGCAGCCCTCTGCCGCTTCACGGCTCCTGGGCGGACTGGCTCTGGCAGCGGGGCATCGAAGAGGAGGAGATCATCCCGCTGCAATCGGTTGGAATCTCCGCCTACCGGTGCTCCCCCAAGGCCCAGAAGCTGCGGGACGACCTCTCCGACGCGGTGGCGTCGGGACGGCTGACGCTGCCCAGAGAGGAGACTGCGGTGGCCGTAGGAGCGGCGGCATGATCGGCTACCGCTACGACGACGGCGGACGGGCGGCGGCGGGATACCGCGGCAAGACCGGCGACTGCGTCGTCCGCGCCATCGCGATCTGCGCCGGCGAGGACTACCGCTCGGTCTACCTGGCGATGGCCGAGCAGATGAGGCGCAACGGCTACGCCGCCAGCGGCAACGCCTACGCCACACGGGAGCGCAACCGCAAAGCGCCCCGCCGCAGGGGCCAGCTCGCCGCCCGGCGCGTCCAGGACCGCGTCCTCGAAGCCTACGGCTTCAGGAGGGTCCGCCTACCGGCGGGAGAGCGGCCCACGTTCACGGAGGCTCACCGCCGGTTCGGCGACTGCGTCGTCGGCACCACCAAGCACATGGCCGCCATCGTGGACGGCGCCCTCAGAGACATATTCGACGGCCGCACCTACGAGTGGGACTTCGAGACGCGTGAGCGCAAGGCCCAGTCCGTCTGGGTGCGGCGACAGGCGACACAAGAGTAAGCAAGAAAGGAGAGACGACATGAGACTAGCTGCACAGGCGAAAGGGGGGTACTACCCGACTCCCGAGCGGGTGGTGGACCTCATCGCCGACCTGATACACACCCCCTCCGGCTACTACTACCGGCAG
>DAOUJA010000087.1:0-1559 GCA_034423175.1 Dehalococcoidia bacterium
CCCATGAACCTGGCAGGATTCATCGACACGTTCAGGGACTCCATCGCCCAGCGGGTGGTGGAGTCGTACCCGCCCCTCTACCGGCCGTCCGAGCAGACCGTCCCACTCCCCGCGCTCCTCCGGAGACCGCTCGGCGCACAGGCCGACGCCATACGCGGCGCAGCCCTCTCGCTCAAGGCCCACCAGGGCACGACCGTCGTCGGCGAGATGGGCACTGGGAAGACCTTCATTGCGACCAGCGCCGCCCATGCGGCGGGCTTCAGGCGAGTCCTGGTGCTCTGCCCGCCGCACCTCGTACGGAAGTGGAAGCGCGAGGTGGAGGAGACGATCCCCGGCGCACGCGCCGCCATCGTCACCTCTATCACCGACCTCGAACGGCTCCGCCTCTTCCCCAGCGCCGCTCCCCTCTTCGCGGTGATGTCCCGTGAGCGGGCCAAACTCGCCTACCGCTGGGAGCCCGCCGTCAATGAGCGGTGGGCCGTGGCGAACGGCAGGCTCGTGCGGGTCGAGGAGACGGGCGAACCCTTCCGCATCCCTTGCTGCCCCGTCTGCGCCGCGCAGGTGCTCGACAGGGAGGGCGTGCCCCTGTCCACGGCGGACCTCAACCGCAAGCGGCATGTCTGCGACGTCTGCAACTCCCCGCTCTGGCAAGCCGACAACACCGGCCCCCGCCGCTACCCGCTGGCCGACTACGTGAAGCACCGGATGCGGGGCTTCTTCGACCTGTTCGTCGGCGACGAATGTCACGAATATAAGGGGAGAGGCTCCGCCCAGGGCATCGCCGCCGGCGTGCTCGCGGAGTCGTGCGGCCGCTCGCTCACCCTCTCCGGCACGCTGATGGGCGGGTATGCCAGCACGCTCTTCCACCTCCTCTACCGGTTCTCGCCGGAGATCCGGACCGAGTTCCGGCACAACGAGGAGGGACGGTGGATACAGCGCTACGGCTTCACCGAGGAGACGGTGTACAAGAACGACGATTCCTCGGTCGAGGACGGGCGCAACAGCCGGAGGCGCCGCTACCGCAGGGTGGTGCGCGAGCGTCCCGGCCTCGCTCCCTCGGCCCTCTTCCACCTGATTGGGAACTCGATCTTCCTCAGGCTCTCGGACGTGGCGTCCGGGCTGCCTCCCTACGAGGAGCGGGTCCTGCTCTCCCGGATGGACTCCGAGCCGGACCACACGGGCCTCTCGCAGCGCTCGGCCTACGACATGCTCTACGGGGCGCTGAAGCAGGCCTTGGGCGCCGCGCTGGCCACCGGCTCCAAGCGGCTGCTGGCCACCTACCTGCAGACGTTGCTCGCCTACCCGGACGGCTGCACGCGGGGCGAGACGGTCTTCGACCCCGCGACGGGCTTCCCCATCGTGGGGGTGCCCCCGCTCTCCGAGGAGCGGACCTATCCGAAGGAGCAGGCGCTCGTCGACCTCGTAGCGGCCGAGCGCCTGGAGGGGCGCCGGGTGCTGGTGTACGCGACGCACACCGGCACGCGGGACATCACCGGACGGATGGCGAGCATGCTCACCCGGCACGGGTTCCGGGTGGCGGTGATGAAGGCCGACGCCGT
>DAOUJA010000088.1:0-25310 GCA_034423175.1 Dehalococcoidia bacterium
GCGCTGCCTGCGAGGGAGTTCACACCCCGCGGCGGCAGCAGTTCCCTCGTGGGCGACCATCGGGAGACTCAGTCGATCCTCCAGGTCATGCCCGGGCTCAGGGATCACGCCCCTGGGTTTCTATGGTCGGAAACCCTGGTGAAAGCCGAACATCACGCCCATTGTGCCGCAGGCGGAGCGGCAAGAAAGCGTCTTAAAGGACCCATCCAGCAATCCGCTGGCAAAGTGTTCACAACTTCTTCCACAGACCCGGGGCACGCCTCTCCCACCAGAGCTCGCCTGTGAGTTATCGCCGGCCGTCCCGCTCACGGTCGTTGCCGTACTCTCCGCCGCCATCGCGCTCACCGCCTGCCCCACGGTCATCTTCGGCGCCCGTCACCACCCAGATCATGCCACGCCCTCCCCGTTCATCCGCCCGTGTTCCACTTTCCCCATCTCCCCTCTGCCGCTGGAGCACACCCCAGCACGACGCCATGTTCCAACTTCCCCACTCGCCCTCCTGACGCCGTCCGCTCACCGTGGCACGAGCCCCGGAACCGAAGTGCTCGCAGGAAACCGGCGCGCTCCCCCCGTCCGATAGGCCGTGGCCCTGCCCACGACCACGCCATCCCTCGCGTACGGAAGTCTCATCTCTTGTACACGTCAATGGCATCGCGTCCGCCCCGCCCCTCGACGTGGCTTCTGAGGGGGCTCGTGCGCGTGCCCCGGGTCAGCCGTGCATCCCCCCGACGCCGTGATCCTGCACCTCCCCGCTCTCTCACACGATCCCGCACCGGCTGCGTTCCGGTTCCCTCCGTCCTAGGCCCATGTCACCAGAGACCGTCGTGCACCCCGTCTCGATCTGCTCACCCCTGGGCCGGTTTTGTAATCGAACACCGCTCCGCCGGCTCCGCAGAATGTCGCTATCCCCCCCTGGCAATGTCACCGTCCCCCGGAACGTAGGGTTGCGACAAAGTGTTCACTCGTTACCGTCCTGTAGGGGGCGCTCTGCCCGCGATTTACCTCTGCAATCACCCTGCTTCCGCACCCGCGACAGACGTCATTCTCCTGTACACCCCAGCGACAGCGCTCGGGCAGCCGTTTCGGTCATCGCCTGAAGGACTCTCTCCCGCAGGGCCTCTTCCCGCAGGCGCCTTCCCATAGAGCCCCGCAGGATTGGTACGTCCCATGGGCAGTTATGCAGAGGTCCGGGGTTGTCCACACTCTCCTGCGGGATCGCGGTCCCATGAACCGCCCTTAGCTGCTGCTGGCAGCGCAGGCCGCTGAAACCGCGAACAGCGCATCCCCTCGCCCGGCGTGGCGGCCTCACCCTTGTCAACGCCGGCAGGAACTTCGTCGAGCACGAGAAGGACCCCCAGCGGCGTCTCCCAACCGCCGCCGCGACCGCAGGACATGAGAGACGTCAAGAGACAGAACAAAAAACAGAGGCCCGCCGGGGACGCCACTGAGATCAGTGCCGTTTGGGCTGACGCTGGCACCGTGTCCGAGGTTGAGGCGCGGGAACTGCTCGAGCAGGGGCTGCGCATCCTCGCGAGGCTCGCCGTGCGCGCCTACCTCCGGCAGGAGGCGTCACTACCCCTCAGCGACACCGGAGAGCGATCCCCCGACAACCCGAATGCGGACTGAGACCGGTGCGAGGGGATGGGCGGGCGTCAAGAGGCCGGTCGCAGCGGGATCAAGCAACCCGTCTCGGCGGGAATGGCTCCGGGAGCTGCGTCCCGAGCGCGCGGAACGGGTGCCTGGGAGTTCCGTCCGCGTTCACGCCGAGGCAGTGCAGCGGCAACCCCGCCAGCACCCCATGCGCCCGTTCCACTATCCCCTGCGGCGCGTCCTGACCATATGCCACGACGACGAGGTCGCTGCTCTCGGCCGCCGCGCGGAGATACCGGTCGTTCGTGGCCCGCTCTCTGGCCGAGAGCACGGTGCTCTGCAGGGCCGGTACGTACGGCGAGCGGAACGGGTCAACGTTGGTGACGATGAGCCGGTGGTAGCCCCAGCGCTGTGCGAAGTCCATGCAACGTCTGATCGCAGGGTCGTCGGTCTCCTCGTGCGCCGTGCTCGGATTGCACATGATGAAGTTGACGGTCTCGTGCTCGCCCTCGCCCCTTCCCAGGCGGCGCGTGAGCACGTACAGGAGATTCCTGTCGGAGGAGAGGATGGCAGGCTGATCGAAAAGGCTGTCAGTCATCGGTCCACTCCTTGACCGCAGGGTGAGGGCCTCGGAGTCGGAGCGGGCACGGAACTGTCACCATAGAACAGCAGCACCAATACGGCCATGACCACCAGGACAATAGCTGCAAGCAGCGCAAGAAGCGGACGTGCCACGACGGATTTTGGCCCATCGGCACACCCTAGAGGGAGGAATAAGGGCTCGCGGGGGTGTGTTCATGAAGATTCGTACATCCTTCGGCATAGAGTGTCAAGCAGGCCTCACGGAAAGCTAGCCTTTGCTTCACTCCTGTCAGGTACTACGACGTCTAAGGCCCTAGCCACACGACCGCGCTAGGACGGATAGTGGAGGAATCACCATACCGGTCCCGTAGAGCGACACAGGGTCGTTGACTTCCGCGTAAGCTGTGCCAGACCATCGCTCTACGCTGACAGGCAGCAGAACACCTGCAGAAGGGACACCTACAGATGACAGACCGACAGAACCTCACCACCGCAGCCGTCTACGCACGCGTCTCCAGCGACCGCCAGGATGTCGACCTCTCCGTCGCCGCCCAGCTCCGCGCTCTCCGGGAATACGCGCAGAAGAACAACTACGCCATCGTCCGCCAGTACGTCGACGAGGCAGAGAGCGGGCGCGTCGCAGACAGGCCCCAGTTCCGCCGCATGATCGACGAGGGCAGCAGTGCCCATTCACCGTTCAACGTCATCCTCGTCTGGAAGTTCTCGCGCTTCACCCGCAAGCGCGAGCACGCCGTCGCCTTCAAGTCCATGCTCCGCAAGAAGGGCATCCGCGTCGTCTCCATCACCGAGCACGCCGACGACACCCCCACTGGCAAGCTCATGGAGGCCATCATCGAGTCCGTGGATGAGTTCTACTCGGAGAACCTCGCGCAGGAGGTCTTGCGGGGGATGCGCGAATCCGCATCGCGCGGCTTCTGGGTCGCCCCGCAGGCCCCCTACGGCTATAGGAAGGTCCATGTCCAAGACGGAGCGAAGACCCGTCCCGTCCTCGAGCTCGACCCGCCCGCCGATGCCGTCGTCAGGCGCATCTTCACCATGGCGCTCAGCAGCACGAGCATCCTCGACATCACCAAGACACTCAACGGCGAGGGCGTCTCCTCCCCAGACGGCAAGCGCTGGATGAAGACCACCGTCCACCGCATGCTCGGCAATGAGGCATACGCGGGAACCCTCGTCTGGGGAACCACCGCGAAAGACAATGCTCTACCGGTGCGCGTCGAGAACGCCGTCCCCGCCATCGTCTCCCAGCGGGAGTTCAAGGGGGTGCGGAAGATGCTGCGCTCCAAGGCCCCGAAGGTCACGCATCCCCGCCGTACGGCAAGCCCCTACCTCCTCAGCGGGCTCCTCACCTGTCAGGCATGCGGCAAGGCCCTCACCGCCGCAGAGGCCAAGGGCGGACGCTACACCTACTACGTCTGCCACTCCATCATGAAGCGCGGCAGCGGCGAGTGCACAACCCCGCGCCTCAACGCCAAGAGATTCGAGCGCCTCATCATCGACCAGATCAGGGAGCACATCCTCACCGAGTCCAACGTCCGCGACCTCGTCAAGATGGTCAACGAGGAGATGGACTCCGTCATCACGGAGCAGCAGGAGCGAGTCGAGGCCGCCGATGCCGAGCTCGCCGACATCCGCAGGCGCATGGATCGCCTGTGGGAGCTGGTCGAGAAAACGGACCTCACCATGGAGGAGATTCTCCCGCGCATCCGCCACCACCTGGAGAACCAGGAGCGGCTGGAGCAGGCGGCCGAAGAGGCCCGCTCCATCCTCGCCCTGCGCAGGGCCGACGTGCAGGACGTCGAGCGGATCGCGGCCTACGCGAGGGAGATGAGCGACTTCCTGATGGAAAGCGAGGTCACCGAGACGAAGGCGTTCGTCCGATCCTTCGTCAGCGAGATCGCGGTCCGGCCCGGGAAGGCCGTAATCCACTACACCATCCCCACCCCGCTGGACAACGACATCGACGGGGCGGATGTCGCTGAGGTCGCCCTCAGCCGCCGAGTTATGAAATCAGTAACGGCTGGTGGACCTGGGGGGATTCGAACCCCCGGCCTCCTCAATGCCATTGAGGCGCGCTCCCAACTGCGCCACAGGCCCACGCTTGGGAAGGGGCCGGAGAGGACCGGCCCGGCATGGCAGCAGGATAGCACTCGACCTGCTCGGCGAACAAGGCGGAGTGCGATGTGGCGGGCCTGTACGGCCACGCCGTAGGATGCGGGGCAACACGCTTGGAGATGGAGGACCTTTCATGGCGCTCAACGTTCGCAGGGTGGTGACCGGCCACGACGACAACGGAAAGGCCGTCGTCTTCATCGACGATACGGCGAGCAACAAGCGCGTCCCACGCCCCGGCGTCGAGACCGTGCTCGCCTGGATGACCGATTCGACCCCTGCGGAGTTGAACGGACGGGACGACCTCGGCGCGCGCACCGTGGAACGTCCGCCGTCCTACCGGGGGACGATCTTCCGCATCATCGAGTTCTCGCCCGGCAACGAGTACGACATGCACGTCACCCCCACGATCGACTACGCGGTGGTGATGTCCGGCGGGATAGCCATGGAACTGGACGACGGGGTAGAGGTGCACCTGCAGGCGGGGGACGTGCTCGTGCAGCGGGCCACCGTGCACAACTGGGTGAACCGCGGCGACGCGCCATGCGTCATCGCCTTCGTGCTGATCGACGCACAGCCTTAGAAACGGCGACGCGCCGGCAACGGCGAAGAAGCGGGCCGCTCATTGACATGAAGCGCAAGAAAGCGTAGAAACGCTGCGCGCAGCGGAGCCCTGTCCGCTGCTGTACGTAGTTGTGCCTCGGGAGGAAGACATGACAAGAGGATGGACACTGCGGGCCTTCGCTCTCCTGGCCCTCGCACTCGCCGGTCTCGCGGCGCTCGCTGCATGCACGTCGGAAGACCCGACGGCCACCCCGACGCCGACGAGCGCCCCCGCGATGGAGGCGACGGAAGAGCCCGCCATGGAAGAGAAGGACGACTCCATGATGGAGGAGAAGGACGACTCCGCCATGGCGGAGGAGACGGACGACTCCATGATGATGGAGAAGCCCGAGGGACAGTACGGCGGCACGCTCGCCTACTGGATCCGCAGCGACCCGCCCGGCTGGGACCCGTGGGGCCGCACCCGCTTCTGGGACCCCACCCGCAAGATCGCCGAGCTCGTCTTCAACCCGCTCTACTCCCCTGAGCCGCAGGTCGGCGAGGGATGCGAGATCGTGCTGCAGCCCGAGATCGCGGAGAGCTGGGAGTACGTGGAGCCGACCGTCCTGGAGTTCAAGCTCCGCGAGGGCGTCCAGTGGCACGACAAGGCGCCGCTCAACGGACGTGAACTCACGGCGGACGACGTCGTCTACACCTTCAACGAGCGTTACGCCAACGGCCTCGCCGGCCAGGGGTACGTCGGCCAGGTCTTCTTCGACCGCGCTGAGAAGGTGGACGACCACACCGTCCGCATCCACCTCCAGTCGCCGTTCGACTTCGTCGTGGGCATGACTTCCGGCAACCGGCAGGGCTGGATCGTGGCGGAGGAAGCGTCGGCCGAAGACGCGCTGAACGACCCCGATGCCTCGTGGATAGGCACCGGACCGTTCATGTTCTCGGAGCACGAGACGGGCACGAAGGTCGTGTTCGAGCGGAACCCGGACTACTTCAAGGAAGGACTGCCCTACGCCGACACGGTCGAGGCGCACATCATCCCGGACCCGGCGACCCGTCTCGCGGCGCTCCGCTCCGGCAAGATCAACGTCTTCCCCGCGGCAGGCCCGCGCGTGATGGAGGAGATCGGGCGCACCAACCCGGACTTCTTCATCAAGTCCTGCCCCAGCCTCTTCCACCTCGGCATCCGGATGCGGCTCGACAAGGCGCCGTGGAACGACGTCCGGGTGCGCCGCGCCCTCTCCATGGCGCTCGACCGGGACGCCATCATCGCCACCGCGCTCCGCGGGAACGGCGAAGCCGTCCTCCAGGGCTGGCCGCTCGACCCGGAGACGCTCCAGTTGGGCGACTACCCGGACGAGATAGCCGAGTACCAGCAGTACAACCCGGACAAGGCGAAGGAACTGCTGGCCGAGGCCGGGTTCCCGGACGGCTTCAGCACCACGGTCGTCTGGACGCCCGCGTACGGCGACCCGTGGCAGAGCGTCGCGGAGGTCATGCTCACGATGCTCCGCGCCGTTGGCATCGACGCGCAGTTCAACATCCAGGAGTACGGCCCGTTCCTCGGCATGGGAAGCCAGCAGACCTGGGACGACCTCTACTTCGGGTGGAACAACTCGTTCGACTTCAACGACCTCGCCGCCACGTACTACTGGAGCAAGACGCAGCCGGCGAACGGCATGGCGCTGGCGCCCGACGCGACGCTCGACACCCTGGTTGAGAACCTGTGGGCCGCCTCTCCGGAGGACCGCCCCGGAGTGCTGTCGCAGTTGCAGAACTACGTGGCGAGCGCTCAGTACCGCATCACCAGCCCGGTGTGGGGCAACGGCATCGTTGCCAGGCCGGAGGTCAAGAACGTCGGCTGGCGCGGCACGAACAAGATGTACCACCACGTATTCGAGAACGCCTGGCTCGAACAGTAGCCGGAGCGGACAGACCACTCAGAACGAGAGAGGCCTCGGAATATTCCGAGGCCTCTTTCGTTGCCAGGCTCTGACGGAGGGCGCCCTAGTCCAGCCAGCCTGCGCCCATCATCGAGGTGAACTGCTCCCGGCAGAGGTCGGCGTAGCGCCGGTCCAGGGCCATCAGCTCGGTGTGGGTGCCGCGCTCGACCACCCTGCCCTCGTCGATGTACAGGATCACGTCCGCCGCGTGCACGGTCGAGAGCCGGTGCGCGATCACGATGGTCGTGCGGCCCTCGGTGAGCCGGGCCAACGCCGACTGCACCGCCCGCTCCGAGTGCGAATCGAGGGAGGACGTCGCCTCGTCGAGTATCACGATGCGCGGGTCCTTGAGCAGCATCCGGGCGATGGCGAGCCGCTGCTTCTCGCCGCCGGAGAGCCGGTAGCCCCGCTCGCCGACGACGGTGTCGAACCCTTCGGGCAGGTCCTCCACCACGTCCAGCACGGACGCCGCGCGGCACGCCTCCACCATCTCGTCGTAGGTCGCGTCCGGGCGCGCGATGCGCAGGTTGACGCCCACCGTGTCGTGGAAGAGGAACGTCTCCTGTGAGACGTACCCGATCTGTCCGCGCAGCGACTCCAGCGTCAGCCCCCTGATGTCGGCGCCGTCCAGCAACACCCGCCCCCGGGTGGGGTCGTACAGGCGGGGGATGAGGTAGGTGATGGTCGTCTTGCCCGCTCCGCTTGGCCCCACGAGGGCCGCCATCTGGCCCGGCTCGACTCTGAAATCCAGCCCGTCCAGCGCCCGGCGGCCGGGCGTGTACTCCATCACGACGCCCTCGAAGGCCAGCGCTCCCGCGGCCCTCTCCACGTCCACGGCGTCAGGCGCGTCCGTGATGTCCGGCTCCAGGTCCAGGTACTCGAAGATGCGCTCGAAGTAGGCGGCGGACGTGACCACGTCCACGTGCAGGGACATCAGGTCCGTCGCGGGTGTGTAGAGGCGGCTGAGGAGCCCGACGAACGCGACGATGGTCCCTATGCTCAGTGCGTCGGAGATGACCTGGCCGCCGCCGAACCAGTAGATGACCGCCGGGCCGCCTGTCGTCACGATGAACAGCAGCATGAAGTACCACCGCCCGACGAGCGCCTCCCGCACCTGCAGCTGCATCAGTTCCCAGTTGTCGCGCTGGAACCGCTCCTGCACTTCCCGCTCTCGGGTGAACGTCTTGATGAGCATGAGGCCGCTGATGCCCAGGCTCTCCGCCATCAGCGAGTTGACCGCCGCGCTCCGCTGCTGGCGCTCCGTGCGCAGGCGGCGGCGCAGCTTGCCGACCGTCAGCGTCGGGATGATCAGCCACGGCAGCACGGTCAGCGAGACGATGGTCAGGCGCCAGTCCAGCAGGAGCATCGTCACGAGCGTCGTCGTCAGGATGAGCGCGTTCTGCGAGATCGTGACGAGCGTGCCGGAGATGATGGTGTCGATGCCGGCGATGTCGTTCGTCAGCCGGGACATCAGTTCGCCTGTCCGGGCCTCCGTGTAGAACCGCAGGGAGAGGGACTGCAGCCGCGTGAACATGCGGAGCTTGAGGTCGTACATGATCCGCTGGCTGACGACCGTGTTCAGATAGCTCCTGAGTACGCCGATCAGCCCCAGCGCCACCGCGGCAGAGAACAGGGCCCCGGAGAGTACGAGCAACAGCGGCCGGTCCGCTCCCTCGATCGCCGAGTCGATGATCCATCGCACGAGCAGCGGGGGCACGAGTCCGATCATGGCCGCGGCGGCGACCGTACCCAGGATGAGGATGAGCCGGGGCCAGTACGGCGCAAGGAACCCGAAGATGCGCCAGAGATTGCCCCCCCTCAGGGCGGTCTCCGACCGTATGGGCGCTACTCTTCCGTGACGCATCAGTCCAGTATACGTACTTCCGTCATGCGTTCCCGCCCGCCGCCGGATCGGGAGCCGCCGCCGTGCGGAATCGAAGAGTCGTTACCGCGCCGTAACGCGCCCGTAACACCGTCGCAACAGTTGTCCGCGTAAATTGTAGTGAGCCTCGTGTGCCGCGGTGTCGTATGGAGGGTGTGCCGCTGCGGCGTCTGTGGGAGGGGTGACCGGCTGCGGCACCCCGGCCCTCTCTCACAGACGACCCCTCGCCATCGGGATTACGCTCCTCAGCCGCCGGCGGCGAGGTCGACCGGCTTGCCGTGCGGCGTGTTGAGGTACGCCCTGCGCCACGCCTCCTTCCGGTCGGACTCCTCCGGCTCGGACACGAGTCCCCGCTCCCTGCAGAGGCGCTCCAGCGCGCGCAGCCAGTGCCGGTAGTACGTGTCCCCCAGGTCGGGGTCGCCGTCCTGCTGTGCGGCGCGTATCTCCTCGCTCAGCGTCGCCGCCCACTCGTCCCACGTGAAGTGGCCCTCGCCGGAGAGGCGCACCGCAAGGGCGAACGCCGACGCCTCCCATGGCTCGGCGAACACCGGTCTGCCGTCGTCGCCGAGCGGGATGTCGCCCAGTGCACTGGTGTTCGCGGGCTGTTGCGCGTCCGTCATGGCGCTGGCTCCAGATAGTCTTCCCACAGGTCGACGTAGACGACGCTGTTGGCGGCGGCGGACTCGCCCCAGAGCTCGCTCGCGTCGAAGCGCACGCTGTAGAGATGGTGTCCCTCGTCCACGCCCGCCGCGCTCAGGTCAGGGTACACCTGCGACCCGTAGTGCTCGCGCACCGTCCCGACGTGGCCGCGCACGTACCGCGGCTCCCGGGTGTGCCCGCGCGGATGGCGGTTGAGCGCGCGCACGCGGTCGCCGGGCGCGAAACGGGGCGGAGCAGGCTCCGGACGGACGTAGCTCGTCGTCATGATGGGCACGGCCCGCACCTGCTCGGCGTTGACGACCCGCTCCATGATGCGCTCCGGCACGGGGACCGACGCCCTGCCCGTCTGCAACTCCTCCTCCGACACGAGGCCGGCATCCACGAGTTGCTTCCGCAGCCCCGCGAACCAGCTTTCGTAGTAGGAGTTGGCGAGGTATTCGGCTGGAGGCAGCTGCTCCCTGTTGTAGCGGGACTTGTCCAGGTTCCACAGGCCGAGGCGGCCGATGAGCCGCGTGATGCCATAAACACGGCTCTCCCACTCCTCGTGGAAGACGGGCTCCTCGGACTCCGGCTCCGGCCGTACCGGTCCGAACCCCTGCATCCCGCCGAGGTCGTGGACGCCGTTCATGCCGCGCCCACCGTGGCAGGACTCCGTGCCTCTTCCACGCCGACCATCGAGTTGCGCGTCACGAGCTCCATGAGCTGCTCCTCGCTCCAGCCCTCGGTGCCTTGAGGGCGTTGCGGGAGCACGAGGTAGCGCATCTCCGATGTGGAGTCCCAGACGCGTACTTCTCTCTCCTCCGGTATCTCCGAACCGAACTGCCGCATCACGCCGCGCGGGTCGGCGACGGCCTGCGCCCGGTAGGGCGCGGACTTGTACCAGACGGGAGGCAGTCCCAGGAGCGGCCACGGGTAGCAGGAGCAGAGCGTGCAGACCACGAGGTTGTGGACGTCGTCCGTATTCTCCACGACGCGCACCTGCTCCCCCTGAGAGCCGACGTAGCCCATCGAGGCGATGGCCGCGTTCGGGTCGTCTAGCAGCCACTGCTTGAATCCCTCGTCTGCCCACGCGTGCGCAACGACGTGCTTGCCGTTGGACGGGCCTATCTTGTCCTCGTACAGGTCGATGAGCGCGTCGAGCGCCTCCGGGTCGACGAGGCCCTTCTCGATGAGCAGCGACTCCAGCGCCTTCACGCGCAACTCGATGTCGGACGGCGGCTCGGTGTGGTCGTGGTCGTGGTGATCGTGGTGGCTCATGACTTCTCCTGCTCTTCAGTTGTCACTCCCGCGAAGGCGGGAATCTCGCAGCCCTGCACTTGGCGGTGTCGACGCAGAGTGTGCCAATCATCGCCCCTCCGGTCAACGGCCTGCGGCCTGGACGACGAGCACGCGCTCCCTTCCCCCGAGATCGCGCACCGCGTGGACGTTCGAACCGGGGAAGCAGGCGGCAGCCGCGTCGCTCGCGGCAGCGATCTGGCGCGGGTCCATCTCCAGCACCAGCGCGCCGCCGGGCAGCAGGTGCCCGACTGCCTCGGCGAGCAGGCGTCGTATGAGCGCGAGCCCATCTACGCCGCCGTCCAGCGCCTCGCGCGGTTCGTAGCGCGACACCTCCGGCTCCAGCAGCGGTATCTCGTCCGACATGACGTACGGCAGGTTCGCCGCAACGACGTGCACCGGACGCGGCAGCGCCGCGAGCAGGTCGCTCTCCAGCACGTGCACCCGGTCGCTCACGCCGTGGGACGCGGCGTTGTGCGCGGTGAGTTCCAGGGCGCGTGCCGCGACGTCGAGCGCGTAGACGACCGCGTCAGGACGCGCGACCGCCAGCGCGACGGCGATGGCGCCGCTGCCGCTGCCGACGTCCGCCAGCACCGGAGACGCCACGCCCTCGACGAGACGCAGCGTCTCCTCGACGACCGTCTCGGTCTCGGGGCGGGGGATGAGCACGCCGGGGCCGACCGTAATGGACAGGCCGTAGAACTCGCGCGTGCCCATCAGGTACGCGACCGGCTCGCGGTTCAGCCGCCGCTCGCAGAGCGCCTCCGCGCGCTGCATCGCGTCATCGGGCGGCGTCTCGCGGAACGCGGCGTAGAGCGCGGCGCGGTCGATGCCGAGCGCGGTCGTCCAGATGAGGTCCGCCTCCAGCCGGGCGTCGCCGATGCCCGCAGCCATGAGCCGCCGCGCCGTCTTCTGGACGAAGTGAGCGAGCGTTGGCGTGGCTGCGCCTTCTCCCGTCGTTCCTGCGCAGGCAGGGACCTCGTCCGGTGCGTGCGGCTGCATCCCTTCCGCCATCACGTCGGCTACGGCAGCAGCGCGCGTATCGCGGCGAGGTCAGGTGGAGCCCCGCCCCGGTACACGACAACCGCGTCGTCGAAGCCCGCGTCCGCGAGCCGCTGCAGCCGCGCCGCTGCGTCCGGGGGCGCACAGCGCAGGTGATAGGCGTTCTCCGTGTCGCGCAGGAACTCCGTCGGTGCGTTCAGGTCGAGCGAGATGTTGGTCACGACGGCGCGTGCGCCCCCGGCTTCGCGGTAGCGGTCCAGCCCTTCCTTGAGCGTGTTGAAGCCGGAGAAGAACGCCGACGCTATCCAGCCGTCGTAGTCGTTGGCGGCGGAGGCGATCCAGCGCGGGCCGGCCCAGCTGCCGATGAGGACGGACGGACCGCCGCGCACCGCGTCCGACGGCGAGAGGTTCACGCCTGCCACCGTCTCGCCGTCCCAGAGGCGGCGCATCGTCGCGAGCCCGTCGCGCAGCAGCGTCATCCGGTCCTCGAAGCGCTTGCCAACGGCCTCGAAGTCGACCCGTGTCGAGCCGGACCCGACGCCCAGCAGGAGACGGTTGCCGCAGACCAACTGCGCGGTGAGGACACGGTTCGCAAGCTCCACCGGATGGCGGAGCGGCACCTGCAGGATGCCAAGGCCGACCTCGATACGCTCCGTCGCCGCTGCCGCAACGACCGCTCCCATGAGCGGGTCGAGCGCCATTCGTCCCCGCCCGATCGAGTCGAAGAACCACACGCTGTCGAAGCCGTTCTCTTCCGCCGCCCGTGCACCCTCCGAGAGCGCGTCGCTCGCTGGTTCACTGGCGAAGTCGATGGGTAACGCTATGCCGAGTCTCATCCTCTCGTTGCTCCTTGCGCCGGATTTGCTGCTACGGCAGCGGAGGCCACTCCCGGACGAGCCGGCCCTTGTCCTCGATGCTGAACGAGCCGCCCAGCTGCGAAGCGACGGACCAGAGCATCGCGGGGTTGCTCGATACGATGGGCAGCCCGAACTCGGCTTCCATCTCGTCGATCACCGGCAGGGGGTTGAGCACGGCGCCCTGAAAGTAGAGCGCCTGCACGCCGTCCGCGGCCTGCACCGCCCCGCGCGCCATGTCGAACACGACGCTTCCGTCGAGACCGACGGCCTCCTGCTCGCTGTTGAAGCCGAGGTCGGCGAGCTGCACGTCGAACCCGGCAGCGGTCAGGTGCGGCACGACGAGCGAGTTCATGTACGTGTCGAATGGTGTCAGCAGGAGGATGCGGCTTGCGCCGAACGCTCGGAGGGCGTTCTCGCCCGCCCCGAGCGCCGTCGTGAACGGCACGTCCAGCGCCTCGCTCAGCCGCGCCCGCAGGCCCGGGTTCTGCACCTCCACCGGCGCGCCGGGGACGATGACGCCCTGCCAACCGGACTCGCGCGTCAGAGTAACGGCGCGTTCGATGATGGCGTCAGCGCGCCCTGCGAAGTCGGTGAGCGCGGTGCGCAGGACGCCGAGCTCCACCATCTCCAGGTCTATGCCGGGGGGAATCATGGCGGCGAACTCGTCGTAGTGCGTGTTCCCCGCGCCGGGCTTGATGAACCCAATCTTCAGGTCGCCGTCGGCCATGATGTGCGCCTCCTCCAGTGGGTATCCGCACTATACGACACGCGGCGAAGGAAGGAGTATGGTGAGCGTGGAAGAACGCACGAGCATGGAGGTGGCGCATGTCCATGGAGCGCGAGAGCGTCGGCGGGATGCAGGCTATCCGGTACGAGACTCCCGATCTGGAGGGGTCGCCGAAGCGGAGTTCGATGCTGGCGAACAGCGGGCTGATCAGCGTGAACGTCCAGGTGGTCAGCAGGGAGGGCGGCGAGACGAACCTCCACGCGCACTCCGGGCAGGACGCCGTCTGGTTCGTGCTGGCAGGACGCGCGAAGTTCTACGGCAAGGACGGCGAGTCCGTCGAGCTGGGGCCCAAGGACGCGCTCTTCATCCCAAAGGGCACTCCCTACTGGTTCGAGTCGGTGAGCGAAGAGCCGCTGGAGATCATGCGGAACGCCGCGACGGACCCGGCCATCAAGAACCAGCGGGTGAACTACGAGGCGTTGCGCGACCGCCAGCAGGACGGCCGCCACGCGGACAGTGTCTACGTGAACCGCTAGGGGCGCCGGCCCCTCCAACGTCCACCCATACCTCTTTCCAGGAGACCCCGTGCCCGGATGTTACCGCCCGCGCACTCGCAGACACGGGAGCGTTACGAGCGGCTGGCGGGTGGACGGCGCCGCAAAGCGGAGTCCCCAACGCGCCGCCGGACGCGTCCAGCCTCAGGCGACGCTTCATCCTCACAAGGCTAGGCTCCCTAGCGCGTCGCCCTGGCACGGGCGCGGTTGACCCGGTAGCGTTCGTCCGGGTCCAGGATGCGCTTCCTCATGCGGATGCTCTGCGGCGTCACTTCGACGAGCTCGTCGTCGTTGATGAAACCGAGCGCCTCCTCGAGACTGAACCGCACGGCGGGCGCGAGACGCTCCACGATCTCCTGCGTGGCGGAGCGCATGTTGGTCATCTTGCGCTCCTTGCAGACGTTCAGGTCCATGTCGCGCTCGCGGTTGTGGCGTCCCACGATCATGCCCTTGTAGACCGGCGTCTGCGGCTCCACGAACGTCTCGCCCCGCTCCTGGGCGTTCTGGAGACCGTACGTGACGGCAACCCCGCCTTCCGCGGAGACGACCGCTCCGGCGCGCGCGGGCTTCACTTCGCCGCTCACCGGCTCCATGCCGATGAACTCCGTGCTCATCTGTCCGTTGCCGCGCGATGCCCGCATGAAGAAGCTCTGGAAGCCGATGAGGCCGCGCGTCGGCAGCCGGAACTGCAGGCGCACGTTGCCTGAGCCGTCGCTCTGCATGTCCAGCATCTGCGCGAGGCGCGACGACAGCTCCTGCGTGACGGGCCCGATGAAGTCGTCCCGCGTCTCGAGGAAGAGCAGCTCGTACGGCTCGTGCAGTTTCCCGTCGATGACGCGGGTTACGGCCTCGGGGCGGGAGACCTGGAACTCGATGCCCTCCCGGCGCATCTTCTCGATGAAGACGGAGAGGTGCAGTTCGCCGCGTCCGCTCACGAGGAACTCGTCCGCGCTGTCCGTGCGCTCGACGCGCAGGGCGACGTTCGTCTGCAATTCGCGCTGCAGCCGGTCCCAGAGCATGCGGGAGGTCGCGTACTGGCCCTCGCGGCCCGAGAACGGCGACGTGTTGACGCTGAACGTCATCCGCACCGTCGGCTCCTCCACCTTCATGCGCGGCAGGGACTCCGGGGCGCCGGGCGACGCTACCGTGTCGCCGATGCGGACGCCGCGCAGGCCCGAGAGCGCCACGATCTCACCCGCGGACGCCGAATCGATGGCGTGCCGGGCGAGGTCGCGGAACGTGAACAGCCGCTCCACCCGGTAGGACGTTGCGTCGCCGTCCTGCCCCAGCAGCACGACCTGCTCGTCCTTCGCGATGCGTCCCCGCGACACGCGCCCCACGGCGATCTGGCCGAGGTGGTTGTCGTAGTCGAGCGCGGCCACGAGCATCTGCAGCGGAGCGTCCGGGTCGGCGACGGGAGCGGGCACGCGCTCGACGATGGCGTCGAACAGCGGTCCCATGTCCTTCGGCGTGTCGCCCTCCTCGGCGAGCGCGTACTGGTTGCGCGCGGACGTGTACAGCACCGGGAAGTCGAGCTGGTCGGGGTCGGTCGCCAGTTCGAGGAAGAGGTCCTGCACCGCCGACAGCGCAGCGGGAGCGTCGGCTGTGGGGCGGTCGATCTTGTTGATGACGAGGATGGGTCGCAGCCCCTGCTGGAGCGCGACACGGAGCACGTAGCGCGTCTGCGGCATCGGCCCCTCGACGGCGTCGACGACCAGGAGGCAGCCGTCGGCCATGTTCACGACGCGCTCCACCTCGCCGCTGAAGTCGGCGTGGCCGGGGGTGTCGATGATGTTGACCGTCACGTCGCCGTACTGGATGCCCGTGTTCTTGGCGAGGATGGTGATGCCGCGTTCCCGCTCCTGCGGGTCCGAGTCCATGATGAGGTCGTCGACCTGCTGGTCCGGCCGGAACACGCGGCTGTAGCGCAGCATCGCATCGACGAGGCTGGTCTTGCCGTGGTCTACGTGGGCGATGATGGCGATATTGCGAAGGTGGGACTGGGGTGTTGCTGTCATGTGCCGTCCGGTGCTGTACATACGTCGGCGCCCGCTCCGGCGGGCGCCGCTCTTCGGGGAGTTACCTGCCCCCCATAGGATACCGCACGCGGAGGCGGTCCGTGTGAAAGGGGCAGTTGACGGCTTGATGCGCTGATGTGATGATGCTGATATGCGGACCACCCTCACCATAGACGACGACGTACTGGCGGTAGCACGGGCGCTGGCAGACCGGAACAACAGCAGTCTTGGCAGCGCGGTGTCCGAACTCGCGAGGCGCGGCTTCAGGGGAGCGGCCATAGCTTCCAGCGATGATGCCGTCGTATTCCGTGTGCCCCCCGACGCAGAGCCGTTCACCAGCAGCGACGTATACCGGTCGCTCAGCGACTGGCCATGACTGCCCTGCTGGATGTCAACGTTCTCGTCGCCCTCGCCTGGCCCAACCACATTCACCATGAGGCTGTGTTGTCATGGTTCGGGGAACAGCGGGAAGCTGGTTGGGCAACCTGCGCCCTGACCGAAGCCGGGTTCGTTCGGGTCTCGTGCAACCCGTCAGCCGTCCGCTACGCCGTCACGCCTGCAGACGCCATTGCGCTGCTCGGAGAACTCAGGCGGCTGGGAGCACACTCATTCTGGTCGCTGGACCGGTCATTGACGGACCTGCCACAAGCGATCGCCGCCCGCATCCAGGGATATCGCCAGGTCACGGATGCCGTCCTGGTCGCTGCTGCGATGCGATACGGCGGCCAACTCGCCACGCTCGACCATGGACTGACGCAGTTGGTTGGCGCGAGAGAACGCTCCGCCCTCAGCGTGATTCCGGTATGAAACGCGCTGACCTGCGGCACGTCGCGGCCTCGCCGCCTGCCCACGGAGGCTACGCCGGGCCCTGTTCCCGCTCTTGGCGCTGGTAGATCTCCTCTATCGCCACGTCGAGCTCGGCCCACTGGCGCTCCGTCGCTGAGCGCAGCCGCATGTTCTGGAACGCGCCCCACACCGTCATCGCGGGCGGCACCAGCAGGACGGAGAATATGAGCGAGTACGCGATCGTGATCGCCGCCGTGATGCCGAACTGCTGCATCGCAACCAGCGGCGAGAACGCCATCACCCCGATGCCGAGCGCAGTGGTCAGGGCGGAACCCAGCAGCGCCGAACCGGTCGTCGCGAGCGTCCGGACCGCCGCTCGCTCCGGGTTGCGCAGGCGCGTGAACTCCTCCCGGTAGCGGTGGATCATGTGGATGGTGTAGTCCACTCCGATGCCTATGGAGAGCGCCGTGATGATGGACGTGGTGATGGTGTACGGGATGCCCAGCAGCGCCATCGTGCCCAGCACCGAGATGAGGACGAGCACCGTCGGGACCACCGCGATGACCGCCAGCGCAGGCTGGCGCAGCGTCAACCAGAAGAAGACGGCGAGGACCAGGAGGGCCGCCGCGATGGTGGTGCCTATCGATTCCGTCTGGCGGTCCCTTATGGCCTCCGTGACCGCGAACGAGATGATGCTGTCGGACGTCGCCGTGAGCGCCCCGTCGTCGCCGGGCCAGACTGCCTCGACGTCCTCCTGCAACCGCTTGGACGCTCCGGGGTCGCCCGTGGAGGACGGGAATTGGAGCAGTATCGTATCGACGCCGTCCCGGTCGTTGACCAGGCTGTGCCGCAAGGCGGGGTCCCTCGCTCCTATCTGGTCGAGGAGTTCCTGCATCAGCACGGGGTCGAGGCGCACCCCCGATGTCGCTTCCCGGAAGAGCGCATCGAGTTCCGGGGCGTACTTGTCGCCCGGCGCTCCGCTGTCGTGGGTCCAGTCCTCTACGAGCAGTTCGTACGATATCTGGAGCGGTCCCGCTGCCGCTTGCGGACGGCGCTGTTCGTCCAGGAAGGAGTCTCTCAACTCGTGCAGGTTGAGCAGCGTCCGTGTTTCCGTGGCCTCCGCCCTCAGGAGCACGCTGGTGTTCTCCGTCGAGCCGCCTACGGCGGCGTCGAGCGTCATTATGTCTTCCAGCACAGTCCCGTCGGCGGGCAGCAGGTCCCGGATGCTGAACTCCGAATGGAGCCCCCTGGCCGCGAAGCCAAGCGCGATCGTCACCGCCAGCACCGCGATGATGTACGGCGCGGGCCTGCGGGTGATCTGCCTCCCCACGAATTCAGCCGTCCGGTTGATGCCGGGCAGCGCGTTCGAGATAGGGCGGGCCGGCCGCAGCCTGCCGCGCGCCTCGCGTCGCCGGTCGATGATCGTCCGGCCTGAGGGGATCAACGTCAGCATCACGATGAGGCTCATCCCGACGCCCAGCCCTCCGACGACCCCGAAATCGCCGACGATCTCGACCGGCGAGAACAGGCCCACCATAAGGCTGACGATCGTCGTCACGGCTGCAAGCAGCAGCGGAACGGTGACGTTCCGCAGTCCCACCCGCGCGGCGACCGCGACCGCTTCGCCGGCGACTCGCTGCTCACGGTAGTGCGAGACCGCCTGGATCGCGTAGTCCACCGTGAGACCGATCACGACGATCGGCACCATCGCCGTAAGCGTATTCGGAGGCCCGACGAGGCCCAACCCGCCCGGCCCGAGCCAGCCCTCTATCCCCACGATCCACATGATGGAGATGAAGAGCCCCAGCAAAGTGAGCAGCAGGTCGGAGATCGTGCGCATGAAGAGCACGATCAGCCCTGCTATGAGCAGCAGCGCAAGCAGGATCAGCGGCGCCATACCCTCCGTGCCCCGCCTGACCTCATCCTCGATCACCACGAACGAGATGCTGCTGACGCGGAGTGGCCCGTCAGCTCCGGCCACCAGCTCGCTGATCCTCCGCTCGGCATCCACCACGCGTTCGTCGGCCGTGTCGTGCAGGCGGATACTGCCGACCGCGACCGGCGTGCCGTCCGCGTCGACCCCGGTGACGGAGGCGAGCGTCTCCCCGATTCCCGGAACGCCGCGCGCGAAGTCGATCTGGTCCTGCGTGACCGCTTCCAGGCTGCCCGCCTGGAGCGCGGCCTTGACCAGCAACGAGGGGGCGAAGAGCGGGGCGGTGGGCGCGAGTATCTCTGCCACGTCCGGATCGCCGGCGATGTCGTTGAGCAACGCGTCCATCTGGGAGAGCCCGCCGGGGGTGAGTGCCTCGCCGCGGAAGAGGAGCGTCACCACCCTGACCTCGCCGGAGTCCCCGAACAGTTCGTCTATCTCGGCCATCGCGGCTGCAACGTCGCTGTCCCGGGGAAGCGTGCCCTCCGTGTCCAGCGGAGGCTCGCGCAGGTTGGACCCCATGGACATCAGAACGGTGACGACGAGGAGAACGAGCAGCGTGAGCCACGGTCGCGCCGTGACCAACCGGCTCACCCAACCGAGTATGTCGTGCATGCCGTATCCGCCTCGCGTTCCGGTCGCGCCGGGTTGCAGAGCTTCATCCAAACCAAGAGAGAGTACACAATGACTGTAGAGGGATTCTATCCGTCTGCGCGGGCATGACGAGGCACATGACGCAGGCTATACTGCGCCCCACCGCACGGGGGAGGCGCAACATGGCCGACCGGTTCCGAGTCATAGACAGCGACACGCACGTCGACGAGACCGACGACACCTGGGAGTTCATCGCGCCGGAGGACGAGGCCTACAAGCCCACGACGCAGTACCCGTCCAACCCCGACCCGGACCGCCCGCCCGTGCGCTACTGGCTCGTGAACGGCAAGCGCAAGCACCGCCGCATCCGCGACGACGGCAAGAGCGGCACGCCGCTCGAGGCCCGCGAGCTGCTGGACGTCCCCACGCGCCTGCGGCACATGGACGAGCTCGGCACCCAGACGCAGGTTATCTACCCGTCGCTCTTCCTCGTGGAGCCCGCGGACTCGGCAGAGACCGAGCTCGCCATCACGCGCAGCTACAACCGTTGGCTCGCCGACCGCTGTGCGGAGTCGCACGGACGGCTGCGCTGGGTGTGCGTGCCCCCAGCCCGCAACATCGAAGCCGCTATCGAGGAACTGCGCTTCGCAAAGGACAACGGCGCGTGCGGCGTGCTGAAGAAGGGCGACCTGGAAGCCGACAAGTGGTGCGTCGACCCCTACTACTTCCCGCTGTACGAGGAGGCGGAGCGGCTGGACATGCCCATCTGCTTCCACCTCGGCTCCGGCACGCCGGACTTCACCCCCGCGCGTGAGCTCTCCTACGGCGCGTTCATCAAGCTGCGGATGCCCGCCATCCACGGTATCTACTCGCTCATCCTCCACCGCGTGCCGGAACGCTTCCCCAGGCTCCGCTTCGGGTGCATCGAGTCCGGCGTCTCATGGGTGCCGTTCGTCGACTACGACCTGCGCCGCAGGCTCGCCCGCAGCCAGGAGTCCAACATCGGGAGCGACCCGTCGTTCTCCTTGCCGGACGACATCTTCAAGGCCAACCGCATCTACGTGACCGTGCAGGTGGACGAGGACCTGCCCTACGCGCTGCGCTACATCAGCGAGGACAACCTGCTCGCCGGCTCGGACTACACCCACCAGGACCAATCCAAGGAGCTGGAGTTCCAGAAGCTCCTGCAGCAGCGCGCCGACAGCGGCGACGTCCCGCAGTCCACGGTCGACAAGATCCTCTACGACAATCCCAAGGCGTTCTACGGGCTGTAGGCGCGCGATGACCACGAACGCCCGCCCGATACCCGTTCCCGACCCGGAGTCGCAGCCCTACTGGGACGCCGCGGCGCGGCACGCCTTGGAGTTGCCCTGGTGCGACGCCTGCTCGCGCTACGTCTTCCCGCCGCGCCCCGCCTGCACGCGCTGCCTCGGCGGACTGCGATGGGTCGCGTTGAGCGGGCGCGGCACGGTCTATTCGTTCGCCGTCATGCGCGAGAGCTACATGCGAGGCTTCGAACCTCCCTACCTCGTCGCGCAGATCGAGCTCGACGAGCAGCCAGGCCTGCGCCTGACCACGAACCTCGTCGACTGCGCGCCGGAAGACGCCCGCATCGGCATGCGCGTTGAGGTCGCGTTCGAGGACCGCGGCGAGGGTGTCGCCGTGCCGCAGTTCCGTCCTGCCGGTGAGGGAAGCGCATGATGGACCCGGCGCTCCGCAACAAGACGGCCATCGTCGGCGTCGGCTACACCGCGATGGAGCGCAAGTCCGGGCGCAGCCTGCCGGACGTCGCCATGGAAGCAGCGAAGAACGCCATCGCCGACGCGGGACTGACGCCCGCCGACGTCGACGGCTACGCCGGCACGCCGAAGGCGCCGAACGCCTCCGCCCTGCACTGGGACGGCGTCGACGAGCTGAGCGAGCGGTACATGGGGAGCGCCCTCGGCCTCAACCTCCGCTGGGCGTCGGACTTCAACCGCGGCGTCGTGGGGGACGCCGTCGTGGCGGCGATACAGTCGCTGGTCACCGGCACCGCTGACTACGTGCTCTGCCTCCGCGCGATGTACGAGCGTCCGGGCGTGCGCTACGCGTCGTCCGAATCATCCGCCTCGGGCGGACCGGAGCAGTACACCGCACCCTACGGCGTCGGCATCGGCGCCATGGCGATGTGGCTGCAGCGCTACATGCACGACTACGGCGCGACACGCGAGGAGTTGTTCGACGTCGTCAGCGCGCTCCGCGAGTTTGCGCAGTTGAACCCGTACGCCTACTGGCGCGGCAAGCCGCTCTCGCTCGAAGACTACCTCTCGTCCCGCTGGGTCTACGAGCCGATGTGCCTCTACGACTACGACATCCCCGTGACCGGCGCGGGCGCCGTCGTGCTGACGACCGCCGACCGCGCGAAAGACCTGCCCAACAGGCCCGCCTATGTAGCGGGGTTCGTGAGCACGCGCGAGCGCGGCGACGCCATCTTCGCGGCGTCAGGCATCGGGCGCGAGGCCGTGCAGGCCGCCCAGCTGTACGACGGCTTCAGCCCCGTGGTGTGGAAATGGCTGGAAGAGTTGGGGTTCGCGGGCAGGGGCGAGGCGCACGAGTTCACCCGCGACGGACGCATCGCCCTCGGCGGCGCCCTGCCGGTGACGACGTTCGGCGGCAGCCAGGGCGAGGGGCGGCTGCACGGCATGGGCCACGTCCGCGAGGGCGCGATGCAGGTGATGGGACGCGCAGGCGAGCGCCAGGTGCCGGGGCTGGAGAACTGCCTCGTAGCGCTCGGCTTCGACGCCGTCCCCAGCTGGGTGCTCATGCTGAGCACGGGCTGACCGGAGTGTTGCCCTCTTGCCCCCGCTGGACGGCATCCGCGTCATCGCCCTGACGGGCGAGCGAGGCGCGTACTGCGCGAAGCTCCTCGCCGACCTCGGTGCGGACGTGTTCGATATCGAACCGCCGGGCGGTTCGAACGAGCGCACGCTCCCCCCGCTCATGCGCGGCGACCCGTCCGTGAGCCTGCACTTCCTCCACTTCCACCGCGGCCGGCAGAGTATCGTGCTCGACCGTGAGACACCCGAGGGGTACGACACGTTCGAGCGGCTCGTGGCGTCAGCCGACGTGCTCCTCGAGGACGAGTCGTCTCCGTCCCTCGACCACGCTGCCCTGCGCGCCCTCAACTCCGGCCTTGTCCACGCGCGCATCTCCGGCTTCGGCGCCGGCGGGCCGCGCGCGCACTGGAAGTCGTCGGACCTCGTGGCGCAGGCCTCGGGCAGCCTCATGTACCGCATGGGCTTCCCGGAGGACCCGCCCAACAGCATGGGTGAGGGATTCGCGCACCACCAGAGCTCGGCCCACGCGGCGGGGGGCATCCTGCTCGCGCTTGCGAGACGCGACGCCACCGGCGAAGGCGGCTTCGTGGACGTGTCGCTGCAGGAGGGCATCGCGCTCATGCAGTACGACGTCATGCCGATGTACGTGACCCACAAGACGCTTATCAAGCGCGCCGGGCACGGCCAGGGCTCCAGCGGCAAGCGATACCGCCGCATCTGGGAGTGCAGCCCCGGCCTCGTCCGCTTCCAGCTGCTCAGCCAGAGCTCTGACCGCGAGTGGCCCCTCCTGCTGGACTGGCTCGAGTCGCACGGCCACGGCGAAGGGTTACGGGACGAGCGCTGGCTCGATCCGGCGGCGCGCACCGCGGGCCTCAACGAGCTGGAGCCCGTATTCGACCGCTTCTTCCGCACCATGGACGCTCGCTCGCTCATGCACGAGGCGCAGGACCGAGGCATCATGCTCATGGCGTTCAACAGCGTCGGCGAACTCACCACGGACCCCCAGCTCGCGGGCGAGGGCTTCTTCCGCACGATCAACCACGACGGCGCGACCCTCACCGACGCCGGGCCGCCCTACCGCTTCGCCGGAGGCCTCCGCGAGGGCGCGCCTGCCCCCGCCTTGGGCGAGGTGTCCGACCCCCTCTCCCTGCAACCATCCCCGTCATTCCCGCGGAAGCGGGAATCTCGCAGCCCAGGCGCCCCACCCCTCGCCGGCCTGCGCGTCTGCGACTTCACGTGGGTCATCGCCGGGCCGCTCCACACGAAGTGGCTCGCCGCCTACGGCGCGGAGGTCATCAAGGTCGAGCGCTTCAAGAAGGGCGCCGCGCTCAACCGCGGCAACATGAGCCCGGACTCCGTCGTCAGCTTCAACAACCTGAACGTCGGCAAGCGCTCGCTCGCGCTCGACATGAGCTTCGAGGAGGCGCGCGACGCCATCGTGCGGCTCGTCGAGCGCAGCGACATCGTCGTCGACAACTTCGGGCCGGACGTGCTGCCGAACTGGGGCTTCACGCCGGAGCGCCTTGCGGAGATCAACCCCCGCATCATCACCATGAGCATGCCCGCGCTCGGCAAGACCGGCCCGCACCGCCTCTACAAGGGGCTCGGCTCCTACTTCCAGGCCCGCGCGGCGCTGGACGGCCTCATCGGCTACCCCCACCGCGACATCACGGACGTCGGCTTCGCCTACGCCGACACGACGTGCAACGGGGGCCACGCGCTCGTCGCCCTGCTCGCGGCGCTCCACAAACGCAACGTCACCGGCCAGGGCGAGCACATCGAGCTGCGGCAGCTCGAATCCACCATCAACTACCTCGGCCCCGCGCTGCTCGAGTACGAGGCGAACGGCGCGGAGCCCGCGCGTACCGGCAGCCGCTCCCGCCACCTCGCGCCGCAGGGCGTCTACCGCTGCGACGGCGACGACCAGTGGGTCGCGCTCACCGTCGCCTCGAACGAGGAGTGGGCCGCGCTCTGCCGCCTCATAGGACGCGGCGCCTGGGCCGACGACGACCGCTTCGCCGGCGCCATCCATCGGATGGCCAGCCACAACGAGATCGACGAGGCCATTGAGGCATGGACGTCACGGCGCGGCCCGCACGAGGCTGCTGAGGCGTTGCAGGCCGCGGGCGTCGCCGCGAGCGCGGTGTTGCACGCCGGGCAGATCATCGACGACGACCCGCAGATGGCGAGCCGCGAGTTCTACCGCCGCTTCCCGGACGGGGGCGTCGTGGAGAGCGTGCCGTTCATCCTCAGCGACGCGGAGCCGCACTTCCCGTCGGCGTCCGCCCCCGTCTACGGCGAGGGCACGCGCTACGTCCTCTCCGAAATCCTCGGCCTCGACGACGCCACCGTCACGCAGATGTTCGAGAGCGGGGCGGCCGGGGAGTGAGGAAAAGCTATAGCAGTTGCCAACCTAAGCATCTAAGGGTCTGATGCTCGGGGTGAACTAGCGCCATTCGCGTTTCTTCGCACCTTTTGCTGATACCAATTCGAACCACCTTCTTCATGATTACCTCAAATGAGTTGAATAATGGATCCAAGCTAATCTTAGGAGGATTGTGTTCGTATCCAATCACGAACAGGACCTTCTGAGAATAGCCTGGCAAATCGGACAGCTTCATTGCGTCCCCAATCAGGCTCGTATTGCCTTCGTAGGGGTGAAGTAAGTTGACTGACCAATTCTCCGCTGGTTTCCCATTGTCCCCAAACGGACGAACAATCTTGAACTCAACGGCAATCTCACCTTGAACAGCCATGTCCGGTGTTCGTTTTGTCTCGGCTCTCACACCACGAGCATTCAGTCTCTCTGCAATCACTTGCACGAGCTGTGGCTCCCCAAATGGTCCTATCCCCGGCTGAAAGGTCTTGTGGATAGGAAACTCGCCATCGAATTCCTTCAGGACGTCTGCAATCGTGTTCGTGAATTGCGTAAGTTGCATCACAACCCATACAGCCTGCGCGGGTTGTCCGAGAGGATCTTGATCTTCTCCTCCTCGGTGATGTCGTAGTCCGTGGAGCGGAAGATGCCTATCGCATCCGTTTCGCTGGAGATGTCCGTGTGGCCGTAGTCCGTCCCGATAACGATGTTGTCCGGCCCTGCGTACTTCAGGATGAACGGCAGGTCGTCGTCGGTCTCGCACGCGGCGTAGATGCGGTACTCCGGGAAGATCTCGTACGGCACGTCTCGGCTCAGCTTCTGCGCCCGCCGCCGCGCCTCCTTCACCAGCCACGGCACCCACTGCGCGCTCACCTCCACGAATCCCCAGCGCAGCTCCGGGAACAGCGTCGGTACCTCGCTCATGATGTACTCGTGGCAGCTCGTCACCGTCGGCACCCGCAGGTTCGAGAAGCTCGACCCCATGTCGTACGGCGACTTCAGCCGCTCCGACAGCCGCACGTCGGC
>DAOUJA010000089.1:0-10739 GCA_034423175.1 Dehalococcoidia bacterium
CCATCTTGCGCACCGCCGCCTCGCTGATGCCGAGCCTGCGGGCAAGGTCTGTCCCGCTGACGCGCTGAGCCTTCATGGCCGAGTACAGCGCGAGTTTGGCCGCAACCACGCTCTGCACAGCCACGGACACCTCCCCTTCCTCAATGCCACTGGGCACCGGAATCTCCCACTCCTCGTGGACGTAGCCAGCGAGAGCGGTAGCGAGCGCGTCCTCGGCCATGGCCAACGCCTCGGTATGGTCCCTTCCGCCGGTGATGGCCTCGGGCACATCGCGGAAGGTGGCCACGAAGCCCCCGTCCTCATCAGGCGTCAACCGGCATGGATATGCGTAGATCATGTTCAGAACTCTCCCCCGTCGATGTCCAACTGGCGCAGCATCGCGGCCAAGACGCCCCTCTTCAACTCTCCACGCGGCAGCGTAGCGAAACGGCTTCCGACGTAGACTCTCCCGTGGCAGCCCTTCCCATGCTTGGGGTCGAACCGGAATCTCTGTCCTGTACGCCGGGCATAGTCCCTCGCGCGCCTGATGAACTCCTGGCTGGTCACGCAATCGTTATCCTACCTTGTGAGAGGGAGGAACAGTCCGGCCGTTGGAGGCGTTTCCGTGCAGCCCCTTCCAGCAAACGGAGAGTACCGGGCGCCCGACGCCCATGCGTAACCCCCCGACTCATCCTACGCGCCTACAACACCTGGTGCGCGTGGGAGATGCGCTCGAACGCGGCGTTGGCGAACTGGGGCAGCAGGACCGAGCGGTCCCGGTACGGCACCGCGACCACGGACACTTTGACCACCTCCTCGCCCCAGATGACCGGACGGGCCAGCACGGTCAGGTCGTCGGACCGCCACAGGTCGTAGCCGCTCACCCGGTCGACCGCAGCGGCTCTGCCGATGAGCGCCACCCGCTCCGCCAGCGACCCCGCCGCCGGAGACTCTCCCCGCCTCGGCAGCAGCCCGCGCAGCGCCGACAACGGACGCCGCTGCGTCCGCAGCCGGAACCCAGGCGTCCTCGTCACCACCGTGGCGCGCAGGCCTTCCGGAGCCTGCCCATCCATCCCCAGAGGCGGCTCGGATTGCGGTCCACGCTCGTAGAGGACGGCTAGCAGCGGCTGATGGCGCATCACCTCCGCGAGCCGGATCGTCAGGGATGCGTACGAGCGCCCGTACATCGCCTGGAGCGCCACCACGTTGAAGCCTGTTGCCTCGGCGAAGATGGAGAACCAGCGCGGCTGCATCAGCGTGGCGGCAGCGAACCGGTCGGCCTGCCGGCACAGGGGTGCCCCCACGGGATGCCCGATGCGGGGATGCAGGTCGTGGAGCCGCTCGCGGACGACCTCGTAGGCCTCGTGCAGCGCCGTATGCTCCTGCCCCACCCTGCCCTCGGATGCGTCCACGTGGATCAGGTAGCCCCCGTCCCTGGTTCCCACGTGGTAGCCCCGGAGGCCGCCGGTCTCGCTCGAGAGGACGACTCTCCCGACCTCCGCCCGGTCCAGCAGATCCGTGATCTCCTTCATGCGGGGGAACGGCGGTACTTCGAAGTAGCCCACGAACTCCCCCGCCATGGCCGCGGGGTGCAGCTTGCGGTGCAGCAGCCGGTCTGCGGCGAGCCGGTGACAGAAGCCGTCGAGCGTGAGCGCTCCGCTCATGACAGCAGTCGCTTTCCGCTGTAGCGCTCGTAAAGCTCCACGATGAAGCGCTTCGACTCCGTCGACAGCGGGCCACGCGGTCTCGTGCCCACGCGGAAGACCGGGTCCGACAGCACGTACTGGTAGGCGCGCTCCACCTCCGTCTCCTCATCCGCCTCCGGTTCCTCGCCCTCGCGCTCCAGGTAGCCCGCCTTGCGCAGCAGGTCATGCACGCTGACGCCGTAGAGGGAGGCCAACCGACGCAGGAGCCTCGGGCCCGGATGGCGCGTACCCTTCTCGATCTGGGATAGATACGCGTTGGAGACGCCGGTGAGGCGCTGGACGGCGCGGATGCTCGTATCGCCCCGTAGCCGCTTCAGCGTCTCCCCGATCTGCTCGTCTCGCCTGTCGCTCAGTTCGTCCATGTCAGTCTCTCCGTGCAACGCAAATTGTTGCACTACTGCACCCACACCCGTCTGGTCAATCTTTGAGCAATGATTGTCAACTCAGAGGCAACACTTGTCAAGGGGAGCGCTCGTTACGACACGTATGCCTTGTCCATAGGTATGCGCTATCGTTAGACTACTGCAACACTAACGGCCAACTCCGATGATGCATCCTAGACCCCAGGCGCATCACCGCGATACCGGCGCCTGTCACTAGGCTTCCCATGGAGACGAGAGACGTGCGAAAAGGCAACAGGCTCACGAAGGAGCAGGAGGAGCTGCGGCAGCGCGGCCTGCGGCTGCTCGCCCGCATCATCGCACGCCATCACCTCGCGTCCCTCGCACAGGAGAAGGCGCTCCGCCCCTCGACCTGCGACGCCCACCTCGACGGAAGCGAGAGCGGACCGATCACGGCTTCGGACGGAGAGTCTCCAATCGAGGCGGAGGACGAGCATGCCGGGTAGGCGCGCCAGGAGAGTTCTCCTTAAGCCGGAGGCGCTATGGGACCGGCTCGATCGGCTCAACATCTCCCAGAACGATCTCTCCCGCGGGCTCGGAATCTCTACCGGCCACCTCTCACGGCTCGTCAACGGACAGCGCTGCCCGTCGCCCTCCATGCGCCGGCGGCTCATGGAGGGCCTCGACTGCCAGGACTTCGACGACCTCTTCTACGTGGTGAACGACGATGCGTAACGGGTTGCAGACCCCACGGGGACTGTTCACCCCCGGCATCGCCCTGCTGCCGGATGATTTCCCCGACCGGCTCGCCGCGCTCAAGGAG
Organism: Dehalococcoidia bacterium; assembly: GCA_034423175.1. Taxonomy (GTDB): domain Bacteria; phylum Chloroflexota; class Dehalococcoidia; order Lucifugimonadales; family Australimonadaceae; genus Bin16. The sequence continues at coordinate 2,850 of DAOUJA010000089.1, forward strand.
GTCACCGGCCTCACGTGGGAGGGCATGGCGTGCTGCATCGGCGTGGACCCCAGGCAGCTCCAGCAGTGGAGGAACGGCGGTTGGCCCAACGGCGGTGCGATGCTCGCCATCGTGGACCTCGCCACGCGCGTGCCCGGCGGTCTCGGCATACTCCTCGGCCGCGATCTGCTCGTGGTTCGGCGAGAGGGCCCGGTGAGAGAGGCGCGTGGAGAGGTGGCGTGAGTCGACGTCAGCAGTGCGTCTACCAAGTCGAGCCCTCGCTCTTCCCGGAGGACTTCCCGGAGCGGCTGGAGCGATTCAAGGAGGCGGCGGGGCTCTCTTGGCGAGGGCTGGCCCGAATACTGCGCGTGAGCATGCGGTGCGTGTGGCGATGGAAGGCCGGGATACAGCCAGACCCCGGCCACCTGTTCTCCCTGTTCACCACCGCCGAGGAGATGGGCCTGCTGCACATCCTGCTGCACGCTGACCGAGGGTCTGATGAGACGGGACGGTAGACCGGCTGAATGTGGACTGCTGGGGTGGATCGGTCCCGGATCGAGTGGCGGTCTCGGTGGGGGCCCTGGACGCGCCCTGGCTGCTCCGCTAATCCGTGGGCTTCGCCGTTCGAGTCGGCCTTGCCGTACATGATCAGATCGAATCGCCCGGGAACGGTTCTGGCCAGCTCGACGATGCCCCACAAACTGGCGCCGGTGGACATTCCTCCTCCGAGCCACCTATGCACGGTGCCCTCCGTCACACCGGTGAGCTCGGCGAGGTCCTGCCGCGGCGGCTAGCATACCGATAGTGCCAATGACCTCCTTTGTTGGGAGGTTTTTTATTGCCATCGAAAGGAAGACAAGCAACGGAAAAGAATAGATCGCCGTGAGGAAACGAGACTATAAGATGTTGACCATTGGAATAAAACGAATTAGGAGAATAGAGTATGAAGAAGATAAAGGAACAGTTGAACCGTATAGCTTCCAACGGCTTGGTGCTATCGGTGATTGGCGGGTTAGTTGTGGAGTGCTTAGCGATGGCCTCTCATCTTCTCGCTGGCTAAGGTGGGAGTGGTCACAGCATAACTGGGGCTTACGGAGCGTCTTGCCCACAACCCCTTCGGGGGGGGTAATGGGTTTGACCTGTTTACTTTGCGATGTAAGTCCCAGGTTTCGCGCACCACCTCTTGGGGATACGACTACTTGCGGAAAGGCAAGGAGCCTGAAACAATGCCTACCAAGCGCACAAAGCGCAAGGAGGTAAACAGTGAGTCGAACGATGGCGAAAGGCGGTAAGGGCGGAAGCAGCGGCAAGGGTGGCGGCAAGGGAGCCGGATACCCAAGCACGACGGGCAAGCCGTCCGGTGGCGGTCGAGACAACGGCCCTAGGAAGTAGGTAGCGCGGGGCTAGGTGGACTGGCGGCTAGGGCAAGGAATCGAACCTTGCTTCTCTGGTGGTGCCGCACCAGCGAATTAGCCAATGGTCTACCTAGCCAGCCGCTAATCTAGCACAGAGGGGAATTGAAGGATGATGGCGTACAACGACAGAGTACTATGGGCATTGATGTACGCGGTGATTGCTTCATTAGTTGATTTGGAAGGTAAGCAAAAGGGTTACGCTGACCAATTCTGGCGCAACCTAGAGTTGCACCTTATCCATGTCCACAACGCCGTTCCTGATGGTTACCAGCCCCTTCGTGACGCCATTGCCCGTCTCTATCCCCAATTACAGGACAAGGCGTCAATGCTGCGGGAACATCTAGACTCAATGTCACCCGTTGAGCAAACGGAAGGTTACGAACGACGGGAAGTCCTTGAGTTCTACCTAGCACTCAAGGACTTCATGGAAGGTGAGCAGGCTGGCTAACACTGGTCAGTAACTCCCCACAGATAAAGTGTGGAGACCCATGATGGCAGAGTTAGCGGGGCCCTGAACCCGCTCCGGCTGTTCACACCTGTTCTCCCGCTTCGCCGTCCGAACCGGCCTCGCCGTACATGATTAACTCGAACCCGCCTGAGACGGTGCGGGCCAGTTGGACGATGCCCCAGAAATTGTGGCCGGTGGGCATTCCCCCTTTGAGCCACTTCTGCACGGTGCGTTCCGTCACACCGGCGAGCTCGGCGAGGTCTTGCCGTGAGATCTCGCACATCTCCAAAAGCCGTGCCAGCCGCTCCCCGAAGTCCTCCGGCCAGGTCGGCGGGCTCCAGTCCTCAAGGTTCACTGCACGTTTCTCGCCAGTCATGGTGCCACCTCCTCAGCTTTGGTAATGGCGGCCGTGCCTCGCACCGCCATGCGTGACTGAGGAGATGTGAACACAGCATCGCTTCTTTGCGAAAGGGGCTGCTGTCGCAGCCTGCTCCGCCAAATGGCATCCCCTCCGGTGAGACTCTTCGCTGATCGGCAGCGGAGGTCGGCGTTCAACGCTGTTGGAAGGAGTAGGAAGGTTCTCCGTCGTCCGGGATGCGCCATGCGGGTCCGAGCGGTCCCACCTGCTCCAGCAGGTTCCGGTGGGACACGAACAGCGGGACCGTCACCCCCGACGTGTCCATCTGATTGCCCGCCACCCTGAGGAAGTGGGTTGCGGTAAGGTCATCCTCGAAGACGATGAGGACGACCGGCGGTGCGCCATTGTCTTCGAGCGGCCTGCCCGTTGCAAAGTAGCGCAGGTAGGGCGCGATGCGTTCGGCCATGGTCACGGGACGCACCGCCCTGCGCTCCCACTCGAGGAAGAATGGCGTTGCGGAGCTGCCGTGGCGCACGATGCCGAAGGCGTCGGGATGGACGGAGCGGAGACCGCCGCCGTGCCTGAAGTGGCGGGAAGCGCGGTGGGGCGGATCGAGCTGGACGAGCTTCCGCCCGCGTGAGTGGGCCTGGCGCTGCAGCGCCGCCACCAACCAGTGGACGGACTCGGTGTGCTCGGCGTTCCTGAGCAGCTGCCGGCTCCTGCTGCCGCTGACGTTGCGCCAGGAGAGCGGGGCGTTGAGGTCCAGCGGAGAGGTGCTCCACCGCTTCCTCGCCGCGCCCACGGAGGCACGGTCCCGCCGGGCGAGCACGGCCAGCCCCCGGTCGGTCGGGGCGAGGCTGCGTCCGCCCTTGGTCTCGGCGTTGACGGTGAGGCCCAAGGCCGTCAGCCGTGCGATGGTCCCCGCGAGCCTCGAACGCTTCACGGCGAGGAGTTCGCCCAGGTGGGCAGGAGCGAGCCAAGGCCAGTCGGCGACGAGATCGAGCGCTCGCTTCTCCGTCGGCTTGAGCAGGGCGGGGAACATCCAGTCGCCGCCGTTCCCTTCGGACAAGTCATCGGGGAGCGAGACCCGTGCGAGCGGCTCCTCGGCGAGCCATGCGCCCCTCCGTCCGATGTGGGCCAGCACGTCGGCGAGACTGAGGGGAGCAGGGGCTGACGGTGTACGCCAAACGGGCGCTCCGGGTCCGGCGAGGGCCACATCTCGCTCCAGGGCGATGCATGTCGGGAACGGGGCGCCCGCCAGCAGCCTGCGGGCGTGCCTGAACCGGACCTCGTTCGGCACGAGCAGCAGGACGGCGCTGGGCCGAGAGCCTTCCCTCAGCCGCCAGAGCCGCTTGGCGAAGGCCGTGCGGTCTGCGGTGCGTCCCTGCCGGACGACGGCGAACACGCGGCCGTCGGGCAGCCCGATGGCGGCGTCCATCGGCGCGGCCCGGTACCACCGGAAGCGGACGGGGAAGGCCGCGCCGGAGATGGCGGAGGCCAGCCGATAGAGGACGCCCACGGCGTCGAGCCGCTCCAGAAGGATGCGCAGCCACTGCTCCGATACCGGATAGAGCCGGAGCAGCTCGTCCACGGTCATGCCCTCCGCGCGGGCGAGCCGGTGCAGCCCGGCTGCCGTGAGGCAGTGGCGGCGGGTCGGGGGGATCAGGTCGGAGGCGTGAGACACCGAGACCACCAGACCCTCGCGTTCGAGGGTGTGGACGGCGCCGTAGACCGCCCCTCTGGACCATCCGGAGACGGCCGCCGCCTCCAGCCGGTCGAGGAAGGGCATGGCCGCCAGCCGGCGCAGGAGGTCTGTTTCGACGGTACTCATCCGTCACCCTCCGCGTCTGTGCTGTCCTCCGCGCCCTGACCGCCGCCGGTCGGCGGCTGGTAGTACTTGCTGCGCACTTCCCTGGGCTTGACGTTGTCCGCAGGCGCGTCCTTCTTCTGCTCTCCCGCCGGGGGAGCGCCCCCGCGATCGGGTGGCGCTCCCCTCCTGCGATACTCGTCGTCGCGCAGTTCGGCCTCTGCCATCATCACCTCCAACTGTTCCGCGCTCGTCACGTAGGCGGACGCCTCGGCGCGGATGCGGTCGGCGACGGCGGGGTCCCCTTGCTCGGCCCTGTTGACCACGATGGAGAAGATGGACGTGCGGTCGTCGTCCATGATGGCGCGCACGTAGCAGTGGTGGGCGGACAGGGAGATGATGTCGTCCTCGCTGACGCGCTCCCTGCCGAGCTCGTAGACGAGCTGCCGGGCGTCCGAGCCCGCCGTCTGGAAGACGGCGAGGCATCCCACGTTGGCGAGCACCGTGTCGCGCATGGTGCGGGAGAGGTCGTCGAGCTTGGCGAGGCTCTGGGTGGCCAGGATGAAGGAGGCGCCGAACTTGCCGAGCTCTGAGAGCATCGACTCGTAGTCGACGCCGGGCATCGACTGCATCTCGTCGACGACCACCAGCGCCCCGCGCCTCCGGTCGCGCGGCAGGCTGCCCTGCTCGCGGATCACGGCGTCGACGAGGTTAAGGATGGACGCGCCGAGCAGCGCAGCAACGTCGCGTCCCACGGCGCCCTGCGCGGTGGAGACGAGCAGGATGCCGCCGTCGAGGATCGTCCGGCGGATGTCGATGGTGGAGCGGGGCTGGCCCAGGATGGCGCGTGCGCGCTCGGAGGATGCGTAGTAGCCGAGGCGGGTCTGGACGGGCGCGAGGGCGTCGGCGCGGTATTCGGCACGCCAGCCCATGAACTCCCGCTTCCACCACTCCTTCAGGTAGGAGGAGGACACCCTCTGCAGCACGCCATTGCGGAACTGCTCTTCGGCTGCGAGCGTGAGGCCGTCGAGGATGGTGAACTGCTCCTCGGGAGGGGTATCGGGGTGCGCGTTCGCCTCGTGCAGGGTCTTGAACACGTGTTCGAGGATCGACTGCATCCGCGGCCCCCACTGCTCCCACAGACCCCTCGCGATCCGCACCACCGCGTCGGTGGTCCGGTCGCGGTTGGTGAAGATGCGGGTGTCCAGCAGGTTGATGCCCACCGCCCCGGTCTCGTCGGCGAGGTCGATGAGGCGGACTTGGGGGATGAGCGACTCGGGCACGTGCCGCAGCAGTGCCTCCACGAGGTCGGCGTGCGGGTCGACGACGACGATGGCGTCGCGGTTGCGTCCCGCGGCCTTCTCCCGCATCCTGTGGACGACGACGTGCTGCATGAGGGTGGACTTTCCCATCTGCGTGCGGGCGACGTAGAGCTGGTGGCGGTGCTGCAGGTTGTCGGAGAAGTGGACGACCTCCTCCCTGCCCGCCGTGGTCCTCCCCACGGGCGCGCCGTACCGGATGCTCTTCGCCGTGGGCGTCAGCACCCGCGCGCCGGAGCGCTCCACCGAGGGGGTGTCGTCGGCGGGAGCAGGCGGGTGCCACAGCGCCGCCGCCTCGCGGACGCCGATGACGCTGCGGCTGCCGAAGAACCCCGGGGGCTCAGGGTCGAGCCCTGCGTCCAGGATGTCCACGGCTTCGAGCTCTCCGACGATGAAACTCGCGCCGGAGGGGTTGTCGTAGTGGCGGTAGGCCGCCGCGATGCGCTTCATGATCGTCCCGGCCCGCTGCTCGCCTGCGTCTGGCGGCAGGATGATCGAGACCTGTATGTCGGCGTCGAACGCGATGCGCGAGACCTTCTCGGCGACGAGGGAGGGCGGGTAGGAGCGCCGGGGCTTGAAGAAGCGGGCCTTCACGTACCCGGCGGCGGCGAGCACCGCCACGAAGGCGATGCCCATCAGCACCGCGTTCAACGTCTCGCCCGCCTGGACCCAGGTGTATGCCCTGAGGCCGACGATTGCGACGAGGCCGAGCACGGCCATGCGGATCGGCTCGGCGGATGATGGGGCGCCGGTCTGAGCGGAGTGCGGCGGCTGTGATGGAAGAGGCGCCGGGCGCTCGTATGCGAGGCGCTGGTGGTGGACCGCCCAGTCGGGGCCGAGGGAGCGCATGCGCAGGCGGGTGACGACACGCTCGCCGGGGTGCAGGCCCGAGAGCGCGCCGAGCGGCGCAAGGAGGGGGTCGGAGCCGGGGTCGGTGAGGTCGCGGTCGTGGAAGGTGCGCAGCGGCACGTATTCAGGGCCGCCGGAGCGCAGGGTCGTCGTCCACACCCGCTCCCCCTCGTCGATGCGCAGGGGGTCGTCCTCCGGCGCGACCTGCCGGATGCGCGCCTGGGGGTAGTGGACGGCGATCTGGCCGCGCAACACGTCCTCGTCGTGGCAGCGGGCCATGACGGCGACGCGGTCGGCGTCCCCGGCCATATCGAGCGAGAACGACTCGGGCGCCGTGACGGAGCCTAGGAGGTTCTCGACGCTGAGGAGGTTGCGGTCGCCGTCGCGCGGCGGTGTGATCTCCAGCAGCACCGGGGTCTTCTCCGGCTGCTCGTCGTTCTTCTTGCTGTTCGAGAAGGGCAGTTTCATACGGTTCTTCCTTTCTTCGTGTGGCGTCCACGTGTCCGGTCTCCGCTCTTCGTGCGGTCCTGCGTTCCATTCGCCGGTGGACGATCGGCCTCCGTCATCGCCGGTCCTCCATGCCTGCCGGGGCGCCACTCGATGACGTCGGACTCCTCGGGCGTCGCCTCGATGCGGACGGGGAATCTTCCTCCGCGCGCGAGCAGGAGGCCGTCTCCCCTGGGGCAGGAGAGCAGCCAGCGCTGCAGGTCGACCGGGAGATCGAAGGCGTCGCCGACCGTGGAGATGGCGGCGGCGTCCTGCTGGAGCAGCAGCTTGAACGCGGCGTTCTGCAGCAGCGCCCTGCCCGAGTGGCCGGTGATGGCGCGGGACGAATCCTCGGAGAGGAGGTCCTGCACGTCCTGGGTGATGAACTGGAGGCCGAGCCGGTGCTTCCGCGCCCGCTTCGCCATCGACACCATGAACGCCGCGCCCTCGGGGTGCTGCATGATCGACCAGACCTCGTCGACGACGAGGAGGCGGGGCCTGGGGTTCCGCGCCGCCGCCGCCCACACGGTCTCGGTGCAGACCATGGCGGCGGCAGGGCGCAGCTCGGGTTCGAGGAGGCGGAGGTCGAAGACGGTGACGAGCGCCTCGTTGGCGAGCAGGTCGTCGCCCTCGTCCGAGAGGAGGTGGCGGAGGCTGCCGGTGGCGAAGGGTCTGAGCAACCTCGCAAGGTCCTCCGATTCCCCGTCCTGCATGTAGGCGTAGAAGTCGCGGAAGCCCGTGCGCTCCCGCGTCTCCGCGTAGTAGCCGGCGAGCGCGTGGTCGAGGGACGCCCGGCGCTCGGCGCTGAGCCGCTCGCCGACCATCACCTCGATGAGCCTCCTGAGGCTGCCGATGCGCAGCAGCAGCTCCTCGGGGTCGGCCTCGTCGATGACGAACGGGTTCAGGCCCTGTCCGGGGACGCCGGGAGAGAGGACGCGGCCTCCCGCCGCGCGGGCCATGTCCGCGTACTCGCCCTCGGGGTCGATGACGTAGGCGGTGACGCCGCGCGTGATGCCGCGCAGCACACCGAGCTTGGTGGCGAACGATTTCCCGCTGCCGGAGCGCGCGAGCACCGCCGTGTTCGCATTCAGGTGCGTGCCGTCCCACGGGTCGTACACGACGGGCGAGCACGAGCGCAGGTCGATGCCGTAGAGGGTGCCGCTGCGGGTGTCGAGGTCCGGCGGGCAGAAGGGGAAGAGCCGCGCGATCGACGAGGTGTCCAGCGTGCG